>NZ_JBNTKC010000002.1:0-581674 GCF_051195175.1 Halarchaeum sp. P4 | reverse complement strand
CTCCATTCATAGTGGGGTTCGATTGAACCCCGGTTATAAGCCTCCGAGCGATAGCGGTATCGCTCGGGGGCTTTTCGCATTTCTGACGAGCGGTGTGGACCGCTACGCTTAAGCGCGCGAGTCCGCTACTTCGAATCGTGCCAAGGTGGCAGAGTCCGGCCTAACGCAGCGGCCTGCAGAGCCGCCCACCGCCGGTTCAAATCCGGCCCTTGGCTTTCTCCACTTACTCGAACGTGAGCGACAGCGCTAGTCGCGAAAAATCGAGAGAGACTGTTTAGACGCCGCTGACTGTTTCTCGGTAGGCACGGACACTTTCGAGTGCGTCCTCGACGTGTGCGGCAACCTCGCCATCGGTGTCGTCGACAAGGTCTTGGAGGGCGTGCATGTGTCGAGCGAGGCGCCCGTGGTCGGGACCACGATTGCGGTCGGCGAGCTTCCCGATTTGTTCGGCTTGCGTGTTGATGCGCTCACGAACGTCTTCGTCGGTAGCTTCTTCGGCGGCCTGTTCGAGTATTTCGCTGGCTTCTTGTAGCTTTTCAAGCTCCATACTGCACGGATAGACCGCCGTCCGCCAAAACGTTTCGCAGGGCGTCAGTCATTGCGTCTGTCGGGGACGCGGCGGCACGCAACTTACGTATCCGCGGCGCTAGGTTCGGGTGATGAGTGATGCCGGTCCGCTCCAGCCAGACCGCCCGGACGTGGAGAGGGATTTCCGCGTAGATGCGCCGTTCGATCCGGCTGGTGACCAGCCGGAGGCTATCGAGGCGTTGTCGTCAGGGTTCGAGGCTGGGATGGACGCACAGACGCTGTTGGGTGTGACGGGGTCGGGGAAGACGAACACGGTCTCGTGGGTCATTGAGGAGGTTCAGAAGCCGACGCTGGTAATCGCCCACAACAAGACGCTCGCAGCGCAGCTCTACGAGGAGCTGAAGAACCTCTTCCCGGAGAACGCGGTGGAGTACTTCGTCTCCTACTACGATTACTATCAGCCGGAGGCGTACGTGGAGCAGACGGACACGTACATCGACAAGGACGCCTCGGTGAACGAGGAGATCGACCGCTTGCGTCACTCGGCGACGCGCTCGCTGCTCACGCGTGACGACGTCATCGTGGTGGCGTCGGTATCGGCAATTTACGGGCTCGGCGACCCGTCGAACTATATCGATATGTCGTTGAGTGTGGAGCGGGGTGAGTCGCTTGGTCGCGACGAGTTGCTCTCGCGGCTCGTGGACTTGAACTACGAGCGCAACGACGTGGACTTCACCCAGGGGACGTTTCGGGTCCGCGGGGACACGGTCGAGGTGTTCCCGATGTACGGCCGGTACGCGGTCCGCGTGGAATTCTGGGGTGACGAGGTTGACCGGCTAACGAAACTCGACCCGTTGGAGGGTGACGTCGTCTCGGAGGAACCGGCGGTGTTGTTCCATCCGGCGGAGCACTACTCGATTCCGGAGGACCGCCTGAAGTCGGCGATGGAGCAGATCGAGGCGGACATGGAGGAGCGCGTCGCGCACTTCGAGCGCCAGGGTGATTTGGTGGCGGCCCAGCGCATCGAGGAGCGGACGACGTTCGACTTGGAGATGCTTCAGGAGGCCGGTTACTGTTCTGGGATCGAGAACTACACGCTCTATTTCTCGGACCGGGAGATGGGCGACGCGCCGTACACGCTCCTGGATTACTTCCCGGACGACTTCCTGACGGTCATCGACGAGTCCCACCGGACGGTTCCGCAGATTCGGGGGCAACTCGCCGGCGACAAGGCGCGCAAGGAGAGTCTGGTCGAGAACGGCTTCCGCCTGCCGACGGCGTACGCGAACCGACCGCTCTCTTTCGAGGAGTTTGAGGAGAAGACGGACCAGACGCTCTACGTGTCGGCGACGCCCGGGGAGTACGGGCGCGAGCAGTCCGGGCAGGTAGTTGAGCAGGTCGTTCGCCCGACCTATCTCGTCGACCCGGCGGTGGAGGTGTCGCCGGCGGACGACCAGATTGACGACTTGCTAGCCCGCATTCAGGAGCGCTCGTCGCGCGACGAGCGGACGCTCGTGACGACGCTGACGAAGCGGATGGCTGAGGACCTCACGGAGTACCTTGAGGAGGCGGGGGTTGCTGTGGAGTACATGCACGACGAGACGGACACGCTGGAGCGACACGAACTCGTTCGCGGCCTCCGTCTCGGCGAGTTCGACGTGCTGGTCGGCATCAACCTCCTGCGTGAGGGGCTCGACATTCCTGAGGTGTCGCTGGTCGCGGTGTTGGACGCGGACCAGCAGGGGTTCTTACGTTCGCGGACGAGCCTCATCCAGACGATGGGGCGCGCGGCGCGGAACGTGAACGGGAAGGCAGTGCTCTACGCGGACGAAACGACGGACGCGATGGCGGACGCCATCGAGGAGACGAAGCGCCGTCGTCGCATCCAACAGGAGTTCAACGAGGAGCACGACGTCGAACCGACGACCATCGAGAAGGAGGTTTCGGAGGCGAACCTCCCGGGTGCGAAGACGGAGACGTCGGACGTCTCGGGGGAGGGTGTCTCGGACGCGGAGTCGGCGGCGGAACGCGTCGCCGAACTCGAGGAGCGGATGCAGGAGGCGGCGTCGAACTTGGAGTTCGAGCTCGCGGCCGACATCCGCGACCGGATCGCGGACCTCCGCGAGGAGTACGACCTCGACAGTCCGGATGAGGCCGAGGGCGTCGAGCCCGAGGCGGACTGGTAGGCCTACTCGATCTCGATTTCCACTTCTTCGGCGTTCGCCGGTGTTTCGACGATGTCGTCGAAGTCGACGTAGGCGAGGTCGACACCGAGCGAGTCGAGGCCACTGCCCGTCCCGTCGTCGGCGAGGTGACGACCGTAGCGCCCGACGAGCGAGGTGAGTTCCTGAGGAACGACGTAAGTCGTCGCGGCGCCGCGACCCACGTGTTCGAGGGCTTCGAACCCGCGCTCGATGAGTGCGCGTTCGCCCATGGCCTCAGCGGCCTTCGCGCGGAGGACGGTGGCGGTGGCGTCGCCCTGCGCTTCGAGGATGCTGGCACGTTTGCGGCCTTCGGCGCGCAGGATTGCGGCTTCCTTCTCGCCGAGGGCGCGTTCGACGGCGGCCTTCCGGGAGCCCTGTGCTTCGAGAATCATGGCGCGCCGGTGGCGTTCGGCGGCGGTCTGTCGCTCCATCGCGGCGACGACACCGTCGCTCGGCATGACGCTCTTGACTTCGACGGCTTCGACGTCGACGCCCCATTCGGCGACGGTGTCGTCGAGTTGGTCGTGGATGCGGTCGTTCATCTCCTCGCGTCGACTGAGCGTGTCGTCGAGTTCCATGTCGCCGATGACGGCGCGCAGCGACGTCTGGGCGAGGTAGGCGACGGCTTGCCGGTATGCTTCGACTTCGAGGAAGGTCTTTTCGGCGTCGACGACGCTGAGGTAGACGACGGCGTCGGCCCGGACGGGCGAGTTGTCCCGCGTGATGGCTTCCTGCGTCGGGACTTCGATGGTCTGGGTCCGGATGTCGAAGACGTGTGTCTCGGTGACGAGCGGGATGACGACGTTGATGCCGGGGCCGAGCATCCCCTCGAACTTTCCGAGGACGGTGTAGGGGCGACGCTCGTAGGCTTGGACGATTTCGATGCTGTCGACGGCGAGGTAGCCGGCGACGAGGAGGCCGAGTGCGACGAGGACGCTCGTCCACCCGACGACGGGGGCGAGGAGGAGGCCGACGCCGAGGACGGCGACGCCGATGAGGTGTCGCCAGCCGATGCGGGCACTCGTGCGGCCGAGCGTGCGGAAGAACTGGCCGGTCGTGTCACCCGCGGACATACTCGTGTAGTTCGGCCCGCGGACCTTAGCGGTTTCCCCGACTTCAGAGGCGGCGGGCGACGCGTTCCGCGAGTGCGGGTCCGACCCCGTCGATTTCGCGGAGCTCGTCGACGCTGGCGTCGCGAATGCCCTCAACGCTGCCAAAGCGCCGGAGGAGGCGCTTCCGGGTGGCGGGACCGACGCCGTCGACGTCGTCGAGGGCGGTGTCGACGCTGTCGCGCAGGCTCTGGTGGTACTGGACGGCGAAGCGGTGGGCTTCGTCGCGGACGCGCTGGAGGACGTGGAGGTGTGGGGCGTCCTCGTCCCAGTCGTACTGGGTGTCGGGCGTTACGACTGTCTCCTCGCGTTTCGCGAGCGCGACAGTGGGGACGTCCCACCCGACCTCTTCGATGGCGTCGAGTGCGGCGTCCAACTGGCCGGCTCCGCCGTCCACGAGGAGGAGGTCGGGGTCGGGCCGGTCGTCACGGCCCTCGACGGCGCGCTCGGCGCGCCACTTCACGAGGCGATACATGTTCGCGTAGTCGTCGTTCTCCTCGTCGAGTTTCTTCCGGCGGTAGTCACTCTTCTCGGCGCTCCCGTCGACGAACGTGACGTCGCTGCCGACGACGGCTTTGCCCTGTGCGTGGCTGACGTCGACGCCCTCGATGCGCTCGGGGCGTCGGTCGAGGCCGAGCGCGTCGCGGAGCGCGCCGAGTTCGTCGCGGCCGCCGGCGCGCCGGTGGGCGTTCTTCAAAGCGAGGTCGACGAGGCGGGCTTCCCGGCCCGCGCCCGGCACGCGGACGGCGACGCCTTCGGTTTCGAGCCAGTCGGCGACGTCGGGGTCGCCAGGGTCCTCGGGGAGGAGGAGCGCGTCGGGGAGGCGGCGTTCGGCGTAGTACTGCGGGACGAACGCGGCCAGGACGGTTGCGACGCGGTCCTCGCCCTCGGGCGCGGTGAGCGTGTGCTGGTCACGCTCGACGAGTTGGCCGCCCTCACTGTGGAGGCGCGCGACGGTGGCGGTGTCGCCCTCGATGGCGACGCCGAGGACGTCGACGTGGCGCTCGCCGGACTGCGCGGCGACGGCTTCCCCGCCGCCACTGTGGAACGCGCGGACGGCTTCAAGCCGGTCCCGGAGGTTCGCGGCGCGCTCGAAGGCCTCCTCCTGGGCGGCCCGCTCCATCTCGCGTTCGATCGGGTCGGCGAGGACGCCGGTTTCGCCTTCGAAGAACCGCTTCGCCGACTCGACGTCCCCGAGGTAGGCCTCCTCGCCGATTTCGCCGGTGCAGGGCGCGGTGCAGAGGCCGATGTCGTGGTCGAGGCACGGCCGCTCGCGCCCCTCGAACTTGTGAGGGGAGCACCCGCGGAGGCCGTAGGTCTCCCGTATCGCCTTCACGACGGTTTCGACCCGCCCGAGGTCCGTGTAGGGGCCGTAGGCGGTCGCGCCCTCGTTGGGGTCGCGGGTCACCTCGATGCGGGGGTACTCGTGGTCGGTGAGTTGGACGAGCGGGTAGGACTTGTCGTCCTTCAGGCGGACGTTGTACTTCGGCTGGTGGCGCTTGATGAGGTTTGCCTCGAGCAACAGCGCCTGCGTCTCCGTGTCGGTGACGGCGAAGTCGAGTGCCTCGGCGCGCTCGACCATCCGCGCGATGCGGGCGCTGCGCGGGTCGGCGTAGGAGCGCACGCGCGCCCGCAGGTCGACGGCCTTCCCGACGTAGAGGGTGGTCCCGTCGCGCTGGAACTGGTAGACGCCGGGCTCGGCGGGCAACTCGCCGGCGACGTCGCGTACCGCGTCCATCATTATCGCGTAGTCGATGCGGCCGTTTGAACGTCGCGCTCGCCACACCTCCCAAGAGCCAAACGCCCCCGTGTCCAAGACGCGCACATGAGTGACGACGAAGATGTCCGCGTCTGGTTCGTCGACCGCGAGTACACGGACAAGGGCCTCATCACGGTGCGCTACGCGACGCCGGACGGCGAGCGCGTCTTCGAGAAACAGCAGTCCACGAACGCCCCGGACCCGACCGCCGCCCGCGACGTTGAGTCCGCCAAACTCGGCGACGTGACGGACGCCTCGACGGTCGAACGCTATCGGACGGAGGTCGAGCGCGTCCGCGAGCAGCACGACCCCGACGATAGAGTCTGACGTGACGGACCCAGACAGCGCCGCGGAGCGAACGCCGGTCTACGCGACGCACGCGCTCGTGGAGACGCTCTGCGTGCTCGCGGCGGACGCCGACCCGCGGCCGCTCTCCGTGGCGCTCGCCACCAGCGCGCCGCCCGACCTCGACCCGTCGGACGGTCCCGGTACGCCGCTCGCCGACCTCCCCGCGGACGTCGCCGTCTTCTCCGACTTCTACTTCCCGGCGGCCGGCCGGGCGCTCGACGCCGTCTTCGGTGTCGACCTCGCGACGCCGTCCGGGTCGACGGAGGGACGCTTCCTCTCACACCCGATGGGCGAACCCGACCCGACGGTCTCGGACGACTTCGCAGCGCGCCTGCTCGTCGCCGTGCCGCCGTGGGACGTCGCGGACGTCCGCGCCTACGACCGCCGCGGGAGACGGCCGCTCGTCCTCGTCGCGGCGAACGCCCCGGAAGAGGAACTCTGAGAACACGACGATGACGGGAGCCCCGCTAGTCCCGTACTCTCGCCAGCGTTCGGAAGCGGGTCGCCCCCACGTTTCCGCGGGACCGACCTAGTCGTCGACGCCGAGCAGGTCGTCGACGAGCGCGTCGGGGTCGAAGCGTTCGAGGTCGTCGTAGCCCTGTCCCGTACCGAGGAAGAGGATGGGTTTGCCCGTGACGTACGCCACGGAGATGGCGGCCCCGCCCTGCGAGTCGGCGTCCGCCTTCGTCAGGATGGCGCCGTCGATGGCCGCGGCGTCGTTGAACTCGCGCGCGCGGTTGACGGCGTCCTGCCCGGCGACCGCCTCGTCGACGAAAATGGTCATGTCGGGGTCGACGACGCGCTCAATCTTTGAGAGTTGCTCCATGAGGTCCGAGGACGTATGGAGGCGTCCTGCGGTGTCGCCGAGGACGACGTCGATGTCGTTCGCCTCGGCGTACTCGACGGCGTCGTAGATGACGGCCGCAGGGTCGCCGCCCTGCTCGTGTGCGATGAGCTTGGTGTCGAGGTTCTCGGCGTGCTCGCGCACCTGCTCGTTCGCGCCCGCACGATAGGTGTCGCCGTTCGCGATGACCGACGAGTGGCCGTGCGCGCGGAGGTACTTCGAGAGCTTCGCGATGCTCGTCGTCTTTCCGACGCCGTTGATGCCGGTGAAGACGATGACGAGCGGCTTGTCCGCCTCCGCGACGCGCTCGTCGAAGTCGAACTGGCCGACGCCGATGACCGAGAGGAGCGCGTCACGGAGCGCCTCCTCGACGAGGTCGCCCGTCGACTCGGTAAACTTGCGTTCCTGGCCGACGAGCTCGTCGCGAATCTGGTCGAGGATGGCTTCCGCGACGCTCATCTCGACGTCGCTCTCGAGGAGCGCCATCTCGAGGTCCCAGAGTTGGTCCTCGAGGTCTTCCTCCTCGATGACGACACGCCCGCGGACTGCGGACTTCGCCTTCCGCGCGAACCCGAAGCGACCGGAGGACTCCTCCTCGGCCGCCGCCTCCGGCTCGGTCTCGGCTTCCGCTTCAGCCTCGACGTCGGCCGCCTCGGCTGCTTCAGCCTCGGTTTCTTCGACTTCGGTCTCCGCAGGCTCCGGCTCGGCTTCTGTCGTCTCCTCGACGGCCTCAGCCTCGACTTCTGGTTCGGCTTCCGATTCGGTGTCGGCCGCTTCGGCCGCCGCTTCTTCGGTCGGTTCCGGCTCCTCGACTTCCTCGGCCTTCTCCTCGGCGACTTCCTCGGCGTCCTCGCGGAACCGACCGATCTTCTCCTTCAACCCGTCGAACATGGCTGCTTACTCGCCTTCGTCCTGCTGCTGGGCCTGCTGCTGCATCTGCTGCTGCATCATCTGCTGCTGGGCCTGCTGTGCCTGCTGTTCGAGCTGGCTGCTCTCCTGCTCGACCTCGACGACTTCCTCCTGAAGCTCGTCGATCTGGTCGTCGATCTTGTCCTTCTTCGTTTCGAGGCTGTCGATGGCGCCCTCACGGGTGCGCTCGGCCGCGTAGTCGGCGCCGAGGCCGACGATGACCTCGTCGATGTCCTCGACTTCCGCGCGGACGTACGCGCCGCCGCCGACCGGCACCTGTACCGTCGAGCCGGTCTCGATGGTGTTCAGGGCCTCGATGGCCTCATCAATTTCCTGCTGCTCGGCCTGGAGCTCCTCGATTTCGGCTTCGAGTTCGGCCTTCTCCTCTTCGAGAGCCTGAATTTCCTGAGAGAGTTGCTGCAGCTGCTGTCGACCGCCACCGCCGCCTCCAAGACTCATGCGTGGAACCGGGGGCGCTAGCGGGAAGTATCTTAGGATTCGGAGAGAAGTCTCGGCGGAGAAGAGCTCAGATGTAGCCGAGAGCGTCCTCGATGCGGCCGAGCTCGGGACCGGTCGTGTCCTCGCCGACGACGTAGCCGTGCGAGTTCGCGACGAGCCCCGAGCCGACGAGCGGAGCGCCGTAGTTGATGGTGCCGATGTCGGCGGGAACGCCGAGGGCCTCCTCCAATTGGTCGAGTTCGTCGTCGGTCGTCTTCGGGTGACAGAGCACGCCGTCGTTCGTCGCGACAGCGGCCGTGCCAACCGTCTCGACGTCCGCGATGCGGCCCCGCGTCACGGGGACGTCGAGGGTTTCGGTCACGGACTGGACGGCCTCACGCGAGAGGTCCGGGTGGACGTACGCGCCGTGGTCGTTCGCGAGCACGACGTTCCCGGCGGCGTTGACGCGCCCGGGGAGCGTCCCGACATCGAGGCCGGTGGCGTCCGCGATGCGTTCGCGCTCCCGGTCGCGGACGCGGCTACTGACGACGAGGCCGGTGTCGTTGCCGGCGACGAGCGACCCGACGGTGCTCGACCCGCCGACTGTCGTGCGGACCGCCGGCACCTCGAGTTCCTCCTCGACGTCTTCGACGAGGGGATCGTCGAGGTCGGAGCGGACGAGCACACAGCTATCGGTCGCTCGGGCGAACACACCGACGTACGGCGACCCGGAGAACGCAGCGCGGAGCAATGTGGTTATTCGCTCGCGTGTTCGGCTTCGACGATGGTCTCGCCCTCTTCCTCGAAGCGCGCGGCGCGAACGCGGAGCTTGCGCGGCGGGTTCTTGTTCGAACGGGACCAGATGGCCTCGTTGATGGAGGGGTCGAGACGGACGTCCTCCTCGTCGACAGCGAAGTGCTTCGCGAGGTGTTCGCGGACGAGGCCGGCGGCTTTGCCGGCGCGCTCGTGCTTCGCTACGGCTTGGAGGTCACGGAGGGGAACGGTAACGATGCGCTCCTCGAAGTCGCTGGCGCTCATCGTTACTCGTCCGTGTCGCTACGCCGCCAGTTGCGGCGCTTCGGGTTTCGCTGTACCTGGCGGTCCGTCTTCATCATGACCCAGGCCGGGACGCGACTGTTCTGGCGCTCCAGCTTCGCCAGCCGCTTCTTCGTGGCCTTGGACTTCTTGCCCATAGTGGTACGAACGTTCACCTCCCGCGCTTAAAACGTTGTTCTTCTGGGCCGGCACGCGCCGACGCCGTGGTTCCCGCCTCACCCCCCCAATCCAGTTAAGGACCTGTGCACGAACACGCCACGTATGGCCAACGAAGACGCGGAACTGGAGCACGACTTGCTCTCGGACGAAGCGCGCGAACGCCTGCGCATCATCGCCCGCACCGCCGTCGGCGACAGCCTCCGGTCGGTGACGTACTTCACGCGCACGGACTACGAGCAGATCTACCTCCGCTCGGACCTCGAACGCGACGCCGACCTCTCCTCGTTCATCGGCGCGGAGTGGCAGTCCTTCCAGCTCACCCAGGACACCTACGGGGAGAGCGAACTCGGCGACTACGAGTACACGATTCGTGGGTTCTCGAACGGCTATCTCCTCCGCGTCACCACCGACCGCGAGGGCGTCTTCATCACGACGGACGGGCTGACGATGACGGACGTCGAGTCGTGTGCGTCCGCGCTCGAGGAGACGCTGCAGAACTGGCGCGAGGGTGACCTCGGCGAGCCCACGGAGGAGTAGCTACCTCCCCAGTTCGAAGCGCTCGACCGTCTCGTACTCGGGACCTTCGTGGGTGAGCGTGCTCTCGGTCAGGCGGACTTCCTCGACGTGCATCGTTCCGACTTCCGGTGTCCGCTGGCGGACGAGGTCCTGGACGAGTTCCTTCCCGCCGGCGTGCTTCATCCGCCCGAGCGTGACGTGCGGCGTGAAGTCGTGTTCTTCCGGCTCGAAGCCGAGTTCGGTCGTTTCGCGCTCGACGGCGTCGTGGAGCGCGGCGAGTTCGACTGCACCCTCCGTCACGCCCAACCAGAGCACCGAGATGTAGTCCATGCTCGGGAAGACGCCGAGGCCTTCGAGTTCGGCGTCGAAGGGGGCGACGCGCGAGGACGCGACGGCGCGCTCGCACGCCGCGACGACGTCGTCGTATTCGTCCTCCGCGACGTCGCCGAGGAACTTCAGCGTCACGTGGGTCTGTGCGGGGTCGACGAAGTCGAGCCCGTCCGCGCCCTCGAACTCCGCCTGTAGTTTCCGTACCGGTTCGACGAGCGACTCCGGGAGGTCGACGCTGACGAACAGCCGCATAGGCCGCATTCGGGCGGCGTAGCCCTTAACCACGCGGGCCACATACCCGTGGGCATGACTGACCGAGAGCGTCGCGAGGGCGACGACCACCGTTTCTCTGAGGGCCAGGGGTTCGAGGAGCCCTACGAGGGCTTCGACCTTGACCCGCCCGAACTCGAAGTCGACCCGACCGAGGTCGACCCCGTGGACGACCACGTGCTCGTCGACTTGCTCGACGACGCGCACATCGCCGACGACAAGGTGGACGCGGACGCGCTCATCGACGTCGGCCTGAGTTACATGGGCATCAACCGCTTCGAGGAGGCCGTGGACGCCTTCGAGCGCGCCGCCCGCTACGCCGACGACGAGGTCGATGAGCAGGAGGCCTGGGTGAACAAGGGCGTCGCGCACGCCGAACTGGAGGAATGGGACGAGGCCGCGAGCGCCCATCAGGAAGCGCTCTTCGTCGACGAGGACGGCCCGTTCGCCGCGGAGGCGGAGACGAACCTCGCCTACGCGCTCTGGGAGTTCGGCGAGACGGAGGACGCCTACTACCACGCCGAGGAGGCCGTCCGGAAGGACAAGCGCCTCCCGCACGGCTGGTACAACCTCGGTTTCATGGAGAACGAGCAGGGCCGCCACGAGGAGGCGCTCGACGCGCTGAACAACGCCATCCGCCTCGGCTTCAAGCAGGCGGACGTCTTCGAGGAGAAGGCGCGCGCGCTGGACGAACTCGGCCGCGAGGAGGAGGCGACGGACGTCGTCGAGCACGCCGAGGAGATTCGGAGCCAGCAGGAGGAGCGGCTCGTCGAGCAGGGGCGCCAGCGCGAATGAGCATTCGCCTCACCGAGCGCCGCACTGACCGTGGCCTCCTCGTCGCCGCCGCTGACGCCGACATCGTCGGTGGAACCTACGAGAACGGCACCGTCTCGGTCACCGTCGAGCCGTCCTTCTACGGCGACGCGGACAGCGAGACGGACCCTGAGTCGCTCGTGGAGGCGCTCGGCCGCGCGAGCGTCGCGAACCTCGTCGGCGAGACGGCGGTCACGGCGGCCGTGGACGCGGGCTACGTCGAGGAGACGAACGTCGTCGACCTCGGCGGCGTCCCGCACGCCCAGTACCTCCGGCTCTAACGGCTTTTCTCCGCCGCATCCCGCTCGGTCGTCGCCTCGTAGACGGCGGCGAACGACCGCGTTTCCGAAGCTACCAAACGTCCCGACTCCCTACTCAGTCACAATATGGGGACGCAGGACCAGAGTCCGCTCGACGTCGAGTCGCTGCGCGCGGACTTCCCGATTCTGGAGCGCGAGGTCGCCGAGGGCACGCCGCTCGTCTACTTCGACAACGCCGCGACGACCCAGACGCCGAAACAGGTCGTCGACTCCATCACGGAGTACTACTACGAGTACAACTCGAACGTCCACCGGGGCATCCACCAGCTGAGTCAGGAGGCCTCCATCGCCTACGAGGAGGCCCACGACCGCATCGCGGAGTTCGTCGGCGCCTCCGGCGAGCGCGAGGAACTCGTCTTCACGAAGAACACCACCGAGTCGTTCAACCTCGTCGCCTACGCGTGGGGGCTGAACGAACTCGGCGAGGGCGACACCGTCGTCCTGACGCAGATGGAGCACCACGCCTCGCTCGTCACATGGCAACAGATCGCGAAGAAGACGGGCGCTGAGGTGAAATACATCCCCATCGAGACGGACGGCACGCTCGACATGGAGGCCGCGAAGGAGCTCATCGACGAAGACACCGCGATGGTCTCGGTGGTCCATGCCTCGAACGTCCTCGGCACCATCAACCCCGTGAGCGAGCTCGCGGACATGGCCCACGAGCAGGGCGCGCTCATCTTCGTCGACGGCGCGCAGGCCGTCCCGAACCGCCCCGTCGACGTCGAGGCCATCGACGCGGACTTCTACGCATTCAGCGGCCACAAGATGGCGGGCCCGACGGGCATCGGCGCGCTCTACGGCAAGCAACACCTCCTCGAAGAGATGGAGCCCTACCTCTACGGGGGCGAGATGATCAAGAAGGTCACCTACGACGACGCCTCGTGGAACGACCTGCCGTGGAAGTTCGAGGCGGGCACCCCGAGCATCTCGGAGGGCATCGCGTTCGCCGAGGCCGCGGACTACCTCGACGACATCGGCCTCGAGCGCATCAGCGCCCACGAGGACTACGTCACCGAGTACGCCTACGAGGAGCTCTCGAAGCTTGAGGACGTCGAAATATACGGTCCGCCGGCTGATCGGCGCGGCGGCCTCGTCGCGTTCAACGTCGAGGGCATCCACGCCCACGACCTCTCCAGCATCCTCAACGACTACGGCGTCGCCGTCCGTGCGGGTGACCACTGCACGCAGCCGCTCCACGACACGCTCGGCGTCCCCGCCAGCATCCGCGCGTCCTTCTACCTCTACAACACCCGCGAGGAGGTCGACACGCTCATCGAGGGCGTCGAGGGCGCCATCGACATCTTCGCGTAGACGGCGTTCCGGAACCGCTGCGCGGTCTCATCCTCGAAACCGTTCGCCCAGTATCTCCTCGACGAGCAGGAGGACGCTGTAGCCCACGGTGGCGCCGACGCCGACGACGCCGAAGACGACGACTTCCGGGATGGGCAGGCGGAGCACGAGGTGGAGCGTGAGGAGCGCGCAGAGGAGGTTGCAGAAGGTGGCGAAGAGGTGGACCATCTCGACGGCGGAGCGGACGTCGCGGCTCTCGCGCTCGACGCCGACCAGCAGGCCGCCGAAACTGTACCACGTGAGCGCCCCAAATCCGAGGAGCGACCCGCCGACGTAGGCGACGACGTCGAGGTGGCTGGGGACGCCGTATTCGGCGATGAGCAACGCTCCGGCGCCCCAGATGGTGAGCGTGTAGCCGTACGCCCACGCCTCGTCGAGGAGCGTCCGGGCGAGGCGGTCCCGATGATTCATGTCTCCCCCTGCGCGAGGCTCTCCGTAAAACGCGACGGCCACGAGTCCCGGTGGGACCTCGGAACGGGCGAACGCTGGTGGCGTGAGCAACTCGGCGGCGAGCGGAGCGAGCAGCCGCGGACAGAGCGAGCGCCGAAGGCGTGAACCACGCGGTCGAGACGAACCGCCACGGAGCGACCGAGAGGACGGCCGGGAACGCCGGCGACGGAACGCTTTTCCGGTGTACGTCCCTACACGCAGGTATCATGAGCATGGGTTCGGACATGTACCGGCAGCAGATTCTCGACCACTACCGCAACCCGCGCAACCACGGGGAACTCGAGGACCCCACGTTCAGCCACGAGGGATTCAACCCGTCCTGTGGCGACGAGCTCGAGTTCGACGTTGAGCTCGCGGACGACGGCGAGACGGTCGAGCGCGTGGCGTTCCACGGCGACGGCTGTGCCATCAGCCAGGCGTCCGCGAGCCTGCTCTCGCAGGAGCTTCCGGGGATGACGCTGGACGAGATCGACGAGCTCGACCGCGAGGACGTCCTCGACCTGCTCGGCGTCGAGGTGACGCCGATGCGCATCAAGTGCGCGGTGCTCGCGGAGAAGGTCGTGCAGGACGGCGCGGACATCTACCGAGGCGAGAAGGAACTGGAAGCGACGTCCACCGAGGACGACGAGTAACGCCGCGTCCGAACCCGTTTTTCCGCGTCGCACACCGGAGCCGTGAGCGACGCCTCTGCTCTCCGTCGTCGCGGCCCGCCGTCGAGACGACCGTAGTCGTTTTGCCGCCGGCGTCTGGACGGGGCGTATGGACGACGTAATCGCGTTCGGCACCGACGGCTGGCGCGCCACCCTCGACGTGTTCACGACGCCGCGGGTGCGCGCGGTGGCGCAGGCGACCGCCGACTACCTCGCCGAGGAGGGCCGCGACGGCGACCCGATCGCGGTCGGCTACGACGCGCGCGAGACCTCGCGCGAGTTCGCGGAGGAGATCGCGGACGTCCTCGCGGCGAACGGCCACGACGTCTACCTGCCGCCGCGCGACTGCCCGACCCCCCTCGTCGCCTACGGCATCGTCGACCGCGACCTCGCGGGCGCGCTCGTCGTCACGGCCTCGCACAACCCGCCGGAATACAACGGCGTGAAGTTCATTCCCGAGGACGGCGCGCCTGCGCTCCCGCACGTCACGGAGGCCATCGAGGCGAACCTCCGCCCCCCGGAGGCCGACCCGGACGCCGAACGCGGTGGCATAGAGGAGGTGGACTTCGCGACGCCGCACGCCGAGCACGCGATGGACCTCGTCGATGCGGACTTGGAGGGACTCGACGTGGTCTACGACGCGATGCACGGGAGCGGTCGCGGCGTCACCGACGCCCTCCTCGAAGCCGCGGGCGCGAACGTCGAGCGCCACCGCTGTGAGCGCGACCCGGACTTCGGCGGCACGCCGCCGGAACCCGACCGCGCGAACCTACAGGCGCTCGCGCTCGCGGTGCAGGAGCACGACGCCGACATCGGCATCGCGAACGACGGTGACGCCGACCGCATCGCCGTCGTCACACCCGAGCGCGGTTTCCTCGACGAGAACCTCTTCTTCGCCGCGACCTACGACTACCTCCTCGAGGACGACTCGGGGCCGGCGGTCCGGACCGTCTCGACGACGTTCCTCGTCGACCGGGTCGCCGAGGCACACGGCGAGGAGGTCTACGAGACGGCGGTCGGCTTCAAGTGGGTCGCCGAGGAGATGGGCGAGCGCAACGCGCTCATGGCGGGCGAGGAGTCCGGCGGCTTCAGTATTCGTGGACACGTCCGCGAGAAGGACGGCGTTCTGATGGCGCTCGTCGCCGCGGCCGCGGCCGCCGAGGAGTCCTACGACCACCGCGTCGAGCGCCTCCTCGAGGAACACGGCGAAGTTCACCAGTCGAAGATATCGGTGGACTGCCCGGACGACCGGAAGGCCACCGTCGTCGCCGAACTCGCGGACTCGCTCCCCGAGGAGGTGGCGGGCGTCGACGTCGAGCGCGTGAACGACGCGGACGGCTTCAAGGTCCTCCTCGAAGACGGCTCGTGGCTCCTCGTCCGCCCGAGCGGCACCGAGCCGAAGATGCGGGTCTACGCGGAAGCCGCGAGTGAGGCCCGCGTCGAGGAACTCCTTGAGGCAGGCCGGAACCTCGTCGAACCGCTCGTCTGAGGGACTCGTACTGGCCGCTCAGCGTTTGACGCCATGGCCGCGCTCGGGGAGCACTTGCCGGACGTCGAAGCCCTGTTTCTCGTAGAACGGCGCGACGGCGAGGTCGAACGTCGCCGAGAGCGGCTGCCAGCGCTCGTAGGCGCGCTGGAGGAGTCGCGTGCCGATGCCCTGGCCTCTGCGGTTTCGCCGGACGGCGACGGCCTCGATGTGGCCGCCGGGCGGTTCCTCGCGCACCTCGACGGCGCCGAGGACGCGCTCCTCGGCCACCGCGACGAGGACGGAGTCGGCGGCGATGCGGTCGGCGAGCGCCCCGGCGTCCGTCTCCAGCATCGCGGCGTCGAGGACGGAGAGGACGTCGACGCGCTCCTCGGGCGTCGCCGGCCGGACGGTGAGGGACGCGGCGCTCGTCACGCTACCCACCCTGCACGAGTCGCAGGACGGTCACGTGGTCTGTCTCGACCGGCTGGTCCTCGGGGACGGGCCGGCCGTCGACCATCACGGACACCTCGTGGGGGCTGAGGTCCACGCGCTCGAGGAGGTCGGCGTAGGAGGCCGAGTCGACGTCGAACTCGTGGACGCCCTCGCCGACGACTTCGACGGTGACGCGCATATCTCACTCGTGGGCCGCCGGCCGTATGAGCGTGTCGTCAGACGCGCTCGCGTCGGTCTGTCACGCGCTCCCGCCGGGCGCTCCCTATCTCGCGGTATTTATGGGTCGGCGTCGCCTGTACTCGACCATGGCAGACGCGGGGCGACAGGAGATCTGGGTTGAGAAGTACCGACCGGACTCGCTTGAGGACATCGTCGGGCACGAGAACGTCGTCTCGCGTCTGAAGAGCTACGTCACGGAGGACGACCTCCCGAACCTCCTCTTCGCGGGGCCGGCGGGGACGGGGAAGACGACGGCGGCGACCGCCATCGCGAAGGAACTCTACGGCGACGACTGGGAGGAGAACTTCCTCGAACTGAACGCCAGCGACGAGCGGGGTATCGACGTCGTGCGCGACCGCATCAAGAACTTCGCGCGGACGTCCTTCGGCGGCTACGACTACCGCGTTATCTTCCTCGACGAGGCGGACGCCCTCACCTCGGACGCACAATCGGCGCTGCGCCGGACGATGGAGCAGTTCTCGAACAACGTCCGCTTCATCCTCTCCTGTAACTACTCCTCGCAGATTATCGACCCCATCCAGTCGCGGTGTGCGGTCTTCCGCTTCGCCGGCATCGGCGATGAGGCAGTCGCCGGGCGCATCCGCGAGGTCGCCGAGGCCGAAGGCGTCGAGTACACGGAACCGGGCGTGGACGCGCTCGTCTACGCGGCGGACGGCGACATGCGCCGCGCCATCAACGCCCTGCAGGCCGCGGCGGCCACGGGTGAAGCCGTCACCGAGGAGACGGTGTACGCCATCACGAGCACCGCGCGCCCCGAGGAGATCGAGTCGATGGTGACGGACGCCATCGGCGGCGAGTTCGTCGCGGCGCGCGCGACCCTCGACGACCTCCTCACCGAACGCGGGCTCGCCGGCGGCGACATCATCGACCAACTGCACCGCTCCGTCTGGGAGTTCGACCTCTCGGAGACGCAGGCGGTGCGCCTGATGGACCGCATCGGCGAAGCCGACTACCGCATCGCCGAGGGCGCGAACGAACAGGTCCAGTTGGAGGCGTTACTCGCGTCGGTCGCACTAGAGAGCGAGAGCGGCGAGTAACTGACTGCCGATTCAACCAACGGGTTCTCACGGAGGTTCGACGGCGCGTGAGTCGCGACGCCGCTCGCGAGACCGCTACTCGTAGAGTGCTTCGGGCGGGCCACCCGGGAGGTCGTCGCGGGTGTGCGGGCCGAAGAAGTCGGGGTCCGGGCCGACCGGGACGAGACCGCTCGGGTTGACGTCCGGGTGGCTCCGGTAGTAGTGGTTCTTCACGTGGTCCATGTGCAGCGTCGACTCGACGCCGGGGAGCCCGCAGAGCTCGCGGAGGTAGCCCCAGAGGTGCTCGTAGTCGGTTATCTGCCGGTGGTTGCACTTGAAGTGGGTGTGGTAGACCTCGTCAAAGCGATAGAGCGTGGTGAACATCGCGACGTCGGCCTCGGTGAGGACGTCGCCGGCGAGGTAGCGCTGGCTGGCGAGCGCCGCGTTCCACTCGCTGAGTGCCGCGAAGAGGTCGCTGACGGCCTCGTCGTAGGCCTCCTGTGACTCCGCGAATCCGGCGCGATAGACGCCGTTGTTGATGGGCTCGTAAATCTCCTCGATGAGCGAGTCGACCTCCTCGCGGTGGCCCTCCGGGTAGAGCGTGAGGTCGTTCTCCGCGTAGTCGTCGAACGCCGTATCGAGCATCCGCATGATTTCGGCGGACTCGTTGTTCACGATGGTCTCCTCCTTTTTGTCCCAGAGGACGGGCACCGTGACGCGCCCCGTGTACTCGGGGTCGGCCTCGGCGTAGATTTCGCGGAGGTAGTCGTGGCCGTACTGGCTCTCCTCCGTACAGCCCTCCTTCTCGGGGGTGAACTCCCAGCCGTCGTTCTTCCGAACGGGGTCGACGACGTCCACCGAAATCACGTCCTCCAGTCCCTTCAACGCGCGCGTGAGGAGCGTCCGGTGCGCCCACGGGCACGCGTAGGAGACGTAGAGGTGATAGCGGCCCGCCTCGGGTTCCGGACCGTCCACGACGACATCGTCGGGGCCGCGTCGCGTTCCCGCGATCCAGTCCCGGAAGGACGTCGTCTCGCGCTCGAACTCCCCCTCTTCGTCGCTCTGAATCTGCTCGACGTCGTACCGCCACTCCCCGTCGACCATTCTCGCCATACCTGTAGCGAGGGGCGCTCGCGGCAAAAGTACGGGGGCCTCGGCGTATTTCGGGACTGTCCAGTGGCGGGCACGTCGACGGGCGACGACGGCGTGCGCGGCGGAAAGCGGTGGGCGAGCGCCCGGCACGCGGGCCTTAGTGCGGAAACGTTTTGCCGCTCGGTCGGTCAGAATGTCCTAATGAGCGACCTCGAAGCGGAGTACCGCCTCGACTATTTCGAGGAGGAGGGGTTCCGACGCGGGGAGTGCACGGAGTGCGGTGCGCACTTCTGGACCCGTGACCCCGAGCGGGAGACCTGCGGGGAACCGCCGTGTGAGGACTACGGGTTCATCGACGACCCCGGGTTCGACGAGGAATACAGCCTCGTGGAGATGCGCGAACGCTTCCTCACCTTCTTCGAGGAGCACGGCCACGAGCGCATCGAGCCCTATCCGGTCGCGGCGAACCGCTGGCGCGACGACGTCCTCCTGACGCAGGCGTCCATCTACGACTTCCAGCCGCTCGTCACGTCCGGCGAGACGCCGCCGCCCGCGAACCCGCTGACCATCAGCCAGCCCTGCATCCGGATGCAGGACATCGACAACGTCGGGAAGACGGGCCGGCACACGATGGCCTTCGAGATGATGGCCCACCACGCGTTCAACACGCGCGAGGACACGGAGCGCGAGTACGCCTACGAGGGCGAGGTCTACTGGAAGGACGAGACCGTCGCCTACTGTGACGAGTTCTTCGTCGACATGGGCGCCGACCCCGAGGAGATCACCTACATCGAGGACCCGTGGGTCGGCGGCGGGAACGCCGGGCCGGCCTTCGAAGTCCTCTACAAGGGCGCCGAGCTCGCGACGCTCGTCTTCATGTCGATGGAGCAGGACCCCGAGGGCGAGTACGAGATGAAGGACGGGAACACGTACTCGCCGATGGACACGTACATCGTGGACACCGGCTACGGCCTCGAGCGCTGGACGTGGGTCTCGCAGGGGACGCCTACGGTCTACGAGGCCGTCTATCCCGACGCCATCGCCTACCTGAAGGACGCGGCGGGCATCGAGCACACGGACGAGGAGGAGGAGCTCGTCCATCGCGCCGCGAAGCTCGCCGGCCACCTCGATATCGACGAGGTCGAGGACATGGACGCCGCGCGCGACAACATCGCGGACAAACTCGGCGTCGAGACCGAGCGCCTCCACGAGCTGATGCGGCCCCTCGAGAACATCTACGCCATCGCCGACCACGTCCGCACGCTCGCCTACATGTTCGGCGACGGCATCGTCCCCTCGAACGTCGGGACGGGCTATCTCGCGCGGATGGTGCTCCGGCGCACCGCGCGTCTCATCGACGACGTGGACGCGGACGTCGACCTCGAGGACCTCGTCGACCGGCAGGCCGAGCGCCTCGGCTACGAGAACCGCGAGACGATTCGGGACATCGTCCGCTCGGAGACCGCGAAGTACGAGGAGACGCTCGAACGCGGCGGCCGACGCGTCCGCCAGCTCGCCGAGGAGTACGCCGAGAAGGGCGAACCCATCCCGACGAGCGAGCTCGTCGAGTTCTACGACAGCCACGGCATCCAGCCGGACATGGTCCGGGACATCGCCGAGGACGTCGGCGCGCAGGTCGACGAGCCGGACGACTTCTACTCGCTCGTCGCCTCCCGCCACGACTCGGGCGCGGCGTTCGAGGAGACCGACGAGACGGACGAGCGCCTGCAGGACCTCCCGGACACGGAGGAACTCTACTACGACGACCAATATAGAGCGGAGTTCGAGGCGGTCGTCCTCGACGTCTTCGAACGCGAGGACGAGGAGGGCGAACCCGCCTACGACGTCGTGCTCGACCAGACGATGTTCTACCCGGAGGGCGGCGGCCAGCCGGCCGACCATGGGACGCTCTCGACGGAGGACAAGACCGTCCAGGTGACGGACGTCCAGATGGAGGACGGCGTCGTCCTCCACCGGGCGGACGAGGACCCGGGGAAGGGCGAGTTCGTGCGCGGCCAAATCGACATGTCGCGCCGCCAGCGCCTGATGCAGCACCACACGGCCACCCACCTCATCGGGCACGCCGCCCGCGAGGTGCTCGGGCCGCACGTCCGGCAGGCGGGCGCACAGAAGGGGACTGACTCCTCGCGCATCGACATCCGCCACTACGACCGCATCTCGCGTGACGAGGTGAAGGCCATCGAGCGTGTCGCGAACGAGATCGTGACGGACAACACGGTCGTCGAGCAGGAGTGGCCCCACCGCCACGAGGCCGAGTCCGAGCACGGCTTCGACCTCTATCAGGGCGGGATTCCGCCCGGAGAGAACATCCGACTCATCCACGTCGCGGAGGACGTGCAGGCGTGTGCGGGGACGCACGTGAAGCGTACGGGCGACATCGGCCAGATCAAGATCCTGAACACCGAACGCATTCAGGACGGCGTCGAACGCATCACGTTCGCGGCGGGCATCGCGGCGCTCGAACACGTCCAAGAGCATGAGGACTATCTCCACGAAGCCGCGGACACCTTCGACGTCTCCCCGCAGGAGGTGCCCGAGACCGCCGAGCGCTTCTTCACGGAGTGGAAGGAGCGCGGCAAGCGCATTGAGGAGCTGAAAGAGCAGCTCGCCGAGGCCCGCGCCTCGGGAGGTGCGACCGGCGAGGAGGTCGACCTCGGCGAGTGGACCGCGGTCGTGCAGCGCGTCGATGGCGACATGGACGAGTTGCGCGCGACGGCGAACGCGCTCGTCGAGGACGGCAAAATCGCGGTCATCGGCTCCGGGACGGACGGCGCGCAGTTCGTCGTCGGCGTCCCGGACGGCGCGCCCGTGAACGCCGGGCAGGTCGTGAGCGAACTCGCCTCGATGGTCGGCGGTGGCGGCGGCGGCCCCGCGGACTTCGCGCAGGGCGGCGGCCCGGACGCCGAGAAGGTCGACGACGCGCTGGATGCCGCGCCCGAGGTCCTCCGCGACGTCGCGGACGTCTGAGACAGCCGGGAACGAGCGATACGACTCGCGGCGGCGGCGTCCGCGAGTCCGGCAAACGCCGCCGGTCGGCGACAACCATTTTCGGACGCGGCCAGTTCTAGTGACTCATGGAGCGACTCCGCATCGCGTTGCTGAACGCCGCCCACGACCCGGCGGACACCGCCCGGAACTTCCGCCGCGAAGTCGAGGCGGACCTCGTGGAGTTCCACGCGGCCGGCGGCGAACTCCCGGACGACTACGACTTCGACGGTGTCATCGTCACGGGCTCGCGCTCGTCGGTCTACTGGGACGACGAGGAGGAGTGGATCGCGCCGACCCGCGAGTGGGTCGCGCGCGCCGACGAGCGCGGACTCCCGATTCTGGGTGTCTGTTTCGGCCACCAGCTCGTCGCGGAGGCCCTCGGCGGACGCGTCGAGGGGATGGACGAGTACGAGATCGGCTATCGGGAGGTGACCCACGACGGCTCCGACCCGCTCTTCGACGGCGTTGACACCGAGTTCACGGTGTTCACGACGCACTCGGACGCCGTCACCGACCTCCCGCCGGGCGCGGAGCTGCTCGCGGAGAACGAGTACGGCGTCCACGCTTTCCGCCGGGGGAACGCCTACGGCGTCCAGTTCCACCCCGAGTACGACACCAATACGGCGGAACGCGTCACCGCCCGGAAGGACGACCTGCCCGACGAACGGAAGGAAGCCGTTCTGGCGGGTATCACGCCGGAGAACTACGACGCGGCCTGCGAGGCCAAGCGCCTCTTCGACAACTTCTGTTCGCTCGCCGCCGGCGGCGCGCGGACCGCCTCCGACTGACGGTGTCCTGTCCGGTCCTCGTCTCTACTGTCCGGCGGGCGGCGTCGCGCTGACGATTTTCCCCCACCAGTCGCGACGGTTTGCACCCCACCGATAGAGTCCCTCGCGGACGTCCCGATAGAGTTCGAACTCGCGGAGTTCGTCCACGACGCCCTCGAGCTCGGGGAACATCCGGACGAGCGCCTGCTCGACGGCTTCGCCCGCCGAGTACACTGCGTCGTCGGTGAGGAGGTGGGTAGACGTCTCGTAGTCGTCGGGGAGGCGTGCCTTCTGGTCGGGTGTGAGTTCGGAGAAGCCGACGGCCTCGAACTCGCCGTGCTCCAGCGCCTGCTCGGCACACCACGTGCAGAAGCCGCAGTCGTCGTCGTAGACGAGGCGTGGCGTGTACTCCTCGCGGGTATCGCTGGCCTCGCCGGCCGCACTCTCCTCGGCGCTCATTCGTACCGCCCCGTGACGTCGCCGCACTCCTCACAGCGGACGAGAATCTCGTCGCCGGACTCGGCGAGCTCGACGCCGTGGCGCGTCTCACCGCCGCAGGCCTCGCACTCGCGCCGGAGCACCGTCTCGCCGGGGTCCTGCGGTGCGCCCATCGCGAGCACGACGGCGGTGTCGTCGCCGGTGTTCCGGGACTGCTGGAACTCGCCGGGGCCGAAGCGGACGAGTTCCTTCTCGCCGACGGTGACCTCCCCGTTGGGGGTGCGGAAGGTGAGTTCGCCGGACTCGACGTAGAAGACCTCCTCCTGTTTCTCGTGGGTGTGGTAGCCGTACGCTGTCGACTCGCCGGGCTCGAGTTCGTAGTAGTTCAGCGCGAGGTTGCTCGCGCCCAGCGCGTCCGTGAGCGCGTAGACGGTCGAGGCCGGACCCATCCGTGAGTCCTGCTCGTCGAGCGAGACGGTGTGCATACCCGACGAATTGGGTCGGTGCGCCTTCAAAGGTGCTGGCCTTCGGCGGCGTCGCGTCGGGGCGGCGCTCGTCGCCTTTAACCGGGCGGCACTCCCACCCACGAGTATGGCTATCGACCCGAACTTCGACGCGAACCGCGAAGTCGTGGACCAGCACAACGGTCACGACGTCTGGGGGCCGGTGGACGAGCCCGAGAAGCGCGGCATCCACGGGACGCACGTCGCCGTCGACTTCGACATCTGCGACGCCGACGGCGCCTGCATCGAGGACTGTCCCGTGGACGTCTTCGAGTGGGTGGAGACGCCGGGCCACCCGACGAGCGAGAAGAAGGCCGACCCCGCGAACGAGACGCAGTGTATCGACTGCATGCTCTGCGTCGACGTCTGTCCGGTCGACGCCATCGACGTGGACAGCACACGAGCCTGAGCGACAGCGAAGGCACGCCCAGAGGAACGCTGAGCGATAGCGAGGCGTGAGCACACGTTCGTGAGCGGCGCGAACGCCCGGACCGGCGAGTGCGAGTGAAACGGGACGCGAGCGACGTGCCTGAGCGATGGTAAGGAGCGAGTACACGTCTGGTGCCGGAACACGACAGTCGCGTCGCTCGAGGATGTAGCAGTGGACGCCCGAGAAGGTCGGGCATCCTCGTTCGTAACTACTGGTTGTGACGAGAACCACTTAAACGCTCGTCGGTGGCGGAGGTCGTTACTCCCGTCGGTGAGTCGCGGTGAGAATCGCGCAGAACGGGCGGGTGGTGGCGGACGCGGGCGTCGGCCACCGAGTGGTTGGAGGGCGGGTGGTAGGCGTGGATTAGGCGCGGTCGATGTCGAGCTGCTCGCGGAGTCGGGAGAGCGCCTCCGAGTCGGCGAGTTCGTCCAGGCGCTCCTGGAAGTGCTCGTCGCACAGGCCGACGCGCACGCCGGACTTATCGACGGAGACGTCGGCGCTCCGGTCGCAGTAGTGGCAGCGCATACTCTACTGTAGGAAGTGACTGTACCTTAACTTGGCGGCCTCTTCACCCTCGGATTCGTCGGCGGAGACGGCGGTATTCGCCCCGTTCAACACCGGAGGTCCCGAGCTCGTCGCCGTGGGCGTCGCTCCCGCCGAGCGCGAGCAGGTCGTGCTCCTCGACGGCGCGCCGGACGCGTTCGGGGCCGTCCTCGTGGGTGTCGGCGTCGTGGCCGACCGGCCGGTCGTATGGGTAGTGGACTTCGACGGCGTCGAGGTCCGCACAGAGCGCGAGCGCGGCGTCGGGGTCCTCGTAGCGCAGCGGGTGCGCGAGGCCGACGGCGCCGCAGGCGTCCGCGAGGAGGTCACGCCCCTGCTCGAAGCCGGTGACGTCGCGGGCGACGTAACAGGGGCCGTCGTCGCCAATGAGGTCGGCGAAGACCGCGCTGACGTCCTCGTACGCCGTGTCGGGATGGGCGACGACGGCACGCGCGACGTGCGGGCGGCCGAACCCCTCGTGGCTCTCGACGCCGAGGTCGACGCCGAGGTACTCCTCGACGTTCTCGACGATGCGCTGGCCGCGTTCGATGCGGTCGGCTTGGAGGCGGTCGAGTTCGTCGCGGAGTGCCGGCGTCTCGGTGACGCCGTAGCCGAGGAGGTCGACGCGCTCCGCGGGCGCCTCGACGCGGAGTTCGATGCCGCGGACGACCTCGACTCCTTCGTGGTCGGTGAGCGGCGCGTCGAGGCCGGGGTGGAGGGTGTCGTGGTCGGTGACGGCGACGGCGCTGACGCCGGCGTCGCGTGCGGCGTCGGGGAGCGTGTTGAGGGTGAGCTCGCCGTCGGAGGCAGTCGTGTGGACGTGGAGGTCGGCGTAGGGCACGTCGACGTGTCGGGACGCGCGCCCAAAGAACATACTCCTCGGTCCGTGCCAACACTTGTCCCACTACATTCATAATGGTCGTTCACGATAGATTGGGTTGTAATGACGCTCCGAACGGCGACTGACCTGCTCGAAGACGCGAGTTACCCGATCACGACCGATTCGCTCCGCGAAGCGTACGGCGACGTGCGCATCGAGCACCCGACGGGCGAGGAACGCCTCGGCGACGTCCTCGCGCGGACCGGTGACGACGAGTTCGCGGATGCCACCGAGGCCGTTCACGCTGTCATGGGCGCGCTCGGGCAGGACGCCGTCGGGCGCATCGGCTACTCGGACCGCGACCCCACCCCGATGGGCGTCGACGGCCACGAGCCCGTCTCCTTCTGAGGCACCGCCCGCCCGCGGAACTTTTGTGAACGTCCGTTACATTAATGACAGCGTGTTTCCTACCCATGGGTAGGTCTACCATGGCAATCGGTTCCTACGACGAGGACGAGCACGAGCGCCGCGAACGGAAGAACGCCGACGTCGACGTGAGCGACGACGACGACCGGACCCACTATCACGGGACCGTCACGTACGACTCGGGCGACTCCGCGGAGGCGCTGCTCGACCAGTTCAAAGAGATAAAGCGGAATTAACTCCTCACTCTCGCCGCTCCGACGACGACGAGTACTGCAACGACGTGCCCTCCGACGGCGAGTGCCAACAGCGGCGCCGCCGCGAGGAACGGCAGGAGGACGAGTTGCAACAGTCCGAACGCCGCGATTCGTCGGTCGGCGGCCCGCACCACGTCCCGCGTCGTCGCATCGAGGTCGAACGCGACCGCGCGCCAGAACGCCGTCACCGCCGCCCACCAACCGACGCCGATGCGGTAGCAGACGTCCCAGCAGACGAGGAGCGCGAGGAACACCGCCGGCGCGGGGAGCGGCGTCCCCAGCCACGCCCCGAGGAGCGTCGCGCCGTCGTGCGGGTCGACGGCGAACAGGTAGGTCAGCAGCGCGACGTAGGCGAGCACGCCCAGCACCGTCTCGACGCTCGACCCGAAGACGACGTGCGTGTAGGCCGCGGGCAGGTCTGCGCCCCGGAGACGCCGCCCGAGGTCGAGCATGAGTGCGCTCCCCGCCGTCGCGACCACCACTGCCGCCGTCGCCGGTGGCACCGCGTCCCACAGGCCGTAGATGGCCGCGAGCGCGAGGACGAACCCTTCGAAGAGGGCGAACTGGGCGACGAGCGCGACCCTGTCGGGGACGTCGAGGCCGGGAATCGCGCCGACGATGCTCTCGTACGTCCACGCCCGGCCGTAGACGGCGCCACCGTCACGACGGCGGACACCGCCCGCTTCCTCACGCATCGCTCTCCGCGGCGGCGAGCGCCGCGCGCACCGCGTCGTCGAACGGCGTCAGCGTGACGTCGACGTGCTCGCGGATGGCGGCGTCGTTTGCGACGACCGGGTTCTTCAGGCCGTGGACGAGCGGGTGGACGACCTCCCGGGGCGCGTCCGTCACGAGGTCGAGCCAGTACGCCGAGAGCGTCGGCGAGAGCACCGGGACGGGAACCACCACGAGCCGGTGTCCCATCAGGGACGCCGTGCGCTCCAGCATCTCCTCGTAGGTGAGCACTTCGGGGCCGCCCACCTCGTAGGTCTCACCCGCGGTCGCCGGGGCGTCGAGGACGCCGACGAGGTAGGCGACGACGTCCGCGACGGCGATCGGCTGGCAGGGCGTGCGCACCCATTTCGGCGTGAGCATCACGGGGAGGCGTTCGGCGAGCTGGCGGACGACGTCGAAGCCCGTCGAGCCGGCGCCGACGACGATGGCGGCGCGGAGGACGGTGAGGTCGTAGTCGCCGTCCCGGAGGACGGACTCGACCTCGCGACGCGAGCGCAGGTGCTCGCTCAGCGCGTCGTCCTCGCCGCCGAGGCCGCTGAGGTAGACGACGCGCGAGACGCCCGCGGCGCTCGCGGCGTCCGCGAAGTTGTGTGCGGCCATCCGGTCGCGCTCCTCGAAGGCCTCGCCGGCCTTCATCGAGTGGACGAGGTAGTAGGCGGCCTCGACGTCCGCGAAGACGCCGGCGAAACTCGATGGGTCGAGCAGGTCGCCGGTGGCGACCTCGACGCCATCGGGTGGGTCGTAGCGACTCGGGTCCCGGACGAGCACCCGGACGTCGTGGCCCGCGGTCACGAGCGCGGGCACGAGGTGGTGGCCGACGAACCCGGACGCACCGGTGACGAGAACGCGCATACGTCTCGGTCGGCCGTCGGCGCCTTAACTGTCCCACCCGGGCGTCGCGGGCGCGCCGCGCGATGCCTCAACCGACTCCCCGAGGTGCGGGTCGGCCCCCTCGCGCGTCCCGAGCACGCCCGCGCGCGACGCCCACTCGTCGGCCGCCCGACCCACCCACGAGTCCGCCTCGCGGGCGCGCTCGGTGTACGTCTCGCGCTTCCCCGGCGCGATTTGGGTGGTGGCGGGCGCGCTCGCGGCGGCGACGCCGATGAACCGCGCCCGGTCCTCCTGTGTCACCTCACCGTCGGCGATGCGCGCGACGACGCCGTCCAGTTCGTCGGCGTCCGGATAGCAGAAGACCTTCTCGCCGAGCGCCTGCGGGCCGAGCAGGACGCCCGCGTCCTCGGGCGGCGTGTCGTCCACGAGTCGCTCGCCGCCGAAGGCGTCCTCGACGCGCTCACACTCCGCCTCGGCCTCCAAGGCGAGGTTGTGTCCCGGGTAGTCGCCGCACTCCTCAGGGTAGAGTTCCGAGTCGTGCACCCGACACTGGAGCGTCTCCGGGTCGAGGAACGCGCACGACCGGAGCCACCGCGGCTCCGTGTCGAACGGCGCGACGGGCTTCGGAATCTTGCGGAGACCGACGAAGAAGACCGGCTTCCCGCCAATCGCGGCGAGCTCGTGGCCGTCGACCGTCACCGAGTCGTCGCCTTCGGCCGCCGTCCAGAGACGCGGCGTCAGCGCGTCCGCGAGGCCCGCGTCCACGAACGCCCGGACGTCCTCGCGGGTCAGCGGCACGAGGTTGTACGTGTCGTCCAGCGGGGGGCGCGGCCCGCGGCGCTCGTGGTCGGTCGGCGCGTCGACCAGCGGCCGCCAGTCGAGGCAGCACCCCGCACACCCCTCACAGTCCACCTCCATACCGTGCGCGTTCGTCGCACGCCGCGAAAAAACGCACGGGCTCGCCCCGACACACCGAAGGCGCTCGCCCCCGGACGTGACGTATGAGCAAGCGACGCTGCGACGCCTGCGGGAAGCGCGTCGAAGTGCCGGGCGGCGTCGGGGACTTCTGGGACTTCGGCGACCTCGAGAAGGCGGGCCCCGGCGGGTTGACGCTCGAACTCGAGGACGGCTCGGAGTTCTTCCTCTGCTTCGAGTGCATCGAGCAGTTGCCCGAGAACCCCTCGCGTGCGGACGTGGACGCCATCACCGAGGCGTGAGTCCGTTCAGGACGGCCCCGGAGAGCGTGGTGGTTAAGGAGCGTCCGCCCCCACCGTCGAGGCAGTGAATCCGGCGCGCATCCACGCGGAGTTCCCGGCGCCCTCCTATCGAGGAACGCAGGAGCAGGCGCTCTCCGACGTCCGCGCGGCGTTCGAGGCGGGCAACGATGTCGTGCTTGTCCGCGCGCCCACGGGATCGGGCAAGTCGCTCGTCGCCCGCGCCATCATGGGGTGTGCGCGCGACGTGGACGACGCCGACCCCACCGAGGCGACCGGCGCGTACTACACGACGCCACAGGTCTCCCAGGTCGACGACGTCGCCGCCGACGAACTGCTGGACGACCTGAAGGTGATTCGTGGGAAGAGCAACTACACCTGCATCCTCCCCGACGAGGAGAACACGCCGGTCGACCGCGCGCCCTGTGCCCGCGAGCGCGGCTACGACTGCGCGGTCAAACACCGCTGTCCGTACTTCTCGGCGCGCGCCGTCGCCAGCGCACGCTCGCACGCCGCGATGACGCTCGCCTACTTCATGCGCACCGCGGGCTCGGAGGTCTTCAGGAAGCGCGACGTCTGCGTCATCGACGAGGCACACGGCCTCTCCGAGTGGGCGGAGATGTACGCGACGGTCGAACTCGGCCCGCGGACGGTGCCGCTCTGGGACGACCTCCGCGTGCCCGACATCACCGACGGCCGGGGCACCGACGACCCCGCCGAGCGCGCCGCGCAGTTCGCCGACACACTCGTCTCCCAGTGCGAGGCCCGGAAGGACGAGTTGCTAGAGGCGGACGAACTCGACGCCGAGGAGGCCGCCGAGCGCGACCGGCTGCAGGAACTCATCAGCGAGGTGTCGTGGTTCGTCGAGGACTACCGCGACCCCCAGTCGGCGACGACGTGGGTGGTCGACCAAGATGGCGAGCAGCGCATCACCGCGAAGCCGATGAACCCCGAGCGCTACCTCCAGCACACCGTCTGGGACCGCGCGAACAAGTTCGCCCTTCTCTCGGCGACCATCCTCAACAAGGAGGCGTTCTGTCGCTCCGTCGGCCTCGACCCGTCGAACGTCGCGCTCGTCGACGTCGAACACACCTTCCCCGTGGAGAACCGCCCGCTCTACGACGTGACCTGCGGGAAGATGACCTACGAGGAGCGCGACACCACGCTCCCGGAGGTCGCCCGAACGGTCGCGCGCGTCATGGCCGCCCGTCCCGACGAGAAGGGCATCGTCCACTGCCACTCCTACAGCATTCAGGAGCGACTCTACGACGAACTCGAGGCCCTCGGCGTCGCCAACCGCGTCCGGGCGCACGGGAGCGAGACGCGCGACGCCGACTTGGAGGCGTGGAAGGCGAGCGACGAACCCGAGGCGTTCCTCTCCGTGAAGATGGAGGAGGCCCTCGACCTGAAGGGCGACCTCGCCAGGTGGCAGGTCGTCTGTAAGGCGCCGTTCCTCAACACGGGCGACTCGCGGGTCGCGCGCCGCCTCGCCGACGACCAGTGGGCGTGGTACTACCGGAGCGCGCTCAGAACGCTCATTCAGGCCGCGGGCCGCGTCGTCCGCGCGCCCGACGACTACGGCGCGACCTATATCGCCGACGACTCCGTCCTCGACGTCTTCGAGCGCGCGCGCCACGACATGCCGACGTGGTTCCGCGAGCAAGTCGACCGCATGAGCGTCCCGGACCTCCCCGATCTCGATGCGGCCGCCGCCACCGCGAACGTGTCCTCGGGCGTGCCGACGACGCCGTCGCGCTCCACCGGAAACGGGGGGGATCGGGACAGTGGTGCCGGCTCGGGGCCACGGACGCGTCGCTCCGAGCGCGGCGACGATGACTCGGGTGCGGAGCGCCGGAGTCCGATGGCGGACGTCTGGGACGTCGACTAGACCATCGTGACGACGTAGGCGACGCTCGACGTGAGCATCAGTGCGGCGAGGAACAGCGCGAGGACGCGTTGTCGATCCATACGCCCTGTATTCGCCGGACGACCGTAAACTGTCGCCCTTCTACAGCACCGCCCACGCGACGCTCGCGCCGATGACGAGCAGCGCGAGCAGTACCGCCAGCCAGACGTGGCGTTCGCCCTCGCCCATACTCCCAGTTGCGCCGCCGCCGAGAAAGCCGTGGCGGCCTACACGCGGACGTCGAGGACGCCGTGGACGACGCCCTCGCTGTGCGACTTCACGACGCGCGCGTCCGCGACTTCGACGTCGACGCCGTAGTCGGCGGCGATGGCCTCGACGCGCGCGCTCGGGCGGTCCGGGAACTGCGGTTCGGGGCACGTCGTGTGGACGTGAACCATCCCGCTCCCGTCGAGCGCGTCGAGCGCCGCCGTGAGATAGGACGGGTCGCGCTCGGCGTCCGCGCCGTGGCCGCCGATGCTGTCGTAGTACCCCATCACCACGCGGTCGAAGGGCTCGACGGCGTCGTACTCGCGGCAGTCCCCGAGCACGCACTCGAGGTTCGCGCCGACGCCGTTCAACTGGGCGTTCTCCGCGAGATAACGGAACGCCGTCGGGTTCTTCTCGACGGCCACCACGTCGGCGCCGGCGCGCGCCATCGGGAGCGCGAAGTAGCCGATGCCGGCGAACATGTCGAGGACGCGCTCGCCCTCCCGCACGACCTCGCCCATCCGGGCGCGCTCGGCCTTGTTCCCCGGCGCGAACATCACGTCCGCGAGGTCGAGCGCGTAGCGCGTGCCGTGCTCGGTGTGGACCGTCTCGGTGTCGCCGTGGCCCGCGACCACCTCGACGTCAGGTTCGCGCGTCTCGCCCGCGATACCGCCGCGCGCGAGCACCGTCTCCGCCTCCCCGTGCAGTTCGAGGAGTGCCTCGCCGACCGCCTCGCGGTCCGGGCAGTCCTCGGGGAAGGAGACGAGAATCACGTCGCCGACGATCGCCCACGAGGACGGCGCACGCTCGACTTCGGCGTCGTCCCACCCGCGCTCGCGGAGGTAGTCGTCGAGGCTCGCCCGTCGAATCTCGGGGTCGGGCTGTGTGACGAGGTCGTCGAACGTCGTCGCGCGCGGTTCGGCGAGCACCGGCAACTCGACGTGGTCGTCGTCGTGCTCGACGACCTTCCGGGCGTCGTCGTAGACGCCCTCGGCCTCGAGCGTGTCGAGTTTCTCCTCCGCGTCGGCCTTCGGAACGACGACGGCGAGTGCGTTCACGACGGCAGGACGTGGATGCCCGCGCGCGACTTCAGCACCGACACCGTGTTCGCGCCCGTGTCGAGGTAGGCCGGGCGCGCCACCGTCACCGACTCGTACGTCTCGGGGTCGAGCACCTGCACGGCGTTCTCGTCCTCGACGGAGACGAGCGTCGTCTCCACGGCGTCGTCAGTCGTCCCGAGTTTCCGCGCGTCGGGCGCGTCACCCACCTCGTAGTTCGCCTCGTAGGGCTCGCCCGTCGTCACGCGCACGCCCTTCAGGTTCCCCTGCACCGAACGCACGAGTATGGGTCCCTCGTCGTCCGCCTGTAGGTCGATGACGTCGCCGGGGACGAACTCGGGGAGGCGGATCGCGTACGTCACGCGATAGACCTCGTTCCCGTCCTCGTCCTCCGTGACGAGCGTCTCCGAGGAGGAGTACGCGCCGCCGAACTCCTCGGTGAGCTTCCGGGAGACGTTCTTCCCGATTTTGTTCGTGGAGAGCTTCAGGTCGAGGCCCTCCGGCTTCTCCGAGACCTCCGTCACGAACGCGTTCCGGTCGCCGGTGGCCTCCATCGACTCCGTGATCTCCTCGGCGATTTCGCGGGCGCGCTCGGTCTCCTCGTTGGTCGGCGTCCGGTCGCCGACGGCGCGCACCTGCACGACGCTCGCGTAGTAGTCGCCCGCGATGCGCCCACAGCGCTGGCAGGTCTGTTTCCCGATCTTCACGGGCACCGTGAACTCCTCGACGAGCGGTTCGCCCCGGACGACGCCGGAGAACTGGCAGTGCATCCGGATGGTCGTCGGGTCCACCTGCTCGGGGTCGACGCCCCACGAGACGTCCTCGGCGTCGACGTGGACGCCGAGCGCCTCGGAGACGGACTCGACGGCGATGTCCGTGTAGTCGCGCGCGCCGACGTCCTCCCAGCGCCCACCACGGTCGATAGCCCCGCAGTGCGCACAGACGGTCACCTCCACGCGCTCGGGCGCGTCGACCAACTCGAAGTCGTCGAAGTAGCAGTCGTTGCAGAGCGCCCGCTCGCGGCGGGTGTGCCCCGTCGCACCCTCCGGTGACGGGTCTCCACAACGGGGACAGAAAGCGGCCTCGCTCATAGTTGCGCCCACTAGGCCGCGAAAACGGTTAAACCCGGCCCTTCCGCGTGTGTGGTACTCTCTCGCCGTTGAGTCGGCGGGCTGGTTCGGGTCTGTTGAGGGAGACACACCACCGATGTGGTGTGGGTGCGGTCTATCTGTCACTAGCTGTCCGGGTTGGTGTTACTGGCATCGGTGGTGTGTGTTCTGGCAAAACTGGCACTGCTGGTCTCTACCTGACTCGTGGTGTTGTGGGTGCGCGACGACCCTGCGGCCCGCACGGCCCAGACTACGTGCCGGCGTCCGTTCCGCCGATGGCCGCCGACGGCGGACAACGGGTCGCGGCCACCGACGGGGACGGCTTTTAGTCTCATAGCGCCAACACCCACGTATGGAGTGGAAAGTGGACTGGGGCCTCCGGGCCCGGATGGTCCTCACGATGCTGTTGCTGTTCGTCGTCTATCTCGTCTTCGCCGCCGCGCTCGCGTGGTACTTCGGCGGCGGGCTGCTCGTCATCGCGCTCCTCATGGGCGGGTTCTCGATTGCGCAGTTCTTCTTCAGCGACAAACTCACGCTCTGGAGTATGGGCGCGCGCGAAGTCTCCGAGGACGAGTACCCACACCTCCACGGCGTCGTGGGACGGCTCTCCCAGCAGGCCGACCTGCCGAAGCCGACCGTCGCCGTCGTGGACTCGCGCGTTCCAAATGCCTTCGCGACTGGACGCTCGAAGAACCACGCCGCCGTCTGCGTCACCACCGGCCTCCTCGACGCGCTGAACGAGGAGGAGGTCGAGGGCGTCCTCGCGCACGAACTCGCGCACGTGAAACACCGCGACATGGCGGTGATGACGGTAGCGTCGTTCCTCTCGACCATCGCGTTCATCATCGTCCGCTGGGGGTGGCTCTTCGGCGGCGGGGGCCGCGACCGGAATCAGGCACCCATCTGGGTCGCCATCCTCGTCTCGCTCGTCGTCTGGATCGTCTCCTACCTGCTCATCCGCGCGCTCAGCCGCTACCGCGAGTTCGCCGCGGACCGCGGGGCCGCGCTCATCACTGGGAACCCGGCGGCGCTCGCGTCCGCGCTCCTCAAAATCGACGGCCGGATGGACCGCGTCCCGACCGAAGACATGCGCGAGCAGGCCGAGATGAACGCCTTCTTCATCATCCCGCTGCAGGGTGGCTCCATCATGCGTCTGTTCAGCACCCACCCGTCGACGGAGCGCCGCGTCGCGCGCCTGCGCGACCTCGAGAAGGAGATGGAGACCACGTTCACCGCATAGATGGGTTTCTTCGACACCGTTCGGGACGTCCTCGGCCTCAGTGCCGAACGCGACGCCACCCGCGAGGCCGACCCGGAGGACTTCTTCCAGTTGAACAGCGCCTCCGTGACGATGGAGGCGGACCTCGACTACGAACCCGCGCCACAGGCCGGGCTCTGTCTCTCCGCAGTCTCCTCGACGGACTTCAAGAGCACCCTGCGCGACGTCGAGGACGTGCTGGAGGGCGACGGGTTCTCCGAGATTCGGACGGACGAGCACGGCTACACGTGGGCCGTCGTGGAGCGCGACGACATCACTGACCTCACCACCGAGCTCTACGTCGCCGCGGACACCCTCGTCGAGCGCGGCTACGGCAACCGCCTGCTCGCCGCCGTCTTCGGATTCGACCCGCTGGACGGCGGGCGGACGGTCTACTGGGTCTACTCCTTCAAGCGGGGGTCGTTCTACCCGTTCGCGCCCGCCGACGACCACGAGCGCGACTCCTCGACCGAGTTCACCCTCCAGTCGGTGCTCGACGGCGAACTCGACGTCGAGGACGACCGGTCCTACTGGTACCCGCTCTGGCCGGACACGCCCGGCGGGCATCCGTGGGAGTAGGAACTGTTCTTCGCCCCTAAACCTTCGCCTCACCCCGACGAGCGCAACGCTCGCGCCTCGCGGTTTCACTTTCACTCTGCTGTATACGAGGGTTTATCCCCACGGCCGCACAACGGTTGGGTATGTCCGAAGAAGACCTCGAGGAGCTCTCCGGTGTCGGCCCTGCGACCGCTGAGAAACTCCGCGACGCCGGCTACGACTCCTTCCAGAGCATCGCCGTCGCCAGTCCCGGTGAACTCTCCAACACCGGCGACGTCGGCGAGTCCAGCGCGAACGACATCATCCAGAGCGCCCGCAAGCACGCCGACATCGGCGGATTCGAGAGCGGTACCGCCGTCCTCGAACGCCGCGAAAAGATCGGGAAGCTCACCTGGGGCGTCCCCGAGGTTGATGACCTGCTCGGCGGTGGCGTCGAGACGCAGTCCATCACTGAAGTCTACGGCGAGTTCGGTGCCGGGAAGTCGCAGGTGACCCACCAGCTCTCCGTCACCGTCCAGCTCCCCAAGGAACACGGCGGCCTCGAAGGCTCCGCGGTCTTCGTCGACTCCGAGGACACCTTCCGTCCCGAGCGTATCGACGACATGGTCCGCGGCCTCGAAGACGACGTCCTCGAGGACACCATGGAACTCCACGGCATCGAGGACGGGAGCGCGGACAGCGAGGAGGACCTCGACGCACTCCTCGAGAGCGTCCTCGACAAGATTCACGTCGCGAAGGCGTTCAACTCCAACCACCAGATACTCCTCGCCGAGAAGGCGAAGGAAGTCGCTCAGGAGAACGAGGACACCGACTGGCCGGTCCGCCTGCTCTGCGTGGACTCGCTCACCGCTCACTTCCGCGCCGAGTACGTCGGCCGTGGCGAACTCGCCGACCGCCAGCAGAAGCTCAACAAGCACCTCCACGACCTCCTGCGTATCGGCGACCTCCACAACACCGCCGTCGTCATCACGAACCAGGTCCAGTCCAACCCGGACTCCTTCTTCGGCGACCCGACGAAGCCCATCGGTGGCAACATCCTCGGGCACACCTCGACGTTCCGCATCTACCTCCGGAAGTCGAAGGGCGACAAGCGTATCGTCCGCCTCGTGGACGCGCCGAACCTCGCCGACGGCGAGGCCATCATGCGCGTGCAGGACGGCGGCCTGAAGCCCGAATAACGCGGTAACTGAGCGACCCACGAATCGCGAGGGCACTGCGAGAAGGCGAGCGGGGAGGGACGACCCGCGAGCCCGCGTCGCTGCTTCGACGTCCTCTACTCGCTCTCTACGAGTTCCTCTTTCTGCCGGCGCGAGAGCTGTTTGATTTCGTACTCGCGACTCATCGCCTCGCTCTTCGTCTCGTAGGCCTCCGTGTGCACGAGTTCGACGGGCGTCCGGCCGCGCGTGTACTTCGCGGCCCGCCCCGAGTTGTGTTCGCGGACGCGCCGCTCGACGTCCGTCGTGTAGCCCGTGTAGTAGGTGCCGTCGCGACACTCGAGGACGTAGACGTGGTGCACGCCTGCGTGCTAGACGTCGCGGGGGATGGTCGTTTCGCTCGCCCCCGACTCCGCCGTCACTCGGCGCGTGCCGCGGCGATGCGTCGCGCGATGAGGCCGGCCTGTGCGCCGGCGACGAACCCGGCGTCGACGTTCACCGCAGTGAGCACCGTGCAGGACTGGAGCATCCCGAGCATCGCGGCCTCGCCCTCGCCGCCGTGGCCGTACCCCGTTGAGACGGGGAGTCCGATGACGGGCGCGTCCAGCAGGCCCGCGGCGACGGTGGGGAGCGCGCCCTCGCGACCTGCCGCGACGACGACGACGTCGCACGCCCGGAGGTCGTCCACGCAGTCGAGGAGGCGCGCGATACTGGCGACGCCGACGTCCTCGACGCGCTCGACGTCAGCGCCCATCTCCGAGGCCACCGCGTCCGCCTCACCCAGGGGGACGGCGTCGCTCGTCCCCCCTGAGACGAGGCCGACGGTCGCGTCGAGGTCCGGCGCCTCGAACTCGGGGGCGTGGACGACGACGACGCGGGAGCGCTCGTCGACGGTGACGTCCGCCTCGGGATGGCTGTCCGCGACGGCGGCGACGACGGCGTCCCGGTGTGCCTCGCTGGCGCGCGTCACGAGCGCGCGCCCGGTCGTTTCGACCGCAGTCACGGCGAGCGACCCTGTCTCGTCGGGCGTTTTTCCCTCCGCGAGAATCGCCTCCGGGACGCCGCGTCGCGTCTCCCGCGCGGCGTCGAAGCGTCCCGCATCGGTCGTCGCGTAGCCCGAAAGCGCCGCTTCCGCCTCCGAGACCGACAGCTCGCCCTCCGACAGTCGTTCGAGTACCTCTCGCATGGTCGGGACATCGGCCGACAAATACAGGTAGGTTACGCTCCGCGAAGCCCCGCCAAACGGCCGTCTCACGTCCGTTGATGGGAAGCCTTATTAAGAAGGCAGATGAAGCAAACGCCGTATGGCAGACCTCATCGTCAAGGCCGCTGTGAAGGAAGCGCTCGAGGAGAAGAACGTCGCGTCCGACTTCTACGACGCGCTCGACGAGAAGGTCGAGGACCTCCTCGACGACGCCGCCCGCCGCGCCGAGGAGAACGGTCGCAAGACCGTTCAGCCTCGCGACCTGTAACTCGGTTCAACCCTCTCCTTTCGTTTATTCCGACGCGTAGCGGTAGCGCTCGACGTCGTCCTCCGTCCCGACGATGACTTCGTCCGCGAGTCCGACGAACAGCCCGTGCTCCACGACGCCGGGCGTCGTCGAGAGGTCCGTCGCGAGCGCCGGTGGCTCCGCAATCGCGCCGAACGCACAGTCGAGGACGAGGTTGCCGTTGTCCGTCACGACGGGGCCGTCCTTCCGCTTGGCCGACCGGAGCGTCGCGTCGCCGCCCATCTCGGCGACCGCCGTCGCGACGGGGCGGCGTGCGGACGGGAGCACCTCCACGGGGACGGTGTGGTCGAGTTCCGCCGCGGCCTTCGACGGGTCGGCGACGACGACGAAGCGCCCGGCCGAGGCGTCGACGAGTTTCTCGCGGGTGTGCGCCGCGCCGCCACCCTTCACGAGCGCGCCGGTCTCCCGGTCGAACTGGTCGGCGCCGTCGATGGCGACGTCGACGCCGCCGACGTCGTCGAGGGTCGTGAGCGGGATTCCGGCCTCGCGGGCGAGCTCCCTCGACTGGAAGCTCGTCGGCACTCCCCGAATGTCGAGGCCAGCGTCGACGCGCCGCCCGAGCGCCCGAATCGCGTGCGCGGCCGTACTGCCGGTGCCGAGGCCGACGACGTCCCCGTCGTCGACGTAGTCGGCGGCGTATTCACCCGCGTTCCGTTTCGCCGTCTCGCTCCCGCCACGCTGCTTCATACGTCCACACTCTCCGCCGCGAGGCAAAAACGAACCGAACCGTTAGAGGCGGCGCTTCACGGCGTCCCGGTCGTGAGCGAGCGTCAGCGTCCGCGAGCGCCCGCGTCCCTCCAAACTCTCGTAGCGCGCGTCGATGAGGCCGAGTTGGTCGAGCTTGTTCACGACCTCCGTGTAGCGCGTGTAGCCGAGGTCGGTGCGCTCGGCGAACGCGTCGTAGACGTCGCCCGCCTGCTCGCCATTGTGGTCCGCGACGACGTCCACGAGCGTGCGCTCGACCTCGCTCAGCGCGTCGAGGTTCCGGGAGAGGTGGAGGTTGCGCGCCTCCTCGCTCACCGCCTCGACGTCCTCCAACTCGACGGTACGGGAGGCCCGCGACTCCGCGTGGAGTCCCGCCCGTCGGAGGAGGTCGATGCCGACCCGGAGGTCGCCCGTGTTCGAGGTGAGTTCGGCGACCCTATCGAGGACGTCCATCCCGACCGCGCCGTCACGGAAGCCGACCTTGACGCGGTCGCCGAGGATGTCCGCGACCTCCTCGCGGTCGTAGACGGGGAAGTAGGCTTCCTCGGGGCGGAAGACGGACTGGACGCGCCCGTCGAGCGCCTCGATGACGTCGAGGTCCGGGTCGGAGGAGACGGCGACGACGCCGACCTTCGCGCCCGGGTACGTCTCGTGGGCGCGCAGCAGCGAGTAGAGCGTGTCGGACGCCTCGTTCTCGTAGAAGAGGTAGTTCACGTCGTCGAGCGCCACGACGAGGACTTCCTCCTCGTCGATGAGGCGCTCGGCGACCTGCCCGAAGAGCTTCTTGAACGAGATGCCCGAGGAGGGCGGTTCGTAGTCGAAGATTGACTGGAAGACGCGCGAGAAGACGCCGTAGCGCGTCGAGTCCACCTGACAGTTCACGCGGACGACCCGAACACCGGGCTGGCCGCCGAGCTCGGCGAAGAGCTTCTGGACGGCCGTCGTCTTCCCGGTGCCCGGCGGCCCGCGAACCATCGCGTTCAGCGGCCGGTTCCCCCGGACTGCCGGCTTCAACGCGTACTGGAGGGTCTGGAGTTGCGACTCGCGGTGGCGGAACGCCTCCGGCACGTAGTCGATTTCGAAGACGTGCTCGTCGCGGAACACCGACTCGTCCCACGACAGCATCCCTCCGTCGGGGTCGTCGGCCATCGGCGAAACGTCGGTTCGCACGCCACATAAGCCTTCGCCGGGTTTCTAGAACTTCTCCAACAGCCCCTCGTAGAAGGCGGTGTCCTCGCCCTCCCCGGCGAGCTTCTCGACGATGAGTTCGGGCGTCGAGCGCGCCAGCAACCCCTTCTCGGGGGAGCGCTCGACGACCAACTCGCCGTCCTCCAGACCGACGGCGCGGATGCCGTCCACGTCCACGTCGTAGTCCGCGGTGTCCCGGATTTCGCCGGCGAGGTGCGAGACGAAGACGCCCGTCGCGCCCGCGTCGTGGAGTTCCTCGAGGATGCCCGCGATGATTTTCGCCGACGCGCCCGGCTCGGTGATGGACTCCAGTTCGTCGACGAGCACGCACTTCGCGTCCGCGCCGCGCGTGAGCGCCGCGAAGTCCCGGAGCGTCGCCTCGAACGCGCCCGCGTCGAGTGTCCCCTGGCTCTTCGCGTAGTAGTGGAGTTCCTCGACTGCGGGGACGCGCGCGGAGTCGGCGGGCACTGGGAGGCCCATGTGCGCGAGCACGACCACCGTCGCCACCAGGTCGAGCGTGCTCGTCTTCCCGCCGGAGTTCACGCCGGAGAGGAGCGCGACGCCCTCGACGCCGTAATCAACGGGCTCGACGTCCTCGAACGGTACGTCGAGCAGGGGCGAGCGCCCGCCCTCGATCTCGAAGCCGGTGGCGTCGCGCTCGGCGGGCGTGCAGTCGAAGTCCTCGCAGAAGCGCGCGACGGCGAGTTCGACGTCGAGATCGAGGGCGTCTCGGACGAGCTCCGCGGCACCCGTGCGGAGGTCGGCGAGGCGCGCTGCGAGGTCGCGTTTGCGCTTCGCCGCCCGCCGGTCGCGCTCGGCGACGAGGTCTTCGCGGAGCCGCGACACCGCGTCGCCACGGCGCTCGACCGGATAGGTGGGTTCGTCGCCGAAAATCTGGTCAGCGAGGCTCGCCTCGTCCTCGCGCAGTGCGAGGGTGTCTGCGACGTGCTCGCGCGCTGCCGCCACCGCCGCGGCGTACTCGTCCGCCAACTCCCTGGAGAGTAGGGAGTCGACGCCGGCGCCGCGCTCGACGAGCGAGAGCAGGTCTGCGCCTTCGATGGTGACGTCGCGCTCCTCGAGTGCCTCCCGGAGGTGGTCGTTCGCCACCGACTCGGCGGTGGAGACGGCGGCGTCGAGGTCGTCGACGGCGACGTTCAACCGCTCCAGCTCCTCGTCGCCCGCGACACTCCCGTCCGCGTCGAGCTCGCCGAGGCCGTCCTCTAAGGCGTCGAGGTCCACGGGTGCGTCCAGCCCGGCGTGTCGGTGCACCGCGATTGCGGCGCGCAGCGACTCGCGGTTCGTCGCGAAGAACGCGAGCGTCCGCTCGGGCACGTACTCTTCGGGGTGGTCGAACGCCTTCGGGTCGACCGTCACGTCGCCATCGACGGTGACGCCCGCGAACGCCTCGTCGAGCGCGACGACCGACGCGTAGCCCCGCGCGAGGTCCGCGAGGCCGTGGGTGTCCTCGACGACTTCCACGGAGAGTTCGGGGAACGCCTCCTTCGCCTCGGCGTACGTCTCGGCGTCCGTCGTCGCGAGACAGCGGTCCCGGACCGTGACGTCCGAGGGGCGTTCGACCGGCGAGACGTCTTCGAGTGCGTCCAGCACGGCGGAATCGACGTCGCGCTTGCACGCCCGCTCGGCGAACTCGGCGACCTCCTCGATGCGTGAATCGGCCGCGGACGGGTAGAACGTCGCGAGGCGGCGCTCGCCGTAGGTCGTCACCGCGCGCTCCTGTAGGAGTTCGAGGACGGCGTCGTACACCTCGCGGGCGCGGTCGGTGGCGAGGAAGCCGCCGGGGTCGTCGTGGCGCGCCCGAATCGCGCCACGGACGATGTGGGCCGCGCGGCCCGCCGAGACGCCGGGCGCGGACGCGACGGCGGCGACGTCCTCGCGCTCTAAGGCGTCCTGTGGGTCGTCGAGTTCGCGCAGTCGCTCGGCCGTCTTCGCGCCGACACCCGGGACCTCCTCCAGTTCCATCGCTCCCGCATTAGGCGTCATCGGGAAAACGTCTTGCCCTCAGTAGTGGGGGTACTCCTCGGGGTAGAGGAGGCCCTTCCGCCAGCGCCACGCCGCCGCGAACACCCGGAGGAAGGCCCCGACCGGCAGCGAGAGGAGGTAGCAGAAGACGGCGAGGCCGACGGGGTCGGCCGGCCCGAGCGCGCCGACGCCGACCGTCGCCGCCAGCGCACGCTCGTAGGCCTGCACGAGGAGGTAGCCGGGGACGCCGAGCGCGCCCAACTGCCCCTCGATGCCGACGGCGACGTACGTCAAGACGAGTAGCGCGAGTGTCGCGAACGGCCACCAGACCGACCGGCCGGAGACCCATCGCGCGACGTCCTCGATGTCCAGCATCGCCTCGGAGTGACGCCCTCCCGCGGCTTAAAAGGCGCCATCGCGTCGCCCCGACCGGTACACGGAAGGGAGTGCCGTGCGAAACCGTGTGGTATGACCGTCGAGGCCAAACTCGCGGCCGCCCGCGACGCCCTCGCGGAGCGCGACAGCGTGCTCGTCGCGTTCAGCGGTGGCGTCGACTCCTCGGTCGTCGCCGCCCTCGCGCACGACGCGCTCGGCGACGACGCCGTCGCCTGCACCGCCAAGAGCGAGACGCTCCCGGAGGCCGAACTCGCGGACGCCAAGCGCGTCGCCGAGGAGATCGGCATCCGCCACGAGCTCGTGGAGTTCAGCGAACTCGATGACCCGAACTTCGTCGAGAACGACGGCGAGCGCTGCTACCACTGCCGGACGATGCGCCTTTCCCAGATGTTCGAGGCGGCCCGCGACCTCGGCATCTCGACCGTCTGCGACGGCACGAACGCCTCCGACCCTGGCGAGGGCCACCGACCCGGCCTGCAGGCTGTCGAGGAACTCGACGCCTACTCGCCGCTCCTCGAAGCCGACATCACGAAGGACGAGGTCCGTGAAATCGCCGACCACTACGGCCTCAGCGTCGCGGACAAGCCCTCGATGGCGTGTCTCTCCTCGCGCATCCCGACCGGCCTCGAGGTGACGGAGGAGAAACTCACGCGCGTCGAGAAGGCCGAACGCCTCCTGCGGACGTGGGGCTTCGAGCAGTTCCGCGTCCGGGACCACGACGGCCTCGCGCGCATCGAAGTCGCGCCCGAGGAACTCGACGTCGCGCTCACCACCGAGTTCGCGGAGGCCGCACGCGAACACCTCTCGGACGTCGGCTTCGACCACGTGACGCTCGACCTGCACGGCTACCGGACGGGGAGCGTCTCGCCGGCGAACGAAGGCGCGGAGGCCGACGACTAGGCCGACGGGCCGGATCACGCTGGCGGCTAGCAGTTCCATTTCTCGGCACGGACCGACTGAAGGGAGGGAGTACCGAGCTTTTGGTCCAGATTTTCCCAGGGAGTGAGCGACTGCGAACGACCGCAGGAAAAGGTGGCGGGCGGGAGTGGACAGTATTTTCGCGGCCGAAAAAGGCGACGCCCCTAGTTCCCCGTCCACTTGAGGAGCAACAGCGTCCCCTCGAAGAGGACGATCATCGTGGCGGCGACGACGACGGGCGCAACACCGGTAGGGTCGGGGGTCATGAGGAAGGAGACGCCGGCGAACGCACCCCAGAAGAGGAGGCGGCGGTCGACGAGCCAGCGCCGGGTCGTGAGCCCCATCATGATGGCGAGCATCACGAAGAGCGGAATCTGGAAGACGATGGCGAGGTAGGCCATCAGGATGAGGATGAGGTTGAACGTCGAGCCGAGCGCGAGCGCGGCGTTCGCGACGCTCTGAGAGTAGAAGAGGAAGTACGTCATCACGGCGGGGACGACGATGAAGTAGGCGAAGGTGACGCCGACGACGGCGAGCACGAGGCTCGTCGGGATGGCCGAGAGGTAGTAGCGCCGCTCGTTCGGGTAGAGGCCGGGCCGCATGAAGGCGTACGTCTCGTAGACGAGGACGGGGAGTGCGACGACGACACCGGCGATGGACGCCACTTTGAACTGGGTGACGATGAGCTCGAGTGGCGCGTAGATGTGGGGCTGTGCGGTGGTGCCGGCGGGGAGGACGCCGTACCAGATGTTGCCGATGAGGCCGTCGGCGAGCGGGAAGCAGAGCGCGCTAATGACGCCGGCGATGAGGACGACGATGCCGAGGCGCTTGACCATCTCCTCGATGTGGTCGGCGAGCGGTTGCTCCTGGTCGGTCGCCGGTCCGCCCATCACGCCGGTTTCGGCCTCGACGTCGTCGGGGAGGCCCGTTTCTCCCTCGGGGACGGTCGGTGCCTCCTCGTCGGTCTCTTCGTCTCCGTCGTCGGCCGTGGGCGGGGTGTACTCGAGGCCGCCGTCGTCCTCGCCCGCGGCGCCATCGGTGTCCCCCTCGGGCGTCTCGTCCGTCCCCGCGGACCCCGATGCGGTGACGTCCGTGACTTCCGGTTCGACGGGGGCGGCGTCGATTGGTTCGGCGTGTGTGACGTCCGCGTCCTCGGTCGCCTCGTCGGCGTCGCCCGCGTCCTCGCGGCCGGGCGCCCCGTCGTCCGGTTCGTCTGCCATTCTCTGTCTACGATAGATGATGCCGGCGTTATAGGCTTTCTTTTGGGTGACGAGGAGAAGATTGATAACGGGAAACGGGCTACCGGACACAAATGAGCGACTCGGGGGTCGTTAGCGAGGACACCGCCCGCGCGGTCAACGAAGGCCGCGAGACCATCGGTGTCCTCCTCGGGACGGCACAGAAACGCCTCCAGGTCGTCTTCATCGCGTTCGTCGTCGGCCTCTTCGGCGGTATCATCGCGATGCGGAAGTACATCTGGCCGGCGCTGAAGGCGGACCTCATCACGAAACTCGGGCTCGACGAGAACGTCGACGTCATCTTCCAGACGCCGTTCGACGTCATCCTCCTGCAGGTCAAAATCGGGATGATCGTCGGCGTCGTCTTCGCGCTCCCCATCCTGCTCTACTACGCGAAGCGGCCGCTCGCGGAGCGCGGCATCATCCCGGACGTCTCGGTCTCGAAGTGGCAACTCGCGGGTATCGGCATCGTCGCCATCTTCCTCGCGTTCGTCGGCGTCACGTACGCCTACGAGCTCTTCTTCCCGCTGATGTTCTCGTTCCTCGCGGGGAACGCGATGAGCGCGAACCTCCAGCCGATGTACTCCATCGTCGCGTGGACGCAGTTCATCCTCGTGCTCGCCGTGTCGTTCGGCGTCGCGGCCCAACTCCCGCTCGCGATGACGGCGCTCTCCTACGCCGAAGTCGTCCCCTACGAGACGTTCCGGGACTACTGGAAGCACGCCGTCATCCTCATCTTCGGCTTCGGTGCGGTGTTCTCGCCGCCGGACCCCTTCACGCAGATCATGTGGGCGGTCCCGCTCCTCTTCCTCTACGCGCTCAGCCTCTACCTCGCGAAAGTCGTGACGCTCGCGCGCCGCGGGAGCGAACGCATCGACGTCTCGCGCGAACTCCTCGCGCGCTGGAACGTCCTCGCTGGCGGTACCGTCCTCGGCTTCCTCGCCGGCTACGGCTTCTTCGGCTACGGCGGTATCGGCCTGCTCAACCGGACGATCGGGCGCTTCTCTCAGTACAGCGTCCCGACGGCGACGGAATTCGTCGGCCTCGGGCCGAACGCTTCGCTCGCCGTCGTCGGCCTCGTCGTCGCGTTCGTCGGCTTCCTCGTCGCGTTCGGCTACGCGCTCTACGACGCCATCGCGGCCGCCGCGGCCGCCGAGAACGCCGTCTACGGCGGGAAGGCGCGTAAGCCCGAGAACCTGAACCTCTCCGTCCTCGACGCCGCCGGCGTCCGCGCGGCGCCCGATGAGCGCTTCGACGCGATGGACGAGGAGGAGGCCCTCGAACTTGCCAACGAGGCGATGGAGGCCGGCGAGAAGGAGAAGGCCGGCGCGATCCTCGACCGCTTCGACGAAGCTGAGGAGCGCCGCAAAGCCGAAGAGGGCGACGAAGGCGAAGCGGCCGACGGTGAGGGCGAGACCGGGGAGGAGAGCGACGTCTTCACGCGGACGAGCGCGGGGATGCTCGATGCGTTCACCGAGGAGGAAACCACCGAGGAGGACATCGGCGGCTACTACCACGACATCCGCTTCATCCTCGGGAGCCTGCGCTCGCGGCTCTTCTGGCTGGTCGGCTGGTTCATGCTCGTGCTCGCTGCCACGTTCGCGTTCCTCTACCGGGGCGGCCTCGGGTTCATCCGGAACGACTTCATCAGCCGCATTCCCCCGGAAGTCCTGCAGGAGAACCCCGACGCGCTCGGCTGGCCCATCGTCCTCCACCCGGTCGAGGCGCTCGTCTTCGAGGTGAAGCTCTCGACGGTGGTCGCGGCCATCGTGTCGATTCCGCTCCTCCTCTACTTCATGTGGCCGGCGCTGCGCGAGCGCGGGTTCATTGAGGCGCGCCGCCGCGTCATCTACGCGTGGGCGGCCGCCATCTCCGTCACCATCGTCGCCGGGAGCGTCCTCGGCTACATGTACGTCGCGCCGACCATCATCTCCTACCTCGTCTGGGACGCCCTGCAGGCGAACGTCGTCATCAGCTACCGCATCAGCGACTTCCTCTGGCTGGTGTTCATGACGACAGCGGGTATCGGCCTACTCGCCTCCATCCCGGTGACGATGTGGCTCTCGCACTGGTCGGGCATCGTCGGGTACGGCACGATGCGCGCGCAGTGGCGCGTCTTCGTCCTCGGTGCGTTCGGATTCGGCGCGCTCGTCACCCCGGACAGCCTCTACACGATGATCGTCGTCGGCGCGCCCATCGCTATCGCGTTCTTCGTCGGCCTCGCCGGCCTCTGGGTGGTGACGCTCGGCGGCCGTCGGGGCGGCGGTGGTGCGAGTCCCGAGGAGCCGACCACTGTCGACGAGCGACCGGCCTGAGCGGCGAACGCGTCGCTTAACTATTCGCTCACGAATACGGGAGTATGCCCAAGATATCCGTCGACGTCCCGAAGGAACTCCTCGAGGACCTCGACCAGCACGTCGGCGACGACGGCAAGTTCGTGAACCGCTCGGACGCGATTCGCGCCTCGCTCCGCAAGACCCTCGACGTCCTCGACGAGATCGACGCCCGGCACGGGCGCCTCGAGGACGACCGGGAGGAAACGGATGAGTGAGGGGGAGACGCCGCTCGCTACCGGGCGCGTCGTCCTCATCGCGCTCTTCGTCACGGCGCTCGTCACTGCCCAACTGACCGCGTCGAAGATTCTCGCCTTCCAGCTCCCGATCTCCCTCCCGGTGACGGGGAGCACGCTCGTGATGCCGGGCGCGGCGCTCGCCTACGCGCTCACCTACTTCGCGACGGACTGCTACAGCGAACTCTACGGCCGACGGCCCGCGCAGGTCGTCGTCAACACGGGCTTCGCGATGAACTTCGTCCTGCTCGTGCTCGTCTGGTCGACGATTCTCGCACCCGCCGCGCGCACCTCTGTCGACCCCGCGACCTTCGCGACCGTCCTCGGCTCCTCGACGAGCATCGTCCTCGGGTCGCTCTGCGCGTTCGTCGTCAGCCAGAACTGGGACGTCATCGTCTTCCACGCGCTCCGCCGGCGTACCGACGGCGCGCACCTCTGGCTGCGCAACATCGGCTCGACGGCGTCGAGTCAGGCCATCGACACCGTCATCTTCGTCGGCGTCGGCTTCTGGCTCGCCCCGCAACTCCTCGGCGGCACGCCGCTCCCGTCGAGCGTCATCGCGAGCCTCATCGTCGGCCAATACGTCTTGAAGCTCCTCATCGCGCTCTGCGACACACCGTTCGTCTACGCCGCGGTCTCGCTGCTCGGAAACCGCGCTGAGACGGGCCGCGTCACGCCCACGAAATAGTCGCCCTCATCCGCGAACGCGGCCGGGAAAAGTGTCTAGTCGCGAATCTCCGCGAAGGCAAAGCGGGGCTTGACGTCCACGACTTCGACGTGGACTTCGTCACCCAGCTCGCCGTCCGGGACGAAGAGCGTGAAGCCGTCGACCTTCGCGATACCGTCGCCCTCCTCGCCCTCGTCGACGATTTCGACGTCGAGCTCGTCGCCGACACGGACCGGGCCCGTGAGTTTGTTCTTCCCGACGACGTACACCTCGGAGGAGGCGTCCCGGGAGGCGTCGGGGGAGAGCGTCCGCGTGAACGCGAACTCGCGCTCAACGTCCGCCTGGAACTGCTCGAGGTCCTGGCCCTGGAAGATTTTCGCGACGAAGTTCCCACCCTCGCCGAGGAGGTCGTCCGCCGTCTCGAGCGCCTGCTGGGCGAGGTAGGCCGAGCGGGCGTGGTCGAGGTTGTACTCGCCGGTCATGTTCGGCGCCATGTCCGAGACGACGGTGTTGACGCGGCCGTCTGCGGCCTTCCGCACCTTCTCCTTCGTCTCGTCCTCGGTCATGTCGCCCCGAATCGTCTCGACGGGCGCGTCGCCCTTCTCGACGTCGTCGATGCGCTGGAGGTCGACGCCGATGACGCGGCCGTGCGAGCCGGCCTTCTCGGCGGCGACCTGCAGCCACCCACCGGGGGCGGCGCCGAGGTCGACGACGGTGTCGCCCGACGAAATCAAATCGAGTTCGCGGTCCAGTTGCTTCAGCTTGTACGCCGAGCGGGCGCGATAGCCCTGCTGCTTCGCCCGGTTGTAGTACTCGTCTTTCCCGGCCATTGTTGGCCTAGTAAAGGGCGTGGCGGCGTTTACGCGCTTCGCTCGGCGGCCGCCGTCGCCCGCCACTTCTTCACGCGCACGCGCGCATACCGGGGGTTTATTATGCGGCCCGGGCGTACCGATTTCCAAGATGTTCAAGGCGATCGTGAGTGCCGACACGCTCCGGGACACGCTCGACTCCGTGAGCGTGCTGGTGGACGAGTGCAAGATCCACCTCAACGAGGACGGCCTCGAAATTCGTGCCGTCGACCCCGCGAACGTGGGGATGGTGGACCTGGAACTCTCCGCGGACGCCTTCGAGTCCTACGAGGCCGACGGCGGGCTCATCGGCGTCAACCTCTCCCGGCTTGAGGACATCGCCGGGATGGCGGACGCCGGCCAGCTCGTCCAGCTCGAACTCGACGAGGAGACCCGCAAGCTCCACATCCAGATCGAGGGCCTCGAGTACACCCTGGCACTCATCGACCCCGACAGTATCCGACAGGAACCCGACCTCCCCGACCTCGACCTCCCCGCGCAGGTCGTCGTCGAGGGCGCGGACATCGATCGCGCCGTCCGCGCCGCCGACATGGTCTCCGACCACATCGCACTGGGTGTCGACGCCGAGCGCGAGCTCTTCTACGTCGACGCCGAGGGCGACACCGACGACGTCCATCTCGAACTCGAGCGCGAGGACCTCATCGATCTGGAGGCCGGTGACGCGCGCTCGCTCTTCAGCCTCGACTACCTGAAGGACATGAACAAGGCGCTCCCGAAGGACGCCGAGGTCACCCTCGAACTCGGCGAGGAGTTCCCCGTCAAACTCCACTTCGACATCGCGGAAGGGCTGGGCTCCGTCACCTACATGCTCGCGCCCCGTATCCAGTCGAACTAACGCCCGAGCCGCCGTTTCTCTCTTTGTGCTTCCCCGTCCAGTGGCCGCGCCGCTCGCGTAACACCCACGTACCCGCGCCGCCTATCCCCGTGCGTGAACCGTGCGTACGCCCTCGCGCTCGCCCTCGGCGTCCTCGCCGTCGTCTGCCTCGCGAACCCGCTCTACGTCGCGGCGATACCGGAGGCGAACGTCCTCGGGCATACACCGAGGGGCGGTGACGCGGCGGCGTTCGCGCCCGACTTGCGGTATCTCGCGCGCCTCGGCCTCTCCGCGGTCGGCGTCTTCGCGCTCGTCGGCGCGCTCGCCTCGCTCTTCGCCGTGGGTGTCGCGGTGTCGGCGGAGGAACGCCCGTAACTCGTGACGGGACCGTCGCGACGAATCGCGCGCCTCTTGGCGCCCCGTCGCCTCCGCTCGGGTATGAGCGACCCCGAGTTTCCCGACCCGGATTCGGCACATCCGGTTGCCCCGGGTTGTGAGCGCTGTCCCGCGCTCGCGGAGGCACGCGAATGCATCGCGTGGGGGAACGGTCCCCTCGACGCGGACATCGTCGCAGTCGGCGAGGCGCCGGGCGCGGGGACGCCCGAGGCCGAGCAGTGGCAGGGCGGCAACTGGACGGGGATGGCCTACACGGCGCGCCATTCGGGACGAATCGTCCGCGAACTCTTCGCGGACGCGGGCCACGACGCGGTCTTCTACACGAACGCGGTGAAATGCTTCCCGCCGGACGGTGAGGGGTCGAACCGCGAGCCGCGCCAGTCCGAACTCGAGAACTGCTTCGAGCACTTGGAGGCGGAACTCGAGTCCGTCGACCCCGCGGTGGTCGTCACCACCGGGAAGCACGCGACGCACGTCATGTTCGACGCCGCGAGCCGCGAGCTCGAGGGCTTCCTCGACTCGGTGCTCGAGCCCGTCCCGTGCGAGCCGCTCGGCGTGACGATACTGCCGGTGCTCCACCCGGCCTACCAGCACATGTGGCTCTCGCGGCTCGGCTACGACTACGAGGAGTACGCCGCGGAACTCGGCCGACTTCTCGAGGAGTACTGTTAGGCGCGACGCGACTTACGCGAGCACCGTCTCGCCCGCGCGAACCGTGTCACCCACCTCGACGGTGACGTCCTCGACGTCGTACTCGGGCGGGAGGAGGACGTCGGCGCGGCTGCCGAAGGAGATGTGGCCGACGCGTTCGCCGCGCTCCACGACGTCGCCGGGTGCGACGTAGGGGTGGATGCGGCGGGCGAACGCGCCCGCGATGAGGTCGAGCTCGTAGCTATCGGTGGTGACGCGGACGCGCTCGTTCTTCTCGGACTCCTTCGAGAACGCAGGGCGGTGCGCGCCGTCGCGGTGGTCGACGGACGCGACGACGCCGTCGAGGGGCGCGCGGTTCACGTGGACGTCCGAGACGTTCATGAAGACCCCAATGCGGACGCGACCGTCCTCGGTTCTGAGAACGCTCACGCGGCCGTCGGCGGGCGAGACGACACCGTCCGCGGGAACGTCCCGGTCGGGGTCGCGGTGGAACCAGAGGACGAACAGCCCGAGGCCGGCGAGCGCGAGCCCCACGGGCAGGAGGACGAACAGGCAGGGAACCGCGAGCGCGAGCGGCGGGACGGCGTACGTGCGGGCGCCGGGCGCGAGACGCATACGCCACGGATGGGGGCGCGGCCGTCAACCGTCTTGCGGTCCCGACGCGGCGCGGACCGGGCGGTTTATCGGCGTCGGACCCCACCGACAGTCCGTATGGAGACTCGTCACGCCCGATATCCGTTCGCCCGCGACGCCCGTCGGGCCGTTCAGGAGGCGGGCGTGGATCTCGTCGAAGTCGTCCGCGAGGACGACGCGGTCGTCGAGCGCGCGACCGAGCGCGTCCAGAACGCGCTCACGGAGCGCGACGTCGGCGAGCGCGCCCCCTCGGACCGCGTCGAACTCCTCTCGTATCCGGTCGCGCGTGTCCTCGTCTCGCTCGTGGACGAGAACGTCTGTACGCGCTACTACGCGCAGGCAGAGGCGAACCGCGCCGAGACGCGCTTCCGCGCTGACTTCGGGGACGAGCGCGGCGTCGTCACGCGCACGGACCTCCTCCGCGAGTTCGACCTCGCCGACGACGTCCGCCCGGTCCGCGACGGCGGCTTCGAGGCGGGTGTCGCCACCTACCTTCGCCTCGCGGCGTCGCTGCGCGGCGACGAGTGGCGCCTCGTGAACCGGCCGCTCGACGACGGCGTCGTCCCGGTGAGCGAACCAGAGCTCGACACGCTGCTCCGCGAGGCGGTCCAGGAGCGCGTCGAGGACGGCCTCCCGCTCGGGGTGCCGGACGCGATCGGCGACGCGCTCGACGAGCCGCTCGCGGCGATTCGGGAGACGCTCGCGGACCTCGACCTCACGCGCGAAATCGACACCGTCGTTCCCGACCTCTTCCCGCCCTGTATGCAGCACCTGCTCGACGCCGTCCAGCGCGGCGACCACCTCGCGCACCACTCGCGCTTCGCGCTCACGGCGTTCCTCGGCAACATAGGCCTCTCGACGGACGAAATTGTCGAGCTCTACGAGGTGAACCCGGGGTTCGGCGAGGAGATGACGCGCTACCAGACCGACCACATCAAGGGCGAGTCGAGCCCCACCGAGTACACCGCGCCGTCGTGCGCGACGATGCAGGCCTACGGCGACTGCGTGAACCCGGACGCGCTCTGCGAGCACATCAGCCACCCGCTCAGCTACTACGAGGCGAAACTCGAGGACGCCGACGAGGACGAACTCGAGGACTGGCGGGAGGCGGACGCGACCGAGGAGACCGCAGAATAGGGCGTGGCAGACGGGCGTTCGAAGCGCGGCGCGTGTTCGGCGTTCGTCGGCGGTTTTCGACGGCGCTCAGTCCTGTTTCGTGGAGAGGTAGAGGCCGGCACCGGCCATCACGAGGACGAAGGCGACGATGGCACCGACGACGGTGTACCCCTCCTGCGTGGTGAACGCCTGCGTGTGCGTAATCGTGTCACCGACGAGGATGATGCCGATGAAGAGCGCGACCGCCCCGAGCGTCACGGCCGCCTCGACGACGGTGTCGCGTTCGATGAGCATACCGCTTCTTTCCGCACAGCGAGCAAAAGGGTGGCGGTCTGCCGCTCGTGATACCGCACAGATGGCCGATAGGAGCGCCGGTGATGCGCTTTTAGGGCTGTAGCACCTATCTGTTCTCATGGTGCCAACGAAACCCACCCGCACCACGAACCCCCGCATCGAACCTCTCGTCCCGGACGGCCGGACGGACAGCCGCGCCGCCCGCGCGCGCAGCGAGCCGATGGCCGTCGTGCCGCTCGGCGACGGCCGCTACGACGTCGTCGTCGGTGCCGGCACCGCCTATACTGTCGCGCTCCCCGAGGGGACCTGCACGTGTCCCGACTACCAGTACCGCGAGACGCGCTGCAAGCACCTCCGTCGGGTCGCCATCGAGATTACCGACCGCCGTGTCCCAGCGCCCGACGAACGCGACGCCGACTGTGCGGCCTGTGGCGAGCGCGTGTTCGTCGACGCCGAGACGCCCGACCCGGTCTACTGCGACGACTGCACGCTCGACGCCGGGACGCTCGTCCGCGACCGCGAGCGCGGCGACGTCCTCGTCGTCGTCGACACCCTCCAGAAACGTGCCCGTGCCGTCGACGTCGGCGACCACACCGTCGCTACCCACCCGTCGAACGAGGGCTACGACCCCGACGACGTCGTCGTCGAGGCCGTCTACCCGGTTCGTGACGCCACGCCCGAGCGCCTCCGCGAGCGCGGCGTGCGGACGTACGCCTTCCCGCGCGGCCGCCTCGAACGCGTCTGACTAGTCGAGCATCTCCGCGCCCTCCTCGACGCTGAGGACGCCCTGCGCGACGGCTTCGAGGACCTTCGTGACGTCCGTGTCGTCCGCCTCACCCTCGCCCGCGGCCTTCAAGTCGGGGATGGTGTCGCCGTCCGCGAGCGCCTTCTCCTTCTTCACGCGGTAGTTCCCGCCGTCCGTGACGTGCAGGTCGCTCGGATGGAAGAAGTACCAGTCCTCCCGGTCGAAGCGCACGCCGATCTTCGGCCGCGCCCCGAAGTTCTGCGAGAAGTAGACGAGCGCCTCGACCTCCTCGCCGGTGAGGTAGATGGGCTTCCCGGAGGAGGACTTCGCCTCCACCGCGTAGAAGACCGTGCCGTCGCCCGCAAGGACGTCCGGGAGTTCGCGCGTCGTCGCGGACCCGGACGCGGGCGCACGCATCACGGCGAACCCCGCGTCGTCGAGACGATTGACGAGTTCGCGCTCGCGCCGGTCGCCCTTCTCGTTTCGCACCATATCCCCTCTCGCCGCCGAACGCGGATAAACTGGCCGATGGCGACGGGGTCGGCCGGGGTTCTTAATCCGGTTCGTCCCGAACCACGCTCGCGTGAGCGAGTCCTCCACGTCGAGTTTCGATGCCGACGACGCGGCGGAGTCGGGTACGTCCGGCACCGACATCCTCGCCCGGCAGATCCGCTCCGGTCTGAACGAACTCCAGCGGCCCGCGGACGGCCTCCTGCTCTCCGCGCTCTCCGCCGGTCTCGACATCGGCTTCGGCCCGCTCTTCATGGGTGTCGTCCTCACCCTGACGGCGGGCGTCTACGACCACGCGACCCAGACGTTCCTCGTCGCGAACGCCTACGCCATCGGCTTCGTCTTCGTCGTCCTCGGGCGCTCCGAACTCTTCACCGAACACACCACGCTCGCCGTCCTCCCCGTGCTCGACGGCCGTTCCTCGTTCGCATCGCTCGCGCGCCTCTGGGGCCTCGTCTACGTCGGCAACATCGTGGGTGCGTCGATCTTCGCCGCCGCGATGGTGTGGCTCGCGCCCGCTTACGGCATCGTTGAGCCCGGCGTCTTCGCGGAAATCGCCACACCCCTCCTCGCGCACGGCCCGTTCGTCGTCTTCACGGGCGCCATCCTCGCCGGCTGGCTGATGGGCCTGCTCTCGTGGCTCGTCGCCGGCGCTGACAGCACGCTCGCACGCTTCGCCGTCGTCTGGCTCGTCACCGCCGCCATCGGCCTCGCACACCTCCCACACTCCATCGCCGGCACCGTCGAGGTGCTCGCCGGCGTCCTCACCACTGACGCCTACCCGCTCGTCGCCTACTTCCGCTTCCTCGTGGTCGCCACCGCTGGCAACGTCGTCGGCGGCGTCGTCTTCGTCGCCCTCCTCAAGTACGGCCACGTCGTCCGGGGCGGCGAGTGAGGGGCGTAACGGCTATCTCGTCGTACTCAGTATCACCGCCCGAAATGGCGGACACACCCGACTCCGGCGGCGAACCACAGCGCGTCGGCCGCTGCACGTCCTGTGGACGTGTGTTCCCGGTCCAAGTAGACGGCGACGCCGCCCGTCCCATCGGCACCGACGGGACGTGCGTCTGCGGGAACGCGACGTTCCGACTGCTCCCCGAAGAAGAGTAGTGCGCGTCGTCCGTCGCTCGATGCGGCCGTGTTCGACGGCGGAGCCGTCGGGCTTGCTCACGGATCGTTCCTCCCCGTTCGCGTGTTCGGCGAACTCTTCGAGTTCGCCTACGTCCCGTGCCGCCAGGAGCCCATGTACTGCTCCTGCTCGGTGGAGAGGACGTCGTGCTCGATGCCCTCGGCGTCGAGTTTCGTCTCCGCGACCTCGCGGTCGAGCTCGTCAGGGACGGAGTGGAGGCCGGCGTCGTACTCGTCACCGTTGTTGGCGAGTTCGCGCACGCAGACGGCCTGCACGCCGAAGGACTGGTCCATGACCTCGACGGGGTGGCCGAGCGCGACGGGGCTCGCGAGGTTGACGAGGCGGCCCTCGGCGAGGACGTTGACGCGCGAGCCGTCCTCGAGTTCGTACTCGCGGACGCCCTCGCGGGCCTCGCGCTCGTTCACGGCGAGCTCGGAGAGCTGTTCGAGGTTGATTTCGACGTCGAAGTGGCCGGCGTTCGCGAGGACGACGCCGTCCTGCATGCTCGCGAAGTGCTTCTCGGTGATGACGTCGCGGTTCCCGGTGGTGGTGACGAAGACGTCCCCCACTTTGGCGGCCTCGTCCATCGGCATGACCTCGTAGCCCTCCATGTGGGCCTCGAGCGCGCGACGGGAGTCGACCTCGGTGACGACGACGTTCGCGTTCTGGCCGGCGGCCTTCTTCGCGACGCCGCGGCCACAGTAGCCGTACCCGGAGACGACGACGGTCTTGCCCGCCCACGAGAGGTTCGTGGTCATCGCGATGTTCGCGAGCGCGGACTCCCCGGTGCCGTGCACGTTGTCGAAGAGGTGCTTCATCGGGGTGTCGTTCACGTTGAACATCGGGTAGTCGAGGGCGCCCTCCTGATCCATCGCGCGGAGGCGGTGGACGCCGGTCGTGGTCTCCTCGGTGCCGCCGACGATGTCCTCGATGAGTTCGGGGTACTCCTCGTGGATACGGAAGACGAGGTCGCCGCCGTCGTCGACGGTGATAGTGGGTTCGTGGTCGATGACGGCGTCCATCGCCTCGTAGTACTCCTCGTCGTCGACGCCGCGCTTCGCGTAGGACGTGATGTTCTCGTGGGCGTCGAGCGCCGCGCTCACGTCGTCGTGCGTCGAGAGGGGGTTACAGCCCGTGATGGCGACGTCCGCGCCGGCCTCGGCGAGCGTCTCGACGAGGACGGCGGTCTTCGCTTCGACGTGGAGCGCCATCCCGACGCGGTGGTCGCGCAGGGGCTTGCCGGCCTCGAACTGCTCGCGGAGCGCGGTGAGGATGGGCATGTGTTCGAGCGCCCAGTCCATCTTGCGTCGACCCTCCTCGACGTGCTCGTCGACGTCGTCGAGGCGGTCGCTGATAGGAGCGGCGGTGTCCATACGTGTTCGTGCACGGGGCGCGTGGAAAATACTTCGCATACCCGCTCGCGTCGCCGTGCGGCGTGTGCGCCGGCACGTGAGCAAGGCGTGCCGGCGCCGGTGGCTCCGATGGCCGTCGCGTTCACCCGTGGCGTCGCGTCTCCGCCACGGCGGCTCTAGTTCGGAGCGCTCGTCAGAAAAGGACGGTGGCTGCTGAGGTACTAGTCACTCACGGTACAACGGCGCTCGCGGCCGATTAGCCGTCGTGGCCGTGGGCCTTGCCGTTGCCGTTTCCGGGCGTCTCGTCCTCGGTGTCGGAGTCGCCGTCGTCGCTACTCTCGGCGTCCGTGTCGGAGGACTGCGTGCTGTCGGAGTCCGCGTCGGACTCGGTGGAGTCGTCAGTCTCGTTCTCGGCGGCATCGTCGTGGCCGTTGGCGCCGGCGTGCTCGGGCGGCCCGCGCTCGTTACCGTCGTCAGTCTCGTTCTCGGCGGCGTTGTGACCGTTGCCCTGCTTCTTGTCGTGACCGTTGGCGCCGGCGTGCTCGGGCGGCCCGCGCTTGTCGTCGTCAGTCTCGTTCTCGGCCGTCTCGTTCTCGTCGCCTTCGACGTCGGTCTCGTTCTCGTCGGCGTCGTGGCCGTTCGCGTGGGCGTTACCGGGGTTGTTCGAAGTGACCCACTCGGAGACCGCCTGCCCGCTCATGTTGCCCGAGGCGAGGAGGCTGTGGACGAACGCGGAGACGCGTTCGCCGAACGGCTCGTCGAGCTCAGTCTCGTTCTCGGTGGCGTTCTGCGTCGTGTTCGTCGCGACCGTCAGGGTCGCGGTCGTGGAGGCCGTCAGGTTGTCCGTCATCGCGGTGACGACGACAGTGACGTTCTCCTCGGGGGCGGGGAGGGCGACGGTGCCGCTCTCGCCCGTCGTGTAGCTCCCGGTGCCGGCGTACGTCACGTTGTCCTGTGTCTCGACGTCCACGGAGGCGTTCGCGGCCGCGCTCCCGTTCTGCGTCACGGAGACCGTCGCGCTGCCGTCCTCAGACTGCGTGACGTCGACTGCGAGGGTCGCGTTCTGGGTGTCGTTCGTCGGCGCGACGAGCGTCGCGGTCGTGGACGCGCTGAGGTTGTCGGCCGTCGCGGTCACGTCGACCGTGACGTTCTGCTCGGGGGCGGGGAGTGCGACGGTGCCGTTCGCACCCGTCGTGTAGCTCCCGGCGCCGGCGTACGTCGAGTTGTTCGTCGCGGCGACGTCGACAGTCGCGTTGGAGACGGCACTGCCGTTCTGCGTCACGGCGACGGTGGCGTTCCCGTCGTCAGCCTGCGTGACGTCGACGGCGAGCGTCGCGTTCTGGGTGTCGTTCGTCGGCGCGACGAGCGTCTGCGTCACCGTCGCCGACTCGTTGTCGGCCATCGCGCTCACGGCGACCGTGACGTTCTGTTCAGGGGCAGGGAGGGCGACGGTGCCGTTCGGCCCCGTCGTGTAGTTGCCCGCACCCACGTACGTGGAGTTGTTCACCGGCTCGACGCTCACAGAGGCGTTCGCCACCGCACTCGCGTTCTCGGTGACCGTCACCGTCGCACTGCCGTCGTCGGCTTGCGTCACGTCGACCGTGAGGCCGTCACCTGACGCGGCGAGGGCGCCCCCGGCGAAGGGGACCGCCAACGCGGCGACGAGCATCACCGACATCGCAATCGTTCGGGTCCGTGTCATCGTACCCTTCCCTACTCCCCAGGAGGGGAAAAACCCGGACGCTCGTTCAGTCGCGTTCCGTACGTTTAGAGGGTTCTGAACGGTTTAAACGGTTATTCTCTCTCGGCCCGAGCCACCAGTTCCTCGGCGTGCCGCTGCGCGCGCGCCCGGACGGCCGCCTCGTCGAGGACCGTCACCTCGCCGTCGCGCATGAGCACGTCCCCGTCGCAGACGGTGTGCCGGACGTCGCTCCCGCGCGCCGCGTACGCGAGGTGCGAGACGGCGTCGTGCGTCGGCGTCAAGTGGGCGGTCTCGAAGTCCACGACGGCGAGGTCCGCCTTCCGTCCGGGCTCGATGCGGCCGGCGTCGATGCCGAGCGCGTCCGCACCGCCCACTGTCGCCATCTCCACGACGGCCTCGGCGGGCACGGCGCTCGCGTCGTTCGCAGCGTGCTTTCCGAGCATCGCGGCGTCGCGCATCTCGTCGAAGAGGTCGAGGTCGTTGTTCGACGCCGCGCCGTCCGTCCCCAGTGCGACGGTCACGCCCGCCTCGCGGTAGGCCGGAATCGGAGCCGCGCCCGACGCGAGCTTCATGTTCGACGCCGGGCAGTGGACGACGGCCGTGCCGCGCTCGGCAAGCAACGCGACCTCGTCGGCGTCGCTGTGGACACCGTGCGCGAGGAAGTCCGCGTCGCCGAGCATCCCGAGGTCGTCCGCGTACTCCAGCGGGCGCTCGTCGTGCTCCTCGACGATGGGCGCGACCTCGTCCGCGGTCTCGTTCGCGTGGTAGTGGAGTGCCACGCCGGCCTCGCGGGCTTTCGGGACGTACTCGCGGAGGAGGTCCTCGTCCACCGTCGTGAGGCTGTGGGGCGCGTAGACGGTGCGGATGCGGCCGTCCGCGTAGCCGTCGTACTCGCGGGCGAAGGCGAGACTCTCCTCGTGGTCGGCGCGCGCCGCGTCCTCTTCCTTCCCGACGCCGACGACGCCGTGGCCGAGGCGCGCGCGCAGGCCCGCCTCCTTGACGGCTTCCGCGACTTCCGGCATCTCGAAGTACATGTCCGCGAACGCCGTCGTCCCCGCCTTGATGAGTTCGACGAGCGCCAACTCGGTGCCGACGCGGACGTCTTCGCCCGTTAGTTCGGCCTCGACCGGCCAGACGTCCTCGCGGAGCCAGCTCTCCAGGGGTTTGTCATCGGCGTACCCCCGCAGGAGCGTCATCGCCGCGTGGCAGTGCGCGTTCACGAGACCGGGCATTACGAGACAGCCCTCGGCGTTCAGCGTCTCGTCGGCCGCCTCGACGTCCTCGCCGACGTCGAGTATCTCGCCGCTCTCCCCGTCCACGAGCACGTCGCTCTCGCTCACCGAGACGTCCGGGTGGAGGACGCGCCCGCCCGCGATTCGGAGCGTGGTCATACGCCCGACTGTGCGCCGCGACGCCTTAGTCCGCCCGCTCTTCGAGGCGATTGATGCGCCGCCGGAGGTTCGGGCGCATCTTCAGGAAGTTCCGTATCCGGCCGCCAGCGTCGAGCGAGAGTCCGTAGTCCTCGGCGAGCGCGCGGAGGAATTCGACGACGGTTTCGGTGCTCGTTGCCGCCGCGGCGTCCCGGTCGGCGGCGTAGCGGGCGCGGTTGCCGTACCAGAGAATTGCGACTGCCACGACGAGGCCGAGCGCGCCGACGGCGAGGCCGACGGCGTTCGACGCGGTGACGAGCGTGCCGAGGGCGACGACGAACGCCACCAGCGCGCCGACTTTCGCTTCGAGGTAGCCCCGGCGCGCCTGTCCGGCCCCGCGCGCCACCTGCACGGTCAGCGCGTCGTCGTCGTACGCCGAGAGGAGGTAGCTCCCGACGAACAGCGAGCGGTAGCGCGGCGGGCCGCGGACGGCGAGCCCGGGCCACTCGTTCTCCTCGGACTCAATGACGCGCACCGAGCGCGGGGCGAAGTCGGCGGTGTCGCAGGCCGCCGCGATGCGCTCGCGCTCCGCGTCGGTCGGCTCCCGCGTCGACTGTGCGAGGCGCACGATGTACCCGTTCCCGGCGTAGCCGAGGGCGAGGAGGGCGAGCACGACGAGATAGTAGCCGGGCCCGCCGGGCATGTGGAAGAAGGCGTAAATGACGACGGCCATCGGCCCGAGGACCGCGGCGAGCGCCCGACCGAACCGGACGGCGGCGTGTGCCGTCGTGGCCTCGAGGTCGCGCGCGGCGCGAATCGCCGGCCAGAACCCGAGGTAGCACGCGAGGACGGCGACGTACACCGCGGCGTCCATCGCCACGACGCCGACGGCGTCGCCGACGTACCCCTCGCCCAACACGCGCTCTATCGGGTCGAGGCCGCCCGCGCCGACGAACGCGAGGAGGCCGAGGAGCGCGCTCACCACGCAGGCGACGACGAGCGAGCGCCGGAGGCGCGAGAGGGCGTTCTCGGTGCCGTGGACGGCGGCGCCGTAGAGGCGCGCGACGCCGTAGGCGAGAAGCGAGACGACGAGGAGGGCGGCGACGGCGGCGGGGAGGGCCATGTCGTCCCGTTACCGTTCCGACCTATCAACGTTCGGGGTTCTCCTGTCGCGCCCACCGCTAACCCTTAGGAGCGACCCCGCGTTCGCTCCGGTATGAAGATTGCCGTCCCGAACAAGGGCCGCCTGCACGAGCCGACCCTCGAGTTGCTCGACCGGGCGGGCCTCGCCGTCGAGTCCGGCGCGGACCGCCAGCTCTACGCGAACACCGTCGACCCGGACGTCACCGTGCTCTTCGCGCGCGCCGCCGACATCCCCGAGTACGTCGCGGACGGCGCGGCGGACGTCGGCATCACGGGCTACGACCAGCACCGCGAGTCCCGCGTCGAGGGCGTCACCGAACTCCTCGACTTGGGCTTCGGGTCGTGTCGCCTCGTCCTCGCCGCGCCCGAGGACGGCCGAATCACCGCGCCCGAGGACGTGGAAGGGCTGACCGTCGCCACCGAGTTCCCGAACGTCACCGAGGACTACTTCGCCGAACAGGGCATCGACGTCGAAGTCGTCGAGGTGACGGGCGCGACCGAACTCACGCCGCACGTCGAGATGGCGGACGCCATCGTCGACATCACCTCGACGGGCACCACGCTGCGCGTGAACCGCCTCGAAGTCGTCGACGAGGTGCTCGACTCCTCGGTGCGGCTGTTCGCGCGCGACGACGTCGCCGGGGACGAGAAGGTCCGGCAGGTGGAGACCGCCCTGAACTCCGTGCTCGCCGCGAACGGCAAGCGCTACGTGATGCTGAACGCGCCCGAGTCCAAACTCGACGCCGTCGAGGACGTCCTCCCGGGGCTCGACGGCCCGACCGTGATGGACGTCGAGGGCGAGGACGCGGTGGCCGTCCACGCTGTCGTCGAGGAGCGCGACGTCTTTGAGACCGTCTCGAAGCTGAAGGACGTCGGGGCGAGCGGCATCCTTGTCACGGAAATCGAGCGCCTCGTCGAGTAACGCGGTCGCTCGACGGGGAGTCTCGAAAAAGGACGTTTCGTTGCCCGCGGGCGCTCGACGGGCGCGACGCACGCGCCGCCAACCGTCGCATGACGGGCGACCGACGCTAAGGGCTCAGTCGAGGAGACCGAGTTCTTCGAGCCGGGAGACGATCTTGTCGACGGCCTTCTCGGCGTCCTCGGGCTCCTTCCCGCCCGTGATGACGAGCTTGCCGGAGCCGAAGAGGAGCGCGACGACCTCGGGGCCGTCGAGCCGGTAGACCAGACCGGGGAACTGCTCGGGCTCGTACTCGATGTTCTCGAGGCCGAGGCCGATGGCGATGGCGTTCAGGTTGAGCTGGTGGCCGAGGTCCGCGGACGTAACGATGTTCTGGACGACGATTTCGGGCTCGTCCTCCACCTGAATGTCGAGCTCGCGGAGCTTGTCGAAGACGATGCGGAGGCTCTCGTGGACGTCCTCGGTGCTCTTCGCACCCGTGCAGACGATCTTGCCGGAGCGGAAGATGAGTGCCGCCGACTTCGGGTCCTGCGTGCGATAGACGAGGCCGGGGAACTGCTCGGGGTCGTAGTCCGCCCCTTCGAGGTCCATGGCGACGGACTGCAGGTCGAGTTCCTGCCCGATGCCCGTCGACGCGACCACGTTTTCAATGTTGATGGTTTCCTTTGGGTCGGTCATCCTTCGACTTTAAGGTCGTATTTAACCTTTATAAATGTTGGCGGTCCCGACACTGCCTGCCCTTATAGCTTCCCCGACGACCGACAGACAGAGGATGGTGGCGGGTCGACTACGGGCGTGTACTGCCTCGAACTCGCTGGCGAAGACGACGCCTTCGCCGCCGCGGAAGCCGACGCTGCGGCCGCCGACGGCCTCACGCGCGTCGCGCCCGGGCTCGCCGTCGCCGACGACGTCGCCCTCGACCGGGTCGCCGTCCTCGCGTATACCCGGCACGCCGACGTCCTCCTCGCCCGGACGGACGCCAGCGTCGAGGCCGCCGTGGCCGCCCTCGGCGACGCCGACCTCTCGCGTGCGGGGAGCGTCGCCGTCCGCGCCCGCGACGTCCGCACCACCACGGGCGTCGACACCCAGCGCGCCGAGCGCGCCCTCGGGAGCGTCCTCGTCGAGCGCGGGTTCTCCGTCGACCTCGAGGACCCCGACCACGAACTCCGCGCGCTCTTCAGCGACGACACCTGCCTCCTCGGGTGGCACGCCGCCGCCTCGATCCGGGACTACGGCGAGCGCCGGCCGACAGACCGGCCTTTCTTCCAACCTGGGAGCATGGACCCGCTGCTCGCCCGCGCGCTCTGCAACCTCGCGGGCGCAGACGGGCACACCACCCTCCTCGACCCGATGTGCGGCACCGGCGGCGTCCTCATCGAGGCCGGACTCGTCGGGGCGCGCGTCGTCGGCAACGACGCCCAGGAGAAGATGGCCCACGGGGCCGCGGAGAACCTCGCGCACTTCCTCGAGGACTACGATGTCCTCCACGGCGACGCCACCCGCCTCGGCCTCGATGCGGACGCCGTCGACTGCGTCGTCTTCGACGCGCCCTACGAGCGCCAGTCGAAGGTCGCGACGCACGCGCTCGGCGACCTCGTCGCCGGCGCGCTCGCCGAAGCGAACCGCGTCGCTACCGGCCGCTGCGTCCTCGTCGCTGACCGCGACTGGCGCGACGAAGCCCGCGAGGCCGGCTGGCAGGTCGAGGCGCGCTTCGTCCGGCGCGTCCACCGCTCGCTCGACCGGCACATCCTCGTGCTGGAGTAGGCCCGAACCCCGTCCCGCTCGGCGCTCCGGACGTTCACTTTCGTCGTCGGCTCCTGTCACCTCGTTTTCCGAACGATAACTGCATTGAACGATGCGTCCGTAGGCTGACGTATGCCCGCCGACCCGCTCCCGCCACGGCTGGCCCGCGCCGCGGACGCCGGCGCCCTCGCGCTCGCCGTCGGCACCCTGCTCGGACTCGTCTCGTTCCTCACGAACCCGGTGCCTGACCCGTCCTTCCCGTGGGCGACGCTCCCGGCGTCGCTCCGCCTCCCAGTCACTCAGCCCCGCATCGAGCATTGGCCCGTGACCTACACGCTCGCCGTCTGGCTGTGGGTGTTCGGCCTCCCGTTCGCGCTCCTCGCGGCCTACCGGCGTTTCGCGCCCCGGGCGGCCCTCGGCTCGCGGACGTGGCTCGTCGGCCTGCCCGCCGCGCTGATGCTCGCGCTCACGACCTACTGTCGGTTCTTCTGGCCGAAACTCCACCCGCCGACGTGGAACGCCCCCGCGTACACCTTCCTCTGCTGGGGCTACTGCTCGACCTACGTTCCGTCGTGGAGCAACCTCGCCTACCTCGTCGCCGGCCTCGGGGTCGTCGCCGTCCTCCTCGGTCGACGCGACGGCCCGCACTCTCGCGTCGTTGCCGGCGCGTTCGGCGTCCTCGCGCTCCCGCTCGGCCTCCCTGCGCTCTACGCCGCGCTCCGCGACTAGTCGATGGTGAGCGCGTCCCAGATGCGGTGGTAGTAGGCGACGGCGACGGCGAGCGCCATCCCGGCGACGTAGTAGCCGAGCGCCGCGCCGGTGTTCGTGGGCGGCATCGCCAGTTGGGCGCCGCGCCACCCCGCTGTCGTCAGCATGCCGGTCGCGAGCGTCCACCGGAAGAACACGGGGTAGGGAACGGGGAGCGCCTCCGCTTCCACCGCGGCCGCCGCGAGCGCGCCCGGGACGAGGAGCGCGACGACAGCGAGCCACCACGGCGTCCACGCGACCCCCGCGAGGAGCACCGCGAGCGGGAGCGCGGCGATACAGCCGAGCACCGCCCCGCCGAGCAGTCGTCCGGGCCGGCCGAAGCGCGCGCCGAGAACCATACGCGAGGAGAGCGACTTCCGCGAGGAAAAGCTACCGCTCGCCGTCGAAGAGCGATTCGGGGAGGCCGTCCGCGAGCGGGAGGTCCCGCGCCTCGGCGGGCGTCGCCCAGACGTGCCCGACGAGCGGCTCGTCGTCCACGTTCCCCGTGACGTCCACCTCGCCAGTCGGCGCCTCGCAGGCCAGCACGACCGAGCAGACGTGGTGTGCGCCCCCGCCGTACTCGACCGTGAACGTGTAGGCGTCCACCACCTCGCCCGCCTCGACGTCGAGGCCGGTCTCCTCCCGGACTTCGCGCTCGACGGTCTCGGCGTGCGCCTCGCCGAAGTCGACGCCGCCGCCCGGAAGGACGTACCGGGTGCCGACGTCGAACTCCGCCTCCAGCAGGAGGTAGCGCCCGTCGCGCTCCACGAGGCCGCGCGCCGCGGCGCGAACGTCGCTCATGCCTCCCGACCGAGCTCCGCGAGCAACCGCGAGAGGTGGACGCGGTCGTTCGTCCCGGTGTTCAGCTCGAACTCGACGTCGCCGGCGAGCGCGTGGAGTTCCGCGAGGTCGTCGCCGCTGTACTTCGAACGCCCCACCCGGAGGAGTTCGCGCAGGAGGTCCGCGCCGTCGTACCCCTCGTCGACGAGCAGGTCGTCGAGGGTTGAGCGCGCCGCGGAGAAGTCGCCGTTCGCCGCGTCGTCCAGCATCTCCCGGAGGTCGTCGTCGAGGCCGACGTCCTGTAGGGCCTCGTAGGCCGCCTCCATCGTCACCTCGCCGGCCTCCTCGTGGGTCGTCTGCGCGGCGAGAATTGCCTTTCGGAGGTTGCCGTCTGCGTAGCCCGAGAGGTATTCGAGGCCGTCCGCGCCGTACTCGACGCCTTCGGCCTCGAGGACGTCCCGGAGGACGCCGACCGTCTCCTCGTCGGTCGGCGCGCGCATCGAGACGGGGAAGCAGCGCGAGCGAATCGGCGGGATGAGCTTCGTCGGCTGGCGGGTCGCGATGACGAACTGGGTCGCCTCGTGGTACTGCTCCATCACGCGCCGGAGCGCCTGCTGGAAGTCCTCGCGGATGGCCTCGGCGTTGTCGAGCAGGATGGTGTTGTAGTCGCCGGCGACCGGCGCGTAACTTGCCGACTCCTTCAGCACGTGATTGATGAGGTCGGCCTTGGAGGAGTTGCGCCGGCGCTTCGACGAGATGAACCGCGAGAAGCGCGGGTCCTCGCTGACCTCCTTCTTCGTCATTCCGAAGAAGTCCGCGACGTTCAACTCCACGAAGTCGTTCTCGGGGTCCGCGTGCGCCTCCTCGGCGAGTGCCCGAACCGCCGCCGTCTTCCCGGCGCCGACGGGGCCGTGGACGACGAGGTTCTGCGGTTCGTCCAGCGCGTTCCGCAGGCGGTCCCGGACGTCCTCTTGGGGGAGGTCCGAGATGGCGGGCGCGTGCGTGTCCGTCCAGAGCGGCGCGTCCATTACGCCGTCTCTAGCGTGCGCCCAGCAAAGAAAGGGTCGGATTGGTCGTCGCGCGAGTCGGCCGGCGCGTCGTCAGGCCGACGCGTTCCCGGCCGTCGTGGTGGTCGACGTTGAGGTAGTCGTGGTGGTCGTGTTGTCCGACGTCGTGGTGGTCGTGGTGGTCGACGTTGAGGTAGTCGTGGTGGTCGTCTTCTTCTCGTCCGTCTCGTTGCCCTGGTTCACCTTCTTGATGGGCTGGTCGGCGCCGGACTCGCCGGCGTTCGGCTTCACCATGTAACGTCCGTTGCCGGTCTCGTGGACGGCGAGGTCGAAGACGAAGTTCACCGTCTCGCCGTTCCCGACGGTGAAGTTCGTGGAGAGGTGGAGCTTGTTGGAGGGGAGCTTCACGGCGGGGTGCGAGCCGTCCGTAAGCGTGCCGTTCAGGTCGCCGACGTAGACGAAGACCTTGTTGTAGGTGCCGTTCGGGACGGTCTGGTTGACGATCGGCGTCGCGTTCTGCCCCTGGAGTTCGGTGAGGTCCACCGTCTCGTTCACGGCGACGGACTGCCACGCGCTCGTGTTCGTCGAGCCGTTCGCGCCGCCGACGCGGTGGAGGCCGACCTCAGTCACCGTCGCGTTCAGGTGCCGGAAGTCCTCGATGGCGGCGGGCTGGTCGCTCACGTACGTCACGACGTTCCCTTGCGTGGTGCGGTTCTCGGCCATCCGAGAGTCGCTCTGTCCGCCCTTCTGGCCGCCCTGCTGCTTCGCGCTCGCGTTCACCTTCGTAACGGGCTTGTTCGCTCCGGACTCGCCGGCGTTCGGACGGATGATGTACTTGCCGTTGCCCGTCTCGTGGACGCGGACGTCGTAGACGAAGGTCGCCTCCTCACCGCTGCCGATGGTGAAGTTCGCCTGCACGTGGAGCTTGTTCGAGGGGAGCTTCACGTCGGGGTGCGTGCCGTCCGTGAGCGTCCCGTTGACCTCGCTCACGTGGATGAAGACGTTGTTGTACGTCCCGTTCGGCAGTCCGAGCTGCGTGAGGTTCGTGGCGTTCTGCCCTTTCAGCTGGGTCAGGTCGTAGGTGCCGGTGACGTTCTTCTGTATCCACTCGCCGCTCTCGTTCCCGCTCTGGTTCCCGCCGCTCGAGGCGTTCACCTTGTGGAACCCCACCGAGGAGACGGTGACGTTCAGGTGTTCGAAGTCCTCGATGGCGCCGGGCTGGTCGCTCAGGTAGACGGTCATCGTGCCGGTCCCGGCCTCGCCGCCGTCCCCGCCGGGGGCTGTCGAACAGCCGGCGAGGGCGACGAGCGCGACCATCGCGAGTGCCAGAAGGCTCTGTCGTTGCATCACTGTTTGTCCCGTCGGCCGGGAACTGTATAAAACTCGACGGCCGTTTACGGCCTGCCGAACCGTTCAAACCGTTCCGAAGCCGGTTTACGCCGGCCGACCGTCGTTCCGCTATGACGCTCTCCGCGACCTTCCTCGGCACCAGCGGCGCCGTCCCGACGGTGGACCGCAACCCGAGTTCGATATACGTCCGCCGGGAGGGCGACGCCTTCCTCTTCGACGCCGGCGAGGGCACGCAGCGCCAGATGATGCGCTACGGCACCGGCTTCGACGTCGAGGCCGTCTTCCTCACGCACGTCCACGGCGACCACGTCCTCGGCCTCCCCGGCCTCGTCCAGACGTGGGGGTTCCACGACCGCGAGGCCCCGCTCGACGTCTACACGCCCCGCGGCACCGGCGACGAGGTCCGCGACCTCATCAGCGCCGTCGGTGCGACGCCCCCGTACCGACTCGACGTCCACGAAGTCGGCCCCGGCGAGACCGTTCTCGACCGCGAGGAGTACGGTGTCGAGGCGTTCAACACCCAACACCGCACTCAGTCGGTGGGCTACGCGCTCGTCGAGGACGACCGGAAGGGTCGCTTCGACCGGGAGCGCGCCGAGGACCTCGGCGTCCCCGTCGGCCCGAAGTTCTCCAAACTCCACGAGGGCGAGCCGGTCGAACTCGAGGACGGCACTGTCGTCCGCCCCGAGGAAGTCGTCGGCGACCCGCGACCCGGCCGCAAACTCGTCTATACGGGCGACACGCGCCCGACGGACGCCACCGTCGCAATCGCCGAGGACGCGGACCTCCTGATTCACGACGCGACGTTCACGGACGCCGACGGCGACCGCGCGACACAGACCGCGCACTCGACTGCCGGTGAGGCCGGCGAAGTCGCGCGGCGCGCCGGCGCGCGCCGGCTCGCGCTCACGCACGTCTCCTCGCGCTACGGAGGGAACGTCGGTCAGCTGAAGACGGACGCGAACGCAGAATACACCGGACACACGCTCGTCGCGCACGACGGCCTCACCGTCGACGTACCCTATCCCGAATAGGCACGCCGACGGCGGTCCGCTGTGCGCACTCGCGGACGTGAATAGTGTGAGAACCGCCGAGGGACGTCCCACCGGAGCGGGGCACGGTGGTGGGTGGGTGGCAACTGTAGACTGGGGGTGACAGCGATGCTCCGGTCGGGGACTCCCCAATCGAGTGTATGGGGCGGGTCTCCTTCTACTCACCCATCGACCGGACCGGTCACAAGCGGGGCGAGGACGACAGAACGCGACCAGCCAGTAATTACTTTTGTGGCCGGCGTGTACGAAAGGCCATGACAGCGGACGGGCCACCCGCCACCGACGTCCTCGAGACGCTGGCGGCGAACCACGACCTCGTCGCCGCCCTCGTGGACGGCCCACGGCAGAAGCAGGCGCTCGCGGACGACCTCGACGTCTCCCCGAAGACGGTCTATCGGCGGACCCGCCGCCTCCGCGAACACGGCCTTCTCACCCGTGGTGACGCCGGCTACCGGCTCACCGTCCTCGGGTCGCTCCTCGCCGACCTCCACCTCGACGCCGCCGACCTCGTCGACCGGGCCTCCGACGCCGACTCCCTCCTCAGCGCCCTCGACGAGGACGTCGTCCCACCCTACTGGGTGCTCTACGAGGCCGACGTCGTCCAGTCCGAGCCGTTCGCGCCGAACCAGCCCATCGGCCGGATGCGCGACCTCGTCACGGAGTCCGACGCCCTTCGTGGGTTCAGCCCCGTCGTCCTCCCGCAATACGTCGAGCTGTTCCACGAACGCGCGCAGGCCGGCCTCTCTGCGGACCTCGTCGTCACGCCGCGCATCGTCGAGGCCCTCCGCGAGAGCGCCCCCGACGAACTCCGCGCCGCGCTCGAGCGCGACGTCACGCTCCACCAGACCGACCGCGACCTCCCCTACGGCCTCATCGTCGTCGACGAACCCGTCCCGAAGGCATTCATCCTCTTCTACGCCGAGAACGGTGGCCTGCAAGGTGTGCTCTCCAACGACGACCCACGGACGGTCGTCTGGGCGCGCCGCCAGTACGAGACCTACGCCGCCGACGCCGAGCGCGTCGACCCCGCGACGTTCTGAGCGGGTTCCGTGCCGTTCTTCCCCCGCTGTCCCTAACCGCCCGGTATGACCACTGCCGCCGACCTCGGCGCGTTCGCCGCCGACGTGACGTTCGAGGGCCTCCCGCCCGCCGTCGTGGACGCGACGAAACGCCGCCTGCTCGACACCGCCGGCGCCGCGTTCGCCGCCGACGATTCCGCGCTCCTCGACGGCGTCTCGGCCACGACGGACGTCGCGGGTGGCGACGCCTGCACCCGCTGGGCGAGCGACGGTGCGCGTGCCGGCCCCGCGAGCGCCGCCGCCGACACCGCCGCGACGGTGCGCGCGAGCGGCCACGCAGACGCCTACCTCGCGCCCGGCGGCCCGAGCTATCCCAGCGACGCGATTCCCGCCGTCGTCGCCGCCGCCGAGCACGCCGACGCCGACGGCGAGACGCTCCTCACGGCCGTCGCCGCCGCGTACGAGGTCCACGGCGAACTCGCGTGGCACGTCCCCGTCCGCGAGCACGGCTTGGGGCCGGCCACCCACAGCGCCCTCTCCGCGGCCGCCGGGGCGGCGGTCGCCCTCGAGCTCGACGCTGCGGAGGCCGAACACGCCGTCGCGCTCGCCGCCGCCGACCACACGTCGCTCGCCGTCGATGACGGCCACCAGCCGGTCGCGTCCGCGAACGCCGCGGCGGCCGGTGTCACGAGCGCACTCCTCGCCGCGAACGGCATCGAGGGACCCACAGACGTCTTCGAGGCCCACCCGGCCCTCCACGACCTCACCGTCGAGTCCGACCCGGACCCCGAGGCGACAGCGGGCGACGCCGAGGTGGACGCGGAGGAGGGTGCGGCCTGCGAGTTCGACGGCGAGGCCGCCCACGACCACGACGACGGCTTCGCGCTCGAGGCCACCTGCGAGCGCGTCCACGACGCCGTGAGCACGCGCTACGCAGGGATGCTCGCCGCCCAGCCCGCGATTTCGGCGGCCATCGACCTCGTCCAACGCGTCGACATCGACCCCGCCGACGTCACGTCCGTCTCCCTCCAGACGTTCGACCCGCTCACGCTGGAGACGCCCCGCACCGACCTCCCCGACGCGTCTGATGCCGCTGGGCGCTCGCTCCCCTACGCGCTCGCCGTCGCGCTCGCCGACCAGTCGTTCGGCCCCGAACACCTCGACGGCGGTCGCCTCGAGGACCCCGAGGTCCGGCGCCTCGCCGAGTCCGTCACCGTCGAGGAGGAGCCGAGCCTCACCGCCCAGTTCGACGCCGGCCTCATGCCCGCCGTCCTCGCCGTCGAACTCGTGGACGGCGACGTCCACCACACCACCGTCGGCGCCTACCCCGGCCACCCCACCCAGCCGATGGACTGGGAGACGCTCGAAGCGAAAGTCGCCGCGCTCGTCGGCGAGGAGCGCGCAGCCACCCTTCGTGCGGCCTGCGAGGACGTCGATGACGCCGCCGTCGGCGACTTCCTCGCCGCGCTCGCCTGAACCGGAGCCGAACTTATACTTCCGCGTCACCTAGTCAGTCGCGTATCGTGAGTACCCGCACGCGCGCGCTCGACACGCTCGTCTACGGCGTGGACGTCCAGAGCGGCGACGTCCGCGGCGACGCGCCCTCCTACGCGCTCGTCACCTTCGACGGCGAGTCACTCGAACGCGACGTCGTGACCCACCGCAAGCTCCGTCGCCTCATCGAGGAGGAGGAGCCGGACATCGTCGCGACGGACAACATGTACGAACTCGCCGCGGACAAGGACGCCCTCGTCCACTTCCTCGGGAGCCTCCCGAACGAGACGAAGCTCGTCCAGGTCACCGGCGACGAACGCCCCGAACCGCTCTCCCGCGTGGCGAAACGCCACGGCGTCCCGTACGGCAAGCCCGCCATCGAGGAAGCCGAGGCCGCCGCCCGCCTCGCCGCCCGCAACGTCGGCTACGAGGTCTCCGCCTTCACCGACGAGACCACCGTCAAAGTCTCGCGCGGGCGCTCCACTGGAAAGGGCGGGTGGAGTCAGGACCGCTACACCCGCCGCATCCACGGGAACGTCAAACGCGAAACCCGCGACGTCGAGGCCAAACTCGATGACGCCGGCCTCGACTACGAGCGCGACGTCACCGAGAAGTACGGCGGCTTCTCGAACGCCGTTTTCACCGTCGAGGGTCGCCCGCAGGACATCCCCGTCTCGAACAAGCGCTCCGGCGACGTCCGCATCACCGTCGAGCGCGTTCGGCGCGACGGCATCGAGTTCCACCCGCTCGCCAAGCGCCGCGACCGCGTCTTCGTCGGCGTCGACCCCGGGACGACGACTGCCGTCGCACTCGTCGACCTCGACGGCCACCTCCTCGACGTTCTCTCCACGCGCACCGCCGACACTGCGGACGTCATCGAGTGGATCGTCGAGCGCGGCCGGCCCGTGCTCGTCGCCGCCGACGTCACGCCGATGCCCGCCACCGTCGACCAGATTCGCCGCAGCTTCGACGCCGCCGGCTGGCAGCCCGAGAGCGACATCCCCGTCGACGAGAAACAACACCGCACCCGCGACGACGGCTACGACAACGACCACGAGCGCGACGCGATGGCCGCCGCGTTCTACGCGCACGACGACCACGCCGACCAGATTCGCCGCATCACGCGCAAGACCCCACCACAGCTCGACCGCGGCGAGGTCGTCAAGCGCGTGCTCTCCGACGGCGAGACCGTCGAGTCCGTCGTTCGGGACCTCACCGAGGACGACGGCGGCGAGGAGGACGAGCACGAACACGAGGAGCGCGAACTCACCGAGGAGGAGCAGACCATCAAGCGGCTGCGCGAGCAGGTCGAGCGCCTCGACGACCACGTCACCGACCTCGAGAGCCAACTCGACGAGAAGGACGAGCGCATCGCCGAACTCGAAGCCGAACTCGATGACGCCCGGCGGAAGGAACGCAAGGAGGCTCGCGAGCGCCGCGAAGTCACCCGCCTCGAGTGGGAGAACGACCGCCTCGAGGAGGAACTCGAGGCGGAGCGCGAGCGCGCCGACGCCCTCGCCAAGAAACTCGAACGCCTCAAGGAGCTCTGGAAGCTCGACCACTCGAACTTCGCGGACGTCAACGGCTCCGGGTCGCTCACCGCCGTCAAACCCGTCGAACAGTTCACCCTCGACGCCATCGAGGCCGCCGACGAGGACTACGGCATCGCGCGCGGCGACGTCGTCTACTTCCGCGACGCCAGCGGCGCGGGTCGCCGCACCGCCGAAGCGCTTGTCGAGCGTGGCCCTCGCGTCGTCCTCCTCGAGGGCGAGACGAGCGACGCCGCCCGCGAAGTCCTCTACGAGGCGGACGTCCCGTTCGGCCCCGCCGACGGCGTGAGCATTCGTGAAATCGACGAACTCGCCATCGCCCGCGAGAGCGACGTCGCGGACGTCGAGGACGACTACGACGAGCGCGCCGCGGAGCGCGCACAGGAGGAGACCGAGAGCATGGTCGACTCCATCATCAGCGAGCACCGCGCCGACCGCGACTAACGCGGCTTGCACCGCTCGCCTGTCCGTGGACGCTTCGCGTCCACGTGCTCACGCTTCCAGCGTTCGCCCGTTCCGCGAAACCGATGGTTCCGCGTGCTTCCAGAACACCTAACCCCCTCCTCCCGTTTCCCCACGGTATGGACGCCTACGAGCGTATCACTCGGAACGCGGCGGAAGTCGTGACCGAGGAGGAGGTGGAGGCGCTGGCCGAGGACCCCGACGGGAAGCGGGCGTACGTCGGCTACGAGCCCTCCGGTGTGCTCCACATCGGTCACCTCCTCACGGCGAACAAACTCATCGACCTCCAGAAAGCGGGCTTCGACGTCGTCATCCTCCTCGCGGACGTCCACGCCTACTTGAACGACAAGGGCTCCTTCGAGGAGATTCGCGAGACCGCCGAGCGGATGCAGGAGCAGTTCCTCGCCTACGGCCTCGACGAGGAGTCGACGGAGTTCCGCTACGGCTCGGAGTTCCAGAACGACGAGGAATACGTCCTCGACCTGCACGAACTCGAGCGCGAGACGTCGATTTCGCGCGCCGAGCGCGCGATGAGCGAAATCAAGAGCGGCGAGACGGTGACAGTTTCCCAGGCCGTCTACCCGCTGATGCAGGCGCTCGACATCGAGTACCTCGACGTCGACCTCGCCATCGGCGGCATGGAGCAGCGCAAGGTCCACATGCTCGCCCGCGACGTCCTCCCGAAGGCGGACTACGAGGCCCCGACCTGCCTGCATACACCGCTCATCGCCGACCTCACCTCCGGTGAGGGGAAGATGAGTTCTTCGTCGGGCGTCTCCATCAGCATGGAGGACTCCAGCGAGGACATCGAGGAGAAGGTCAACAGCGCCTTCTGCCCGCCGACGGCCGACCCCGAGGACGACCTTGAGAACCCCGTCCTCCAAATCTTCGAATACCACGTCTTCCCGCGCTACGAGGAAGTCGTCGTCGAGCGCCCCGAGCAGTACGGCGGGAACCTCACCTACGACTCCTACGCCGACCTCGAAGCCGACCTCGACTCGGGCGAACTCCACCCGGCGGACGCGAAGTCCGCGCTCGCCGACTACCTCGACGACCTCATCGCGCCCGGCCGCGAGCGCCTCCGCGAACTCCGGGACTGAGCGCCGTTTCGACGCGCGACGAACTTTTTTGGGTTGGATTTAACCGTCTCCCGGGCCTATACAGCGGTATGAGCGAGGAACGACGGAACCTCCGGATGCCGGAGGAAGACGAACTGTTCGCCGAGGTGACGGAGATGCTCGGCGCGAACCGCGTGCAGGTTCGCTGCGAGGACGGCGTCGAGCGCACCGCGCGCATCCCCGGCCGGATGCAGAAGCGCGTCTGGATTCGTGAGGGCGACATCGTCCTCGTCGACCCGTGGGACTGGCAGGAGGAGAAGGCGGACGTCGAGTGGCGCTACGAGAAGTCCGAGGCCGACCAGCTCCGCGAGGAGGGCCACATCTGACGTGGCCGGCGAATTCATCGAGGAGACGGAGGGCGCGGCCGGCGACGAGTGGGAGGACCTCGACGTCTCCGACGACGAAGTCGACCGGATAACGCGCCGACAGGACCGCGAGTTCGAGTCGTTCCTGAAGCGCCTGAAGGACGCCGACCAGTTCAAAGTCCAGGACGGCGCGTTCGACGACGCGACGTTCGCCGCGCTCTACAAGCTCGTGCAGGACGGGCATCTCGCGGCGTTCGGCGGCCCGATTTCGACGGGGAAGGAGGCGAACGTCTACGAGGCGAGTGCCCCTGAGGGCGACGACGTCGCGGTGAAGGTTTACCGCATCAACGCCTCGAACTTCCAGCACATGCGCGACTACCTCGAGGGCGACCCGCGCTTCGAGGGCATTCGCGGCGACAAGAAGGCCGTCGTGATGGCGTGGACGCGCAAGGAGTTCGCGAACCTCAAGCGCGCCCACGCGGCGGGCGTGCGCGTCCCCCAACCCGTCGCGGTCCAGCGCAACGTCCTCGTGATGGAGCTCATCGGCGAGGCGACGAACCCCGCGCCGACGCTCCACGACGTCACGATGGAGAATCCCGAGACGGCCTACGACGTCGTCCGGGAGTACATGCAGCGCCTCTACAGCGCCGGCCTCGTCCACGGCGACCTCTCGGAGTACAACATCGTCATCCACGACGGCGAACTCTGCATCATCGACGTCGGGCAGGCGGTCACCGTCCACCACGGGAACGCCGACGAGTTCCTCCAGCGCGACTGCCGGAACGTCGCCTCGTTCTTCACCCGGAAGGGCGTCGACGTCGACCCTGAGGCGCTTTACGACTTCGTCACGGACGTCGAGGCGGACCCGAGCGGGAACGCGGACGACACCGACGACACGGACCCAGCCGACGATACTGACGGCGAATCTGACGCCTGAGGCCCGAGCGCCGACGCGCGGACCAACATCTCTCATCCTCGCTATCTCTTACTGAAGCAGCAGCGTCGAACGCGTCCGCGGGATTCGATGCCTCGGAGCGACCGTATTCTCGATGTAGTCGCCGAGCCGCTAGTCGCCGATTCCGTTTCTGACTACGCGAACGGCCACAGACGGCTGATAGCGACGCTGGCGACTGTGTCTGATCATTCTCGCCTGACGTCCCGCCGACTACATAAACTACATATCGATATACAGAATTGCGTGTGCCACCCGTCTCGTGGCTCTGTCGGCGATAGTCGACAGCGCCGCGCACGCCGCCGCTCGTGCGTGTGAGGGCCGAAGTAATACCCGCCATACCGACGCCGGTCGCGTCCGATTCTGGTACTGTACGCCGGCTGTCCGGACTGCCAATTTCGGCTCGACCTCGTTGCCGACACTGTCCCTTCGCTTCATTCGCCACGCTCTCACCTCGCCACTCGTCTCGGGCACTCCGAACCTACGCTGTTCACTTCATCGCGCCGTCGCGCTCGGCATGACTACCCCCGAAGCACTTCGCGTAGACTTCGATGCGTCTCGGACCGGGTGTTGCCTCAGGCATCGCTGTAGTTCTCCTCTCTCGTGCGCCCGCGAGAACGTGCGAGCGGTGACTCCCGAACCGCCGCGTCCACAGCGTCGGCTGACCGTCGACGGCGCTCCAACCGGCCGACCGGCAGATTCTATATCGCGACATGGAATTCATCACGTTCCCGCCGTCCCGTCTCCGCGGCGCGTGGTCGCGTGTAAGTCTTAAACCGCTCCGGCCCGTATTCGGTGTATATGACGCAACACGTGAAGATACCGCAGGACCGCATCGGGGTCCTCATTGGGGAGGGTGGTGAGACCCTGCGCCGCATCGAGCGGGCGGCCGAGGTCAGCCTCGACGTGAACTCCGATGACGGGGCCGTCGCGGTGGAGAAGACGGGCGACCCGATTCGCGGGATGAAGGCTCCGGACATCGTCCGGGCCATTGGCCGCGGTTTCAAGCCGGACGCGGCGCTCTCGCTGCTCGACGACGACATGCGCCTCTTCGAGACCATCGACATCGAGCGCGCGGCGCGCAACGACAACGACCTCCGGCGCAAGAAGGGCCGCCTCATCGGCGAGAACGGTCGGACGCGCGAGCTGATGGAGGAGCTGACGGGCGCGAGCGTCGTCATCTACGGGACGACGATGGGCATCATCGGCGGCCCGAAGGAAGTGGACGTCGTCCGCTCGGCGGCCGAGATGATTCTCGACGGCGCGCCCCACGGAGCCGTCTACTCGTTCCTCGAACGCAAGCACGTCGAGGAGCTCAAACATCAGGGTATGGAGTACCACGAGTACTCCGGCTGACTCTCCGGACAGTCACCGCGGGCGCCTCCCTGCGTCCACCGATTTTACTTAAACTGAGCCGTTGGTATTGTCTCACACACTCCGTACGCCCCGTCTGCGCCCCGCTGTCGCGCACCTCCCAAACTTTTATATAGAACGGCAAACAATCAGCGTGTGATTATGGCGCAGCAGATGGGCAACCAGCCGCTTATCGTACTCTCCGACGACTCGCAGCGAACGTCGGGGAAGGACGCGCAGTCGATGAACATCTCCGCCGGGAAGGCCGTCGCCGAGGCCGTCCGGACGACGCTCGGCCCGAAGGGGATGGACAAGATGCTCGTCGACTCCACGGGCTCCGTCGTCGTCACGAACGACGGCGTCACCATCCTCAAGGAGATGGACATCGAGCACCCGGCGGCGAACATGATCGTCGAGGTCGCCGAGACGCAGGAGAACGAGGTCGGTGACGGCACGACGTCCGCCGTCATCGTCTCCGGCGAGCTCCTCGACGAGGCCGAGGACCTCCTCGACCAGGACATCCACGCCACCACGCTCGCGCAGGGCTACCGGGAGGCCGCCGAGCAGGCCAAGGAGTTCCTTTCCGAGATCGCCATCGACATCGAGGCCGACGACACCGAGTACCTCGAGCAGATCGCCGCCACCGCGATGACCGGTAAGGGCGCCGAGAACGCCAAGGACGCCCTCTCCGGCCTCGTCGTGAAGGCCGCGCAGTCCGTCGCCGACGACGGCGTCGTCGACGAGGACAACATCAAAATCGAGAAGGTCACCGGCGGCTCCATCGACAACTCCGAGCTCGTCGAGGGCGTCATCATCGACAAGACGCGCGTCAACGAGAACATGCCCTACGGCGTCGAGGACGCCAAGGTCGCGCTCGTCGACGGCGCGCTCGAAGTCCAGGAGACCGAAATCGACACCGAGGTCAACGTCACCGACCCCGACCAGCTCCAGCAGTTCCTCGATCAGGAGGAGAAGCAGCTCCAGGAGATGGTCGACGCCATCGCCGACGCGGGCGCGAACGTCGTCTTCGTCGACGGCGGCATCGACGACATGGCCCAGCACTACCTCGCGCAGGAGGGCATCCTCGCCGTCCGTCGCGTGAAGGACTCCGACATGAGCCGCCTCGCGCGCTCGACGGGCGCGACGCCGGTGTCCAACCCGAAGGAAATCGAGGCCGAGGACCTCGGTGAGGCCGGTTCCGTCGCCCAGAAGGACATCGGTGGCGACGAGCGCATCTTCGTCGAGGACGTCGCGGACGCGAAGTCCGTCACGCTCATCCTCCGCGGCGGCACCGAGCACGTCGTCGACGAGGTCGAGCGCGCCATCACGGACTCGCTCGGCGTCGTGCGCGTCACGCTCGAGGACGGTCAGGTCCTCCCCGGCGGCGGCGCCCCCGAGACCGAGCTCGCGCTGCGCCTGCGCGACTACGCCGACAGCGTCGGTGGCCGCGAGCAGCTCGCCGTCGAGGCGTTCGCGGACGCCCTCGAAGTCGGTCCGCGAACCCTCGCCGAGAACGCCGGCCTCGACCCGATCGACTCCCTCGTTGACCTCCGCGCGCGCCACGCGGACGGCGAGACGGCGGCCGGCCTCGACGCCTACACCGGCGAAGTCATCGACATGAAGGAGGAGGGCGTCGTCGAGCCCCTCCGCGTGAAGACGCAGGCCATCGAGTCCGCCACCGAGGCGGCCGTCATGATCCTCCGCATCGACGACGTCATCGCCGCGGGCGACCTCGCCGGCGGGCAGGTCGACTCCGACGACGGCGGCGACGAAGGTCCCGGCGGTGCCGGCGGCCCCGGCGGTATGGGCGGCGGCATGGGCGGCATGGGCGGCATGGGCGGTATGGGCGGCGCGATGTGAAGTAGGCCGAACGCCCACACTCACACACCCACGCCCACCCGTCGCACCGCGCGCTCGACTACCGACGCACGTTTTCTTTCGACGCCACGTCCGTAGCGGCGCTGCTCGACAGGCTTCCCGATACTTCCGCGACGGTCGTTCTCAGACGGGGTTCTCGTCGGCGGTCACGCCCTTCACCATCCGGTAGGCGGTGAGGAAGAAGAGGACGACGGCGAGACAGACGGTGATGAGCAGCAGGAAGAAGACGCTGACGTGCGGGAGCGGAATCCATCCGCTGATGGTCCCGATGGCGAGGATGAGCGCCACCGTCGCGATGGACGTGAGGACGCCGTGTGCTCTCATTGCGCCGCGTTACGGCGGCGACGCACAAAGCCTGTGCGGTGGCGTCCGCCCGCCCGTTCTAAGTAGGCCCCGGTAATTCTTGCACGTATGGAGACACTCCTGCTCGCGAAGGACGACGTCCGCGAGAACACCCCGATGTCCGAACTCGTCACGGCGGTTCGGGAGGCGTTCGTCGCCTATGAGAACGGCGACGCGCAGATGCCCGCGAAGTCCTACATCGACCTCCCGCAGTACAACGGCGACTTCCGCTCGATGCCCGCCTACCTCAGTACCGAGGAGTGGGACGCCGCCGGCATCAAGTGGGTGAACGTCCACCCGGACAACCCGGACGCCTACGACCTCCCCACGGTCATGGGGACGATGGTCTACTCCGACCCGGAGAACGCCTACCCGCTCGCCATCATGGACGGCACCGAACTGACGATGAAGCGCACGGGTGCGGCCGCCGCCGTCGCGACGGACGCGCTCGCCGTCGCGGACGCCTCCTCGCTCGGCATCGTCGGTGCCGGCGTCCAGTCCTACGCGCAACTCGAGGCCATCAGCGAGGTGCGGGACATCGAGGAAGTCGTCGTCAGCGACCTGCGCGAGGAGCGCGTCGAGCGCTTCATCACGCGCTTCGAGGACGAGTTCGACGTCCGGGCCGGCTCCATCAGCGAGGCCGGCCACTGCGACGTCCTCTCGACGGTGACGCCCGTCGAGGACCCCATCGTCCACCCCGAGGACGTCGGCGAGCACACCCACATTAACGCGATGGGCGCCGACGCCGCCGGGAAGCACGAACTCGCCGACGACGTCCTGCTCGCCGCGAAACTCGTCATCGACGACTACGCACAGACGACACACTCCGGCGAAATCAACGTCCCGTGGAGCGCCGGCGTCCTCGACGACGAGGACCTCTACGGCGAACTCGGCGAAATCCTCACGGGGGAGAAGGCGGGCCGCACCGACGCCGACCACGTGACCGTCTTCGACTCGACGGGGCTCGCGATTCAGGACGTCGCCGCCGCGCACGTCGTCTACACGCACGCCGACGAACACGGCGTCGGCACCGGGTTCGACCTGCTCGGCGTCTAATACTCCTCTTCGCGCGGGCGGCGGTACGGGTCGTAGAACGACCGCACCATCGAGTAGAGCGCGTTCACGACGAAGAGGAACGGAATCAGCGGAATGACGAGCGCGAGGATGACGACCGCGTAGAGCAGGCCGAAGAAGTCCATCTGGCCACGCCCGACGAGACCGCCCTCTTCGAGGTGCGGCGAGAGCGTCCGCTTCAGTTTCTCCCGGAAGTTCCGCGGCGCTTCGGTGGTCATACGCGGCGCTTCGACGTCCGGGGGATTAAACGCCCCGGCTTCCGCTCGCTTATTCGAGCCGGATGGCCGGGCGGAACGGCACCGCCGACGACGCCTTCTCGTCCTCGGCGTCGCCCTCGGGGACGACGTCGACGGCGGCGTCGAATTCGCGGCTGAGGAAGCCCGCGGCGTCCGAGTAGAGGTCCTGCTCGTCGAGCGCTTCGAGCGCCGCGAGCTCGTCGTCGTCGTACTCCCGGACGTCCGCGACGAGGTCCTGCACGAGGTCGTTCACCTCGTCGCCCTTCTCGCGCAGCGACTCCTGCTGCATGACCTTGCCCATCACCGCACCGATGTCGGGGCCGGTCTCCGCGACCGTCTCGAAGACCCGGTGCTTCCACGCGGCGGGCGTGTAGACCGTGATGGTCTCCGGCTCAGTGCCGGTGACCTCCACGATGTCCCGGACGTCGTCCACGAGGTCCTCGACGAGGCGCTCCTCGACTTCGACCTGCGTGCTCCGGAACTCGGGCTCGACCTCGGGCCACGTGGCGTCCTCGACGGGCACGCCCTCCAGTTTCTCGTGGAGTTCGTTCGCGAGGAACGGCACGACGGGCGCGAGCAGGCGCAGGCGCGTGCGCAGCACTTCCTGACGGACCCACTTCGTCGCCGGCCGGTCGAGGTCGGCGCGCTTGCGGTACCAGCGCAGGTCCTCCTCGAATCGGTAGAAGGCCTCCTGGGAGGCGCTGCGCGTCTCGAACTCGTCCATCGCGCGCGTCGTCGTCTCGACGGTGCGCTGGAGGCGCGAGAGCAGCCAGCGGTCGATGCGTTTCAGTTCGACGTCGTCCTCGGCGGGGGCGTCGAGCGCGACGACGTCCTCGGCGCGGTTGTAGAACCGGTCGAGGCTCTTGCGCGTGGACTCGACCTCGTCGGCGCGCCAGTCGTAGTCCTGCCACGGCTGGGCGGAGTTCAGGAGGAAGAAGCGGACGGTGTCCGCGCCGTACTCCTCGATGGCTTCGGCGGGGAGGACGACGTGGCCCTTCGAGGAGGACATCTTCTGGCCCTCCAGCAGGCCCATCCCCATGATGGCGACGCCCTCCGGCCACTGCTCGCGCTCGAAGAGGTCGGCGTGGTGGAAGAGGAAGAACGTCAGGTGGTTACTGATGAGGTCATTGCCTGAGACGCGGAAGTCCACGGGGTACCAGTAGTCCCACTCCTCGCGGAGTTCGAGGGCCTTCTCGGGCGCCTCGCCCTCCACCGCGTCCGCGCCGTAGAAGAGCGCGTCGAAGAACTCGGGCGTGAGCTCCTCGGGGGGCACGTCGTTGATGCGGTGCGCGATGGTGTAGTAGGACATGTAGACCGTCGAGTCCGAGAGCGGCTCGATGACGAAGTCCTCGTCCCATGGGAGGTTCGTCCCGAGGCCGTAGTTCCGGATGCACGGCCACTCCTCCAGCCAGTCGATGGTGTGGTCGAACTGGTCGCGGCTCGTCTCCGGGACGGCCTCCATGTTCGAGACGGCCTCGTGGGCGAGTTCCTTCCAGTCCTCGTCGTTGTACGTCAGGAACCACGTCTCCTGCTCGGCGACCTCGACCTTCCCGCCGCAGCGGCAGACGACGGGCTCGGAGAAGTCGTACATCGCGTCGAACTCCCCGGACTCGCGGTAGGCGGCGGCGAGTTCGTCCCGAACGTCCTCGACGACCTTCCCGGCGTAGTCGCCGTACATCTCCTTCAGCGTGCCACCGTGGAACTCGCGGTTGTAGACCTCCTGCGTGGCCTCTTCGAGCGCGGGGTCGTCCGTGCCCGTGATTTCATGCTCCTCGACGGCGGCGCGCGCCGGGAAGACGTCGTCGTAGGCCTCGACGTCGATGATGGCCTTCGGCTCGATCTCGTCGACCTCAGCGGGGTCGATGCCGTACTCGCGCATCCGCTCGTCGTCTTCCTTGGCCGCTTGCAGGGCCATCCAGTCGTCCGGCGAGTGCGCGGGCACGCTCATGACGACGCCCGTCGCGTTGTCCGGGTCGACGAAGTCCGCGGGCAGAATCAGCACGTCCTCGCCCGTCACGGGGTTCTCGACGCGCTCGCCGACGAGCGCCTCGCCGCGGAACTCCTCGATGATTTCGACGTCGCGCTGCTGGAGGGTGAGTTTGCGCGCGGCGTCGTGGCTGATGAGCCACGTCTCGCCGTCCACCTCGGCCTCGACGTACTTCCCGTCGGGCTTGATGTAGGCGTTCGTCACGCCGCGCACCGTCTCCGGTCGGAGCGTCGCCATCGGCACCTTCGTCTCGCCGAGGCCGAACTTCACGAGGGTGTACTCCTGGCGCTCGGCGTCCTCGCCCTCGAGCAGGTCGTGGGTGGTGACGGGGTTCTCCTCCTCCGTGCAGTACTTCACGGGGTGGAAGCCCTTCTCGAGGCGGTCGTTCTCCCGAAGGGTCTCGTACTGCCACGTGACGAACTTCGAGTAGCGCTCGTCGTTCGTCGTGAACTCCCGGCGCCAGTCGATGCTGAGGCCGAGGGACTTCATGTTGCGCTTGTAGTGGTTCTCGATGAAGTAGCGCGCGAAGCCCATCGGCGTCTCCAACTCCTCGAGTTCGTCCTCGGGAACGTTGTAGGTGTCCCGGAGGACGGAGAGCTGTTCGGGTTCGCCCTTCTGCAGGCGGTTCACGGCACCGATGATGGGCGTGCCCGTGACGTGCCACGCGATGGGGAAGAGCACGTCGTCGCCCTGCAGGCGCCGGTAGCGCGCGTAGACGTCCGGCACGGTGTAGGTTCGTGCGTGCCCGATGTGCATCCCGCCCGAGGGGTAGGGGTAGGGGACGGTGACGAACGTCGCGTCCTCGTCATCGCCGGGGTCGGCTTCGTACCGGCCGCCGTCCTCCCAGCGTTCCTGCCACTTTCGTTCGAGTGCCCGTGGCTCGTAGGTCATGGTCCGTCGTTCACCGCCGCGGGCCAAAAGGCCTCCCATCGCGGGGGAAGGCTCTTGGTGGTTCGTGGCGACGCCCAGCTCGTGGCCGACTTCACCGAGCGCGTCCACGCGCGCCTCCGTGACGCCCTCGCCGAGCGCCTGCCCGGCCGGTCGTGGGCGACCGAACACTACGTCCGCCGGACGCCCGTGGACGTCGCCGGTCGCGGCGCCGACCCGCTCGTCCTCGTGGAAGTCGAGATGCGCCGCGCGGACCCCGCGAACAATCCCGTGAAGCTCGCGCGTTACGCCCACGAGGGCGACTTCGAGCGCCCGGTCCGCCTCGTCCAACTATTCAGCGACTACTACGACCTCGACTCCGGTGGCGTCTCCTCGAAGCGGGAGAACGCGGAGTTCGTCGGCAACCTCGCCACCGCGCACGTCGAGGGGTTCGCCTACGACGGTCTCGACCTCACGCTCGCGCCGCCGAAACACGGCGCGACCCCGGACGGCGAGTGGGAGGGCGCCGTCACCGATGCCGCCGACGCCGTCGCCTCACTCCTCGGGGAGTAGGCCCGAGTGGCGGATGTCTTCGAGCACCTCCTCGGCGTGCCCGTCCGGCGAGACGCCCGAGTATGCTGCCTTCACCTCGCCGTCAGCGAGCACGTAGGTGACGCGCTCGGCCGCGCCACGGGAGGTGTCGACGTCGAAGGCGTCGGCGACGTCGCTTTCGGTGTCCGCGAGCAGGTCGAACTCGAGGCCGTGCTTCTCGCAGAAGTCCGCGTGGCTCTCGACGTCGTCCGTCGAGACACCGTAGACGGCGACGCCCGCCTCGTGGTAGGCGTCCAATTCGGTGTTGAACTCCTTCGCCTCCACCGTACAGCCGGGGGTGTCGTCGCGCGGGTAGAAGTAGAGCACCGTCGGCTCCGCGAAGTCGAGGGTGACGGTCTCGCCGTCCTGGTTCGTCGCCATGATCGTGGGTGCGTCGTCGCCTTCGTCGAGCATACGCGCCCTTGCACCGCCCGCCACTTCGCCGTTCCGCACGCGGCATCCTTTAAGTGCTTCTCGTCACAAGCAGTAGATACGATCGAAGTGGGCCGTGGTTCTCGGCCCACACACGTTCCACCGGTGAGCGACGGCGCCGCCCGCACTGCCGGCCCGGCCGTTCTTTAAGTGCTTCTCGCCACAAGTAGTAGATACGAACAGGGGCGCCCGTCCTTCTCGGGCGTCTACAGCTGACCGTCGAGCGACGCGGCTCTCGTTTTCGGAGTCGACACTACTCGATATCGATGTGCTCCTCGTTCGGCCCGGCTTTCGGCAGGTGGACCGTCAGCACGCCGTTCTCGTAGTGTGCGGACGTCCCGCGCTCCTGGACCTCGCCGGGGAGCGTCACCGAGCGTTCGAGCGACTCGTGGTGGCGCTCGCGCTGGACGTATCGCTCCGTCACCGTCTCCTCCGTCTCGTGGCTCGCGCGGACGTGGAGCGTCCGGCCCTCGAGTTCGACGTCGATGTCGGACTTCTCGAAACCCGGCAGGTCGGCATGTACCTCGTAGGCCTCGCCGGTGTCCTCGACGTCCACCGGCACTTGGAACTGCCGTCTGCCGCCGTCCCTCTCCTCGTTCAACTGCTCGAGCATCGACTCGAGTTCCGCGAACGGGTCGCGTCGCGACATACTCGTGTCGTCTCACCGACCTCACAAAAAGCGGGTGGCCGGCCACGGACTCGTCCGGCCGTTCGCGTGTTCGTCGGCTTCGGAGAAGCCGACTACACCACGTGCTCGACGTCGTAACTCCCGAGCTTCCGGACCCAACCGCCGTCGGCGAGGTCCTCGATTTCGGCGAGTGCGGCCTGCGTGCGGTCCTCGTAGAGGCCGCCCGCGATGTCGAAGTGGAAGAGGTAGTCGCCGAGGCGCTCGCCGGTCGGCCGGGACTCGACGCGCGTCAGGTCGAGGCCGCGCTCGGCGAACGGTTCGAGCAACTCGAGCAGGAGACCAGGATAGTTCGCGCCCGGGCTGACGATGAGACTCGACTTCCCGCCGGCCTCCGAGCGCTCGGCGGGCGGCGCGAGGACGAAGAAACGTGTCGCGTTCGAGCGTCGGTCCTGGATGTCCTCGGCGATGACCTGCAGGTCGCCGGTCGCGTTGTCCGGGTGGCCGATACCCGCCACCGTCGCGTCCTCGGCGGCGAGTTCGACGCCGCGCGCGGTGGAGGCGACGGCCTCGACGGTGACGTCCGGGTAGTGCTCGTCGAGGTATTCGCGACACTGCGCGAGCGCCTGCGGGTGGCTCGCGACGGTGTCGAACTCCTCCGACTGGGCGAGCAGACCGTGGCGAATCGGCGTGATGACCTCCTTCACGACGGCGACGTCCCGGTCGGCGAGCGCGTCCAGCGTCTCGGTGACGCTCCCCTCGATGCTGTTCTCGATGGGCACGACACCGCGTTCGGCGTCGCCGTCCGCCACCGCATCCACGATGTCTCGGACGGACTCGCGGAACTCGATGTCCTCGTCGGAAGCGACCGCTCCGGCGGCGCGATGCGAGTACGTCCCGGCGGGACCCAGTGTGACCGTTCGCATACCACACGATAGGTCGCGGGGGTGAGAAAAGGCCGTCGGCGTCGGCTCACCGGTTCAGCGTGTGAATCGCCTCGCCGAGCGCGTTCTCCGCGGCCTCCAGCACGGCCTCGGAGAGTGTCGGGTGGGTGTGGACCGTCGCCGCGATGTCCTCGAGCGTCGCGCCCATCTCGATGGCGAGACCGACCTCCGCGATAAGTTCGCTCGCCTCGGGCCCGACGATTTGCGCGCCGAGGACGGACCCGGTTTCGCCGTCGGCGACGACGCGGACGAAGCCGTCCGTCTCGCCCGTCGTGAGCGCGCGCCCGGACGCCCGCATCGGGAACTGGCCGACGACGGGGTCGACGCCCGCCTCCGTCGCTTCGCCCTCGGTCATCCCGACCGTCCCGATTTCGGGGTCGGTGAACACCGCCGCCGGAATCGCCTGATGGTCCAGTGTGGCGGGTTCGCCGGCGACGACGTCCGCGACGACTTTCCCCTCGGCACTCGCCTTGTGTGCGAGCATCGGACCGGGCGCCACGTCGCCGACGGCGAAGACCGAACCGACGCTCGTCCGGCCCTGGTCGTCCGTCGCGAGGCGCCCGTTCTCGGTGCGCTTGACGTCGAGGGCGCCGAGGTTCATCGTGTCGAGGACGGGCGTGCGGCCCACCGCGACGAACACCTTCTCGGTGCGGTACTCGAACGTCTCGCCGGCCTCGGTCTCGGTGGTGACGATGACGTTGTCACCGTCGGCCGCTCGACACGCTGTCACGCCCTCGCCGACGCGGACGTCCACGCCCACCGCCTCGGCGCGCTTGCGGACGACGCGCGCGACGTCGTCCTCGTAGTCCGCGAGCACGTCGTCCAGCTGCTCGACGACGGTGACGTCACAGCCCATCTTCGCCAGGGTCGTCGAGAGCTCCATTCCGATGTAGCCGCCGCCGACGACGACCATCGAGGGCGGCACGCGCTCCATGTCGAGGACGGCCGTCGAGTCGAGGACGTGCTCGCCGTCGAACGCGACGTTCGGAATCTCGACGGGCCGCGACCCCGTCGCGACGACCGCGTGCTCGAACTCGACGGACTCCGTGCCGTCCGCCGTCTGGACGCGCAGGGTGTGCTCGTCCACGAACTCCGCGCGGCCGTCGAGGAGGGTGACGCCGTTCGCCTTGCAGAGCTTCTCGACGCCGGAGGTGAGCTTCTCGACGACCTCGTCCTTCCAGTCGGTCATCTGTCCGAGGTCGACTGTCACGTCCGCGTGAATGCCCATCTCCGCGGCGGTGTCGGCGGCGTAGCCGACGTCCGTCGCGTGGATGAGCGCCTTCGAGGGGATGCAGCCGACGTTCAGGCAGGCCCCGCCCAGGGCGTCTTTCTCGACGAGCATCACGTCGACGCCGCGCTGTGCCGCGCGGATGGCGGCGACGTAGCCGCCCGGCCCCGCGCCGATGACCGCGAGCTCCGTTTCGGTCGTGCTGTCTCCGTCGGTCGGGGGCGCGCCCTCGCGTGCCATGCTGTATCACCTCGTGCGGTGGCCGGTCCCTTGAGTGATGCGGGGACCACACTCGGCGTCCCGGTGTCTCGTGCCCGTCTCGGCGAGCATCATTCACTGTCAAAATACCACAATAGGCGGCGCTGTGGCACCATGTATCCATACCTTGAAGAGGGAGACGGGAAGTTCCATACACGTAGGAGAATGAGTTATGCTTGACGTGTCTCGCGAGGACATCGTCGACGGGTCGGTCGCCCGGAGTCTCGTCGTCCTTGCCCTCCCGCTCGTCGCACAGAACCTCGTCCACGTCGCCGATCAGATTATCGACATCTTCTGGGTCGGCCGCCTCGGAGCGGACGCCGTCGCCGCCGTCGGCCTCGTCGTCCCGCTCGTCGGCATCATCACCGCCGCGCTCGCCGCCGCCTTCGTCGGCGTCCAAGTCAACGTCGCCCAGCACGTCGGCGCCGACCGCCACGACGCGGCGAACGCCGCCGTCGCCAACGGCGTCTACCTCGCGTTCGCCGTCGCCATCGCCGTCGCCGGCCTCCTCTACACCTACCCCGAGGTCGTCGTCTCCGTCCTCGACCTCGACCCGCACGTCGCCGACCTCGCCGCCGTCTACCTCGGTATCTGGGCGCTCAGCGTCATCCCCGCCGCCGTCAGCGACCCCATCGAAGCCGGCTTCGTCGGCTTCGGCGACTCGCGCGCCGCCCTCTACATCAACGTCACCGCCGTCGTCGTCAACCTCGTCCTCGACCCCGTCCTCATCTTCGGCGTCGACGGCCTGATTCCCGGCATGGGTGTCGCCGGGGCCGCCTACGCCACCGTCGCCGGCTACGCCGTCGGCGGCCTGCTCGCCGTCTGGATGGCGGCCGGCGGCCGCAGCGGCTATCGGCTCAGCCTCGAGGCACTCCGCCCGCACGCGGAACGCGCCCGCGAAGTCCTCACCGTCGGCGTCCCCACCGGCGGCCAGCACGTCGCCCGACAGGCCGTCCGCGTCGTCATCGTCGCCATCGTCGCCGCCGCCGGCGGTACCGCCGGCCTCGCCGCCTACACCGTCGGTGCGCGCGTCGCCAGCCTCGCCTTCATCCCCCCGCAGGGCCTCAGTCAGGCCGCCTCCAGCGTCATCGGACAGAACCTCGGCGCCGGTAACCCCCGCCGCGCCCACGACACCACCCGAACCGCGTTCGGCATCGCCGTCGCTGCCCTCGTCGTCCTCGGTGTCGTCCAGTGGGTCGTCCCCGGCGCCATCGCTCATCTGTTCGTCCCCGGCATCGAGGGCACGACGCTCGCCTACACCGTCGACTACCTCCGGATTCTCGCGCTCGGCTACTGGGCCATCGGCGCCACCTACGTCTTCGAAGGCGCGTTCAACGGCGCCGGCCGCACCGAACTCAGCATGGCGATGACGCTCACCCAGTACTGGCTCGTCCGCCTTCCCATCGCCGCCGTCGGCGTCTACGCCCTCGGCATGGGCGTCCACGCCGTCTTCTGGGCCGTCACCCTCTCCAACGTCGTCGCCGCCGTCGGCGCCGGCCTCTACTACCTCCGCTCCGAACGCAACGGCCTCCTCGAGCGCGCCGCCGACGCCGCCGGCGCCGACCCCGCCGGCTGACGCGCGAAACCCCGTCGCTCCTGCTCGCGTTCGGGTGGCCCTCTCGTCTGGCCCCTGGTCGCGCCTCGTCTCGCTCGGCGCTCGCTTCTCGTGGTTCCTCGCTTTGCTCGGAACCACGTACGTAACGCCTTTCCCCCCGGACGCTCTTTCGTTCACCCGTCAATGGAGGTTGCCGAGGCGGTCCCGGAGTTCGCGGACGCGTTCCCGTTCGATGAGTTCAACCGGATGCAACGGGAGGCGGTCCCCGCGCTGTTGGAGCGCGACGGCAACGTCGTCGTCGCCGCGCCCACGGGCTCCGGGAAGACCGCGCTCGCCGAACTCGCCATCTGCCGCGCGCTCGACGCGGGCGGCACCGCGCTCTTCGTCGCGCCGCTGCGCGCGCTCACCAACGAGAAGGAAGACGAGTGGGAGCGCTTCGAGGACCTCGGCTATTCGGTCTACGTCGTCACGGGCGAACGTGACCTCGACCCACGGCGCGCCGAACGCGCGGACGTCCTCGTGATGACGCCCGAGAAGGCCGACTCAGCCACCCGCAAACACGACTCACCGAGATATTCGTTCGTCACTGACGTGGACGTCGTCGTCATTGACGAGGTCCACCTGCTCGACTCGGAGAAACGCGGCTCCGTCCTCGAAGTCGTCGTCTCGCGCTTCCGACGGCTCTGCGACCCGCGCGTCGTCGCGCTCTCCGCGACGATGCCGAACATCGACGACGTCGCCGCGTGGCTCGACGCACCCCCCGAGTGTACCTTCGAGTTCGGCGACGACTACCGGCCCGTCGACCTCCACGCCGACGTCACCACCTACGTCCACGGCGACAACTCCTTCGCGGACAAGTATCGGCGCCTCTACAAGGCGCTCGACCGCGCCGAACAACACCTCCGCGAGGACGGGCAGGCGCTCGTCTTCGTCTCCTCCCGACAGGACACCGTTCGCGCCGCCGAGAAGGCGCGCGACGAACTCGCCGAACGCGACGTCCCGATGGGCGCGCGCGGCGACTACGACTTCCACACCGAGGCCGACGACCTCGACAACGACACCCTCCGCAAGAGCGTTCTGGACGGTGTCGCGTTCCACCACGCCGGCCTCTCCAAGAACGACAAGGACCACGTCGAGGCGTGGTTCCGCGAGGGCAAAATCGGCCTCCTCTTCTCGACGTCGACGCTCGCGTGGGGCGTCAACCTCCCCGCGCGCTGCGTCGTCATCCGCGACACGAAGTATCACGACCCGCTCGAGGGCGAAGTCGACATGAGCCCGCTCGACGTCCTCCAGATGCTCGGGCGCGCCGGCCGCCCCGGCTACGACGACGTCGGCTACGGCTGGGTCGTCTGCGACAACGCCGAGGCAGACAAATATCGACAACTGCTCCGCGACGGGAAGGAAATCGAGTCCACGCTCGCCGGGAACCTCGCCGAGCACCTGAACGCCGAAGTCGCGATGGGCACTGTCAACGGCCTCGACGACGTGATGGAGTGGCTCGAAACGACGTTCTACTACCGGCGCGCGCAATCCGAACCCGACGCCTACGACTTCGCGAACGTCCGCGAGCGCGTCCGGGGTGTCCTCGACGACCTCATCGAGGGCGGGTTCGTCCGCACACACGACGACCTCGGCCTCACCGCCACCCAGTTGGGGATGCTCACCTCCACCTACTACCTCGACATGGAGACGGCCGCGGGCTTCCGTGACCTCGCGGAGTCCGGCGTCGACGAGGCCGGCGTCCTCGAGGCCGTCGCGCACGCCGCCGAGTTCGAGAGCGTCAGCGCGCGCCGCGACGAGCGTGAAGCCGTCTCGTCGGTGCTCGGCCACCGCGGCGACGACCTCGAACCCGGCCCGCGGAAGGTGCTCGCCATCCTCTACGGTTCGATGCGCGGCTCCACCCCGCCCGAACTCCGCTCGGACGCGTGGGTCATCCGGCAGAACGCCCTCCGCCTCCTCGCCGCACTCGCCGAGTTCTTGGAGCGCTTCGAGGAACCCGCGGGCGCGAACCTCGCGCACCGCCTTGAGGCACGCATCGAGACCGGTGTCCCCGCCGAGGCGGTCGAACTTACCGCGCTCGACGGCGTCGGTTCCGGGCGCGCCCACCGGCTCGCCGACGAGGGCATCACGAGCATCGACGACGTCCGCGCCGCCGGCCACGACGGCCTCGTGGAGGCGGGCCTCTCGGGCGGCGTCGCCGACGCCGTCCTCGGGCAGGCCGCCGACCTCCCCGACGTCGCCATCGACTGGGGCGACTTCCCCGAGACCGTCGCGCGCGGCGAGAACGACATGCAGGAAGTCGTCGTGGACAACGACGGGGGTGCCGCTCGCGTCTCCCTGCGCGTCACCGCCACCCGCGACGGCGGTGACGGCGAGACCGTCGAGATGTCGCAGAAGACCACCTACCTCGACGGCCCGACGACGCTCCCCGTCGGCGTCTTCGGCGCGGACGACGACGCGCTCGTCTACGCCGTCGAAGTCGTCTTCCCCGAGAGCGCGCTCGACACCCGCCGCGAGGAACGTCGCGTCGACATCGTCTGAGGGTTCTTGTAGCGAGACGGGGCCACCCATGCCCGATGCAGGACGCGACACGCGTACTCGCCGGCGACTGTACCGTCACCTACGAGAGCGACGACCGAATCGAGAAACGCGGCGAAGTCGTCGTGCTCGTCAAACCCGACAACACCGTCCTCGTCCACGACGCCGAAGGCTATCAGCCCGCGTCGTGGCTGACCCGCGCGGACGTCGTGCGCTACGCGAGCGACGCCGACGGCGCGCGCCTCCACGCCGGCTCGGGGAGCGAGAGCCTCCGCGTCCGGAGCCACGAGACGACGCTCGACACCTTCGCGCCCGTCACGCCCGCCGGCCCCGAAGTCGGCGACTGCCCGGACTGCGACGGTCCGCTCGTCCGTGCCCGCGCCCGCGTGGTCTGTATCGGCTGCCACGCCGGCTACCCGATACCGCGCGACGCCACCGTCCGCGAGTCGACGTGCGACGACTGCGGCCTCCCCGAGATGCACGTCCGGCGCGGCGCCGCCATCGACGTCTGCCTCGACCGGGCCTGCGAGAGCATCGACGACGCGGTGCGCGAGCGCTTCGAGGGCGCGTGGGACTGCCCGCACTGCGGGAGCGCGCTCCACGTCCGCCGCGAGCGCGGCCTCCGCGCCGTCTGCGGGGAGTGCGACGCCGGCTTCCCGATTCCGTCGGGTGTCGTCGTCGGCGAATGCGACTGCGGCGGGCCCCGCTTCGAGACCGCGACCGGCGAGCGCTGTCTCGCCGCCACGTGCCCGGTGCGCGTCGCCTGACGCGCCGAACGACGGGAGCCGTGCAGGGTGCACCGTAGCCCCTTTGGTCGCGCCCGCCGCACGTCTTCCGTATGAACGGCCAGCTACGGGGAGACCGCGTCGTCGTCGGCGGCGACGCGCGACAGCGGTTCCACGACGCACGGGGCTACGGGGTGCCGCGCGAGGGCAACGAAATCGCCCTCTCGCGCGTCGAGGCCGCCCACCTCCTCTTTCGGGGCGACCTCGACGCCGTCGACGGCATGGGATTCCGGGAGTTCCTCGCCGCCGGCGACCGCGGGTTCAGCACGCGCTTCCTCGTCTACATGGACCTCCGCGACCGGGGGTTCTACCTCTCGCCTGCGCGCGAGGACTGGGTGGACGACCCGGGCGACGCCGACTTCGTCGTCTACCCGCGCGGGAAGGGGCCGGGCGACGACGAAATCGCCTACCGTGTCCGCGTCGTCGGCGAACGCACCGACGTCCCCGCCGACGAACTCGGCGAGCACGTCCTCGCCGTCGTCGACGAGGAGTCCGAACTCACCTATCTCCAGACCGAGTTCGTCGACCCCGAGGGCGACACCGAGTACGACCTCGAGGCTCCCGCGGAGGGTGCGCTCCTCGACGACCGCGTCGTCGTCTGGGAGCCACCCGAAGCCCTCCACCGGTCCGCCTTCTACGGCCAACAACTCACCGGGCGCGCCTCCGACGTCGCGGCCGTCCAACTCTCGCTCGTCGAGGCAGCCTACCTCGCCGCCGAGGGCGACCTCGTCCTCCCCGATCGCGACAGCGATGTCAACGCGCTCGTCGAGCGCGGTCGGGAAGTCGAGCGCGGCCGCTTCGACCGGCGCCTGCGCGCCTACCGGGCGCTCCGGGACCGCGGCCTCGTCCCCAAGACCGGCTTCAAGTTCGGCGCGGACTTCCGGACGTACGCGAGCGTCGAGGACGTCGACGACCTCGGCCACTCCGAGTGGCTGGTGCGCTGTCTCGAACCCGGCCACGTCTTCGACCCGCGCGACCTCGCGCTCGACGTGCGGCTCGCGCACGGGGTACGGAAGCGAATGGTTTTTGCACTGGCACACAGAGACGAAATTACCTGGCTCGCAGTGAGCCGACTGACACCATGACCGGAGACGACACGCCCGCGACGGACGGGGGAACGGACACAGAAGGAGCCGACTCGCTCGCCCTCGACCCGTGGGGCTCCTCGACGGTCTCTGACTACCGCAAGCTCTTCGAGGAGTTCGGCATCGAGTCCTTCGAGGACGTCCTCGCGGACATCCCGAACCCCCACTACCTGATGCGTCGGGCCATCATCTTCGGCCACCGGGACTACCGGCGCGTCCTCGAGGCGATGCGCGACGACGAGCCCTTCGCCGCGCTCTCGGGCTTCATGCCGACCGGCGACCCCCACATCGGCCACAAGATGGTGTTCGACGAAATCATCTGGCACCAGGAGCAGGGCGGGGACGCCTACGCGCTCATTGCCGACCTCGAGGCGCACTCCGCGCGTGGGCTCTCTTGGGAGGAAATCGACGAGCACGCGCGCGACTACCTCCTCAGCCTGCTCGCGCTCGGCTTCGACCCCGAGGAAGGCACCCTGTATCGGCAGTCCGAGGACCGCGACGTGCAGGACCTCGCCTTCGAGCTCGGCATCGAGGCGAACTTCTCCGAGTTCCAGTCCATCTACGGCTTCGACGGCGAGACGGACGTCTCGCACATGCAGTCCGTCGTCACGCAGATGGCGGACATCCTCAGCCCCCAGTTGGACGAGCCGAAACCGACCGTCATCCCGGTCGGCCCCGACCAGGACCCGCACGTCCGCTTCGCGCGCGACCTCGCCGCGCGGACGCGCTACTTCGGCGTCACCGAGGCGTACGCCTCCTTCGAGATGGACGACGAGGAACGCCGCCTCGTCGCGCGCGCCTACGAGGCGCTGACCGACGAGTCGGACACGGTGCGCTGTACGGACGCCGCCGACTGGCTCGCGGGCGCGGACATTGCGGGTGGCGAGACGGACGCCCTCGATTCGGCCGTCGAGAAACTTGAGGCCGCGGGGAAGGAGCCGCTCCGCCCGCGCGTGCGCTTCCTCGATCGGAACGCCACCGACGAGGCGTTCGAGGCGCTCATTGACGCCATCGAGGGCGAGAAGCGCGTCTTCGAAGGCCACATCGACAGCTTCGACATGGACCGCGCGGACGCCGAGGACCTCGCGCGTGAGGTCGAGGTCGCCCATGGGGGGTATGGCTTCGTCCCGCCGTCCTCGGTCTACCACCGCTTCATGACCGGTCTGACCGGCGGGAAGATGAGCTCGTCAATTCCGGCGAGCCACATCAGCCTCCTCGACGACCCCGAGACGGGCTACGACAAGGTGAAGGCCGCGACGACCGGCGGCCGGACGAGCGCCGAGGAACAGCGCGAACTCGGCGGCGAACCCGACGACTGTCCGGTCTACGAACTCTACGCCTACCTGCTCGCGGCGGACGACGACGAGTTCGCCGAGCGCGTCTACGAGGAGTGTCGCGAGGGCGATCGCCTCTGTGGCGACTGCAAGGAGCAGGCTGCACAGCTCATGAAGGAGTTCCTCGCCGAGCACCAGGAGAAGCGCGCGGAGGTCGAAGACCTCCTCGAGGAGACCGACATCGAGTTGGAGTCGCCGCGACGGCGCTGAGCGGCTCCGTTATTCGATTTCGGTGTCGTCCGTCGTGTCCTGACTGTAGCGACCGGAGAAGCGGTCCGTCTGACTCAGGAGGTAGACGTTCCCGATGCCGAAGAGCGCCGCGGCGCCGAGCGCGAGGTTCGGGAGCGGGCCGCCGCTCGTCTCCGGGAAGTACGGGTAGGCGAGTGCCTTCTCCTCGACGATCGTCTCGGAGTCAGGCATGACCCCGCTGCCGACGTCGTCCGGGATTTCCTGATTCTCGGCGGGGCCCCCGGGGCTCCCGCAGACGACGCGCCCGACCATGCCGAGCGTCTTGTGCGGGATGCAGTAGTAGTCGTAGGTGCCCTCGACCTGGAACTGGTAGTCGAAGGTCGCACCCTGCTCCTGGTACGTGCCGCTGTCCCAGGCCTTCGCGCCCTCAGGGATGAGCCGCACCTCCGCGTTCGGGTTCGAGGGGTCGTAGGCGGTCGTGGAGTGACTCCCGCTCACGTTCACCCACCGCACCCAGTCGCCCTTCTCGACGTAGAGGCCGACCGGGTCGAAGAGGAACTCCGAACCCTCCGTGCGCATCTCGACGATGTACGGGTCGTCCTTCGTGCCCGACCCCTGACGCGGGTCGCTACTCTCCTGTGCGGCCGCCGAACCTACGACGCCGGTCGCGGCGAGACTCGCGCCGCCTGCCTTGGTGATGAATTGCCTCCGTTTCATGACAACGCCGTCCTTGGACGGGTCTACTCAACCCCGGATTGAGTGTGTTTCGATAGCCTGCTCGGATAAGTAACCTCGTGGCGGCCGAGATAATCGAAACAACGATGTACGTAACGGGGTAACGTCCGCACAGCGACGAGTACCGAGCGCCGCTGGCGCGTCGGGACTTCAAGGACCAACAATGAGACGTGAAACGGCCATCGTACTGTCACTCATCGGCGCGGTGCTCCTGCCGATGTGGGGCGTCGCGATAGCGAGCGGAGGGAATAGCTTCCATAAGATACCGTTACAGACCGGAGAGAACGTCTCGATCGCGCCGACCGGGCAGTTCATCACGATGCCGACCGAGATTTCGGTCTACGCGGCCGGGATTGTCTCGTGGCTGGCGCTGTTCGGGCTCGTAGGCGTACTCTTCCTGCAGCTGCGCTACGCGCACAACGTCGGCAGGCGCACGGAGCCGATCGTCCCGGAAGAAGGCGAGTCGCTCCCGTACGTCCCGAGCTTCCTCGAGACCGCACACCGCCGCGTCGTCGCGTACTACCCCGCGGACGCGGGACTTCGTGGCGTCTGGCTCGTCGGGATATTCACGTTCCTGAGCGTCGTCTTCGCCGCGCTGTTCGCCGGCGAGGTGCTCGGTCTCGCTCGGAACCAGTTCCTCGGGTTCTACGGCGGCCTGCTGGCGTTCTCCCTCTCCGAGGCCATCCTGATGTACTACACGCACTTCATGCCGACAATCGAGGTTGCGGAGGAACGCGACCACTAAACCATGTCCACGAACGACGACACCGACGCCGAAACCGGCACCGAGGCACAGCCCGCCTACGAGGAGGACCGCCTCCAGACGACCCGGCGGAACGCCGCGAAGTTCTTCGCGGCACTCGGCGGCGCGGCCGCTGTCGGGACCTTCGCGGTCTCCGGCCTCTACGGCCTCAATGAGTCCGCGCTCTCCGGCGGTCCCGACTACAACTACAAGACCCTCTACACGCAGGGTACCCGCCTCGTCGACGGCGAGGGCAACCCCATCGCCGTCGACGCGATCGAGGAGGGGAGCGGCAAGAGCATGACCGTCTTCCCGGAGAAGGAGGGCGGCGGCGCCCTGCAGGTCCCGGTGGCGAACACGCTCCTCGTGCGCTTCACCGAGGACGACTACCAGGAGCCGACCATGCTCGAGGGCACCGCGCAGGGATACGCGGCGTACTCCGCCGTCTGTACGCATGCCGGGTGTACGGTCTCCTCGCGGACCGGCCCGAACAACCAGAACTTCCTCTGCCCGTGCCACCAGAGCGTCTTCAACCCGCTGCAGGGTGCGAAGGTCGTCGGCGGACCGGCCCCGCGCCCGCTCCCCCAGCTCCCCGTCGGCGTCACGGAGGAAGGCGACCAGCTGATAATCGCTACGGGTCCGTTCGAGGCCCACATCGGGGCGGAGTAGAACGATGAGTACGATCACTGACGACGAGTCGGAGGACGCACAGAAGTACGAGGAGAGCCGCGTCTACACCTGGCTCGACGACCGTCTCGACCTGAACGAGGAGTTCCTCGGGAAGGCGTTCCCGGAGGACCGCTACGCTTCGTTCCTCCTCGGTGAGGTGTCGCTGTTCAGCTTCGTCATCCTCGTTCTGACGGGGACGTTCCTCGGGATGCTCTACCGGCCGGGCTCGGCGTCCGTCACCTACGACGGCATCCTCGCGGAGTACGCGGGTACGGAGGTGCCGATGGCGTTCGCCTCCGTCCTCCGCATCACGTACGACGTCCCGATGGGGATGTTCATTCGGATGGTCCACCACTGGGGTGCGTACCTCTTCGTCGCCGCGATGGGCCTGCACATGCTTCGGGTCTTCTTCAGCGGCGCCTACCGCAACCCGCGCGAACTGAACTGGGTGGTCGGCTCGACCCTGCTCTTCCTCGGTATCGGCGAGGGGTTCATGGGGTACGCCCTCCCGTTCGACGAGTACGGGTCGACGGCGACCGGCATCGGCTTCAACATCGCTAGCTCCATCCCGGTCATTGGTGAGACGCTCACCAAGATCCTCTTCGGCGGTATGTGGCCGGACAACGCCGCGGTCGTCCTGCCGCGGATGTTCTTCTACCACGTCTTCCTCCTCCCGCTCATTATCGGCGGCCTCATCGCGGTGCACATGCTCCTGCTCATCCGGCAGAAGCACACCGAGCAGAAAGGGTCCCGCGACGGCGAGGCGGACGTCGAGGCGGACAACGAGTCCGTCGTCACCGGCGTCCCGCTCGTCCCGAACCAGGTCGCGGTGACGCTCATCGTCTTCCTCTCGGTCTTCGGCGTGCTCGCGCTGCTGGCGGGCTTCTTCCCGGTGCAGCGCCTCCCGGTCTGGGGTCCGAACGACCCCTTCGCCACGCCGGCCGGCGTCGCGCCTGACTGGTACTTCATGTGGGTGTTCGGCATCTTGAAGATCATCCCCGGGTTCGTCCCGCGCGCCGAGTTCACGGGTGGCGTCCTCGTGCCGGGCGTCATCGCGACGGTGCTCGTGCTCTGGCCGTTCATCGACTACAAGCGCGATCCCGTCCACTTCACCGCGGACCCGATCGAGCGCCCGCTCCCGACTGCAGTCGGCGTCGGCGCGGTGACGCTCATCATCATGCTGTCCATCGACGGCATGAACGCGACCGTCGCCGGCCTCGTCGGGATGGATACTGACCCGGTGACGATCCAGTACCTGCTCCCGCTCACGATCATCATCCCGATCGTCTGGGGACTCATCACCTACTACGTGCTCAAGCGTGGTGTCGAACGGCGCGCGGACTCGGGTGCCGCGCCGACCGACGACGACTCCGACACCGCGGCCACGCCGTCGGACGACTGAGCGGCGCGTGGCTCTCACGACACTCACGCCGCGTCAGTATCGCGCACTCGACCGCGTGACGAAGCTCGTCGCGGTCGTGCTGTTGACGACGGCGCTCGTGCCGGGCGTGCTCTCGGGGGTTCCGAAACTCCTCTGTGGGCTGCTCGGCGTCGTGCTCGGCGTCCTCACCGTCTTCGTCGACGTGGCGGACGGCGTGGACTCGACGGACTGAGCGCTCGTCTCTCTCTGTTTCTCGTTCTGTCCTCAGCCGCGTAGAAGGAGTGTCGTCAGTCGTCCGCGGCGGTGACAGCTTCGCGGAACGCCTGCTCGCTCATCCGGTACTTGAACTTCGGCGTTCCCTCGACGAACACGTACGGGACGCGCTCGCCGTATGCCTCGCGCAACTCGGGGTCGTCGTCGACGTCGACGACGGTGACGTCGAGGTCGTAGTCGGCGCCGACGCGCCCGACAGTGTCGAGGACGTCCTCGCAGAGGTGGCAGTCCTCGCGCGTGTAGACGGTGACGCTGACGGCCATCTAGTCGCTGCGGTGGAGGAGGGCGAGGAAGGCGACGGCGACGACGAGCGCGAGGACGGTGCCGACGGCCTGAATCACCATGACGGCCGTCCCGCCGGTGTACTGCCACGGCATTCCGACCAGCGTCGCGAGCGCGGCGAGCGCGACGTAGACGCCGAGGAACGTGCCGAGGACGTCGAGCGTGTCGTATCCGGAGATGACACTGGGCATGCGTGAGTCGTGGGACGGTGGCCTCCTAACGCTACCGGAAAAGGTACAACGTCTTTATTGCCGCCTCACGTATGGTTCGAATATGCCCTTTCGCCGGACGCGACGGTCCGTGCTCGCCTCCCTCGGTACTCTCGTGTCTGTGGGCTGTCTCGGGGTTTCGCCGCGCCGGCGGACGGGGTCGGTCTTCATCGACAACCGCGACGTCACCGCCCACACCGTCCGCGTCGTCGTACTGGACGGCCCCGAGAAAGTCGGCGAGAAGCGGACGGTCACGGTGAAACCGGGCTCGCAGCGGACGATGTCACGCTACTTCGTCGCGGCCGGCGTCTACAGGGTCCGCGTCGTCCTCGACGACGGCGCCTCGACGGCGACGGCGACGCTGACGGTCCGGAGCGACTCGCCGGGCGAATACCTTCGTGCGACCATAGAGGGCGGCGGCATCACCCTCGACGTCCGGCACGCCGAATAGAGGAGGAGTGCCGTCGCTTGTGGGTTTGTAGAAGCGGGCCGAGCGCGATTTGAACACGCGACCGTCTGGTTAAAAGCCAGACGCTCTGCCAGACTGAGCTATCGGCCCTCGTCCGATATCTGGTGGGCGCGCGGTTAAACGTTTACTACTCGCGCCGTGGGGCGCGTACGTGCTCGTTGACGCGGTGGGCGCGCTTCAGTCGAGGTAGGCGTCGAGGGCGTCCGTGACAATTTTCCCGGGGCCGGCGTCCTCGAGGGCAGCCTGCCGGCGGAGCTCCCGATAGGTGTCGAGCGGGAGTGTGACGGTGAGCTCGCCGGGCGTGACGCCGCGCTCGCGGAGCGCTTCCTCGACGGGACGGCCGTCGTTCACCTCGCTCGCGATAGCCCGGACTTCGCGTACGGTGAGGTCGTTGTCGATGACGGCGAACGCGAGTTGGTAGCGGGCCTCGCCGCCGACGCGCGCGATGTGCTTCGCGGCGGTCGGCGGGATGTGCCCGACGGCGACGTGCCGGCGGACGGGGCGTGGGAGGTCGTGGACGCGCGCCCACTTCCGGATGAAGGAGACGGTGACGCCGTCGCCGGCGCGTTCGGCGGCGGCCTTGTAGGAGCCTTCGGCACGCACGAGCGCGGCGCAGGCGGCGGCGCCGCGAAGCATGTAGAAGCGGTCGTCGCCCAACTCCCCATGTGCGAACGCGTTGACGGTTTCCGCGGCTTCGCGGACGCTTTCTGGGTCGTTGGGGTCGAACTCGACGGCTTCTTTCGCGCGCTCGCCGGCGACGCGTTCGTCCCCGCGGATGACGGGCGCACCGACCGGCGACTCTCGGTCGGTTGGTGGTATCTCTGCGGGCCCGTCGCTCATACTACGCGGTAGAACACCCGCGATATAAAGGTCTATTCCTCGGCGCGGCGCTCGCTGAGGTGCTCCCAGATTTCGGTGCACCCCGCCCCGGGCTCGACGTCGTCAAGGTGGTCGTCCCCGTCGCGTCCGGCTTCAGTTTTCGTCTCTGCCATGTACCGTCTCGTATGTCGTCTACCCGGATAAGTACGCCTACGCTCGCACTACCCGCCTTTGCTCCCGGTTAGAGGATGGTGTTGCCTCTACCGGTGACAGGCGTCACTTAGCCGAATTTCGGCCGAGTCACCGCAGGGGTCCCCTGTGTGTGGCTCCCGGCCACTCACGCTCGGCTGTCGAATCGGGGTCAGCCCCGATACCGGAAATTCCCGCTCCTTTCGTGTGGCACCGATTTTGCGCCATTAGATATCGAGTGACACACCGTTTGTCGGCGCGCTCGCGGCGAACCCGTCCTCACGGAGGGCGGCGGCGAACCGGTCGGTCGCGTCGCCGTGCACGGTCAGCACGCGCGCGTCCCGGTAGTCATCGAGGAACGAGCGGAGCCCCTCGCGGTCCGCGTGCGCGGAGAAGTCGAACGCCTCGCGGCGCGCCGCCACCGGGAGGACGCGGCCGTCGAAGTCCGCGCGCCCGCGTTCGAGCAGCGCGCGCCCCGGCGTCCCCTCGACCTGGTGGCCGACGAACGCCACGAGGTTCGTCGGACTCCCGCGGATCTCGGGGACGTACGTCATCGCGGGGCCGCCCGTGAGCATCCCGCTCGTCGTGACGATGACGGTGTTCTGTCCCGCGATGCGCTTCTTCTGGCCGCGACGCCCCGTCACGAAGCGCGCGTGGCGCATCGCCGACCGGAAGGCCTCCGGGTCGCGCAGGGAGTCATCGACGCGTCGCAGGCGCTTTGCCACCTCGACGCCCATCCCGTCGACGTAGCAGTCGATGTCGTAGGCGTCGCAGACGAGCATCGCCTCCTGCGTCCGTCCCACCGCGAACGCCGGGACGACGACGGTACCGCCGCGATGCACTGTCTCGCGGAGCGCGCGGGCGAACCGCTCCTCGGTGTCGCGCCTGTCGCCGCGCGTCACGTCCGCGTACGTGCTCTCGCAGACGACGACGTCCGCGTCGGGGCGCGCCGTCGATCCCGACAGCAGGCGCTGGTCCTCGGTGTGGAAGTCGCCGGTGTAGAGGAGCCGCGTGTCGCCGTCGTTGACGAGGACGTGCGCGCTCCCGGGGATGTGGCCGGCGTCGAAGAACGTCACCTCGTGGCCGGCGGCCTCGAAGGTCTCGCGATAGCCGTGCGTCTCGGAGACTTCGCCGAGCGCGCCGATTTCGGCGCGCGTGAACGGTCGGTTGTACTGGTCGCGCTGGAGTTTCAGCGTGTCGCGCGCGAGCAACTCGGCGAGTTCGCGCGTCGCCGGCGTCCAGTGAATCGGCGGACGGCGACCGCCCGAGAGGAGGCTCGGCACCGCGCCGACGTGGTCGAGGTGGCCGTGTGAGACGACGACGGCCTCCGGGTCGACGTCGATGGGGGTGCGCGGCGGCGTCCCGCCCTCGAGTCCGTAGTCGATGAGGAGGCGGTCGTTCACCAGCAGGGCGCTGCGGCCGATCTCGTCCGCCCCGCCGAGGAACCGGATGTCCATTATCCGGACCTAGGGCCGCAGGCGGTTTGGGCGCGTCGACTCCGGCCACCCGACTTACGGCGATTCACTCGCTAGCCCCGCGTGATGACGGAGCTCTACGCGTTCAACACGGGCGATTGGGCCTACGAGTACAGCTCGATGCTGCGCCTCAAGAACCCAGGCGAGCGCTACCCGTCGCTCTGCCCATGCTACCTCATCGACCACCCGGAGGGGCTCGTCCTCGTGGACACGGGCGTGAGCCACGACCTCGTCGCGAACCCCGCGGAGTACGGCGCGTACGGCGCGCCCGGGTTCGCCGACTTCGCGGCGGACGACGTCTCCGTCGAGGGCCGACCGAGCGCCGCCGACGCCGTCGCGGACGCCGGCTACGACACCTCGGCGGTGGACTACGTCGTCCTCACACACCTCCATCTCGACCACGCCGGCGGCATCACGGAGTTCCCGGACGCGGAGTTCCTCGTACAGCGCGACGAACTCGCCTACGCGTGGTGGCCCGCCGACCCCGTCCAGCGACGCCTCTACGTCGAGGGCGACTTCGGCGTCCTCCGCACGCCCGACTACGAGGTGACGGAACTCACGGGCCGCCACGACGTCTTCGGCGACGGCAGCGTCCGGTGTGTGCCGACGCCGGGGCACTCGCCCGGCCACCAGTCGGTCGTCGTGGACCTCCCTGAGACGGGGACGGTGGTGCTCGCGGGTGACACGGCGTTCACGGAGGAGGCCGTCGAGCGCGACCTGCAACCGCCGTTCGCGTGGGACACCGAGGCAGCACTGGCCTCAACGCGCCGCATTCGGGACCTCGCGCGCCGCGAGGACGCGGACGTGGTGCTCGCACACGACCGGGAGCACCACGAGGACCTGCCGACGCCGCCGAACGCGCTCGAATAACCGGAAGAAGGGTGGTTACTCGCTCTCGCGTGCGAGCGCGAGCGAGTAGGTGAAGCCGTAGTAGGCGACGACGCCGCCGGCCATCGCGAGGTAGTAGGCGATGTCGGGCGCGCCGAACCCGCGGAAGAGCACCGTGACGAGGACGACCCACGCGATGGCGAACACGAGGTCGAAGAGCATCCCGTCGTGGTGCTCGACGACGTGGTCGCGGACGGCGTCGAGGGCGCTCATTCCGCGGCCTCCTCACCCTCCACGTCCACGACGAGCACGGGGACGCGGGTACGGCGAAGTACTTTCTCGGTGACACTCCCGAGGAGGGTGCGCGAGAGACCGGAGCGGCCGTGCGACCCCATCACGATGAGGTCGACGTCGGTCTCGTCGACGAACTTCCGGATGGCGCGCGCGGGCGACCCGGTGCGGACGTGCTCCTCGACGTCGAGGCCGCGTTCGCGTGCGGCGTCCGCGACGTAGCCGGTCGCCTCCTCGGCTTCGGCCTTGACTTCGGGCATCTCGTCGAGTTTGCCCTGTCGCAGCCGGTCGACCTGCTCGGTGCCGAGCGAGAGGTTGGTGGCATCCACGTCGATGACGTAGAGCGCGTGGACTGTAGCGTCGTATTTCGCGGCGAGGTCGACGGCGCGCTCGACGGCGGCCTCCGCGACGTCGCTGCCGTCCGTGGGGACGAGGATGTTGTCGTACATCAGTCGTCACCACTCACGACGTCCTCGGCGGCTTCCTGGCGGTTCATCGGCTCGGGGCTGTGACACTGCCTGACAAGGCGTTTCGTGTCGAGGTCGGGCTCCGGCGTCGTCATCGAGACGGCGATGGTGACGACGAAGACGATGGGGACGGCGACGAGCGCAGAGCCGATGGCGGGCACCCACTGTGCGAGCACCGGCGAGATGATGCCGTCGGAGCCGGCCATCCCGGCGAGGAGGCCGTAGGACGGCAGCACCTCGTTGAGCATCGGGATGAACCAGATGACGAGGCCCGTCGTCATGCCGGCGAGCGCGCCCTGGCGGTTCGTGTTCTCCCACCAGAGGCCGAGGAAGAACATCGGGAACAGGACGGCGCCGGCGAGCGAGAACGCGTAGGAGACGAGCGCTGCAATGGGTGCGGCGGGGTCGAGTGCGGCGAGCGTCGTGAGCACGCCGAGCGCGATGATGCTGAGGCGACCGACGAGCACCTGCTGGCGCTGGGTCGCGTCGGGGTTGATGAGGCGCTTGTAGATGTCGTGCGAAATCGCGGAGGAGCCGGTGATGAAGAGGCCGGCCGTGGTCGCGATTGCGGCGGCGATACCGCCGGCGGCGACGAAGCCGACGAACCACGTCGGGAGGCCGGAGAGTTGCGTGGCGAGCACGACGATGACGTCGCCGGCGGCGCTCGTCATGCCGGGGTCGCCGTAGACGGCGCCGATGTTCTTCGCGTAGAGGTCGGTGCCGAACGCGGCGAACGCGGGCGCGCTGAAGTAGAGGAGGCAGATGAAGCCGAGTCCCCAGACGGTCGACCAGCGCGCGGTACGCTCGCTCTCGACGGTGTAGAAGCGCACGAGGACGTGTGGCAGTCCACAGGTCCCGACGATGAGGCTGAATGCGGTGGCGATCCAGAGGTAGTAGCCGCCGTTGACGAACGGCGCGCTGAACTCGCGGCCGAGCGCGGCGAACATCTGGCCGTACTCGATGTGCGGGAGGACGGTGGAGTAGCCGTTCACCCAGCCGACGGCGTAGAGGCCGACGAGGAACGCGACGATGAGGATGGTGTACTGGACGGCCATGTTCTTCGTCGCGCCGAGCATCCCGGAGAGGGTGAGGTACCCCACGGTAATCGCCATCATGAGGACGACCATCGACTGGTAGCCCGACAAGCCGGGGATGCCGATGTCGCCGAAGATGTAGAGGCCGACGAGGCCCATGCCGCGCGCCTGCCCGATGGCGTAGACGAACCCGATGAGGAACGTCGTGACGGCGGCGATGGCGCGCGCGGTGTCGGAGTTGAAGCGGTCGCCGACGAAGTCCGGGGCGGTGTACTTCCCGAAGCGACGCATCTGCGCCGCCATGAAGATGAGGAGGATGAAGTAGCCGGCGGACCAGCCGACGACGAACGCAAGGCCGTAGAACCCGGAGAGGGCGATGAGTGCGGCCATTCCGAGGTAGGACGCGGCGCTCATCCAGTTGGCGCCGATAGCCATGCCGTTCTCGACGTTCCCGATGGAGCGCCCGGCGACCCACATGCTCTCGGTGTCGGCGACTTTGAAGACGAAGCCGATGACGAGGAAGGAGCCGAGCATCACCGTGACGAGGATGGCCGGCAGGAGCTTGAACGAGACGTTCAGCCCCTCGGGGAGGAGGCCGGCCTGCAGGACGAGTGCGTCGATCATTCTGCGGCCTCTCCGTGGCTGATGCCGTACTTCTCGTCGAGCTCGTCACGCTTGCGGGCGTACCAGAACGCCAGTACGAGCGCGCCGCCGGGCGCGCCGATGGCAACGAGGAAATAGTGGAGTGGGAAGCCGATGACGGGCATCGTGGTGGTCATCGCGCCGGGCGCGACGGCGGTGAGCGTTACCGGCCCGAAGACGATGACGGCCCACGCGACGAACCCGGTCCAGATGACCCGGAGGTGGTCGCGCATGAATGGCGTGCTCGGCCGGAGGAGGTTCACTTCGGAGGTGAGGTAGTCTGTCTCGCTGTGCGTCTGCGTGCCACCCGCGACTGCGCCGCCGTCCGGTTCGGCGTGCGGGCGGTCCGACGTATCGTGACTGTCTTTCTCTGTCATGGTATGTGGACCCATCCACCGCGCTCGGCGATGATCTGTCGAGAACGCGGCGGTTCTGGAGCCAGTTCGTCCGTTGAACTCGTTTCTCTCTCACCCGACTGCCGTCGGGGAATCCATAACAATCGTTACCAACAGACGGAATAAATGTTTCCATTAATCATGTGCCAGTGCGGGGTCAAAATACCCCCCGTTCACGCCCGCCACCGACGTACCACGAACTCGCCGTACCCCCCGTAGGCGAGGTCTAGACTCCCCATCCACCAGTTCCATCGGGACGCCACGCGCTCGTCCGGCGCGTCGCGCAAGTGCTCCGTCGCCTCCGCGGGCGTGAGCGGGCGGCCTGTGTCCGCCTCGTACTGCCTGCTCGCCGCGAGGTCCGCCGCAAACCGCGCGACGGCGTCGTGTTCGCTCTCGCTCCCCGCGAACGCCTCGAACGCCGCCCGGAACTCTGCTCGCGTCGCGCTCATGCGTCCCCCTCCGTCCCGCGTGCGGAAGACACTGGCCCCGGGCGTGCGGCGCTCGCCGAACTCGCGACGCTCGCGGCCCGGGACGTCACCGAGACGCGCCGGAAAGGCTTTTGCGCGGCCCGGTAGACGTACCGCCCATGAAGGTCCTGCTGGGTATCGGCGGCAGCGACGACTCGCTCGAAGCTCTCGACCGGACGGTCGAGCGGGCCGTCGAGGCCGGCGACGAACTGACGGTCGCGGTGCTCGACAACCCCGAGAGCGAGCGCTCCGCGGAGGAGGTCATCGAGCACGCCACCGAGGTCATCGAGGACGCCGGCCTCGACGCCGACGTCCGCCACATCACGGGCGACCCGGGGAGCGAAATCGTCCAACTCGCCGAGCGCGAGGAGTTCGACCAGGTCGTCCTCGGCGGCGGCGAGCGCAGTCCGATGGGGAAGATTCGGCTCGGCCACATCGCCGAGTTCGTCCTGCTGAACTCGCCCGTTACCGTCACGCTAGTCAGATGACAGACGACACCGCCACCGACGCGGGCGACCCCGGCGGCCCGTTCCCCGTCCCGCCGCTCTCCTTTACCGACGCGGAGGGCCACGAGATATCGGTTCGCCCGCTCACCGCGGCGGACGGCCCCGAGTTCGAGGCGCTCGTCGAGATGTACGTCGACTTCGACCCGAGCATGCGCGCGCAGGGCATCCCGCCCACCGGTGAGTCCCGCGTTCGGGAGTGGCTCGAAACGCTCGTCGGCGGCGACGACGGCTACAACGTCGTCGCGTGGGACGGTGAGGCCGCCATCGGGCACGCGACGCTCGTCCCGGACGGCGAAGCCGGCTACGAGCTCGCCATCTTCGTTCACCAGGACTACCAGGGCTGTGGCATCGGGACGCGACTCATCCGCGCGCTCCTCGGCTACGGCATCGAGAACGACGTCGAGAGCGTCTGGCTCACCGTCGAGCGCTGGAACCACGCGGCCGTCGCGCTCTACGAGAAGGTCGGCTTCGAGACGACGAGCGCGGAGAGTTTCGAGTTGGAGATGGCGATGGACCTCTCGGACGCTCAGACCGAGAGCACGGGCTGACTCGCGTAGAGCAGCACGTACTCGGCGACTTTCTCGAGGACGGCACCTGGCGGGTCGGCGCTCGAACGGCCCTCGCGCGGCAGGACGATGAAGTCCGCGCCCACCTCCTCTGCGCTGTCGAGGATGACGCTCCCCGGGTGGTGGGTCTTGCGCTGCGTGGAGAAGCCGTGCATGATTGACGTCGCGACGTCGACGCGCCCCTCGGCGTACGCGCGGACGTCGTCGAGGAACGCTCCGTGGTGGTCCGCGACGCCCTCGTCACCCGTCTCGATGTCGGGCGTGACGTCGTCGCCGAGGACGAACAGGGCGTGGACGTCCGCGTCGTAGCGCTCTGCGACCGCGACGGCGTACTCGGCGGCGGTCCCGGACGCCTCGCTCCCGTCGACGGGGACGAGGACGGTCTCGACTTCGAGGGTCATGTCGGGGCGTGCGCGGGCCGCCACCAAAAGCCCACCGAGGAGTGGGAATTAAGTGCGGACGCGGCGACGTCCCGCGTATGATAGACACCGTGGTCGTCGCGACCGACGGCTCCGAGAGCGTCCAGCGCGCCGTCGACGTCTCGCTCGACCTCGCGCGGCGCTTCGACGCCACCGTCCACGCGCTCTCGGTGGTGAACGAGAGCGAGGTGACGAACGCGCCCGAGGACGTTCGCGCCGAGGTGGAGGAAACGCTCGAGGAGCGCGCCGACGAGGCGCTCGCGGGCGTCGCGTCCCACACCGACCAGCCGGTGACCACGGCGGTCCGCGAGGGCCGACCCGCCGACGAGATACTGTCGTACGCGAAGGCGGTGGACGCGGACGTCGTCGCGACCGGCACCCGCGGGCGGCACGGCGAGAACCGCCTGCTCATCGGGTCGGTGGCCGAGGACGTCGTCCGCAACTCCCCCGTCCCGGTGTTGACGGTGCGGCAACTCGGCTCGGACGAATCGGCCCGCTAACCGTCGGCTTCTTCCGGCTACGGGCACTCCCACCGATATGGAAGACTGGGTCATCGACGACGACACCCTCTCGCTCGAACGGAAGTCCCGCCTCCCGGGCCGAGGGTTCTTCGTCCCCGACGACATCTCGGCCGCCCAGAAGGACGAGGAAATCCGCGAGCGCGTGGAGGATGCGGACGTCATCGTCGTGGCGGACCCGGACGCTGACGGCCTCGCGTGTGCCGCCATCGTCCGCGAAGTCCACGGCGAGGCCGCCATCGTCCCCGCCAGTCCGCACACCCTCGAAGACGGCCTCGAACGCGCCGCCGAGTACGGCCCGAAGGACGCGACGGTCTACGTCTGTGACCTCTGTCCGGACCGCTACAAGTACGTCGAGTCCGAACTCGAACGCCTCGTTTCGCACGCGAGCGCGGTCCACTGGTACGACCACCACCAGTGGACCGACGAGGCGATGGAGGGCGTCCGGGGCGCCGGCGTCGACCTCGTCGTCGGCGAGTCCGACGAGGAGTGCACGGCAGACGTCGCGGTCCGCTCCGTCGAGGCCGACCTGCCGCGCCACCTCGTCGAACTCGCGGCGGTCACGCGCGACCACGACCTCTGGATCAAGGAGGACCCGCGCAGCGACGACCTCGCGGACTACTCGCACTGGTCGGAGGACGAGGAGTACGTCGAGACGGTCCGCGAACACGGCCCCGACCTCCCGCAGGACGTGATGGACTTCCTCGAGGAGGAGCGCGTCGAGAAGCAGGCGCTCATCGAGAAGGTCACCGAGCGCGCCGAAATCGTCACCGTCGAAGCCGGCGGCGAGGAAATCGAGGTCGGACTCAGCTACGGCCGGTGCTCGCAGAACGAGGTCGCGGAGAACCTCCGCGAGCAGGGCGCTGACGCCGCAGTCGTCGTCAAACCCGCGGGGTCGGCCTCCATCCGCGGGAGCGAGGGCTTCGAGCGCTGTCACGAAGTTGCCCGCCAGGTGAACGGCGGCGGCCACCCGCGCGCGGCCGGCTGCAAGCCCGACATCTACGACGACATGCTCGACTACGCCCACCACTGGTCGACGGGCGGCGCGGTCGCGACGCAAGTCATCCTCTCGGCGTTCCGCGCGCTCCCCGAGGAGCCCGCTGACGACGAGGAGAGCGAGGAGTAACTACAGTTCGCGGACGAACGCCCGGAGTCGCTCGGCTTCGCGCTCTTTCTCGGCGTCCGCGTACCAGTACTCGAACCAGACCAGCGGCGCGAGCGTCGTGAGCAGGAGGTAGTCCCCGTAGCGTGCGCCGTGCTCGGAGCGTCCGTACCCCTCGTGGAGCGCCGCCCGAACGCGGCGGCGGCACTCGCTGTCGTGTGGCGCGCGCCCGCAGAGGTACTGCTCCGTCTCCGCGAGCGTGTACGCTCGGTCGGTGACGCGGACGTTCCCCCAGTCGAGCACCGCGGCGGTCGCGCCGTCGGCGTCCAGCAGGAGGTTCCCCAGGCGGTAGTCGACGTGCGCGAGCACGGGGTCGGCCTCGTGCGTGGCGACGCGCTCCAGCGCCGCCTCGACGCGGTCCGCCAGGTCGCCGTAGAGGTCGTCGAAGCGCCCGCTCGCCACTTCGGACGCGCTCGCGGGGTCGAGCTCGTCGAGGTGGTCGCGGACGATGCCCGCGAGCGAGTCGACCCAGTCGTCGTGTACGTCGGTGAGTGCGATACCGCCGTTCCCGCCCGGGAGTTCGACGGCCGCGTCACGCTCGGCGTCGCGCGCCGACCAGACCCGCCCGTAGGCGTCGAAGTCACCGATGGCGTGTAGCTCGGCGAGGAACTCTCCGGCGTCCCGCGCGGCCCGCTCGCGGCCCGCGATATCGAGGTCCCTGTCGGCGCGGCCCTCGGGGACGTACTCGGTGAGGACGAACGGCGCGGGCAACTCGTCGTGCGCGTCCACGAACCCGACGAGGCTCGGTACCGGAATCGACGTCCGGGTGGCGACGAGAGCGAGCAGCCGCGGTTCGACCCGAAACCGGGGTGGGTCGACGAACTGCGCGGCTTTCAGGACGTAGTCGCCGTTGGCGCCGCTGACGCGGTAGACGGCGTCCGTCCCGTCCGCGATGGGTTCGACGCCGCGCACCCGGACCCCGTCGTCGACGGCCGCGACCATCGCGCGGACCGTCGCCGCGTCGAACGGGTCGGCGTCGGCCGCGTCGAACCCCGCGACCATCCTAGCGCTCGCCGCAGAGCCAGCGCTCCGAGTAGGACGCGCCGCAGCTGCAGTGCGCGTAGGCGTGGACGACGGCGCCCTCCGCGTAGAGGCCGCCGACTTCCTCGTTCTGCGCCTCGGTGAACGCGAAGACGAACTCGACCTCGTGGTCCTCGCCGTCGCCGGCCTCCGGGCACTCGCCGCCCGCGAGGTCCGCGTCAATGTGGCCGTCCGACCCCATCGCGCCCTGCGCGAACTCCATCGCGTCCATCCCGGTGGTCTTCTTGAAGACGCTTCGGCCCTTCTCGCCGTCGACGACGAGCACGACGCCCTCGTCGGTGGCGACGGCATCGTCGCGGTCCGCGAGCGCCTCGACGTTCGAGACGGCGGCCTCGGTGAGGTAGAGTGCGACGTCCTCGTGGCGCTCGCCCGCGAGGAATTCGGTGTACCTGTCGGTCATACACGACCTAGTGGCTCGCGCAAGAAAAGCGGCGTGTGTCGGCGCGATGTGTCCGCGCTACTCGCGGGGCGGGCGGCCCGCTCGCGCGTTCGGTCGCCCCTCCGGGCCGACCTACTCGCCTTCCTCGCCGTCCTCCTCGTCCTCGCTGAGGAGTTCGGCGACGGACTGCTCGCCCGTCTCGACGACCTTCGCGTTAATCTGGACCGTCGCGTCCGAGACTTCGCTGCCGCGAACGCTGATGCGGCGGCGCTCGCCGTCGCGCTCGGGGTTGAAGCCGACGCCGCCCTTCGCAAGGACGTCGTCGAGGCCTGCACCGGGGACGTTGGGGCGCATCGGGCGCCCGGCCGCGTCGGAGCCGCCGGTGATTTCGAGCGTGCAGCCGGTCAGTCCAACGGCGTCGCCATCGACTTCGTCGCCGATATTCCGACCGATGAAGCGGTTCGCGTCCTGTCCCTCGACTTCGACGGAGTGAGCCGTCCCCTCGACGGGGTCGGCCACCACGACGTTGAACGTAGCCATACCCGATGGGTGGCTTGCGCGCCCTAAAAGTACGTCGAAACCCCCTACAGCGGGTCGGCGACACGCTTTTGGCCGTCACCGGGGTACCTCGGGTATGAGCGAGGACGACGCGACGCCGGACGCCGAGCAGGCCGAGTCCGACGGCGGGAGCGACCCGACGCCGGGCGTCCCCGACGACGTCCAGAAGTACGACCGCTTCAAGAAGATGGACGGCGCGGAGTACGAGCGCGTGAACGAATTCCTCCGCGACCGGACGTACATCACTGCCCGCGAGTGGGCCATCGCGCGCCTCTGCGCGGACTTCCGGACGGAGACCGGCGTCGAGATGACGAAGATCGGCGAGAACCTCCCCGAGCTCGTCCCCTTCATGACGGACACCTACACGCCACAGGCCGTCAATCAGGCGCGCTCGGCGTTCGAGGACAAGGTGACGAAGGCGGGTGCGACGTTCCTCTACGGCGCGATGAGCGACTTCTTCACGGCGGACGAACTGGACGACCTGATGTACGAGGCGACGGAGGTCGCGAAGTTCCTCCTCGAAGTCGAGGGCGTCGAGCTCTCCGTCGAGGAGGAACTCGACGCGGAGGACCGCATCTCCGGCGTGATGCAGGACGTCCGGGAGGCCAGCGACGAACTCCGGCGTTCGGAGTCGACGTGCCCGAACTGCGGGCACGAGATGTCCGGGGACGCCGGCCACGCGGACGACTGACGCTCAGTCGGCGTCGTCGCCGACCGCGTTCTCCCGTTCCTCGGAGAGTTTTCCGGCGAGCACGGCGTTCACGACGGCACCCACCAGCAGGACGAGCGCCGCGACGTAGAGCCACGTGAGGAGGAGCATCACGGCGCCAAGTACGCCGTAGGCCTGATTCGCGCCGGCGTAGGCGACGTAGGCGCGGAAGACGACGCCGAGGCCGAGCCAGCCGGCGGCGGCGACGGCGGCCCCGGGAAGCGCGTCGCGCAGCGACACCTCGGTGTCCGGGAGGACGTAGTAGAGCGGGAGGAACGCCACGGTCAGGCCTCCGAGGAGGAGGACGGGCCCGAGCAGGTCGAGGAGGAGTTGGTCGACGACGACGGTGAGCGCGACGCCGATGCCGACGAGCGCGACGGCGGCGGCGGCGAGGCAGGCGAGCGCGACGGCCCCGTCCTTCACGGCGTTGACGAAGCCGGCGTCCTCGGTGCCGTAGACGACAGCGAACGCCGTGTTCAATCCCCGGAACACTTTGAGTGCGCTCCACGCGAGGACGGCGACGCCGAGGAGGGAGGTGCCGAACGCGCCGGTCTTGCTCGTCAGCGCGCCGCGCAGGAGTTCGGCGGCGTTCGGCGAGAGGAAGCCCTGCAGGACGGAGACGACGGCGTCCGCCGCCCCGGGGCCGCGTATCGCGGCGGCGAGCGCGAACACGAGGACGAGTAGCGGGACGAGCGAGACGAACGCGGCGTACGCGATGGCGCCCGCGACGAACGGGAGGTTCCGGTCGCGGACGACCGCGACGCTCTCCACAATCGCTTCGCGGAGCCGTGCGACCGAGACGTCGCTCATACGTGACCCGTCGGGCGTCCGCGGGTTGAACGTTCGGGCTTCGACGGCCCGATTTCGCTCTCAGCGGACGTTCTCGCGGGTCGCCACTCCTCGCTCGAGTTGCCCCGAACCCTCGCTAGCGCTCGGCTTCGCGGACGTTCTCGCCGTCTGCGTCGCCGAAGCGTTCGCCGTCGGCCTGCCAGACGAACTCGCCCCGGCGCATCGTCCAGACGGGGAAGACGCCCTCGAAGCCCGCGAACGGCGTCCACTCGCACTTCGAGTGGAGGTCGTCGCCGCGAATCGCGCGGACGTCATCGGGGTCGTAGAGCGCGAGGTCGGCGTCGTACCCCTCGGCGACACGGCCCTTCGACTCGACGCCGAAGATTTCGGCGGGGGCCGCCGCGGTCACGTCGCGGACCCGCTCGACGGTGAGGTCGGTGTCGTGCGTGGCGGCGAGGAGGAGGGGCACCATCGTCTCGACGCCCGGCACGCCCGAGGGCGCGTTCCAGACGTCGGCGTCCTTCTCGTCCCGCGTGTGGGGCGCGTGGTCGGTGGCGACGACGTCGACCGTCCCGTCGACGAGGCGCTCGAAGAGCGCGGCGCGGCGCTCCTCGCTCCGCAGCGGCGGGTTCATCCGGCCGAACGTCCCCAGCTCGTCGTAGTCCTCGGTCGAGAGGAAGAGATGGTGGGGCGTCACCTCACAGGTGAGACCGCCCTCGCGGGCGATGTCGACGGCTTCCGGCGTCGAGGTGTGCGCGAGATGGACCTGTGCGTCGGCGTCGCCGGCCACCTCGACGGTGCGCTCGGCGGCGGCGATTTCGGCGTCGGCCGTCCGATAGTCGCTCCACGCGGCGACGTCGTCGCGCTCCGTGGCGCTCTCGTCGAAGCGCGTCGCGTCCTCGGCGTGCACGGTGACGGGGACGTCCGCGTCTGCGGCGCGCTCGACGGCGTCCGCGAAGAGGTCGGCGTCGATGCCCATCTCGCCGGTGGAGTCTGCCAGGAACACCTCGCCGAGCGCGAACAGCGGACGCTCGAAGAGCGAGTCGGGGTCCCAGTCCTCGGTGACGCCACCGTTGATGCCGTAGTCGACGAGCGAGTCGTCGGCGAACGCCGCCTTCTCGTCGAAGGCATCGCCGGTCGTCGTCGGTGGGTCGGTGTTGGGCTGGTCGACGACGGTGGTGACGCCGCCCGCCGCGGCGGAGCGACTCCCGGTCGCCCACGTCTCCTTCTGGGCCGCGCCGGGCTGGCGGAAGTGGACGTGGACGTCGATTGCGCCCGGGAGGAGGAGTCGTTCGGCCGCGTCGATGACGTCGTCGCCGTCGAGGGCCTCGCCGACGGCGTCGATGGTCCCGTCGTCGGTGAGGCGGACGTCGCGGACTCGGCCGTCCGCGAGCGTCGCGTCGCGAATCACGCGCATACCCGCATCTCGCGCGTGCGTCGCCTAAAGCTGACGGAGAGCGCGCGTGGCAGTGTGGTCGGCGCTCCGGGTGTCAGCGCGGCCTAAACGCGTCGGGTCGCGGGGACCGCACTTTTGACCGGGGCGACTGTACTCCTCGCGTGATGAATATCGAGGACGCCGTCGGAGTCTCCGAGCGGTTGATGCGCTACCTCGAAGTCGTCGCGGCGTTCGTCCTCGTCGGACTGTTCGCCGTCGGCGTCTTCGACTTCCTCCTCCAAATCGTCGCGCTCGTCCGCTCCGGCGCAATCGCACAGACCGAGGCCATCATCAACCTCATCGACGAGATACTGCTCCTCTTCATCATCGTCGAAATCTTCCAGACGGTCGTCGCGTACGCCCAGGAGCGCAGCGTCATCCGCATCGTCATCGCGGCGGGTCTCATCGCCGTCGCGCGGAAGATAATCAGCTTCCACTCGGGTGATTACGCCGGTTCGACGGACGCGACGATTGCCGCCACCGGCTACGCCGTTCTCCTGTTGGCGCTCGTCGCCGCGCTCTACGTCGTCCAGCGTACGAACGTCGCGACGCCGGCCGACCAGGACGTCTAAGGAATCCGGGGTGAGAGTCGGCGTCGGCCGAGAACTTTTCACGTGTGGAGTGCGTTGCACATAACAGCCGCGTTCCAGCGCGTACCCTAGGGGCGCTGGACCGTGGCCTCTCCCCAACCGGTCGGGGCGCCGGTCGCGGAGGGCCACCCGGAGACCCCGGGTGTACCGGCGACCGACCATCTGGGAACCCGGCATTTGAGGGGTGTCAGCGGCCACTGACACCCCGACGCCGGCTCAACCACGTTCCACTGATTCTGCACGCGCCAGCGCCGGCGCCGTCCTACTCGTACTCGATAGCGTCGCGCGTCGCCGTCTCGCCGAACAGCCACGCCGCGTGCTCGGTCGCGTACTCCCGGTGCTCCTCGTCGATGTAGCCGAGCGCGTCCTCGACGACGACCGGCCGGTAGTCCCGGAGGCCGGCGCTCGAGGCCGTGTGGAGGACGCAGACGTTCGCGAGCGTCCCACAAATCACGAGGTCGTCGATGCCGTGCGTCTCGAGGTATCCCTCGAGGTCCGTCCGGTAGAAGGCGTCGTAGGTGTGTTTTTCGACGACGTGGTCGGCATCCGGGAGCTCTGCGACGAGCTCGGCGTCCCACGAGCCCTCGACGACGTGCTCGCCCCAGCGGTCGAACTCGTCGTAGTAGTGGGTGTCCTCGAACTGGCCCTCAGGGTGGACGTCGCGCGTGTAGACGACGGACGCGCCGGCGTCGCGGGCCTGCTCGACGAGCTCGAGACAGGGGTCGATGGCGTCCTCGCTCGCGGGCGCATAGAGGCTCCCGTCGGGGTGACAGAAGCCGTTCTGCATGTCGACGACGACGAGCGCGGTACTCGACGAATCGAAGGTGGGCATACGTGAGGACGTGCCCGCGAGTCCCTTAGAAGTTCACTCGACGCGGACCGTTACCTTGCCGACGCCCTCGCCGGACTCCAGCCGGCGGTGGGCCTCGGAAACCTCGGAGAGCGTGTAGTCCACGTCGTCGAGGACGGGCCGGAGGTCGCCCTCGTCGACGAGTGTTGCGACGCGCTCGAGGATCTCGCCGTGACGCAGGCGGCCGGCGTGGTCGTCGTGGAGGAGCGGGATGAGCATGAAGACGGTGTCGAAGCTGAGCCCCTTCGTGTGGACGGGGTCGACGTCGACGGGGCCGTGCGAGACGGTGGAGACGACCCGGCCCTTTAACCCGGCAGCCTCGAAGGAGTCCTCGAGGTTGTCCGCGCCCGTCCCGACGGTGTCGAAGACGACGTCGAAGCCGTTCCCGTCGGTGTACTCCTCGACGTAGTCCGCGACGTCGCGACCGTAGTCGAAGGCGTAGTCCGCGCCGAGCGCTTCGGCGAGGTCGCGCTTCTCGTCGGTGGAGGCGGTGGTGTGGACGACGCCGCCCTCGAGGCTCGCGAGCTGGACGCCGATGTGGCCCACACCACCAGTACCGCCGTGGACGAGGACGTCCTCGCCGGGTTCGACGCCGGCGCGCGTCACGAGGCCGTCCCACGCGGTGATTGAGACGAGCGGGAGCGCGGCGGTCTCGCGCATCGAGAGCGACGCGGGCTTGTGCGCGAGCGTCGCGGCGTCCGCCGTCGCGTATTCGGCGAGCGTTCCCGTGGTGCCGGCGACGCCGCCCGGACAGCCGTACACCTCGTCGCCGACGTCGAAGCGCTCGACGCCCTCGCCGACCGCGACCACCGTCCCGGCGAGGTCGCCGTGGAGGACGGCAGGGAACTCGGCGCCGATATCGGCGGCGAACCCGCTGCGAATCTTCGTGTCCACGGGGTTGACGCTCGTCGCCGCCACCTCCACGAGCACCTCGTTCGCGTCGGGCTCGGGGACGTCGAGTTCGGCGGCCTCGAAGACGTCCGGCTCGCCGTGTTCGCGGATGACCTGTGCGTCCATCGTCTCGGGAATCTCGGGCATGGTTCGGTGTGAGGGTGCCGCCCGCAAAAACGTCGCCGTGCCGGCGGACGGTTCCGCGACGGCGCCGGGTGTGGACGAATTAAGGCACCCGAGCGTGTTGCGACACCCATGCGCGAACTCGACCGTTGTGACTTCTGTGCGGAGCGCGCCGACGGCGTCTACGAAGTCCTCCCGCCCGAGGTTGACGCCGCCGAGCGCCGACTCGTCCTCTGTGCCGACTGCCGCGACACCCTCTCCGGGGTCGTCGAACCGCTCCTCGACGCCCTCGAGGCGCGCGACGCTGACGCGGCCGCGTCACGCGAACCGAGCGTCACCGTCGAACCGACCGCGTCCGCGGACACGCCGACCGTCGAACCGACGCCGGACGCGACGAGTTCCGACGCCGATGTCTCTGCAGATGTCGACGAACTTGAGCCGGAAACCGAGGCCGATGTCGGGGCCGGTGAGGCCGACGAGACGGACGCCGCGTCGGACGGGGCCGGCGTCGCAGCCACGCCCGCGGACTCCTCGGCCGCCGAGCCGGCAGACACGGACGACGCCGAGCAGGACGACTCTGAGCCGAACGACGCCGAACCGTCGGACGGCGAGTCCGCCGTGTCGACCGCCGCGAACGCCGCGCGGCCCACGGGCTATCGGCGCGTCGTCCGCCTGCTCCGCAACCGCCCGGCCGCGATGACCCGGACGGACCTCGCGGAACTCGCGGAGGGCGCCTACGACCTCTCCGCGCGCGAAGTCGAGGCCGTCGTGGACGTCGCAATCGAGAACGGCGACTTGGAGGAGACGGCCGAGGGCCTGCGCGCGGCCTGACGCCTAGAGTTCGCCCTTCGTGCTCGGCGTATCGGAACGGTGCTCGTCGATGCGGGTGGCGTCGTCGAGCGCGCGGGCGTTCGCCTTGAACAGCGCCTCGACCTCGTGGTGGGCGTTCTCGCCCGTAACCTCGCAGTGGAGGGTGAGGCCGGCGTGCTCCGCGAACGACTGGAAGAAGTGCGCGGCCATCTGGCTCGTGAACTCGCCGATGCGTTCCTGGCTGAACTCCCCGTCGAAGTCGTAGTAGGGTCGCCCGGAGACGTCGAGCACCACGGAGCCGACGGCTTCGTCGAGCGGGACCTTCCGGTCGGCGTAGCGGACGATGCCGCGCTTGTCGCCGAGCGCGTCCTCTACGGCTTCGCCGAGGACGATGGCGGTGTCCTCGACGGTGTGATGGTCGTCGATGTGGAGGTCGCCGTCGCACTGGACGGTGAGGTCGAAGAGGCCGTGCTTGGCGAACGACGCCAGCATGTGGTCGAAGAAGCCGATGCCGGTCTCGACGGTGCTCTCGCCGTCCCCGTCGAGGTCGATGGTGACGTCGATGTCAGTCTCGGCGGTCGAGCGCGAGGCCGCGCCCGTGCGTGTGCTCATACCGTCGCCTTGCGCCGGACGGCTAAAGGCCGTTGCGCTCCCCGCGTTCTCGCCTCGCGCCCCTCAGACGAGGCCGACGACGCCGAGGAGCGCGAACAGCAGGTCGCCGTAGACGAACGCGATGGCGAGGCCGAGGACGAGCGTGACGAAGAAGGGCGTCCCGGGCGTCACCCAGACGGCGTCGCGCTCCGCGAGCAGGTCGAGGCCCTCCCGGAGCGTCACCGGACTCGTTCCGTAGGCGGTGCCCTCGATGTCCTCGATGAACGCCGCCGCGCCCCACGGGTCGTCGTACGTCTCCCGCTCCGTCTCGCTGTCCGCGCCCGCGCTCGCCCCGCCGTCCGACCGCGCTGGGCCGCGGTGTATCGCGCCGTCGGTCGGGTCGTTCGGTTTGTCGGGAAGCGTCGCCGGGTCGCGCAGCTCGGGGTTCGCGCGGAGCTCGGCGAGCGTGACGCCGCGCCAGCGACAGTACATCCGGAGGGCGTCCAAATCGAGGCCGCCGGTGAGCCGCGTTCCCTCGGCGTCTTCGAGGAGACTCCCGTGTTCGCTCGGTAACTCGTCGACGGGAATGCGTTTCCCGACGGCCATCACGGGCGCGATGTCGCCCCGGAGGGCGTTCGCGACGAGTAGGTAGATGGGGTAGGCCATCCCGAGGAGGAGGGCGTTCGTGAGGACGGTGAGCGAGAACACCCGGACGTTCGCGGGGACGAGCGGGAGGACGAAGCCGTCGAAGTAGTAGGCCGGATAGGTCGGGAGGAGGACGCCGATGGCGACGAGCGCCTTCGCGTCCGCGCCGCCGAAGCCCGCCGGGATGTAGTAGAAGAGCGCACCAAGGCCCCCGACGATGAGGACGCTGACGGCGGTCTGGAGGACGAACGCCCGGAAGGCGAAGCCGTACGGCCGCTGGTAGGCGTGCCACCCCTCCCACGCGAGGCAGGCGACGCCGAGCAGGAGGAGCGGCGGCCAGAGCCAGTTGGGGACGCGGCGCGTCTCGACGTCCCGATACGCCCCGTAGGCGAACGCGGGGACGGCGAGCAGGCGGAGCATGTCGGGGACGGACGCGTCCACGAGCGGGGTCGAGACGAGGGACGGCGCGGCGAGCAACGTGTCGAGGGCGGACGCGAACACGGGAAGAGAGGCGAGTGAGAGGGGCAAAGGGGTTTCGACAGACGACGGGCAGCCACGCTACGCAGGGGGATAAACGAAGGAAGGTGGGTGTGCGAACGCCGCGTCAGACGACGCGGGACGCTATACCGCGTTAGATGACGCGGTTCTGGAGGTAGTCGAGGTGCTTCGCGTTGTAGACGATCTTGACCTCGTCGGTCGCGGGGGAACCGATGCAGGTCAGGCGAACGTTCTTCTCCTCGACCTCCTCGTCACTGAGGATCTGCTGCATGTCCATGTTGATCTCGCCCTCCTTGACGATGGACGCACAGTTCGCACACGCGCCGGCGCGGCAGGAGAACGGCCAGTCGTAGCCCTGCGCTTCGGCGGTTTCGAGGATGTAGCCACCCTCGGGTACGTCGAGCTCGCCGTAGTCTTCGTCGTCGAGACCGGCGTCGTCAGCCTTCTCGAAGAGGTCGTCGTCGTCAATGTCCCAGCCCTGGTCCTGGACGACTTCGTAGTTGAGGTATTCGACGGTTGGCATCACCCGGGGGTTCTGTGTCCGTAATGAAATGCCTTGCTGTTTCACCCAGTCCAGACACGTATTTCGCGCACAGGTAGTGCCGTGTCAGATTTTTCGACGTGACTAGGTCACAATGGGCACGAAGCTGAACAGCGCGAAGGAGGCGGCGGCGGCGACGGAGGGGGTGAGCACCCAGAGGATGACGACGCGCCCGACGGTCGCGGGGTCGAAGAGGTCGGCGGCGGCGAGTTCCTCGGGGTCCTCCTCGCCGATTTGGGGTACGTCGCGCGGGGTGTCGGCGCGGTCGGCGGCGAGCGACCCGACGGAGACCGGGGCTTCGGCGTCGCCGCTGAGCGCGTCGTTCGCGCGGACGGTCCGGGTGGCGCGCCCCCATCCGAGGCCGACGATACACATGGTCGCGGAGACGGCGAGGCTGGCGGGGATGCCGAGGTAGGAGAGGAAGGTGATGAGGCTGGCTGAGACGACTTCGACGATGAGCGCGGCGAGCAGGGGGAGGTCGGTGAGGTCGTTGCCGACGGTGTCGAGGGTGCGCCGGGCGATGGTGAACGCGCCGACGGCGATGGCGGCCCCGGCGAGGACGACGCCGACGCCGGCGTCCATGTAGCCGCCGCCGACGAGCGGGGCGACGGCGTTCGCGGTGTTCGAGGCGCCGGCGGAGAACGCCATGTAACAGCCGATCCCGACGACGAGGACGGAGGCGACGAACTGTCGGGTGGTGGCCTCCTCGGAGACGCCGGTGGGGTAGGAGAGGCGACCCCCATCCGCCCACGAGAAGAGGCTGCCTTCGGCGGCGTCGAGGCGGAAGGCGGCGTCCATGTAGGGGTAGGCGTAGCGGCCGATGACCGCACAGACCCAGAAGGCGATGACGGGCGCGACGACCCACGCGGAGACGATGCGGCCCATCGTCGCCATCTGGAGGGTGCCGGTGGCGGCGCCGAGGCCGGCGATGGAGCCGACCGCGGTCATCGACGTGGAGGCGGGGACGCCGTAGCGGTTGGAGACGAGGAGGGCGACGCCGACGAAGAAGAGGACGCCGACGGAGGCACCGAGCGTGAACTGCTCGCTCGGGACGATGTCCCCACCCATAGTCTTGATGACGTTCCGACCGACAGTCCACCCGCCGAGGAGCGCGAAGACGGACATGAGCGCGGCGGCGCCGAACTTCGTGACGACTTTCGACCCGACGGCGGGCCCGAAGGCGACGCCGGTCGAGGAGCCGCCGATGTTGTAGCCGACGAACGCCGCGACCAGAATCCCGACGACCAGTAAGAACTCCGGCATTGCCCGGGGGTACGTTCGGGGCGGGTTTGAAGCCGGTGGTACCCGATCGTCCCGACGCTGTCCGTCGATGCCCGCGCGCCGCGGACGCGGACGCTTTTTCACCCCGCCGCCCGCACTCGGTGGTATGTTCGAGGAGTTCGAGGTCGTCCCCGCGGTGGACGTACAGGACGGCGAAGTCGTCCAGTTAGTGCAGGGCGAACGCGGCACGGGCAAACGCTACGGCGACCCGGTGGAGGCCGCCAAGCGCTGGCTCGAGGCGGGCGCGCGGACGCTCCACCTCGTCGACCTCGACGGGGCGTTCGAGGGCGAGCGCGCGAACGCGGACGCCATCGCGTCCGTCGTGGAGGCCGTCGGCGACGACGCCGAGGTGCAGGTCGGCGGGGGCATCCGGACGTTCGCGGACGCCCGCGACCTCCTCGAAGTCGGCGTCGACCGGGTCATCCTCGGGACGGCCGCCGTCGAGAACCCGGACCTCGTCGCGGAAATATCGGAGACCTACCCCGAGAGCGTGCTCGTCAGCCTCGACGCGAAGGACGGCGAGGTCGTCGTCTCCGGGTGGACCGAGGGGACCGGCCTCGACCCGGCAGAGGCCGCGACGAAGTACGCCGAGCGCGGCGCGGCGGGCATCCTCTTCACGGACGTCGACGTCGAGGGCCAGCAGACGGGCGTGCGGACGGACGTCGTCTCCCGGGTCGTCGAGGCCGTCGACATTCCCGTCGTCGCCTCCGGCGGCGTCGCCACCGTCGAGGACGTCGTGGCGCTCCGGGACGCTGGCGCGGCCGCCGTTGTCGTCGGCACCGCGCTCTACGAGGGCAACTTCACGCTCGAGGAGGCGACCGCCGCGCTCGACGGGTAACGGCGGGCCGACCCGGACAGGTCCGCTTCGACAGAAGACCTATCCTCGCGCGTCCGTAATCTCGACTATGAGCGACAGCGAGTTCGGCGTCGACCTCGACTTCGGCGAGGACGGCCTCATTCCGGCCGTCGCGCAGGACGCCGACACCGGCGAGGTCCTGATGCTGGCGTACGCGAACCGCGACGCGGTCGAGAAAACCGTCGAGACCGGGCGCGCACACTACTACTCGCGTTCGCGCGAGGAACTCTGGGAGAAGGGCGCGACCAGCGGCCACACGCAGGAAATCGAGGAGGTGCGCGTCGACTGCGACGGCGACTCGCTCCTCTACGTCGTCGAGCAAAACGTCGGGGCCTGCCACACCGGCCACTACTCCTGCTTCCACCGCACCATCGACGGCGAGGAGGTCGGGGAGCAGGCGTTCGACCCTGACGCCGTCTACGAGTGACGTCGTGAGCCACGCGATACCCGACACCACGAGCGACGCCGACGACGTCGTCGCCGACCTCCGCGAGGCCCGCGAGGAACGCGACAGCGCCGAGGCCGCCGTCGAGGAGTACGGCGCAGATGCCCTCGAAACCCTCCGCGAACACTACGAGGACGCCCGCCGCCTCCTGCGCACCTACGAGGGGTCCGCGACGGGCTCCGGCGACTTCCAGGCGTACATCGAGTTCGAGAGCGAGGTCGCCGACCTCGTCGAATCCGTCGACGACGACCTCCCGGCAGCCGACGCCTTCGAGGCCTACGACGACGCCCTCGACAAGCGCCGCGTCACCGAAGACGACTTCGAGCGCGCACGCGACGCCCTCGACCCCGTCGCGGAGCGCGTCGAGTTACTGGACGAGCGCGAGGACGCCCGCGAGGCCTACCAGCAGGCCCGCCGGGCCGCCCGCGAGGTCCGCGACGACCTCGACGCGGAGGTGTCACGCCTCGAACGCGTCGCCCGCCTCGCCGAGGCCGACCCGGACGCTCCGGTCGCGGACCTTCGCGAGCCGATCGAGGCCTACGACACCGCCGCGCGCGCCGCCGTCGAGGACCGCCTCGGCGCATGGCCCGCCCGCGACGTGCTCGACTGGCTCGACTCGCTCACCGCCTTCCCGCTCGTCGACGCGCCTCGCGTCCCCCCGGACCTCCTCACATACGTCCGCGAGCACGACGCCGGCGCGGAGTCCGTCACCGACCTGCTCGACTACGCCGACCAGTCCGTCTCGAAACTCGACCACTACGTCGCGGACCCCGCGGCGCTGAAGCGCGTCGTCGGCGCGAACCGCTCGTTCCTCCGGCGCATCGACGGCGACTTCCTCACGCTCGGCTGGCCGCCCGACCCCGCGGACGTCCTCCGGTATCGCGCGGACGAACTCGTCTCCGCGCTCGACCGACTCGGCGCCGACGACGCCGTCGCCCGCCTCCGTGACGTGCAGGCGTTCGCCCGACGCGAGCGCTACGCGACGCTCCGGGAGGCCGCCGTCGCACGCGACGAACTCACCCAAGAAGAGCGTCAACGGGTCGCCGCCGGAGACGTCGAGGCCGACCTCAAAGCCGCCCGCGAGGCCCGCGAGCGCGTCGCGGAGGCGCTCGACGAATACTGATTACTGTGCCGCGCGCAGGGCGTCCGCGAACGACGACGCGAGTTCTTCGGCGCGCGACTCCGAGCGTGCCTCCGCGTAGACACGCACGACCGGTTCCGTCCCCGAGGGCCGCGCGAGCGCCCACGCGTCACCGTAGTCGAGCCGATAGCCGTCGATGGTCGTGACGGCCGCGTCCGCCGCCTCAGCGTACTCCTCGGCGGCGGCGAGCAGCGCCTCGCGCTCCGCGTCGTCCTCGTACTCGACGTTCACGCGGACGTTCGCGTAGCCGTCGTAGGGCGTCAGGACGTCGCTCGCGGGCGCGTCGGCGTCGGCGAGCAGTTCGAGGAAACGCGCGCCCGTGTACGCGCCGTCCCGGGTGATGCGGTAGTCCGGGAAGATGACGCCACCGTTCCCCTCGCCCGCGACGGGGACGCGCTCGCCCTCCTGCTGGAGTTGGCGGATGCGCGTCATGATCTGCGTGGAGCCGATGGGCGTGAGTTCGAGGTCCGCGTCGCTCGCCTCGCAGACGTCCACGAGGCGCTGGCTGACGTTGACCGCCGAGACGGCGACGTCGCCCGCCGATAACTCGGCGTCCGCGAGCGCCGCGAACGTCGCGTCGCCCGCGACGTACTCCCCGCGCTCGTCGTAGAAGATGGCGCGGTCCGCGTCGCCGTCGTGTGCGATACCGACGTCCGCGTCGCTCGCGCGCACGAGCCGCCCGAGGTCCGTGAGGTTCTCCTCGACCGGCTCGGGGTCGCGCCCCGGGAAGTGGCCGTCCGGCTGGGCGTTCACGGTGACGACGCGACAGCCGAGTTCGCGGTAGAAGTCGGGGCTCGTGAGCGCGCCCGCGCCGTGGCCGGGGTCGAGCGCTACTGTCAACTCGGCGTCCGCGATGCGCTCGCGGTCCACCGCCTCACAGAGCATCTCGACGTACTGCTCGCGCGCGCCCTCGACGGTCGTGTCCGCGCCGGTCTCGTCCCACGCCACCGTCTCGAAGGACTCGCCGAGCAACGCCTCCTCGACGTCCTCCAAGGCGTCCACGGAGAGCTCGACGCCGTCCGACCCGACGAGCTTCAGCCCGTTGTACTCGGGCGGGTTGTGCGACGCCGTCACCATAATCGCCGGGACGCCCTCGTCGGCGGCGTACGCCTGTAACGCGGGCGTCGGGAGGACGCCGAGGCGTTCGACGTCCTCGCCCGCCGCCGCTAGGCCCGACGCGACGGCGTTCACGAGCATCCGTCCGGTCTGTCGTGTGTCGCGGCCGACCGCGACGCGCCCCTCGCCGAGCACGGTTCCGACGGCCCTCGCGACGTCCAGCGCGAACGCCGGCGTCACCTCCTCGTTCGCGACGCCCCGCGTCCCGCTCGACCCGAACACCTTCATGGGCGTCCCTTCCGTCGGCCGCCTCAAAGTGGTTTCCTAATGGCTGTGTGAGCCGCTATCGTGGCCCTTCCCGTTCCCCGGATTGCGGTCCGCGAGGCTGACGAAGTACGCCCCGTCGTCGTAGAAGTAGACGCCGCGAAAGCCGTCGCCGCAGTGTGCGGCGAGGTCCGCTCCGAGTTCGTTCCCCGCCTCCGCGTCGAGGTAGACCGGCTCGCTCCACGTTCCCCGCTCGCCGTCCGCCGCGCGCGAGAGCACCGTCTCGAGGTTCGAGTGGTTCGAGACGAACGACTCGCCGAGTTCGCACGTGTGGTCCGTCGCGTTCGGGTCCGCGGGCATCGCGCGGAGTTTCCACTCGCCAGACGGCCCGAGGAGCCCACTCAGACCGCTACAGCCCGCAAGCGCGCTCGCGAGCCCCGCCGCGCCCGCCGCGAGGTACTGACGCCGTCGCATACTCACCTCTCGGGACTCGCGCGTGAAGTACCGCGCGGTCCGACGCGCCCGCCACGCCGTCCTGCCCCCCACCTGGTCGGCGTCCCGCGGGCGCAACGTTTTCCGCACGCCCGTCCGCCTATGGGAGTATGAGCGACCACGACATCAGCATCGACGAGAAGCGCGTCTACGCCGACCGGGCCGCCACCGAGTCCCTGCTCGTCGGCACCGACCGCGGTCTCGCCTCCGTCGCCGTCTCCGGGGACAAGATCGGCGAGTTCGCACTCCTCACCACGACCGAAGTCCGGGACGTCGCCGCCTACGAGGGCACCGTCGCCGTCGCGGACCGCGAGGACGTCCGCGTCGGGAACGCCGAGGGCTTCGCGGAGACGGGCTTCGGCGACGCGACCGCCGTCGGCTACGACGACGGCACCCTCATCGCCGCCGGACCAGAGGGTCGCGTGGCCGCCTACGACGGCGAGTCGTGGAATGCGCGCGGGATGGCGCCCGAAGCGCGTCACGCGGACGGCCCGCTCCTCGCCACCGTTGAGGGCGTCTATCGCGTCACCGACGACGACGTGACGTATTCGGGGCTCGACGACGCCCGGGACGTTTCGCGCGCCGGCCCGTGGGCCGCCACCGCGGACGGCCTCTACCGGCTCGGCAACGGCTGGCTCGACGAGCGCGAGGGCGACGCCACCGCCGTCGACGCGCGCGCCGACCACGTCGTCGCCGTCCTCGACGATACTCTCTACGAGTACGACGGGGACGACTGGCGGGCCCGCGAGGTCCCCCTCTCCGACGTCGCCGCCGTCGCCTACAGCGAGAGCGCGCTCTACGCCGTCGACGCGCAGGGGACGGTCGCCGTGGACGCCGGCGACGGCTGGCGCACGCGCACCATCGGTCTCCCCGGCGTCTCCGCGGTGGCCGTCACCGAGAGCGCGCAGGGCGCAGACGGAAACGCCTAACCCGACGCTGGCACACTCTACAGCCATGATAGTCAGTGGGTCCGCCTCGCAGGGGCTGGCGGCGGCGCTCGCCGCCGAACTCGGCGAGGAACTCGCACGCGTCGAGTACGAGTCGTTCCCGGACGGCGAGCGCGTCGTCCGCGTCCCGCCCGTCGAGGGTCGCGCCGTCGTCGTCGCGTCCACCGTCGACGACAGCGCGCACGTCGAACTCCTCCAGCTGCAGGACGCCGTCCGCGAGGCGGGCGCCGAGGAGGTCATCACGGTCATCCCCTACATGGGCTACGCCCGGCAGGACGAGGCGTTCGAGCCCGGCGAACCCGTCTCCGCCCGCGCGATGGCGCGCGCGATTTCGACGGGGACGGACGAAGTCTACACCGTGAACGTCCACGAGCCCGCCGTCTGCGAGTTCTTCGATGTCCCCGCGACGAACGTCGACGCGACGCCGCACCTCGCGGACCCGCTCCCCGAGGACCTCCACGACCCAGTCTTCCTCGCACCCGACGCCTCCGCGCTCCCGCTCGCCGAGTCCGTCCGGGACGCCTACGGGCCGGGCGACGCCGACTTCTTCGAGAAAACCCGCCATTCGGGGACTGACGTCGAAATCACGCCGAGCGAGACCGAGGTCGCGGGCCGGGACGTCGTCGTCGTGGACGACATCGTCGCCACCGGCTCCACGATGAGCGAAGCCATCGGCCTGCTCGATGACCCCCGGCGGGTCTTCGTCGCCTGCGTTCACCCGCTGCTCGCCGCGAACGCCCGCACCAAACTCGCGAAGGCCGGCGTCGACGACGTCGTCGCCACCGACACCATCGAGCGCGTCGTCAGCGCCGTCTCGGCCGCGCCCGCCGTCGCCGACGCACTCGGGCGCGAATAGCGCGCCCGGCACCCGGATTTTTCCTCCCGCGGCGCGGACAGGACGTATGGACGACGCGACCGTCTTCGAGTTCAAACTCCTCGTCGCCGGCGTCGGGCTAATGGTGACCGGCGCGACGCTCCTCGGACGCGCCTCCCTGTATGCGATTCTCGGCCTCATCGCCCTCGGTGTCGGCTTCCTCATGCTGCTCGGTGGCTTCGCCGACCAGTCCGCGCGCTACGCGGACGAGTGAGAAACACGGGAAAGTAAGAGCGGAACCGAGAGCGCGAACTACTTAGACCTGCTGCACGCCGAGGCGCATCCGGACGCCCTCAACGTCCTCGTACTCCTCGACGACGGTGTTCGCGTCAGATTCGTCGACTTCCTCGAGTTCGCGGGCGCGGACCTCCTCGGTGATGAGGTCCTCGCGCTCGCTGACGAGTTTTGCGACGCGGTCGTCGAAGACCATCACGTCGAGGCGAATCTCGGTCTCCATCTCGAGGTCGAGCTCCTTGCGGAGTTCCTGCACGCGGCGGATGATTTCGCGCGCGTACCCCTCGGCCTCGAGGTCGTCGTTCAGCTCGGTGTCGACGTAGACGGTGCCGCCCTCGAAAGCGGCGGCCGCGACGTCCTCGGGTGTCTCCTCGCGGAACTCCACCATCTCCGGGGTGAGCTGGACCTCACGGTCGAGCGCGTCCGCGACGGCCTCCTCGAGCAGGTCGAGGTCGTCGTCGTCGACGCGCGCGGCGTTCAGCGCCTCCATCACGTCGCCGGCGTCGCCGCCGAAGGCGGGGCCGAGCACGCTCATGTCGGCCTCGGCGCTGTACTCGACGTCGCCGAACGTCTCGCCGGGGTTCAGCACCTCGATGTGGCGGGCGTTCAGGCGGTCGGCGAGCAGGCCGCGGTAGTCGTCGACCTGTTCGGCGACGCGCTCGTCGTCCGGGGAGACGACGATGCGCGCGACCGGCCAGCGGAGCTTCCGGCCGGCCTGCTGGCGCGCGTGATTCCCGGCCTCCTCGATGCTGCGGGCCGTGCTGATGGCGTCCTCGAGTGCGGGCTGGCGGAAGCGCTCCTCGACCTCCGGCCAGTCGCACATGTGGACGGTCGGGTGGCCCGAGTCGCCCGTGAGGTAGCCATACATCTCCTCGGTGACGAACGGCGCGTACGGCGCGAGGAGCGCGACGACTTCGAGCAGGACCTTGTGGAGCGTCGCGTACGCCGCGGTCTTGTTGTCGTCCACCTGCTCGGTCCACACGCGCTCGCGGATGAGCTGGATGTAGTAGCGTGAGAGGTCCTCGACGACGAACTCGCGGAGCGCCTCGAGCGCGCGGTGCTGCTCACGACTCTCCCAGTAGTCGTTCGTGTCGTGCTTGAGCTTCTGGAGCTTCGAGAGGAGCCACTCGTCCTCGACGGTGAGGTCGAGTTCGTCGACCGTCTGCGCCTCGGGGTCGAAGCCGTCGGCGCGCATGTAGGGGAGCGGGAAGCGGAAGACGTTCCAGAGGACGTTCAGGTCGCGCGCCATGTTCCCCATCTCGTCCCACGAGAAGCGCATGTCTTCGCCCTGCGGGTCGACGCTGAGGAGGAACATCCGCATCGCGTCCGCGCCGTGGCGCTCGATGGCCTCGTCCGGCTGGACGACGTTCCCGACCGATTTGGACATCTTCCGGCCGTCCTCGTCGTTCGCGAAGCCATGCATGATGACCTCGTCGTAGGGCACCTCGCCCATCGCCGCGGTGCCCATCCCGAGCTGGCTCCAGAACCAGCCGCGGGTCTGGTCGTGGGCCTCCATGATGAGGTCCGCCGGCCACAGCTCCTCGAAGTCCTCCTCCTGCTCGGGGTAGTTCAGGGTGCCCCAGGAGGCGACCGAGGAGTCGAGCCAGACGTCGAAGACGTCCGGGACGCGCTCGTAGGTCACGCCGTCCTCGGTGATGGTGACGTCGTCGACGGCGGGCTTGTGGATGTCCATGTCGGGGTCGAGGTCCTGGTCCGCGCGCTCGACCAGTTCCTCGCGCGTGCCGATGACGATGCGGTCCTCGGGCGTCTCGCCCTTCGTCCCCTCCGCAACCCAGATGGGGACCGGGATGCCCCAGTAGCGCTGGCGACTGACGTTCCAGTCGGGCGCGTTCTCGATGAAGTCCCGGAAGCGGTTGTCCCGCGCCCACTGCGGATGCCACTCCGAGTCCTCCATGTTGTCGAGGAGTTCGTCCTTCACGTCGGTGATGGTGATGAACCACTGGTCGGTCGCGAGTTGGAGGATAGGCGTGTCACACCGCCAGCAGTGGCCGTAGGAGTGTGTGACCGTGCCGGAGGCGAGGAGGAGGCCCTTCCGGGCGAGGTCCTCCATGATGGCGTCGTCGGCGTCCTTCACGAACTCGCCCTCGTACTTCCCGCCCTCCGCCGTGTAGGTGCCGTCGCCGGCGACCGGACAGAAGACCGGCAGCCCGAGCTCCTGGCCGCGCTCGAAGTCCACGTCACCGTGGCCGGGCGCGGAGTGGACGAGCCCCGTGTCCTCGGCCTCGACGTAGTCCGCGTGGTAGACCTCGTGCGTCCCCGCCGTGTCGGGGTTGTCCGGCACTTCCTCCGCGAGCGGGTGCTCGTACTCCCAGCCGAGCATCTTCGCGCCCGGGAAGGAGTCGAGGACCTCGTAGTCGTCGTAGCGCCCCTTCTTCAGGACGTCCTCGACGCAGGCCTCCGCGACGTAGATGACGTCCTCCTCGACGACGTCGCCGCTCTCGCCCATCTCCGCACCGCTGTCCGTCTTCACTGCGCGGACCTGCTGGTAGGTGATCTCCTCGCCGACGGCGACGAACTCGTTCGCCGGAATCGTCCACGGCGTCGTCGTGTAGATGACGAGCGACCCCTCGCGGTCCTTGAGAGGGAACTTCACGTGGACCGTCGGGTCCTCGACGTCCTCGTACTCGACCTCGTTGTTCGCGATGGCGGTCTCACAGCGCGGACACTGGCTGATGGAGCGCTTTCCCTGCTCGACGAGACCGCGCTCGGCCGCGCGGTTGAACCCCCACCACGCCGCCTCCATGTAGGTCGGGTCGACCGTCTTGTAGGGGTTCCCCCAGTCCATCCAGACGCCGAAGGACTGGAAGTCCGACTGGAGCCCCTCCAGTTGCTCGTCGGCGAACTGCTTGCACTCCTCGATGAAGTTCTCGACGCCGTACTCCTCGATGTCCTGCTTGGAGTCGAAGTCGAGTTTCTCCTCGACCTTCGTCTCGATGGGGAGGCCGTGCATGTCGTAGCCCGGCCGGTCCGTGACGTCGTAGCCGTTCATCCGGTAGTAGCGGATGTAGGCGTCCTTGAGGGACTTGTTCCACGTCGTCCCCATGTGCGCCGCACCGGAGGTGTACGGTGGGCCGTCCACGAAGAAGAAGTCCTCGCCGTCCTCGCGGTGCGCCTTCGTCTTCTCGTAGGCGTCCACCTCGTCCCAGTAATCGAACACCCGTTCCCGGACGTCCTCCGGGTCGTACCGCTCCGGGGGTTCGGCGAATCGGTCCATGACTCATCCGTCTCCCTCCTTCGTGAAAGGAGAATCGGTCCGTCAGAGCGACGCGGGGGATCACTGTCGCCACCGACGCCGAAGCCCTCGGCGCACTCGGCGTCGTCCGCTACCCGCCCGTCTTCGGCGTCGCGCTCCCGCTCACCGAATAACTAAGGATGCGCCGGTCCACGACTCGCGTATGAGCGCCGACTGCATCTTCTGTCGCATCATCGAGGGAGACATCCCCGGCCGCATCGTCGCCGAGACCGAGGACGCCCTCGCGTTCCTCGACGCGAACCCGCTCGCCGCCGGTCACACGCTCGTCGTCCCGAAGACGCACGCTCAGCGCCTCGCCGACCTCGACGCTGAGGAGTCGCGCGCCGTCTTCGACCTCGTCCACGACCTCGTCCCCGACATCGAGGACGCCGTCGACGCGGACGCCGTGAACGTCGGCGTGAACGACGGCGAGGCCGCCGGTCAGGAAGTTCCGCACGTCCACGTCCACGTCGTCCCGCGCTTCGAGGGCGACGGCGGCGCGCCCATCCACGCCGTCGCCGGCGAACGCCCCGACCTCAGCGACGAGGAACTCGACGACATCGCCGCGAACATCGAGTAACCTGCCGCCGGGCGAACGACTAAGGCCGCCCCGAACGGTCCTTCTCCCGTATGTCTGTACCAACTGTTACCCTGCAGAGCGGCGACGAACTCCCGGTCGTCGGCGTCGGCACGTGGGACATCGGTGGGAAGACCGTCAAGGAGTCCGTGCGCGCCGGCCTCGAGGCCGGCTACACGCACGTCGACACCGCCGAGGGCTACATGAACGAGGCCGAAATCGGCGACGTCCTCGAGGACTACGAGCGCGACGACCTCTGGCTCACCTCCAAGGTCCTCCCGAAAAACCTCGCCTACGACTCGCTCATCGAGTCCTGCGAGGAATCCCTCGAGAAACTCGGCACCGACTACCTCGACCTCTACCTCGTCCACTGGCCGAACCCCGCCATCTCCATCCGCGAGACGATGGACGCGATGGCCTACCTCCACGAGGAGGGCCTCGTGAAGAACGTCGGCGTCTCCAACTTCAGCGCCTACCAGCTCAGCGCCGCCCAGCACGTCAGCGACGTCCCCATCGCCGTCAACCAGATCGAGTACCACCCCTGGTTCCAGCGCGACGACCTCGTCGACTACTGCCGCGAGACGGACACCGTTCTCGAGGCCGCCGCGCCGCTCGCGCGCACCGAGGTCTTCGGCGACGAGGTGGTGCAGGACCTCGCCGAGAAGTACGACAAGTCGCCCGCCCAGATCGTCCTCAAGTGGGCCGTTGAGGACGACATCGTCGTCCTCCCGAAGTCCTCCTCACCCGAGCACGTCCGGCAGAACTTCGAACTCTTCGACTGGGAGCTCGACGAGGCGGACCACGCCCGTCTCACCGAACGCGACCGGAACCATCCTGTCTACGACCACCCCGCGCGCGACTGGTCGGGTGACGTCTACGGCATCCACCAGTAGCTGACACGCCACCGAACTTTTCTTCGCCGCCGCCGCAGACACCGGTATGTCAACAGCCCGGACTGCCGCTATCGTCGGCGCCGCCGGCGGCGTCGGCGCGACCCGCCTCTGCGTCGAGGGCGGCGCGCTCCTCGCCGCCGCCGGCGAGGACGTCCTCGTCTTCGACGTCGCACACGCCACGCAGGGCCTCTCGACGTACGTCGACGCCCGCCTCGACCCGGACGCGACGGCGCTCCTCACCGACCCGGACATCGACATCACCGACGCCGCCTACCCGCTCGACGCACCGGGTGACGGCACGCTCGCCCTCGCGCCCGCCCACGCACCCCTCGCCCGGAGCGCCGATGCGCTGACCCCCGAAGCCGGCGAGCGCGTCGGCGACCGACTCACGGAGGCCACCGAACAGTACGACTACGTCCTCGTCGACACGCCGCCGATACTCACCAACCCCGCCGTCGGCGCCGTCACTGCCGTGGACGTCGTCGCCGCCGTCACCACCGCCGACGACCGCGGGACGGACGCCCTCTCGCGCGAACGCGGCCGCTTCGCCGACGTCGGCGTCGACGCGGGCGTCGTCGCAGTTAACCGCGCGAGCACCCGCGACCTTCCTGATGCGGACGTCGCGATTCCCGAGGCCGCACTCGGGCCGGAGAGCGAGGCGCCCGCCGTCACGCCCGCCGACCCCGACGACTACACCCGCGCCGTCGCGTCGCTCCTCGGGGAGTGTTTCGCCCTCGACGAACTCGTCGACGACGCCGCGCCCGGATTTCTCGGGGGTCTACGCCGCCGACTCTCCTGACTACCGGAGGTCCGCCGGCGCGTCGAACGTCTCCGCGAGCGCGTCTCGCTCGCGCGCGGCGAGCGCGCGCGACTCCGCAGGTTCGCGGGCCGCCGCGACGACGTCCGCCGCACCCTCGATGGGGTCGTGCGTCTCGCAGTACGCGCCGAGCGCGAACTCGGCGTCGCTCGCGCCCGAGAGCGTCACCGCGTCACCGCGCGTCAGCTCGCCGTGCAGCCAGTCGCGCACGACGTCGCGCGCGAGCGGCGAGAGCGGGGTGACGCCCGCGACGCCGAGGCGGTGGAGGACCTTCGCGCCCATCGTCGGTGCGAGCCCGGCCGCGCTCGCCGCTGCGCCGACGCTCGTCCCCGCGCCGTACGCGTCGAGCAGGGCCGCCGCCGCGTCTACCGGGCACGGCAGGTCGTCCGCGTAGGGTGCGAGTCGCTCCGCGAGCGGTACGTCCGTCGCGTCGACGGTGGCGACCCCGCGGTCCTCCTGGTGCGTCGTCACCGTCAACCCCGCGGCGATGTCCGAGAGTCCCATTACTCACCTCTCGTCGGCTCGACTACATGAACACACCGTTCGGTCCGTCGCGTCAAGCCCCGTATCCACCGATTTCGAACGTACCGGTGACCGGTACGTTCCGCGGGTCGAAATCACGTCGAACCCCCCGATTCGTCCTTCGCTTAAGTAGGGGTTCGGCGCCAAGTATGAAGTATGAGTCAGGCAACGACGTCCTGCCCCGAATGCACCGGCACCCTCGAACGCGACAGCCAAGAAACAGTCTGTACCGACTGCGGCCTCGTCGTCGACACCGACCGCCTCGACCGCGGCCCCGAATGGCGCTCGTTCGCCGACGACGACACCAACCGCGAACGCACCGGTGCGCCGCTCACGCGCTCGCGACACGACCGCGGCCTCAGCACCGAAATCGGCTACTCCTCGCGGCTCACCGGCCGCAAGCGCCGCCAGTTCGCCCGCCTCCGCCGCCAGCACAACCGCGCGACCATCCCCACGAAGGCCGACCGCAACCAGATATACGCCTTCACCGAGATTCGTCGTCTCGTCAGCTCGCTCTCGCTCACCTACGGCGTCCGCGACCAGGCCTGCGCGCTCTTCGACTCCGCCCAATCCGAGGGCCTCATCCGCGGGCGCTCGCTCGAGGGGTTCGCCGCGGCCGCCGTCTACGTCGTCTGTCGGACGAACGGCGTCGCGCGCACTGTCGGCGAGATCGTCGCCGTCGCGCGCGCCGACGAGAACGAACTCCGGGCCGCCTACGCCGCGATGAACCGTGAACTCGGCCTGCCGACCGGTCCCATCGACGCCCGCGAGTACATCCCGCGCTTCGCCACCGAACTCGACGTCCCGCGCGCCGTCGAGCGTCGCGCGACCGAACTCGCCGCCGACGCCAGTGACACCGGCGCGACCGGCGGCCGCAAGCCCAGCGGCGTCGCCGCCGCCTGCCTCTACGCCGCCGCCAAAGAACACGACCATCCGCTCACCCAGAAGGACGCCGCCGACGTCGCTGGCGTCACGCCCGTCACCGTCCGCAACGCCTTCTACGACCTCCAGTAAGCGACCTCGTTTCTTCGCCGGTTCCGCCCGACTTCTTCCGTAGCGACGCTCCGCCGTAGCGACGTCTCAGAGCCCGCACGCTCGAACAGTATCCGCGAGCGCCGCGAAGCCACCGACCGCCGGTGCGTCCGGGAAGAGCGACGTCACGGGCCGTCCCGTTTCTCGCGCTCGTGGCACCGCGTCGTCCGCCGGAATCGGTACTGCTGGCGCGCCCAGCGCACGCTCGACGGACTCCGGAGCCTCGTCCGCGCGGTTATAGGCGACGACAGCAAGCCCCGCATCAAACGTCCGCGCGAGTTCGCGCGCCCGAATCGCATCCGCGAGCGCCGGGCGCTCCGGCGCGGTGACGACGACACAGGCGTCCGCGACGGCGAGCGGCACGCCGACGTCCGCACGCATCCCCGCTGCACAGTCCACCACGACATCGCCGTACGCGTCCGCGACCGCTTCGAGCGCGTCGCCGAGCGCCCCGACGTCACAGGCCCGCGCGCCGGCGAGCGTCCGCCCGCACGGCAGCATACTCACCGCGCCGCCCTCACGGACGGCCTCAATGGGGTCTGCGCGGCCCGCAAGCACGTCGTGGAGGTCGGGGCCACGCGCCGTTGGCAAGTCGGCCATCGCGAGGTCCGCGTCCACCACGACGGCCTCACGGAGCGCCGCGAGCTCGAACGCCACCGTCGACTTCCCCACACCTCCCTTCCCGCCGACGACGGCGAGAATCACGCCTCCCTCCGGTCGAGGCGGTGGAGTCGCCCGCGGACCGCGGCGAGTGTACGTTCGTTGGCGGCGGTGAGCGTCCCAGCCGCGACGCGCGCTTCCACGCCGTCGAACCACGTGGCTACTGGCGTCGGAATGCCAGTCTGAGCACCGTCACCCAGCGGAACGCCCGCGGCGGGTGGACGCGGGTCACCGAGGTCACGGACCGCGTCCGCGACGCTCCGCTTCGGCGATTCCTCCCCGGTCGGGTCGTCACGCGCGAGCACGCACGGCTCGCGTCGCGCCGCCGCCCGGCACGCGTAGCCGAGTGCGAGCGTCTCGCCCGCTCCGACGGCGCCCTCGTAGCCGTCCTCGTCCCACCCGTCCGCGACGATGCCGTCCGGACGCGGCGGGAGAACGGGTGCGTCGAGCGCGTTCGCGACCCGGACGCGGCGCCGGGTTTCGCCATCGTTCCGTAGAATTACCGTGACGAGCGACACGCCGTCGCGTTCGGTCGCGCCACTCGAGAAGTCGACAGTCATGCCCCGGGATGGCTCCGTTCCCGTATTTAAACGCGCGCCCGGGTGAGCACGACGGGCGCGTCGAGACACGCCGCGGCGCGCGACGCACGCTCGAAGGGGCCGTCCGCCACCGCGATGACGACGGGCGCGCGCACCCGGGCCACGCGGACGACGGCGAACGCGTCGCGCCACGGGCCGTCCGGTACCGCGCGTCGCGCCCGCTCGAACGACGGCCGCATCCGCGCCGCGAGGTCGGCCCGCGCTGCGCGCGCCAGCCGTCGCTCCCGGTCTTCGAGGCGGAGGCGGCGCTCGCGGAGGTCGTGCACCTCCCGGACCTCGCGCTGGAGGCGCTCGAGCGTCTCGACGGCCGCCGCCCGCTCCGTCTCCGCGTCGACGAGCGTCGCCACGGCCGCTCGGTGGTCCGCGCCGACCGTCTCGTCGTCGGCGTCGGCCTCGCGGAGTGCCGCGACCATCCCGCCGAGGCGTTCGACGCGCTCGCGGAGCGATTCGACGTCCGCCGAGACCGTCGCCACTCGCTCGCGTGCCGTCTCCAGACCCTCGACCTCCGGCACGTCGTCGGCGAGTTCCGTGCGGGCGGCCGCGATTTCGTCGTCCTGCTCGGCGTGCTCGCCACGCGACCGGGCGGCCGCGGCGAGTGCCCGCGTCACGGCGTCCGCCGTCCGGAGTGTCGAGCTATCGACGAGCCCGACGTGTACATGGACGGTACTCGGTGACGGACACGCAATCCAGCCGTCGGCGTCGTGTATCGCGGCGAGCGCGTCCTCGTGGGTGACGTCGTGCTCCCGCAGGTCCAAGGCGTTCGTCCGTACGACGCGGCCGTCGACGCGTGCCCGCATTCAGCCCTTCAACTCGGCGTTGCGCATCGCCTCCGGGTCCGGGAGGTCCGCGCCCGCCGCGAACTTCGCGTAGGACGTGCTCGGGGAGTCGCGTGCCTCGTAGGCCGCCGCGGCTTCGCGGACGTTCGCGGGGACGTCCCGGTATTCGTTCAGCGGCTCGGTGCGCTCGACCTCGACGGCGGTACCGAAGCGCTCGCGCAGGCGACACGCGACGAACGCCGCGTACTCCGTCTCGCGGAGGAGGACGGCGCGACCGAACCGACGCACGACGACGTCCTCGTGCGTCGAACAACTGTTCCGGAGGGCTTGGCGGGCGGCCCGCGAGTAGGCGACGACAAGTAACACTGCAACGTACCTAGCTACCGACGGATAAAAGGTAGCCGCTCAGGAGGGGTCTGACTACTCGATGCGCGACACTGACACGCGGACGTCCGGGCCGACGAGGTCTTCGACGCGCTCGCGTGCCTCGCGCTCGCTCTCCGCGAGCACCACGAGGCCGTCCGCGGCCGGGTCGCCGGACGCGCGCCACGCCGCCAACCCGCCGTCGTACTCCGTCGCGAACGTCCGCAGTATCGCGCAGACGCGCTCCTCGGCGCTCGCGAGATCCGTCTCCCCTTCCTCGAGCGCCGCTAGTGTCTCCTCGACGTTCCGGAGCGCGCTGATGCGGTCCATCGACTCCCGATACACCGCCGGCGAAGAAAAGGCTACGCGTCCGCGACTGTGGCCCCGCTCAGGTCGTCCGCAGGTGGCCGGTGGAAGGCTCGTAGACCTCGCCCTGCTTCTTGAGCTTCTCGATCTCGTGTTCGGCCTTCGAGCGCTCCGTGCCCGTTTCCTCGGCGCGCTGGAGGACTTCCTCGACCGGCGCGCCCTCCTCGAAGTCCCGCTCGACGTCCTCGATGAGCGCCTTCAGGTTCTTGATGCGGTCGCGCTGGCTCTTCGAGGTCCCCGTCTCGACGACGTCCGCGTCGAACTCTCCGGTTTCGGGGTCGACGCCGATGGCTTCGAGACAGGATCGGACGATGGCGATGACGCGGTCGGCGTCCTTCTTCTCGACCGTGTCGGAGAGTCGAACCCGCGCGGAGGCCTCCGCGAGCCGGACGAGCGCCTCGAGCTTCCGCGCCGTCACCGGGACGGGCGCGTCCTCGTCCTGTCCCTTCGAGCGCAGGTCGACGTAGAAGTCCTCGATGGCCTGCCGGGCTTCCTCGCTCATCGCCGGATAGACGTTCCGCCGGGAGTAGGCGATGTACTTCCGGAGGAGTTCGGCGTCGATTTCGGGGGCGACCTCGTTCGTCTGTGCATCCACCTCGTCCTCGGTGTAGTTCGCGGACGCGAGGTGCTCGCGCTGTGTGTGGAGTTCGCCCGCGTAGTTCGTCTGGAGGATGTGTTGGGCGAGCTTCGCGTCCTCCTCGGGATCGGGCTGGTCCGTCACCGTGAAGATGAGGTCGAAGCGCGAGATGAGCGCCGGCTCGAGGTCGATCTGTTCGCCGATGGGTTCGTACTGGTCGAAGCGGCCGTACTTCGGGTTCGCGGCGCCGAGCAGCGAACACCGCGACTTCAGCGTGGCGTTGATGCCGGCCTTCGACACGGAGATGGACTGCTGTTCGAGCGCCTCGTGCATCGCCGAGCGGTCCTCGGGACGCATCTTGTCGAGTTCGTCCACCGCCGCAATCCCCTGGTCAGCGAGGACGAGCGCGCCCGCCTCGAGCGTCCACTGCTGGCCGTCGCCGAAGTCGTCGCGGACCGCGGCCGCCGTCAGCCCCGCACTCGAGGACCCCTTCCCGGACGTGTAGACCGAGCGCGGCGCGATGTTCTGGACGTAGGCGAGTAGCTGTGACTTCCCGGTCCCGGGGTCACCGATGAGGAGCATGTGGAGGTCGCCGCGAATTCGGGAGCCGTCCGGGAGGTGTTTCGTCACGCCCGAGAACAACTGGAGGAGTATCGCGAGCTTCGCCTGCCGGTGGCCGTAGATGGAGGGTGCGATGGAGTCCACCATGTCCTCGTAGATGTTCGGACGCTGGGAGATCTCGATGATGGCCTCCTTGTCCTCGTCGGTGATCTCCATGTCCTCGAACTGCTCGTCCTCGATCTCGACGTAGTTGCCCTCCATGTAGACGTCGAAGATGGGACTCTCGTTCGAGCCTTCGCTCTGGTCGAGCCGGAGGGCACCCGTTGCCGTGACGTGGTCGCCGGGCGTCACCTGACCCGTCAGGTCATCCTCGACGTGCACGTCGATGTTCTCGGGCGTCTCGCCGCCCGCGAGCCCCTCGGGGTTCTCCTGAATCCGGAGTTTCTGGGCGTCGATGAACTCGGACTTCTCCGGGTCGAGCTTGAACGGCCCCTGGCGCTCGCAGGACTCGCACTGATAGGGCTCCTGGAAACCCGAGTCGGACTGGGGGACGCGCGTCTCGTAGTTACAGCGCTGACAGACGAAGACGGCCTGCTCGATTTTCGGGCGGACCTCGGTCGCCTTCCGGACGATCCCTTGCACGCCGACGAACGTGTTCAGGTGCTCGGAGCGGAGCGCCCGGATGTCCGTCGTCTCCGCGATGTTGCGGACTCGGACGTGCGCCTGACCGAGCGAGACGTCGATGGGGAGGTCGTAGCGACGGAGGGCTTCCTCCGCCGCCTCCTGGTGGCGGTCGGGGTGTCGGAGGTAGTCGTCGGCGAGGTCCGCGTCGAACTGGTAGAGGTCGGCCCAGTCGACGCGGAGGCTCTTCTGGTCCCGGGGGTAGTTCCGGGCGAGGTCGCCGACCTTGTCACTGTAATATCGGCGGAAGAACGTCTCGAATCGGTCGACGAGGTCCTGGTCCTGAGCCTGAGCCATTCTGCTCACGTAGGTAACGCGTGCGGCCGTAAGAAGGTTCGCAAAGGCCGGTGAAACTGAACGGGCAGACTCACGCCGGCGACCGGCGGCGAGCGACGCCGCGGACGCACCCGTCGCTCGCCAGTGACGCCGTCAGAAATGGGATCGCCCGGATTTGAACCGGGGTCTTGGGCACCCAAGGCCCAGAGTATACCAAGCTAACCCACGATCCCGTACCTCTCAGTAGCCATCGCGCGGCGGTAAGTGTTACGTTGTCGCCGTCCCCGTTGTCGGTATGGTCTCGACGCTCGAAGTCGGCATCCTCCTGCTCGCGCTCGCGGCGCTCCTCGGTGCCTATCGGGTCGTTCGTGCCGTGAAGCCGTTCGTCGTCAACGCGGTCGTCGGCCTGCTCACGCTCCTCGCCGTCGAGGCGGTGTTCGGCGTCTCCGTCGCGGTCACGCCGCTCACGCTCCTTGTCGTCGCCGTCGCCGGCCTCCCGGGCGCGTTGCTCGTCGCCCTCCTCGCGGTGTTCGGCGTCGCGTTCGTCTCCGGACTGCTCGTGCCGCCGCTCCTCTGAGAACTGTCTCCGCAGAAACCCGACCAAACCGTCGCCCGTCGGCGCTCCCCTCAGTCCTCTTCGCCGAGGAGCTCGATGTCGGCGACGATGCGGTAGGGGTCCTTCTCCTTGCGCACACCGTCGAGCATCTTGAACGCCTCGTCGGGGTTGAGGAAGTGCGTCGTCACCGTGCGACCCAGCGGCGTCGGGTCGAGGCCGTCGATGAAGCCGTACTCGAGGAGTTTCCCGATGGCGTGTTTCGTGGGGACGTCGCCGACCATCCGTTCGCTGAGCCGTTTCGCGGCGGGGCCGCCGACGACGACGTTCGCGAGCACTTCTTCGATGGCGGCGTTCTGGTCGTAGGACGTAATGACGTCCTCCATCTCTCCCTTGAGGAGTTTGAACGCGACTTCGTCCTCGGTCATCTCCATCGAGTTGTGGTAGACGGCGTCGGGCTCGACGAGCATGTAGACTTTCCCCTTGTCGTGGTAGTCGGGCCGACCCGCGCGCCCGAGCATCTGCTCGAACTCCTGGACGGTGAGCCACTCGATGCCCATCGCGAGCGTGTCGAAGACGACTTGACTCGCGGGGAAGTCGACGCCGGCGGCGAGCGCGGCGGTGGTGACAACGGCGGCGAGGTCCTGGTCGCCGAACTGTCGTTCGACCTTCTTGCGCTCGCCGTAGTCGAGGCCGGCGTGGTAGGCGGCGGCCGGGTAGTCGAGTTTGCGCGAGATTTCGTGACAGCGCCGCCGCGAGTTCGTGAAGACGATGGTCTGCCCCCGATAGCCCTTCGAGGACTCCTTGTCGTACTCGCGGCGGACGAGTTTGTTCGTGATGCGCGGTTTCTCCTGACCATCCGCGAACGTGACGTGGCGTTCGATGGGGATCGGCCGCTCCTCGAACTCGACGAGGTTCGCGCGGAGTTTCTTCGCGAGCGTGCCCGGGTTCCCGACGGTCGCGGAGAGGTAGATCCACTGCGCGCCCGTGTAGTTCTCGTGGGACTGCTCGCGCTGCTCGCAGTAGTGTTTGAGGCGCGTGATGAGGCCGTCGAGGCGGTGGCCCCGGCCCTCCTCCTGGAGGGTGTGGACCTCGTCGATGACGACGGTCCCGATGTCGCCGAGGTCGCGGCCGGTGCGGAGGGCGTGGTCGATGCCCTCGTAGGTCCCGACGATGACGTCGGCGCTCGGGTCGAACGCCTGGCCGTCGTCGCGGATGCGCGAGGACCCCACCCTGATGGAGACGTCGACGAGGTCGCCGTATTCGTCCTTGAAGTCCTCGTGTTTCTGGTTCGCGAGCGCGACCAGCGGCACGAGGAAGAGCATCTTCCCCTTCCCGCTGAGCGCGCGATGGAGCCCCGCGATCTCGCCGATGAGCGTCTTCCCGGTCGCCGTCGCGGACACCACGAGCTGGTCCTCGCCCTCGACGAGGCCGCTCTCGACGCTGAGGCTCTGGACGGGCAGGAGGGTCTCGAAGCGGTCCTCGAGGAGACCCTGCACGCCCGGGTGGAGGTCGAGGTCGCTGACGGGGTAGGGGTCGACGTCGTCGGTGTTCGCGGACACCTCGTCGAACTTCGTGAGGTCGGGGTCGAGTTGGCCCTCGAGTAGGCCGACGATGCGGTCGAGGTCGCCGACCTCCAACAGGAGGTCCTCGAGGCGTTCCTCGGCGGCGCCGGTCAAGTCACCCTTGAACGCGAGTTCGCGTTCGAGTTCGCGGATCGCGCAGTCCTGACAGATGCGCTCGCCGTCGGCTTCGACCGACGTCTCCTCCGTAATGGGCGAGTAGCGCCCTTTGCCGGCGCAGTAGCGGCAGGTCCGGACGACTTTCGCCTTGTCGGCGAGCTGATAGCCCTTGAGGAGATCGCGGACTTCGCGACGGCCGTCGCGGCTCGTCTGCTCGGAGACGCGGATACGCGTCGCTCGCCGGGCGATTTCGACGAACTCGTCTGGCGACCGGGGGTCCTCGTCGCTCCCGGTCTTCAGTCGGAACTTCCCGGGGCGCGGCCCCGCGTCCGTCTCCTTCGTCACGAGGCGCGCTTGGAACAGCCGCTCGCCGTCCCGTTGGGCGACGACGGTGTAGTCACCGTTCGCCTCGTGGAGGAAGAGCGTGTCCACCCGTTGGACCTGCTTCGACACGAAACGGACTAGGGCGCCCGGCTATTTCAGGCGTTCGCTCCGACCCTGAGAGAAAGTCCATGCGGGCCCGAGCGAACGCGAGGGACCGCGGGACGAACGAGCGCCGGCGCCGCGAGTCGTGGGACGATATATCGAGTCCGACGGTGAGGGGCCGCGGAGTTCGCGACGTCAGAGGCGAAGCGAGACGCCGCGACTCCCGGCTGGCCACCGACGTTTAAGCCCGTCACGTCCAAAGCACGTTGTATGCGGAGCTACAAGATTGGGAGCGCCTTCGGCATCCCTATCAAGCTCGACGTCACTTTCCTGCTCGTCCTCCCGGTGCTCGCGGCTCTCATCGGCTGGCAGACCGAGCAGTGGGTCACACTCCTCAATCAAACGTGGAATCTCGGACTTCCGACAGGCACGCTCTCGCAGGGCGTGACGCCGTGGCTCCTCGGCATCGCCGCCGCCGTCGGCCTCTTCGCCTGTGTCCTCCTGCACGAACTCGGGCACAGCCTCGTCTCGATGCATTACGGCTACCCTATCGAGTCCATCACGCTCTGGTTGCTCGGCGGCGTCGCGAACCTCGAAGACCAACCCGAGGACTGGAAGCAGGAGTTCTTCATCGCCGTCGCGGGGCCTGCCGTGAGCGTCGCACTCGGCGTTGTCTGCTACCTCCCGCTCAGCGCCGGCGTCTTCTCCGGCGCGCCCGAACTCGTCTTCGTCGTCGGCTACCTCGCCATCGCGAACATCGTTCTCGCCGTCTTCAACCTCCTCCCCGGCTTCCCGATGGACGGCGGGCGCGTCCTCCGCGCGCTCCTCGCGCGCAAGCGCTCGTTCGCCCGCGCGACCCAACTCGCCGCCGAAGTCGGGAAGGTCGTCGCCGTCCTGCTGGGTATCGTCGGCCTCTTCGGCAACCTCCTGCTCGTCGCCATCGCCTTCTTCATCTACATCGGCGCCTCCTCGGAGAGCCAGCGCACCGTGATGAACGCCGCCTTCGAAGGTGTTACTGTCCGTGACGTCATGACGCCCGCGAGCGACGTGAAGACGGTCAGCCCCGACGACACCGTCGCCGAACTCATGGAGCGGATGTTCGACGAGCGCCACACCGGCTACCCCGTCATGGAGAACGGCCGCGTCGTCGGCGTCGTCACGCTCGAGGACGCCCGGAGCGTCGACCCCGTGGAACGCGACGCCTACCACGTCTCGGACGTGATGAGTGGCGACGTCGAGACCATCGACCCCGACGCCGAGGCGATGGAGGCCCTCGAGCGGATTCAGGAGAGCGGCATCGGTCGCCTCATCGTCACCGACGGCAGCGAGATGGTCGGACTCGTCACCCGTACCGACCTCGTGACGGCGTTCAACATCATCCAGTCCGCGGGCCGAGGCACCCAGGTCCCCTCGCCGGACCCGAGCGAGCACGCCGACACCGGCGGGAAGGGGCGCGGACGCACGTCGTAACGACTGACTCACGACGGCGCACTGCTCCTCACACGCCTCTGCTCGTTCTGTCGAACCCGTCGCAAAACTGGCCGCACGACGACGCCGAGCGGACGCGCTGCTCGGTGGGTGACGTCTCGAGAAGTGAGGTCCAGGTGCGAGAATTGAACCGTTTCGAGACGTGCTCACTTCGCTGCGCGCGCCTCGTAGGGTTCACTTCTCGACGGACTTCACACTCCTGAGGTAGTTCGTCGCGAGAAGGTCCAGGTGCGAGAATTGAACCCGCGTCTCAGCCTCCACAAGGCTGAAGGATAGTCCACTACCCCAACCCGGACACTGCACTCTCTCGTAGCGCCCTCGCGTTAATAGGCGTTACGAAACGCCGGATGGAACGCGACACGTTTTTCGGCGGAGCGCCCCTATCCGCGGGTAGTGGCAGTCACGGACAAAATCTACATCAAGAACCACCGCCAGCTCGTCAGCCAGTTGGACGCGAACTTCCCGAAGGGCGCGTTCAGCGGCGCGACCCTCGACGTGCTCTTCGGCGGCGGGAACTTCGACCAACTCAACGAGGCGACCGCGGAGCGCGTCCTCGAGTTCTCGAAGGACTTCCTCGACTGCGACTGCCAGTCGAACCCCTACTGTGGCCATCCCGAGGAGAAGTTCATCGCCTACCTCCTCGACTTGCGCGCGCAGGGCCTCGACCCGGAGGCGATGGTCGACGTGATGACGGACGACTACATGGTCTACGCCTACCCGGGCGACCTCTACGGCTTCCTCGACGACGCCGTCCGCACGCTCGAGGCGACCGAGGACCTCGCGAAGGTCGACGGCCGCGACGAGCAGGCGCGACGCGCCGCGAACGCCCGGCAGGAACTCGAAGGCCACTAGGCGGACGCGCCGACGGAAAGACGGACGCTTTTGCACCTGCGGCACCGAACACGCCACAATGGAGTACGTGGAGGAACGGCGGGACGCCATCGAGGAACACCTGCGCGAGGTGCTGGGGCGCGTGGAACCCCCGGCGCTCCGCGAGGAACTCGAGCAGGCGACGCTCGCCGGCGGGAAGCGCGTCCGTCCGACGCTCGCGGTGCTGTGCTGTGAGGCGGCCGGCGGGGAGGGCGAGGACGCGCTCGACTACGCCGTCGGCGTCGAACTCGTCCACAACGCGTCGCTCGTCGTCGACGACATCATCGACCGCTCGGAGCTCCGGCGCGGCGAGCCCTCGGCGTGGGCGGAGTACGGCTACGGCCCCGCCATCATCGCCTCGGACGGCCTGCTTGGTGAGGCGTTCGCGCTCTTCAGCGACGACGCGCGCGCGCTGGAGACGGCGGCGGACTCGCTCGTCGAACTCGGGCAGGGCGAGGCGACTGAACTCGTCGACCGGCCGACGAACCAGGCCGAGTACATGGAGCTCGCGCGTCGGAAGACGGGCGCGCTCTTCCGCGCGGCCGCCGAACTCGGCGCGATTGCGGCGGACACCGACGCCGACACCGTCGACGCCTTCGGCGAGTACGCCGAGCGCGTCGGCGTCGCCTTCCAACTTCGGGACGACGTGCTGGACGTCACGGCGGACACCGACGCGCTGGGCAAGCCCGCCGGGACGGACGAGGAGATGGACCGCCCGTCCGTCCTGCGCGTCACCGACCGCTCCGTCGAGGAAGTGAACGCGCTCGCGGAGGCCGAGTCGGACGCGGCGCTCGCGGCGCTGGAGGACGCGGCGCTCGAGGACGGACAGGCGCGCGAGTATATGGAACAACTCGCGGCGTTCGTGGTCGAACGCGAGCGGTAGCTTTGTGGCCGTTGGCGCGAACGCGAGCGGTAGGAGTCGATGGCCGGTCGCGAGGCGCGAACGGCCGAGAGCGGTCTGTTTCTGCTTAGGCGACGCGCGCGTCGGCGTCCTCGTCTTCGTCGCGGTCCTCGATGACGGCGAACGCGAGTGTGCTGAGAACGCTCATCAGCGTTCCGCCGGTAAGAACGGCGGCGAGCGTCGCGAGCGACACCGTCTGGAGGAAGAAGCCGCTGAGCGCATAGAGGACGGCGGCGATGGCGAGCACGTAGAACGGCGCGTTGAGGTACTGCCACTTGAACTGGTCGTGGAGGTACTCGTCGGTGATTTGGCCGACGCTGGAGGTGAGACCGGCGGCGGCGAACCACGTGACGGCGCCGTTGACGAGGGCGGCGATGACGGACGTGACGGGGAGCGACCCCGAGGTGGCGCGCTGGTGTTCGTGGAGTTGGTTGGCGCCCTCGACGCCGCCGATGACGAGGAGCGCGGCGGCGACGACGTACGTGATGAGCGTCACGCGGCCCGTGTAAAGGCTGTCGCGGGCGCGCTCGACGAGGTCGTCGAGGACTTCGGCGAGGCCCAACCCGCGGAAGAGCGCATAGAGGCCGAGCGCGGCCGAGGAGAGCCCGAGCACCGCGCCGGGGAGACCGAGGAAGGACGCGAGGACGGCGAGCGGATAGATGAGCAGGAGGACGCCGAGCGGGACGAGAATCGTCCCGCGGGTCTCCGGGTCGTTCAACACCTGCTTGATGGTGTAGTACATCGACTCGAGGTCCTGCGCCTGCCGGACGACGACGCGCTGCACGCTATCGATGCGGACGCGCGAGCGGATGACGGGGAGGACGGATTCGTCCTGCGCGCCGTCGGTCACGACGACGGCCCGGACTTCCTCGCCAGTCTGGAGGCCGGCGAGCACCTCATCGACTTCGTCGCCGACCGCCCGGTTCGCCTGCACGTCGCTCCCCTCGAGGCCGGTGACGGCGGCGACTTCGACGGACTCCTCGCGCCCGAGGTCGTCGTGGAGGTGGACCCCCTCGAAGAGGACGTTCACGTCGCTGTCCTCGGGGTCCGCGGTGGCGAGCGCGACGGCGCCCTCCTCGACGGCGTCCCGACCGACGACGGGCGTTTCGAGGCCCGTCTTCCGACCGAGGTCGTCGTCGAGGTCGACGCAGAGGACCAACAGCATCACCCACCCGTAAGCCGTGGACAGTTATGGAGGTTTGGGGACTCCCGGACGGCGCGGAACCCGAAACCCGTGCGGTTTTTGAGTCCTCGGGCGCTACAACGGTGATACCGAATGATTTCGAAGGGCTGCGAGCAGTGCGCGCAAGGGGGCAAGATGGTCCTCTTCGTCTATGGATATTGCGACCAGCGCGACTGTTTCTACTGCCCGCTGGGTGAGAACAGGAAGAACGTCACGCAGGTCTACGCCAACGAACGCCCGGTCGAGAGCGACGAGGACGTCATCGCGGAGGCGAAGAAGATGGACGCGCTCGGCACCTCCATCACGGGTGGTGAACCGCAGGAGGCGATGGAGCGCACCACGCGCTATCTCCGCCTCCTCAAGGACGAGTTCGGCGAGGACCACCACACCCACCTCTACACGGGGATTACGGGTGGCCGCGAGAACATGCGCCGCCTCTCGGAGGCGGGCCTTGACGAGATTCGCTTCCACCCGCCTTACGAGCTGTGGGGCGACCTCCACGGCACCGAGTGGGAGGAGATTCTCTATATCGCCCGCGAGGAAGGACTCACGCCGGCGTTCGAGATCCCGGGTATCCGCGCCGAGCAGGAGTTCCTCGACTTCCTCGACGAGGGTGCCGCGGAGTTCTGCAACGTCAACGAGTTCGAGATGAGTGACGGCAACTACGAGCGGATGCAGGAGGCGGGCTACGAACTCCAGGACGGCCACATGTCCGCCGTCGAGGGGTCGAAGGACGCCATTCTGGAGGAGATGGCCCAGCACGAGAAGGTCTACTTCTGCACGAGCGTCTTCAAGGACGCCGCCCAGCACCGCTCGCGCCTGAAGCGTATGGCGGAGAACGTCCGCCGGGAGTTCGACGAAGTCACCGAGGACGGCACGCTCGTCTACGGGAAGACGTACACCCCCGCGGAGCGCTTCGACGAACTCGGCGTCCCCGAGGAGTTCTACACCGCGAAGAGCGAGCACGTCGAAGTCGCGTGGTGGCTCCTCGAGGAGATGGTCGAGGACGGCGACGTCGAGGACGGCGAAATCGTCGAGCAGTACCCGACCTACGACGGGCAGGTCGTCGAACGGACCCCGCTCGCGTAGAACTGGCACTCCCCTGTTTGTCGCGTCCCGCCCGCGTTCTCACCCGCTCGGCAGCCGTCGCGAACCATTACTCCGAAGAACGGCCGTACACGGTATCCTCGCCACTTATCCGAGGTGGACGGACTCCTCTTCCTCGCTTTCCAGATCGTCGAGGTGGATGACGTCGTCGACGTCCTCCGCGTCCTCCAGTTCGTCACGTAGGGCGTTGATGTACGCTTTGTGCTCCTCGAGTTGCTCGCGGAGGTGTTCGGCTTCGAGTTCGAGGCGCTCGTGCTCTCGGACGAAGCTCTTGGGAACCTCGACTTTCGGCGGGAACTCGGCGCCGTCGACGTCCTCGGCGACGTCGTCCTCAGGGACAACGCGGACCTGCCCGTCGTTGGCGACGAGCGCGTCGACGTAATCCCGGAAGACCGCGGACAACGAGAGGTCGCGCTCCTCCGCGATGTCGCGGAGGGCGTCGAACGTGTCCTCGTTCACGCGGAACGAGATGGTCTTGTTCTTGTTGCCCATAGACCCTAGAACTGGGCCTCGGGCCTTAACTCTTCGTCAGACGAGCGGTAGGCGAGCCGCGCCGACTCAGGCGGGCTCGGCGACTTCCTCGTCCGTCTCGTCGAGCGACTCGAGGGCGTCGATGGCGGCCTGTTTGTAACGCCGGAGGGGGAGGTCGTACTCCTCCTCGGCGCGGCGGGCGTACTCGTTGCCCTCGTCCTCGAACTCGTCGATGCGGTCGAGGGTGCGCTCGGCCGTCTCGACGACCCAGCGGTCGCGGGTCGCCGTGTCCACCTCGGTGATGGACTCGGGGCGCACGGAGACGTTGACGGTCCCGTCCTCGGTCTCGTAGGTACGGGGTTTCCCGACGATGGCGACGTAGGTGGGCGTCTCGAGGTCGCGGAGCGCCGACGCGGCGTCCGGCTGGTACTGGCCGGCGTAGACGAAGAACGTCCCGGTCGGGTCGACGACCCGGCCGCGCCAGTACTCGGAGTCCTCGCCGACGTCCTCCGTCTCGGTGAGGGTGCCGACGAGGAAGACGCGGTTCGACTTCTCCCCGGTCGGGAGGAGGCTGTAGAGCGGCGCGCGCTCGTCGTCTGATTCCTTGAAGGTGAACGTGGCGTCGTTGAACTCGGTGGCGAAGACGCGGCGGGCGACCTCGCGCGTGGGGGTGGACTGGTTGCTGGACATCTACATCGACCTCGCTTTGATGAGGACGGATTCGGCGTCGGTGGGTTCGGAGAGCTCTTCGACTTCGTTCGCGAGCACGTAGCGCCCGAGCGTCGGGCCCGTCACGCGGTAATACTGCCCGAGCAGCATCTCGCGCATCTCGTCGGCGACGACGGTCGTGTCGAGCGCGTCCATCGCCTGCTGTTTCGCCTCTTCGAGGCTGATGCCGGTGAGGGCCTCGGTGGCCTCCTCGTTGAGGATGACCTCGTGGACGTCCTCGCCGTCGTCGAGGACGCCCTTGATGCGGAGGTCGAACTCGCCTTCGACTTCGCCGTGCTCCGAACAGCGGCCGTTCTGGAGGACGCGCGTGCAGTCCTCGTGGGGACAGCGCTTGATGAGCCCGCTGCCGGACTGGATGTCGACCAGCGCGCCCTCGACGGACGTCTCGTCGTTGCCGACTTCGATGTCCTCCTCGAGTTCGGTGATGGTCGTCGTCCGGTTGAGCTTCACCGAGTAGCGCCCCTGGTACTCGTCGGTGACGACGTTCCCGAGGCGGTAGACCTGCCCCTCCTCGAGTTCGTCGAGGTCGGAGGCCGCCCACTTGGTGAACTTGATGGTGCCGGACTCGTCGCCGAGCAGGCCGACCTGCGCGACGCTGTCGCTCCGGGGCTCCCAGAGTTCGACGACTTTCGCGGTGATGTCGACCCACTCGTCGGGGGCGTCGACGTCGGCGGCCTGCACGGTGGGGTTGCCGCCGCGGCCGAGTTCGTCACGGTCGATGCCGGCCTCGTCGAGATAGTGGCTCTCGACGGAGCGGCGCGCCTCGTCGAGCGGAATCTTGTACTCATCAACGTACTGTTCGAGGCGCTCCTCGATCTCCTCGACGTCCACGTCGAGGTGCTCCGAGAACTGGTCGTGTAGCTGCTGCGCAGTCTGCTGTATGTCGCTCATAGTCGGGGGTTCCGTCTCCGCGTGTGTTTCAGGTGGGAGACGAGAACGGATACGGCCTACTGGTTCTTAAAGTCTCCCTCACCGGGGCGAAAGTGGTCGCGAGTGAGCCACAGGCCTATGTCGCAGCGGACGCTACGACGTCGTATGACTGAGGACGACTCCGGGTTCGTCGGCCGCCTCGCGCGGACGGCCGGCCGGCGGTACGCCGAGGCCGTCGCCGCCTACCGGGAGGGGCGAACGAGCGGCGAGTTGCCGCGCGACGACGCCGACCGTGTCCGTATCGTCTGCCGGCGGCACGCGGAGAAGCGCGCGGTTGCGCTCGACGACGAGGGGAAGCCGGCGTGCTTCGACGCCGACCACCCCGCCTGTGAGGGCTGTCTGGAGGACCTGCGCGACGGGCAGGTGGAGACGTGGTGAGGACTGTCGCCGTCCTCCTCGCTGGCGGGACGGGCACGCGCCTCTACCCGGCGAGCCGGAGCCATCGGCCGAAGCAGTTCCTCTCCTTCGGCGACGACGACCGCTCGCTCCTCCGGCGCGCCGCCGACCGCGCGGCGTTCGCGGACGACCTCTACGCCGTCACGCGCGAGGCGTTCGCCGAGGACGTCGCCGAGCACGTCCCCGAGGCCGACGTGCTCGTCGAGCCGGACGCGAAGGACACCGGGCCGGCGCTCGCTTACGCGAGCCACCGCGTGCACGAACAACACGACGACGCCGTCGTCTGCGCGCTCCCCGCCGACCACGTCGTCGGCGACGGCTTCCGCGAGGTCGTCCGGCGCGGCTGTCGGGTCGCCGCCGACGCCTCCAGACTCGTGACGTTCGGCGTCCAGCCCACCCGCGACGCCACCGAGTACGGCTACATCGAACCCGGAACGGACCACGGCGATTACGCGGACGTCGCTGCCTTCCGCGAGAAACCCGACGGAGAGACGGCCGAGCAACTCCGGGAGGCGGGCTGTCTCTGGAACGCCGGCCTGTTCGCGTGGCGCCCCGAGGTGTTCCTCGAGGAGGCGGCCGAGGGCTCGCTGGCGCCGCTCGTCGATGCCCTCCGCGACGGCGACCCCGAAGGCGGCTATGACGCTGTCGACGCCGTCAGCGTGGACTACGCTGTGATGGAGCGCACCGAGCGCGCCGCCGTCGTCCCGGCCGATTTCGACTGGGACGACCTCGGGTCGTGGGACGCCCTCGAACGCGTCCTCGACACGGACGGGAACGGGAACGTCGTCGCGAGCGACGCGCTCACCGTCGACGCGTCGGGGAACGTTATCGCGAGCGACGACATGCACGTCTCGATAGTCGGTGCCGATGACCTCGTCGTCGCCGCCTACGACGACCGCGTGCTCGTCCTGCCGAAAGAAGAGAGTCAGCGCGTCCGCGAGGTCGTCGCGGAACTCCGCGAGGACGACTTGTTCTAGTTCTGCCGCAGGCGCCCGCCGTCGATGGGGAGCGAGACGCCGTTGACGTAGGAGGCGCGCTCGCTCGCGAGGAACGCGACGACGTCGCCGAGCTCCTGCGGGTCGCCGACGCGCTCCATCGGGATGCCGACGCCCCAGTCCTCGATACCGGTCTCGTAGTCCGGGTACTCGCCGCGCTCGACGGCCTGCTCGACGAGTTCCTGGATGCGCGGCGTCTCGAACGGCCCGGGGAGGACGGCATTCGCGCGGACGTCCGGCGCGAGCTCGACGGCGAGCGTCTCGATGAGCCCGATGACACCTCGACGGACCGCATTCGAGAGGACGAGGCCACCGATGGGCGTCTCGACGCTCGTGGACGTGATGGCCGTAATCGTGCCCTTGTCGCTCTCGGAGAGGTAGGGGTGGGCGGCCTGTACCGTCCGGACGGCGCTCATCACGAGCAGGTCGTAGGCCTCGTACCAGTCGTCCTCCCCGATGTCGAGGAACGGCCCGGAGGGCGGCCCGCCCGCGGAGAGCACGAGGTGGTCGATGCCGCCGAAGAACTCGACGGTCGCCTCCACCAGCGCCTCGACGTCGTCCGGGTCCGTGATGTCCGCCGTGACGCCCTCGACGTCGGCCGTCGCCTCCTCACGGACGTCTTCGAGCGCGGCATCGAGACGCTCCTCGTCGCGCCCACAGAGCACGACGTTCGCGCCCTCGGACGCGAGTGTCGTCGCCGACGCCTTTCCGAGTCCGCTCGTGCTCGCCGTGACCAGTGCCGTCTCGCCTGTCAAACCGAGGTCCATACGCGGGTCGTGGCGCTGCCCCCACAAAAACCATCGCGCTCCGGACGTCTCACCCCGGTTCCCGTAACGTTTGAACCGGTGGGTAGCGTTGTAACGGTCGTGAGAGTCACGTCGTGGGGCCGGAGATGGGTGGCCGGGGCCGGAGCCGGGCGAACGCGTCGGCGGTGCCCCGACTCCGGACGACGACAGGAGGTGACGCGAGCGTGAACGTCGAGTTCGACGACCTCGACGGGGCCGTCAGGGTCCACGACCGCATCGAGAGCGTTACCTACACTGTCGAGACTGGCGTTGAGGGATTCGACCGAATCGACACCGACCGGTTCCGGCTCCCGGTCACGCACGCGATCGCCGTCGAGACCGACTGTCTCACCCTTCCGAACCTCACGGACGTCTTCGTCCGCGACGGTCCCGCGGTCGCGCTCGACCTCCCGCCCGGAAAATGCGGCAGTGTCGAATCCGGAACGTACGAGATCGAGATTAGCTCTGCGCCGGTCAAACTCTACATCCGAATCCAAGACGCCGCTGTCACGGTTGACTCGCGTGAGGACGCGACAGCTATCGAGTTTGACCGGACTGCGCGCGTCGCCATCGGCGTCCGGTCGCTCCACGAGCACCCCGCCGGCACAATCACGGTCCGCGACGACCCGCGCGACCTGATGCGCGCCGTCTCCGCCTTCGGGTCGGCACTGAAGACGACGAGCCCCGAGCGCTCCTTCCCGACGATGCGTGGCCACCCGCCGACCATCGAGCGCGGCGACCGGTTCACCCTTCCTGACAACGTTCGGCCACGCGACACGGGCGTCCGCATCGAGGTTCCGGAGCGGTACGAGGCCGTCTACAGCATCGCGACACTCGCGTACTATCTCGGCGCCGAAGTCGTGCCGAACCCGTCGCCACGAATCGTCACCGCCGACCGGACGTTCGACCTCCCCGAAGACGACCTCGCGGCCGCCGCAAACGACGTCCTCCGACACTGCTTCACGCTAGACTGCGTCGTCCGGACCGAGGGCATCTACCCGATCGACCTCGCGGAACGCCGTGAGCTCCTCGACCGCGTCGACGTGGACCCGGCCGCCCTCTACGAGGCCCCGCTCGACGAACGCACCGCCGCCTACCTCGACATCCCACGCGAGGCCACCGAGGACCTCCTCGAGTGGCACCTCACGACCGACGTCGAACCGGCCGCCGAACACGCCGAAATCATTCCCTACGTCGTCAACGACCTCTCGTTCGTTCGTTCCCCGTCGCCGACGACCGAATCGCGGACGACACGACCCGAACCGGAGTCCGTCTCGGAGTTCTTCCGTGCCCCCTCTGATGCGTTCGTCCGATCGGCGGAGGGCGACGCGGTGCGCACGACGGACGTCGCGTCCGAAACCACCAACCATGTCGTCTCACCCCCGCCTGCGGAGACGATCGGGCACGCGTGGGTCGGCGACGGCTATCCCCGCGGCGCCTCGAAGCCCACCGTCGACTCCTACCGGCGCCGCCTCGACAGGGAGACTGAACAGGACGCCGTTATCGACGTCCACGTCGTCTGCAACGACCCGGAGATGCGCGAGGAAGCGGAGAACCTCTACGGTTTCCGCGACATGATCGAGTTCGACGTCGAGACCGACTTCGACCTCACGATGGCGGAGACGCGCGACGTCCTCACCTCGGAGACCGACCTCCTCCACTACATCGGCCACATCACGGAGGACGGCATGCAGTGTCGCGACGGCACCCTCGACGTCCGAACGCTCGAGGACGTGAACGTTGATGCGTTCATCCTGAACGGCTGTCGCTCCTACGCGCAGGGGATGGCGCTCGTCGAGGCGGGCGCGCTCGGCGGCGTCGTCACCCTCGACAACGTCTTCAACCACGTCGCGACCGACGTCGGCCGGTCGATCGCCCGCCTCCTCGACAGCGGGTTCGACCTCCACGGCGCCCTCGATATCGCGACGGAGAACGTCGTCACCGGCTACCAGTACACCATTGTCGGGAACGGGGGAACGACGCTTTGCCAGCATCACATGGGGTGTCCGACGCTCGCGATCATAGACACCGACGACCTCGAACAGGGGTCGCTGCGCGTCTCTTTCCGTAGCTACCTGACGTGGGACTTCGGCCCCGGAACGTTTGCGTCACCACTCGTCTCCGACTCACAGACGCGCTATCTGCTGAACTCCCAGACTCGGTCGTTCGAGGCGTCACAAAACCGCTTCCAAGAAGTACTGTCGTCCGGTCGGTCACCTGTGCTCCTCGACGGCGAACTCCGCTGGAGCGACGAACTCGTTCTCTCCGAAATTTAGGGACCACACGTCGGCGCGAAGTAGCCGGCCGACGCGGAACTGGCCGACGCGAGCAGCATCGTGAGGGTGAAGAGCGCGCCGATCATGCGGGGGTTCTCGGTGAGGTACGTCGTGATGTCTTTCTCGGACATACTTCACCCGATGGCCGGGACAACAGAAACTCTATCTTATAAGTCGTGGAATAAAACCAAGGCAATTTTCCCCCTGCACCTAACTCCATAAGCCGACTCACGGGTTCGAAACCGGTCTGTTCGGCCCGAACTGTAATCGTCGACCCTCACCGTGCGCTTCGACTGCCCCGCACGCGGACGTCGAGTGGTTGGGGTCGCGTTACTGGCCCCAGAAGTTGTCCCGGCTGCCGAGTCGTTCGCGCGACGACCCGGACGACTCCTCCTCGTCGTCGGACGTCCCACTCTCGCTTTCGCTCTCGTCGTCCCCCTCTTCTTCCTCGCCTTCGTCCTCTTCGGGAAGCTTTTCGATGAGGTCGGCGCGCGCGTAGTTCGGCTTCACGGTCGTCACCTTCGCCTTGACGCGCGCCGGCGGGAGGACGCCGTCCACCATCACGATGAAGCCCGACTCCTCCTGTCGGCCGACGCCGGCGCCGGACTCGTGCATGTCGTCGACCTCGAGGACGACTTCCTCGCCGGGGACGACGGGCGCCGTCTTCAGGTCAGAGATCGGCTGGCTGTAGTGCTGACACCAGTCCATACCTCCCCGGTCGCCGAAGTGCTGGCACCCCATGCCCGAAATCTGCTCTTGGAAGTTGGGGCATTCGTCCGCGAGTGGGCAGTCTGCCATACGAACAGTTACCCTCGGGGAACGCAAAACGCTATCGGACGTTCTCGAGGCCGCGTCGTGGCGACGTCGGGCGCCCTCACTCCTCCTCTTCGTCCGGGAGCGTGATGAGGTTCTCCCGGCCGATGCGAAGTTTCTCGACGCGCCCTTCCTCGGCCATCGAGGAGAGCAGTTGGGAGACTTTTGCGTCCGACCACCGCGTCTCCGAGACGATGTTCGACTGCTTCATCCGCCCGCCGTGCTCTTCGAGCAGGCGCTCGACGCGCTCCTCGTCGCTCAACAGCTCCTCCGGCGGCTCCGACTCCGCTGACGTCTTCGTCTCTGGCTCCGCTGGCGGAGTTTCCGGCTCGGCCTCCGGACTCGACGTTGGCGCCGACGCCTCGGACTCCGGCGGGGAGTCAGTCCCCGGGGCGGTCGGTCGGACGTCGAGGCTCCCGCGGCCGCCGAAGCCCCGCCACGCGTACGCGATGAGGACTCCGACGACGAGCGCGCCGACGACGAGGCCGCCGATGAGGGTCCACGGCGTGCTCGCGCCCTCGACGAACACGACGGTCGGACCGCCGGTGGGGAACGACTGCGGACCGCTCCACGTCAGCGCGCCGTTCGACAGCTGCGTCTCCGGTTCGGCGCTGTCGGGCGTGTAACCCTCCGGCGGGTAGACCCGGAGCGTCTGACTCGCGTAGAGGTTGCCGAACCAGCCGCCGGCGAACACGTCGCCGAGCGTCAGCTGGTCGCCGGAGGCGTTCGCGAAGTTCGTCCACGTGAAACTGAGCGTGAGCCGGCCGACCCCCGTGCCGTCCGAGTGGTTTGTGACGTCGTGGCTACGGGAGGGGTCGGTGATGCGCATCGAGCGGCCCGTCTTCTGGGCGGCGGTGTCCGCTGCCGAGCGGAACGCCGCGAGCGACGGGCCGCCCTGACCGCTCTCGAACTCCGTCGAGAGGCGCTCGAACGCCTGTCTGTCCGCGGAGTCGTTCAGTGGGTATGCCACCGTGACGGTCCACCGCGCGTCCCCGTCCGACTGGAGGTGGACGCCGATCGTGGTGCTGGAGGAGGCGGGCGCCGCGGTATCGGCGGGGGCGGCGACCGCACCGGCGGGGAGGGCGAGGACGACGGCGGTGACGGCGAGCGCGAGGAGGGCGGCCTGCCGCATGATCAGTTTTGAGTGGTCCTCCCGGCGGCAAAACGCTTTCCATCACCCGCACGGCGGACGAAAATCGGCTGACGCCCGTCGGACGTCCGCGAATGCTCCGCATCGTTTTTGTCGACAGCCACGCAAATGACGCGTATGCCACGGCTCCCCGTGCTGCTCGCCGCCCTCCTCCTCGTCGCCGTTCCCGCGCCCGCGTTCGGCGGTGTGACGGCGGACGCCCCCACGCTCAGCGGGGATACGACCGCCGCAACCTCGCCCGTCGAACTGGGTGACGTCGACGGGAGCGCGACGAACGTCCTCCTCCTCGACGGCCCCCAGACGTCCGGCTTCGCCCGGGCCGACACGGCCGTCACGGTCACGGTCGCCGCGTCCCACACCGACCTCGACGGCCGCTACTCGACCTACGACTTCGAGGCGCGCTGGGCCGCTGCCTCCAACGACAGCGAACGCCTCGCGGTCGTCCGGAACGCCACCGACGCCGCCGCGAACTGGACCGCCGACATCGCCAGCGACGAGGCCACAGCGCGCGAGGCCTACCTCGACGGCGACATCTCCGCTGGAGCGCTCGTCCGGCAGGTCGCCCTCGACAGCGCCCGCGCCGACGCGCTCGCAAACTACCTCGCCACCGTCCGCGAACGCACCAGCGCGCTCTCCGAGGAGAATGCCAGCGAGATGCGGAGCAGAATCGCCGCGCTCCGCGGGGAAATCGCCGCCTACGGCGCCGGCACTGACGGGTCGCTCCGCGACGAACTCGCCGCTGCCGTCGCCGGTGACCGCCCGCCCATACGCGTCTACGTCGCCGCCTCCGAGAACGGCCTCGTCCTCGCCGCTCTCGACGACGGCACTTACTACCACACGACCTACCGCGTCGACAACTACGACGCCGCACCCGCCCCGAACGTCGACCTCGGGGCGTTCCTCGAGTCGCTCCAGCGCCTCTACCCGACGACGATGAACCTCTCCGCCTCGAACGGCGGCCGCCAGTCGTTCGGCGCGCCCGCGGACGCCCACCTCTATCAGGCCGTCCTCGGCTACAGCCGAACCACGGACGTCCAGAGCACGCTCGTCGTCTACTTCGACCCGAGCACGAACAGCGTCTACCGCGAGGACAAACGCCTCGCGACCGACGACATCGTCACGCGCGACGCCGTCACGCGCACGGAGGACAACACGACGCTCGTCGTCAACCGGACGTACGCCGGCGGCCCGCTCCGCGTCGCCGTCCAGAACGCCACCGGCGCGCCGCTCACCGCCGCCGTCCGCGTGAACGGCACGCCGGTCGGCACGACCGACCCCGACACCGGCGCCGTCTGGGCGCTCTCGCCCGCCGGCGCGTACAACGTCACCGCCGAGCGCGGCGAGACGACGGTAACGATCAACACGACCGCTGTCGACCCCACCTCCGACTGACCCGTACCTTCTTCAGCGGTGACGCGGCCACTCGGGGAGGTGCCACCAGACTCGCGCGGCGTCACCCCCGTCGTCGGTGTCGTCACCCTCCTCGCGTGCTGTGTCGTCGCCGGGAGCGTCCTCGCCGTCACCGTCACCGACGCCGGAACGGCCGCGCTCACCGCGCCCGCAGAACCCGTCGTCCTCGACGTGAGCGCCGCGAGCGACGGCACACTCACACTCACGCACCGCGCAGGGCCGACGCTCGACGTGCATGACCTCCGTGTCGTCGTTGCCGTCGACGGCCGGCCGCTGCGCTCACAGCCACAAGTACCGTTCGTCGGCACACCCGGCTTCGACGGCGCGCCCGCCGGTCCGTTCAACGCCGCCACCGACTCGACGTGGACCGCGGGCGAACGTGCGACTCTCTCCGTCGCCGGGACGAACGCACCCCAGTTCCGCCCGAGCGCGCTCGTTACTGTACAGGTCTATCGGAACGACGCCAGAATCGCCGCCGTCGAGACGCGGGTTACTCCTGCGTCTGCTCCTCGGGAACGCGCGCGAGCGTCGTGATGGCGACGTCCGGCTTGTAGGAAGGCCCCATCGTCCGGTGTTCGATGGCCTCGAAGCCCGCGTCCCGGAACATCCGGTCGGCCTCCGCCTCGTCGTAGAAGAGCATGATGGCGTCAGCGAGCTTCTGGAAGAGCGTCGAGCGCGGGTAGTTCGGGCCGACGACGAGCACCTTCCCGCCCGGCTTCACGACGCGGCGGAACTCCCGGAGTGCCGTGACGGGGTTCGGCCAGTACTCGATGGACCCCGAGGACCACACCACGTCGAAACTGTCGTCCGCGAACGGCAGGCGCTCGGCGTCGCCGAACGTGAACTGCACCGGGTCGTGCTTGCCGAGCTTCGCCCACGCCTTCTCCAGTTGCCCCTCGCTCTGGTCGAGCGCGTAGACGTCCTCCGTGTACTGGAGGAGGCCCTCCGTCCCGAAGCCCGTCCCACAGCCGACGTCCAGCACCCGGTCGTCGGCGTCCAAGTCCAGCATCTCGAGGGCTTCTGCCCGCATCGACTCGTTCCAGATGAACGGGTTGACGCGGTCGTAGACCTTCGAGAGATACCGGTAGAAGAGTCGGGCCCGCGCTTTGTCTTCGAGGACTCCCATTGTCGACTCGTAGCCAGGCCTCGGACATAAGTTCCTGTCTTTCAGCCGCTCGTCGGTTTCGCAACTACCTTATACGCGTTCGTTCAATTCCTCCCCGTTAGCCCATGCCGAGGCCAGAGGTTCTAGAACGAATACAGGAGGCCGAGCAAGACGCCGACGACATCGTCGCCGACGCCGAGCAAGAACGCGAGGAGCGCCTCGCCGAGGCCCGGCAACGGGCCGATGAAATCCGGCAAGAGGCCGAACAAGAAGCGACCGAGCTGAAAGAAGAGCGACTCGCCGAGGCCCGCGAGGAGATCGAGGCCGAGAGCGAACGCATCATCGAAGAGGGCAACGCGGAGCGCGAACAGCTCCGTGCGACGGCCGAAGAGAACGCCGACGAGGCCGTCGAATACGCCCTCGAGGAGTTCGAGGAGGCGGTGCATGCTCAGACCTGAGCAGATGAGCAAGGTGTCCGTGACGGGCACCAAGAACGTCATCCGGGACGTCATCGAGGTCACGCACGACCAGCGCGTCGTCCACCTCACCGACTACGACGAGAGCGTCGAGGGCTTCTCCTCGGGCAACCCGCTCGAGGGCGCCGACGAGGCGTCCGAGAAGCTCGTCACGGTCCGCTCGCTCATCAACATCCTCGACGTCTCCGAGGAGGACGCGGGCCCCGCCCGCATCGTTACCGACGAGGCGCTCGAGGAGGAGTTCGAGGAGGTCCGACAGCAGGTCAACGAGCTCGACGACCGCCGCGACGCCATCGAGGGTGACCTCGAGGACATCGAGGAGGAAATCGCCGCTGCCGAGCCGTTCGTCGAGCTCGGCATCGACCTCGACCTGCTCCACGGCTACGAGAACCTCGACGTCGTCGTCGGGAGCGGTGACACCGACGCCGTCGGCCACGCACTCGCCGACGCGAGCCAGATTCAGTCCTACGAGGTCTTCAGCGAGGGCGACGTCTTCGCCGCCGTCGCGTACCCCGAGTCGGGTGCGCCCGAGGACGCGCTCTCCGAGGCGCTCGTCGGCCTCGACATCGAGCGCTACGCGATCCCCGACGTCAAGGGGTCTCCCGACGAGTACCTCGAACACCTCGAACACCGCAAGCAGCAACTCGAGTCCGACCTCGAGAGCGTCGAGTCCGACCTCGAGAGCCTGCGTCTCGAACACGCCGGCTTCCTCCTCGCCGCCGAGGAGAAGCTCAGCATCGAGGTCCAGAAGGCCGAAGCGCCGCTCCACTTCGCCACGACCGAACACGCCTTCTTCGCGGAAGGCTGGATCCCGACGAAGGACTACGAGGGGTACGCGAGCGCCCTCAAGGACGCGCTCGGCGAGCGAATCGAGGTCGAGGAACTCGAGCGCGCCGAGTACGAACCCCCGGAGCACGAAATCGGTCACGGCGAGCAGGAAGCCGCGACCGACGGCGGCACGGCCGACCAGCCGCCCGTCGTGCAGGACAACCCGAAGGTCGTCGAGCCCTTCGAGATGCTCGTCCGGGTCATCAACCGACCGAACTACTTCGATCTCGACCCGACGATCATCCTCTTCCTGACGTTCCCGGTCTTCTACGGCTTCATGATCGGGGACGTCGGATACGGTGTCCTCTACACCGCGGCCGGTTGGCTGATGTACACGCGCATGGACAGTGACGCGCTCGCCGCCCTCGGCGGTGTCACCGTCATCTCCGGGGTGGCGACCATCGTCTTCGGGATACTGTACGGGGAAGTGTTCGGCTTCCACCTCATCAGCGAGTACGTCTGGAACGGCCACCCGCCGCTCCACAAGGGCCTGATGCCCGCGAACGCGCAGTGGGCGCGGCTCTGGCTCATCGTCTCCGTGCTCGCCGCACTCGTCCACCTCACGCTCGGCTACGGGATTGATACTTACAAGCGCCTCCGTCACGGGGCGTGGGACGCGCTCACCGAGGGCGCCTCCTGGGCGATCCTCATGGTCGGGCTGTGGGTCTGGATCTTCAGCCGCGCGATGGAGAGCGCGAAGCCCGCGCTCCTCTTCGACGCACTCTCCGGCCAGCCGCTCGGGTTCACCGGGTTCTCGCCCACTGTCGGGTGGGTTGCACTCGGTATCGGCGTCGTCGGCTACGCCCTCCTCATCTACGCGGAGGGCGCCATCGGCGCCGTTGAGGGCGCGCTGAACTCGCTCACGCACGTCCTCTCCTACACGCGGCTCGCCGCGGTCATGCTCGCGAAGGGTGGGATGGCGTTCGTCGTCAACCTGCTCTTCTTCGGTGCGTACGAGACCGAAGGCGAGTTCCACTTCATGACCAGCCACGGTTGGAGCTACGTACAGTCACACCACCCCGAGGCGCAGTTGATGTTCGGGGGGCTCGTTCACGGCCCCATCACCGCCGTCATCGGCGGTCTCATCATCTTCGTCCTCGGTCACGCCTTAGTGCTTGCCCTCGGTGTCACCAGCGCCGGTCTACAGGCCGTTCGTCTGGAATACGTCGAGTTCTTTGGGAAGTTTTATGAAGGCGGTGGGGAGAAATACGAACCGTTCGGCCACCAGCGAACCTACACCACACAGGATTAACCAATGTACGACATTCTCGTCGCAGCCATCAACATGTTCGGACTGATCGCACAGCAGAGCGCGGAAGCGACCGTTGCGTTCCCCGCAAAGGCGGGTGCCGCACTCGGCGTCGGTATCGCCGCGCTCGGCGCGGGTATCGCGGAAGGTGGCATCGGTGCCGCCGCCGTCGGCGCTATCGCGGAGGACCGCGACTTCTTCGGCATCGGTCTGCTGTTCACCGTCCTGCCGGAGACGCTCGTCATCCTCGCGATCGTCGTCATCTTCATCGTTTAAATCCACGATGAGTCTCGAAACGGTCGCGGAAGAAATCAGGAAGGAGGCCGAGGAGACGGCCGAGGCCATCCGGCAGGACGCCGAGGAACAGGCCGAAGATATCGTCTCTGCGGCCGAATCGGAGGCCGAAGACATCGTCTCTGCGGCCGAAGCCGAGGTCGAGCGGGAGATCGACCAGCTGCGCGAGCAGGAGCTCTCTAGCGCGAAGCTCGAAGCCAAACACGAGCGGATGAGCGCGCGGCGCGAAGCGCTCGACGACGTCCGTGACCGTGTCGAGTCGCGTATCGCCGACCTCGACGCCGACCAGCGTCGGGAGCTCACCGAGTCGCTCCTCTCCGACTCCCTCGCGGAGTTCGCGGAGGACGAACAGCTCGCCGTTCACCACGCGCCCGGCGACGCGGACCTCATCGAGGACCTCGTCTCCGAGCGCCCGAACGTCGCCGTTGCCGGCGAATACGACTGTCTCGGCGGCGTCGTCGTCGAGAGCGAGAGCTCGCGCGTCCGAGTGAAGAACACGTTCGACAGCGTCCTCGAGGACGTCTGGGCGGACGAACTGAAGCAGATTTCGAACCGACTGTTCGACGAGCAATGAACGTCATCAGTCGCGACGCGTCGAACTACTCCTACGTGAACGCCCGTGTGCGTTCGCGCTGGGCGGCCCTCTTCGGCGAAGAGGAGTACGACAAGCTCACCCGCATGGGTCCGAGCGAGATCGCCCGCTTCATGGAGGAAACCGAGTACGGCCCCGAGGTCAACGCGCTCGGGTCGCGCTACACCGGCGTCGACCTCATCGAGTACGCGCTCAACCGGAACCTGGGCCGGCACTTCGAGGACCTCCTCGAGTGGTCGCAGGGCACGCTCTACGCCCTCATCTCGCGATACCTCCGCAAGTTCGACGCGTGGAACGCGAAGACGGCGCTCCGCGGCGTCTATTCGGAGACGGACTCGACCGTCATCAAGGACGACTTCATCCACGCCGGCGAGTTCGACGAGTCGCTCCTCACCCGCCTCCAGGAGTGCAAGACGGTCGAAGAAGTTGTCGAGACGCTAGAGGGCACGCTCTTCGGCGAGCCCCTCCAGGAGGCGCTTGGCGACTACGAGGAGACGGGGTCACTCGTCCCCCTCGAGAACGCCGTCGACTGGACGTTCTACGACAACCTCCTTCGGGGCCTGAACGCCGCGACGGAGAGCGGCACGCGGGAGTTCGTGAAGTTCCTGCAGGCCGAAGTCGACTTCCGTAACGTCCGGAATGCGTTCCGTCTCGCCCGCAGCGGCGGGAACATCGACCCCGCGGACTACTACATCAAGGGCGGACGGCTCTTCGAGGCGAACGAGCTCTCCTCGCTCGTGGACAACCGCGATGAACTCGTCGCTCGGCTGCGCGGCAGCCGCTACGGCGACGAACTCGGCCCCGCGCTCGAGACGCTCGAGTCCACCGAGTCACTCATCGGCTTCGAGCATGCGCTCGACGGCGCGCTCCTCGGCTACGCCGACCATCTCTCGCACGTCTTCCCCCTCTCGGTCTGTCCCGTCCTCGCGTTCATCCTCGCGAAGGAACGGGAGGTCGACAACATCCGCGCCATCGCGCGCGGCCGGGAAGTCGGGCTGAGTCAGGAGGAGATCGAGCGGGAACTGGTGATCCTATGAGCCAGGAAATCGCCGTCATCGGCACCGCCGAGTTCACGACGGGGTTCCGCCTTGCGGGCGTCCGCGAGTTCCGGAACGTCCCCGAGGAGGAGAAGACGGAGAAACTCGACGACGCCGTCGAGGACGTCTTCGCCACCGAGGACATTGGCATCATCGTGATGCACGCCGACGACCTCGACTACCTCTCCCGGAAGGTCCGGGAGCGGGTCGAGACGAGCGTCGAACCGACCGTCGTCACCATCGGTGGTGGCGCCGGCGGAAGCAGCGGGATGCGCGAACAGATCAAGCGCGCCATCGGGATCGACCTGATGGCGGAAGACGAAGGTGAGAACGAATGAGCCAGGCAGACACCGTAACAGACTCCGGCGAAATCGCGAGCGTGAGCGGTCCGGTCGTGACCGCCACGGGCCTCGAAGCCCAGATGAACGACGTCGTCTACGTCGGCGACGAAGGGCTGATGGGAGAGGTCATCGAGATAGAGGGCGACACCACGACCATTCAGGTCTACGAGGAGACCTCCGGGATCTCCCCGGGTGAGCCCGTCGAGAACACCGGCGAACCCCTGACCGTCGACCTCGGTCCGGGCGTGCTGGACACCATCTACGACGGCGTCCAGCGTCCACTCGACGTCCTCGAGGACGAGATGGGTGCATTCCTCGACCGTGGGGTCGACGCCCCCGGGATCGACCTCGAGAAATCGTGGGACTTCTCCCCGACGGTTTCGGCGGGCGACGTCGTCGAACCCGGCGATGTCGTCGGTACCGTCCCCGAGACGGTCAGCATCGAGCACAAGGTCCTCGTCCCGCCGACCTTCGAGGGCGGCGAAGTCGTCGAGGTCAACGAGGGCGAGCACGTCGTCACCGAGCCCGTCGTCGTCCTCGACAACGGCGAGGAAGTGACGATGCACCAGGAGTGGCCGGTCCGTCAGGCCCGTCCCTCCACGGAGAAGTTCACGCCGACCGAACCTCTCATCACGGGGCAGCGCGTGCAGGACGGCCTCTTCCCCATCGCGAAGGGTGGGACGGCGGCCATCCCCGGTCCATTCGGCTCCGGGAAGACCGTCACCCAGCAGCAGCTCGCGAAGTGGTCCGACGCGGACATCGTCGTCTACATCGGCTGTGGCGAGCGCGGGAACGAGATGACGGAGGTCATCGAGGACTTCCCCGACCTCACGGACCCGAAGTCCGGCAACCCGCTGATGGCGCGGACGACGCTCATCGCGAATACGTCGAACATGCCGGTCGCGGCCCGCGAGTCCTGTATCTATACGGGTATCACCATCGCGGAGTTCTACCGCGACATGGGCTACGACGTCGCGCTGATGGCCGACTCCACCTCTCGGTGGGCGGAGGCGATGCGCGAAATCTCCTCGCGGCTCGAGGAGATGCCCGGCGAGGAGGGCTACCCGGCTTACCTCGCGGCGCGCCTCGCGCAGTTCTACGAGCGCGCGGGTCGCTTCGAGACCCTGAGCGGCACCGAGGGGTCCGTCTCCGTCGTGGGCGCGGTCAGCCCGCCCGGTGGTGACTTCTCCGAGCCGGTCACTCAGAACACGCTCCGTATCGTGAAGACGTTCTGGGCGCTCGACGCGGACCTCGCGGAGAGTCGGCACTTCCCGTCGATCAACTGGACGGAGTCATACTCGCTCTACAAGGACCAGCTGGACCCGTGGTTCGAAGAGAACGTCTCGCCGGACTGGCCGGAGGAGCGTCAGTGGGCGGTCGACGTCCTCGACGAGGAGGACGAACTGCAGGAGATCGTCCAGCTCGTCGGGCGTGACGCGCTGCCGGACGACCAGCAGCTTACGCTCGAGGTCGCGCGCTACCTGCGTGAGGCCTTCCTCCAGCAGGACGCCTTCCACGACGTCGACACCTTCTCCCCGCCGGAGAAGACCTTCCGCATCCTCACGGCGATCCACACCTACAGCGAGGAGGCGTTCGCCGCCCTCGAGGCAGGTGCGCCGGTCGAGGAGATCACGTCCATCGACGCCGCGCCGCGGCTCAACCGTATCGCGACGCAGGAGGACTACGAGGAGTACGTCGACGAGCTCGAAGAAGAGATTACGGAACAGCTTCAGGCCCTGTACTAATGAAAGAGTACCAGACAATCACGGAAGTCAGCGGCCCGCTGGTGTACGTCGAGACGGACGAACCCATCGGCTACGACGAGATCGTCGAGATCGAGACCCCGAGCGGCGAGATCAAGCGCGGCCAGGTCCTCGAGACCGCCGAGGAGTTCGTCGCGATTCAGGTCTTCGAGGGAACCGAGGGTATCGGTCGGGACGCGTCCGTCCGGTTCCTCGGCGAGACGCTCAAACTCCCCGTCACCGAGGACCTCCTCGGGCGCGTCCTCGACGGCTCCGGGAACCCGATCGACGGCGGTCCCGACATCGTCCCGGACGAACGCCGCGACATCGTCGGCGCGGCCATCAACCCGAACGCGCGCGAGTACCCCGAGGAGTTCATCCAGACGGGTATCTCCGCCATCGACGGGATGAACACGCTCGTTCGCGGGCAGAAACTCCCGATTTTCAGCGCGTCCGGGCTCCCGCACAGCGAGCTCGCACTCCAGATCGCCCGACAGGCGACCGTCCCGGAGGACGTCGCCGAGGAGGGCGAGGAGACGGAGTTCGCCGTCGTCTTCGCCGGCATGGGTATCACGCAGGAGGAGGCGAACGAGTTCATGGACGACTTCGAGCGCACGGGCGCGCTCGAGCGTTCGGTCGTCTTCCTAAACCTCGCTGACGACCCCGCCGTCGAGCGGACGGTCACGCCGCGGATGGCGCTGACCACCGCCGAGTACCTCGCGTTCGAGAAGGACTACCACGTCCTCACGATCCTCACGGACATGACGAACTACTGTGAGGCGCTGCGCGAGATCGGCGCGGCACGCGAGGAGGTCCCGGGGCGCCGTGGCTACCCCGGATACATGTACACCGACCTCGCCCAGCTCTACGAGCGCGCCGGGCGCCTCGAGGGCGAGGAAGGGTCGGTCACGCAGATCCCGATCCTCACGATGCCGGGCGACGACGACACGCACCCGATCCCCGACCTGACCGGGTACATCACGGAGGGGCAGATCATGCTCGGCCGTGAGCTGAACAGTCAGGGTGTCGAGCCGCCCATCGACGTGCTGCCGTCCCTCTCGCGGCTGATGGACGACGGCATCGGCGAGGGCGTCACGCGCGCCGACCACAGCGGCGTCTCGGACCAGCTCTTCGCCTCCTACGCGGAGGGGAAGGACCTTCGCGACCTCGTGAACATCGTCGGTCGCGAAGCGCTCGACGAGCGCGACAACAAGGTCCTCGACTTCGCGGAGGCCTTCGAGGAGAAGTTCGTCGACCAGGGCTTCCACACGGACCGCACCATCGAGGAGACGCTCGATCAGGCGTGGGAAGTCCTCTCCATCCTCCCGAAGACGGAGCTCTCCCGTATCGACGAGGATCACATCGAGGAGTACTATCACGAGGAACCCGCCCCCGAGGCCGAGGAGGCCGAGGGTGGCGACGCCGAAGAAGCGGAGGTCTAACTCACGATGGCCGAGGACGTCAAGCCGACGCGCAAGAACCTGATGGAGATCGAGGACCGTATCGACCTCTCCGAACGGGGCCACGACACGCTCGAGCAGAAGCGTGACGGCCTCATTATGGAGTTCATGGACATCCTCGACCAGGCCCAGGACGTCCGGTCGGACCTGGAGCAGGACTACGAGGACGCCCAGCGAACCATCAACATGGCGCGCGCCATGGAGGGTGACGTCGCGGTGCGCGGCGCGGCCGCGGCGCTCAAGGAACACCCGGAGATCACGGTGGAGTCGCACAACATCATGGGCGTCGTCGTCCCGCAGATCGAGGCGTCGCGCGTCCGGAAGAGCCTCGACCAGCGTGGCTACGGCGTCATCGGCACGAGTTCCCGCATCGACGAGGCCGCGGAGGCCTACGAGGAACTCCTCGAGACCATCGTGCTCGCCGCGGAGGTCGAGACGGCGATGAAGAAGCTGCTCGACGAAATCGAGAGCACGAAACGCCGCGTCAACGCACTCGAGTTCACCGTCCTCCCCGATCTCTACGATTCGCAGGACTACATCGAGCAGAAGCTCGAGGAGCAGGAGCGCGAGGAGATCTTCCGCATGAAGAAGGTGAAGAACAAGAAGGAAGAAGAGGAGCGCGCGGCGGCCGCCAAAGCCGAAGCCGAATCTGAGGCCGAGACCGAGACGGCGGACTGACGCGACGCTTCGCTTCTCTTCGCTCTCTTTGTCGTCGGAGCTATGGCGCCGGCGCGCGAATGTCCGGTCATGTCCTGTCAGCGCTGTGGCGCCGAGACGGTGGCGTTTCGCGTCCCCACGACCCTCCGCGAGCACCTGCCGGACGACCGGCCGGGCGCGGAGCTCTGCACGCGCTGTCTCGCCGTCGCGCCCGTGGACGACCCGCCCGAGGACTATCCGGACTTCCGCGAACAGGTGAGCGGGGCGTTCCCGCGCAACGACGAGGCGGGCGTCGCGCTCGCGTGCCTGCTTGCGCTCTTGGAGTCGCTCGTCCTCTACCGCGAGGAGGTGGCGGCCGTCGCGACGTACGCGGAGACGCACGGCGCGGACACGCTGATGTTTTTGGAGCGCGTCGCATCGGACGACTCGCTCGATCCGTACTTCGACGTCGGCCGGCGCGCGCGCCAACTCGAGCAGTTCATCTGACGGACGCGGACGTCCTCGCTGTCGGGCCGTAACCTCTTATCGCGTGCTCCTGATAGCGTGTCGCATGGAATCGCTCGCGACGCGCGTCACCGAGACGCTCGCGGAGGAGATTGGCGAGGGGCCGTTGATCGGCGTGAGTTACTACGACGAGGACGGCGTCGGGCACGTCTTCCGTTCGGAGTGGGCGGCGGAGCGATACGACCCGGCGGAGATCGACGAGATCGTCGAGGAAATCCGCTTCGAGGGGCTCGGTCAGGTCGTTCACGAGGGGACGCAGAAGGAACGCCTGCATGCGACGGTGCGCGTCTACGACGACGTCGTGAACGTCGTAGTGCCGGTGGAGGAGACGCGCGGCGTCGCGCTGGCACTGCACCGCGATGGTGACTACGCGGTTCGTGGGGTCGTCGGCCACATCGAGCGGACGCTGGACGACGCGGGAGCCATCGAACGCTATTCGGGGTGAGTGTCGTCGCGCGGGAACAGGCAGAAATAGTGACGGCGGAGGCGAGGCGTGCGCGTCGTCGCGTTCAGACGGCGCCCTGGATGACGCCGCTGGTGCGGACGACGAAGTAGCAGACGAAGGCAAGTGCGAGGAGCCACTGACCGACGGAGACGTCCTCGGCTTCGCCGGTGGCGGCCTTGACGATTGGGTAGGAGACGATGCCGGCGGCGATGCCGTAGGCGATGCTGTACGTGAACGGCATGATGAGGATGGTGAGGCCGGCGGGGATGGCGTGCGTCACGTCGTCCCAGCGGACCTCGGTGACGTTGGAGAGCATGAGGACGGCGACGACGACGAGGGCGATGTGGCTGGCGTACTGGGGGATGGCGGCGGCCAGCGGCACGAAGGCGAGCGAGAGGAGGAAGAGGACGCCGACGACGAGCGCGGTCATGCCGGTGCGGCCGCCTTCCTCGACGCCGGTTGCGGACTCGACGTAGGTGGTGACGGTGGAGGTGCCGAGCATCCCGCCGACGGTGGTGCCGACGGCGTCAGCCATCAGGGGTTTGTCGGCGTCGGGGAGGTCGCCGTTCTCGTCGAGGAAGCCCCCGACTTGGCCGACGCCGACGAGCGTGCCGGCGGTGTCGAAGAAGTCCACGAAGAAGAACGTGAAGACGATGAGCGCGAAGCCAAACGCCTCGACGTTCTCGAAGCCGCTAAGGAAGGCGCCGACGAGCGGCGTGATGTCGTAGGTAGCGTCGGGGAAGGCGCTCGGTTGGACGCCGCCCTGCTGGACCCAGCTCCCGATGAGGGTGCCGGGGGAGACGACGCCGGCGAGGGTGAGGACCGCGCCGACGGCGGTAGTGGCGAGGATGCCGATGACGATGGAGCCCTTGACGCCGCGGGCGTAGAGCGCGAACGTGAAGAAGAGGCCGAGGACGGAGAGGACGGCGACGGGGTTCTGCGCGAGGTTCCCGAGCGTGAGGAGGGTCGCGGGGTCGTCGACGACGACGCCCATCGCCTGCAACCCGATGATGGCGAGGAAGAGCCCGATACCGGTCCCGACGGCGAACTTGACAGGTTCGGGGAAGAGCTTGATGACGTACTCGCGCGCGCCGACGGCGGTGAGGACGATGAAGAGCAGACCTTCGACGACGACGGCGGCGAGCGCGGTCTGCCACGGGATGCCGAGGGTGCCGACGACGGTGAAGGCGAAGAAGGCGTTGAGGCCGAGGCCGGGCGCGAGGCCGAACGGCCGGTTCGCGTAGAACGCCATCACGAGCATCGCGACGGCGGAGGCGACGAGCGTGACGACGGCGATCATCTGGATGGTCTGGGCGTCGCTGTAGCCCGCGAGGTCGATGCCCGGCGTCTTGCCGTCCGCGGCGAGGATGGTCGGGTTGACGACGACGATGTACGACATCGCGAGGAACGTCGTGATGCCGGCGACGACTTCGGTCCGGAGGTCGGTGTCGTGCTCCCGGAAGCCGAAGTAGTCCGCGAGTGTATCGGTGAGCCCCATAACGTATGCCCGTGCATAGCTCCTGCTGTCGACTTAACGCTTACCAACTCTGTTGCACAAATGTGGGTATCTCTGACGACTACCGAGTCTGACGACACACGAGCGTGTCGAAAACGAGCGGGGGGTCGCGGGCTCAGTCGAGGCGGGCGAGCGCGCCGGTGGGGGCGCCGGTGCGCTCGGTGGCGCGTTCGATACCCTCGTCACCGGCGGCGATGAGCGCGAAGACGCCGCCGACGTCCGCGTCGGCAGTGTCGACGATGTCGAGGAGGAGTTCCTGGGTCTCGCCGGAGCGGATGAGGTCGTCGACGACGAGGACGGTCTCGCCGGCGTCGACGGCGGACGCGGGGAGGTAGTAGGTGAGTTCGATGCCGGACTCGAGGCGCTGGCGGGCCTCGATGAACTCGTCGACCGCCGTCTCCTTGGATTTCTTCGCGTACGCACAGCGCGCGTCGTAGTAGGAGGCGAGCGCGGCGGCGAGCGTGATGCCGTCGGTGGCGGCGGTGAGGACGACGTCCGGGCGGCCGAAGTCGAAGGACTCGGCGGCGACGGGCGCGACGAGGTCGAGGAACGCCTGGTCAAAGACGACGCCGGAGTTGTCGACGTACCCCTCCTCGTCGAGGCGGACGCGGTCCTCGAGTTCCGCACGGAGGACGCGCTCGCCGACCTCGGAGACGACTTCGCGGGCGCGCTCGGCGCTCGGGAGGACGTGGCCGTTCACGTAGCGGTTCAGGTCGCCCGCCGGCAGACCGGTCTCCTCGGCGAGTTCGTCGTAGGTTCGTGTCTCCTTCAGCGTCCGCAGGACGGAGACGGCCTGCAGCTGGAGGGCGGCCTTCTCTGCGCGGTTCATACCGCTAGTCACGTTTGCAAAACCTTGAATAGCTCGGATTACTTTCCGGAAGAAAAATCGCAGTCTTGCGTAATCGTGCTGTTATTCGTCCGCGTCGAGCAGTTCGGAGGCGGTGACGAGCGCCTCCATCTCGACGCCGTGCTCGGCGAGGAGTTCCTCGCCGCCCTCCTCGCGGTCGACGACGAGGAGCGCGCGGTTGACCTCCGCGCCGGCGTCGCGCAGCGCCTCGACGGCGTCCACGGCGGACTGGCCGGTGGTCGCGATGTCCTCGACGATGACGACCTCCTCGCCGTCCTCGAGGCGTCCCTCGATGCGGTTGGCGGTGCCGTACTCCTTGGCCTTCTTGCGCGCGATGACGTAGGGGACGTCCGCGGTGATGGCCGTCGCCGCCGCGAGCGGGACGCCGCCGAGGGCGACACCGCCGAGTTTCGTGTCGGCATCGACGCGCTCGGCGAACGCCTCGGCGATGAGGCGCAGACAGCGCGGGTCCGTCTCGAAGAGGTACTTGTCGACGTAGTAGTCCGAGGTGCCGCCGTGCGACAACTCGAACTCGCCGTACTGCACCGCGTCCGCGTCCTGTAGGGCCGTGATGAGTTCGTCGTCCGTCATTGGACGAACGAGGGGTTGGGACGCCGATAAACGACCCGATTGTTCGCGGCCGCGCCGGGCCGCCTACGCGTCCCGCGCCGCGCGGATGTCGCGGAACGTCGTCACCTCGATGTCGCGCTCGGCCGCGCCCGCGACGACGCGCTCGACGCGCTCGGCGGTGACGGTGTCCCACGCGCTGTGGCCGGCGAGGACGCCGACGCCGCCACGGTCCGCGAGCGCGTCGAGGTACGCCTCCACTTCGAGGTCGGTGAGGTGGCTGGTTTCGAGGTAGGAGCGGCGTAGCTCGGAGAGCGGGCGGCCGGGCGGGTTCGGGAGCGAGCGGACGCTCGCGTTCCCCAGCACGTCGTAGTGGTTGGAGACGAGTTCCCACGTGCGGACGTCCGCGGCGTCGTACGGCAGGACGAACGACTGGACGTCGAGGCCCATCTCCTGAAAGTCCTCGGCAGAGCCGACGATTTCGTCGTGGAGTGTCGCGTCGGTCGGCCGGAGGACGCTCTCCCCGGCGTCGAACGAGGCCCCGAGCGGCGTCTCGAAGACGACGGTGGGGCCGTCCTCGCTCGGCCGCGTCTCGCAGACTCGACCGATTGCGCGCCGGTCGCCGTCCACGACTTCGTACTCGTCGCCGGGGACGACGCCGTGGTCCTCGCCCGGGTAGACGTGCTCGTCGACGACGACCCGGTCGTCCGCCGCGTCGGCGTCGCACTCGAGGCGGTGGGTGCCCGGATAGCGGTGCCGTCGCCCGTGCGAGACGATCTCACAGCCCGCAGCTTCGAGCTCGTGGAGGCGCGCGGCGTCGTGGGTGTCGGGGCCGCCGACCCACGAGGAGACCACGGCGAAGCAGGCGGGGACGCCGGCGCGTTCGAGCACCGGCCACACTTTCGCGTCGTCGGCCACGTGGCCGTCGTCGAACACCAGCACGAGTCGTCCGTCGCTCATGGGGGCTGCTGTCGCGCACAGTGCCTAAAACGGTCGGATACCGGTCATCGAGGAGGCGCCGTGGCGAGCGCGCTACCAGGGTTCGTCCTTCAGCCCGAGGAGGTAGGCGACGCCGTTGGTGAGGACGTGGAGCACGGGCGTGAGGACGAGCACGACGAGGACGACGGGGAGGGTGAAGGTGTCGCGGAACCAGCCGGGCGCGGCGACGGCGGCGAGCGCGAGGGCGACGACGACGAAGTCGAGTTGGTCGAGGAGAGGGAAGGCGGCGCCGCGCTCGCGACCGCTGCGGCGTTTGATGAAGGAGGCGAGGATGTCGCCGAGCATCGCGCCGAAGGGCAGCGCGAGCATGACGGCGGGCGGGAAGCGGGGGAGCGAGACGCCGAGCGCGCCCGAGACGGCAGGCGCGGTGGCGTTGAGGACGAGCGCGAGCGCGGCGCCGGCGAGGGTGCCGACGAGGGTGCCGCGCCACGTCTTCCCGTCGCCGAGGAGTCGTTTGCCGTCCCGCCACGTCCGTCCGCCGTCGATGGGGCGGCCGCCGCCGGCGAGGACGGCGGCGTTGTTCGGGACGTACGCGGGGAGCATCGTCCAGAACGCGATGAGGACCGCCGTGACTGCGTTCATGCCTGTCGGGACTTTCGCCGGGCGCTTAACGACTGGGTATCGCCGGCGGGGACAGTTAAGGCGCTCCCGGCGGAATCCCGACACATGATTCCGCCCATCGCGTCGCGCTTCGTCGCCGGTGAGACGCCGGCAGAGGCGCTCGAACACATCGAGACGCTGAACGACCGGAACGTCACGGGCATCCTGAACTTGCTCGGCGAGCACTACGAGGAGCGCGCGCCGGCGGACGCGGACGCGGAGACGTACCGGCGGCTCGTCGGCGACATCGAGGACGCGAGCGTCGACGCCTGCCTCTCGGTGAAACCCTCCCAGATTGGCCTCGGCGTCGGCGACGACGTCTTCGAGGAGAACCTCGGCCGCATTGTCGAGGCCGCCCAGGAGGAAGGCGTCTTCGTCTGGGTCGACATGGAGGACCACACGACGACGGACGCGACGCTTGATGCCTACGAGCGCTACGCGACCGAGTACGACGGCGGCGTCGGCGTCTGCGTGCAGGCGAACCTGAAGCGCACCGGCGAGGACCTGACCCGCCTCGCGGGCATCCCCGGGAAGGTCCGACTCGTGAAGGGCGCCTACGACGAACCGGCGTCCGTGGCTTATCGGGACAAGGCCGAGGTGAACGAGCGCTACCGGGAGTACCTCGAGTACATGTTCCGCGAGTTCGAGGACGGCGTCGCCGTCGGGAGCCACGACCCGGAGATGATCGACCACGCCATCGACCTCCACGAGGAATACAGCACCTCCTTCGAGTTCCAGATGCTGATGGGGGTGCGCGAGGACGCGCAGTTCGACCTCGCCGAGGAGTACGAGGTCTACCAGTACGTCCCCTACGGCGGGAAGTGGTTCTCTTACTTCTACCGGCGCGCGATGGAGCGCAAGGAGAACCTCCTCTTCGCGCTCCGGGCCGTCCTCGGACGCTAACCCTTATCTGCACGCCCGCTAACCAGTACGACAATGAGTACGTGGAAGCGGGACGCGGCGAGCGGCCTCGTCGTCCTCGTTCCGATATTCGTCACGCTCTACCTCCTCTACTGGGTGTTCTCGAAGATTGCCGCCCTCGCGCTCGTCGCGACCCAACTCGACAACCCGTATCTCGCGGTCGTGCTGGCGCTCGTCGTGCTGGTCCTCGTGATTTTCGCGGTGGGCTACCTGATGCGGACGGCGCTCGGGACGTTCCTCGAGGACCAACTCGACGACGCGATGAACCGCCTGCCCGGCCTCCGCATCGTCTACAACGCCTCGAAGATGGCGGTGGAGACGGCGCTGAACGGCACCGAGGAGTTCCAGAAGCCCGTGAAGGTCGAGACGTGGGACGGCATGCGGATGACGGCGTTCCGCACGGGTCAGCGCGCGCCGGACGGCCGCGAGTTGCTCTTCATTCCGACGTCGCCGAACATCACCTCCGGGTTCGTCGTCGAGGTCGAGTCCGAGGACATCATCGAGACGGGCGAGACGTCCGAGGACGCGCTGACGCGCGTGCTCTCCGCGGGCTTCGGGAGCTCCGAGCAGGAGGACGTCCAGAAGTACCTCGACGGCGACGACGAGGACGAGACGGCGAGCGGGGACTGACGGCCGCAGTGTGCGCCGGCGGGACGCCATTCCACGGCGGCGCTCGCCGCGACGAGAGGTCGTAGGGCTTTATCGGTCGGGGGCCTGAACCAACGACTCGATGGACGCTTGGCTGTGGGTCCTCGCGGCCGTACTGCTGGTGTGGGCGCTCGTGTCGACGCTCGACCGGAACGGGATGCTCCCCGAGTACGTCGGCACGATGGGCCCGATGGTGACTGTGCACACGAAACGTGGCCGCGAGCTACTGAACTGGCTGGCGAGTCCGAAGCGCGCGTGGCGGGCGTGGGGGAACCTCGGGCTCGGCGCGGCGCTGATGGTCGGGCTCGGAATGTTCGCGTTCCTCGTCGCGAGCGCCGCGAGCATCGTCCAGAACCCGCCGGCGGCGACGTCGCCGGTCTCACAGCCACGCAACGTCCTCGTGATTCCGGGCGTGAACGAGTTCCTGCCGCTGGACGTCGCGCCCGAAATCGTCCTCGGCCTCCTCATCGGGATGGTGGTCCACGAGGGCGGGCACGGCATCATGTGCCGCGTCGAGGACATCGATATCTCCTCGATGGGCGTCGTCCTCCTCACCCTCATCCCGATGGGGGCGTTCGTCGAACCGGACGAGGAGAGCCAGAAGCAGGCCGCCCGGGGCGGGAAGGCCCGGATGTTCGCCGCGGGCGTGACGAACAACTTCGTCCTGACCGCGCTCGTCTTCCTCTGTCTGTTCGGCCCCGTCGCGGGCGCCATTTCGGTCGCGCCGGGCGCGGCCGTCGGCGGCGCGCTCCCCTCCTCGCCGGCCTCGCAGGCGGGCATCGGGCAGGGCGACCGCGTCGTCGCCGTCGAGAACCAGACCGTCGCGAACAACTCGGACTTCGAGGCGACGCTGGCGGCCTTCGAGGACCGTGCGGTCTCGGTGCGCCTCGCGTCCGGCGAGACGGCGACGGTGAACCGCTCGCTGCTCGTGCAGGCGGCGCCGACGGCCGGGCCGTTCTCGTCCGTCTCCATCAACACGACGGTGACGGCGGTGAACGGCACGCCGGTCTACACGCGCGCCGGCTTCGAGGACGTCGCGTCGAACCACTCGCTGGCGTCGCTCACGCTGCTGAATCGCTCGTCCGGTGAGACGCGGACGGTGACGGGGCCGCTCGGCGCGCTCGCGGTCGTCCAGCAGGACGGTCCGGCGGCAAAAGCGGGCCTCCCGACGGGTGAGCCGCTCGTCATCACGCGCCTCGACGGCCAGCGCGTCGTCGACTACGACGACGTGAGCGCGGCGCTCGCGGACACGAAACCCGGCGACACCGTCGGCGTGACCGCCTACGCCAACGGGTCGTTCGAGAACTACACGGTGACGCTCGGCGACAGTCCGAACTCCGAAGTGGGCTTCCTCGGCGTCCTCGGGACGTACGGCACGTCTGGAGTCTCCTTCACGGACTTCGGCGTCCACCTCTATCAGGCGGGAACCTACCTCTCCTACATGAGCGGTGAGACGGGCGGTGACGGCGTCGCCGGCTTCGTCCGTGCCGTCGCGGCCACCCTCTTCCTGCCGTTCATCAGCCTCGTCGACCCGTCGCTCACCTACAACTTCGCGGGCTTCTACGGCTGGAACCTCAACTTCTTCACCGTCGAGGGCGCGCTCGGCGGCCTCGGCGGCGGGGCGTTCCTGCTCGCGAACGCCCTCTTCTGGACCGGGTGGATCAACCTCAACCTCGCCTTCTTCAACTGCATCCCGGCGTTCCCGCTGGACGGCGGCCACCTCCTGCGCACGAGCGCGGAGGCCGTCGTCTCCCGACTCCCGATCTCGGAGAAGCGCGCGGCGGTCCGAGCCATCACCACGGGTGTCGGCCTCATCATGGGGGTCAGCCTCGTGTTGCTCGTCTTCGGCCCCCGACTGCTCGGGTAGGCGCGGGCGCGACTGGAAAAACCCTTGAAGGGACCGTGCCAACCGTCATGTATGGTTGAGGCCCCCGAGACGGCGGAGGGCTGGTACGCCCTGCATGACTTCCGAACCATCGACTGGGACGCGTGGCGCGACGCCCCCGAGCGCGAGCGGCGGCGCGCCCTCGATGAGGCCGAGTCGTTCCTCGCCGACCGCGAGGCGCTCACCGGGAGCGAGGAGGGCGATTCGGCGACGTTCAGCGTGCTCGGCCACGACGCCGACCTGCTGTTCGTCCACTTCCGCCCGTCGCTTGACGAGTTGGACCGCATCGAACGCGCCTTCGAGGGGACGGCGTTCGCCGAGTACACCGAGCGGACCTACTCCTACGTCTCCGTCACCGAGGTCTCGGGCTACGTCAGCGACGAGTACTTCGAGGACCCGGAGAGCGTTGACGAGGGCCTCCGTCGCTACATCGAGGGGAAGCTCACGCCCGAGATTCCCGAGGACACCTACGTCTCCTTCTACCCGATGAGCAAGCGCCGGGACCCCGAGTACAACTGGTACGACCTCTCCTTCGAGGAGCGCGCCGATCTGATGGCGGGCCACGGCGATGTCGGCCGCGAGTACGCCGGCAAAATCACGCAGGTCATCGCCTCCAGCGTCGGCCTCGACGACTGGGAGTGGGGCGTGACGCTCTTCGGCGACGACCCGACGGACATCAAGGACATCGTCTACGAGATGCGTTTCGACCCGGCGTCCTCGAAGTACGGCGAGTTCGGCGACTTCTACGTCGGCCGGCGCTTCCCGCCCGCCGACCTCCCGGCGTTCATGGCCGGCGAGACGGTGCCGACGCCCGAGGGCGAGGGCGGCCATCACGGCGAGTCCGGACACGGCCACGGCGAGGGCGGTCACGGCCACCATCACGGCGGCGACGCCGAGTCCGAGGGCGAGGAGAGCGAGGCGTCGCTCCGCGAGGAGCTCGCGGACCTCGACGTCTACGCCGGCCAGCCACACGGCGAGGACGTCTACGCCGTCGGCCTCTACTCCGAGGCGGACGTCGATGAGCTCGAGGCGGAAGTCGATGACCTCGCCGAGAGCTTCGACCACTACGACACCCACGAGGGGACGGACGTCTACGCACCCGTCGACGGCGAGGGTCCGGCCGCCGTCGTCTCCCTCTGGGAGACCCAGAGCGCCGCGGACACGGCCGCCGGCTTCCTCACCGACCTCCCCGGCGTCACGAATCGCGTCGGTGAGGCCGAGGACGGCTGGGGGACGATGGGGATGTTCTACACCGTCAAGCCCGAGCACCGCGAGGACTTCGTCGAGAAGTTCGACGTCGTCGGCGACGCGCTCGCCGACCAGGAGGGCCACCGCGAGACCCGCCTCCTCGCGGAGACGGACGACGAGAACGCCTTCTTCATCGACTCGCGCTGGGCGTCCAAGGAGGACGCGATGGCGTTCTTCCGCAGCGACGCCTTCCGCGACACCGTCAAGTGGGGTCGCGATGTCCTCGCGGACCGCCCGCGCCACGTCTTCCTCGCGTAACCCCCGGACGGCCTCCCGGTCGTCGTTCTTTCACGCCGTCGAGCGACGCCGCTCCCGTCGACTCCCCCTGGGTGCTACTGACTAGCACGCTACTGTGTCGGGTGTGCGTCGCCACGCGGTCACGCGATTCCTCTCCGTCCCTCAGTAAAAAGCTACGAAACAGGACGACCCCCTGGCTTCGCGTGGAAACCGCAATACTGCGTGGGGTCGGCCCGACCGACGACCACTTTCACTCCGCACTCCGCGACGGAAAAAGGCGGCCGCGCTCAGTCAGCGAGCAGGCCGGCCTCGCGCAGGTCCTCGCCGTCGACGCTCGTCCGGTAGTCCTCGTGGGCCATCCCGTCGAAGCGCTCGACGCCGAAGTTCTCCGCGTAGAGCTCCGCGACGCGCTCCTGCTCCTCCTCGGAGAGGCGCGGCGTCTCGGGGGCCGCGCTCCACTCGTCGATGTCCGCCTTCGAGCGGAACGTCGGCGTGACCGATGCGACCTCCTCGCTGGCGAGGAGCCACTGGATGGCAGCCTGCCCCAGCGTGCGCTCGCCGTCGCGCTCGAGGAAGCGCAGCGTCTCGATCTTCTCCCAGCCCGTCTCGTACCACTCGTCCGGCCGGAAGCCCCGGTGGTCGCCCGACTCCAGCTCGGTGTCCGAAGTCACCTGCTCGTTCAGCAGGCCCGAGGAGTGCGGGACGCGCGGGATGAGACTCGTGTCGGCGCCCTGCTCGCGGACGTACTCCACGAAGTGCCGGTGGACGTCCTGCTCGAGGAGGTTCCCGACGTACTGGACGCCGTCGAACTCCTGGTCGATGGCGAACTCGCCCTCCGCGAGCCAGCCGATGGACGGGCCGAGCGCGAGGCCGATAGCGCCGACTGCGCCCTCCTCGCGGAGTTCGTCCAGCAGTTCGAGGACGTCCGGCGTGATCTCCTCGACGTTCGCGTTGTGGAGCTGGAGGTAGTCCACGTAGTCCGTGTCGAGCCGGTCCAGGCTCCTCTCGACGGCGTCACGGAGGTAGTCCGCGTCCATCTCCTTCGGGAGTTCGCCGTGGCCCGCCTGCGGGTTGTTGTAGAAGTCGTAGCCGACCTTCGTCGCGACGACGATGTCGTCGTGCTCCGCGAGCACCTCGCCGACGAGCTCCTCCGAGCGGCCGTGGCCGTAGACGTCGCCCGTGTCGAAGTACGTGATGCCCTGCTCGAGCGCGTACTCCATCATCTCGATGGCGTCGTCCTCGTCGCGGTCCCCCCACCAGTCGGTGCCGACGGTCCACGCGCCGAACCCGACTTCGCTAACCTCGACGCCAGACTCCCCGAGTTCGCGATAACGCATACGTGACCGTTGGGGCGAGCGACACTTAGCGGGTACGGTTCCGCCGTCACGCGCCGCGACGCCGTCGTCGCCCCCGGCTCGACACCACACTTTTGCCCGTGGTCTCCGTTCACACACCCGTGCTCGAACTCTACCAGGCCGAAGGCTGCCCGCACTGCGAGAAGGTCCGGCAGAAACTCAGCGACCTCGGCGTCTCCTACGTCGCGCACAACCCCCGTCAGCCCGGCGGGATGGGTGGCGACGTCCGCAACGAGGTCACCTACCAGGAACTCACCGCCGGCGGCGAGGACCAGATTCCCTTCCTCGTCGACACCGACCGGGAAGTCACCATGTACGAGAGTGACGACATCGTCGAGTACCTCGAAGAACACTACGCGTAACGTTCGGCGACGCGCGAACGGCTCCACGGAGAGCCGTCGCTTCTCACTATCGTTCGCAGAGAAAGTGCACCGGCCGGGAATTGAACCCGGGCTATGAGCTTGGGAAGCTCATGTCCTACCACTAGACCACCGGTGCACACGTCGTGTGCCCCGTGCATCGCGGACTGCCGTTCCGCTCAACACCGGTGTGCTCGCTTCGCGTCTTTCGCTAATCCGCTCTCCCACTTGAACGTAGCGCTTCCGGAGTGGACGGCCGTTCACCTTCTCGGGGGTGGCGAGTGGGTTTTAGTCGCCAGCGGGCGAAACGCCGACGATGACGGATATCGAACCTCTAGACCTGCGCTTTTCGGCCGACGAGCTCGCCGAACAGCGCGCGCACATCGAGTCGTTCATCGAGGAGCGCCTCGACGCGGCGGGCGTCGAACGCGCCGTCCTCGGCCTCTCCGGCGGCGTCGACTCGACGACGACGGCCTACCTCGCCGTCGAAGCCCTCGGAAAGGAGAACGTCCACGGCCTCGTGATGCCGGGTGAGGTGAGCGACGCGGACAACATGACTGACGCCGAGCGCGTCGCCGAGGAGTTGGGCATCGAGTACGACGTCCTCGAAATCAACCCTATCGTGGACGAGTTCCTGAACGCCGTCCCGGAGGCGGAGGGTGACCGGCTCGCCGTCGGGAACGCCCGCGCGCGGACGCGAGCGGTTCTGAACTACCTCGTCGCGAACCACGAAGGCGGGCTCGTCCTCGGGACGGGCAACCGCACGGAGGCCGCCATCGGCTACTTCACGAAGTACGGCGACGGCGCGGTCGACTGCCACCCCATCGGCAACCTCTACAAGCAGCAGGTCCGCCAGCTCGCCGCGGACCTCGGCGCCGCACAGGAACTCGTGGAGAAGACACCGACCGCCGGCCTCTGGGCGGGCCAGACCGACGAAGAGGAAATCGGCATGGACTACGACACGCTCGACGCCGTCGTCGCGCTCACCATCGACGGCGAGGTCCCGCCCGAGGCGACCGCCGATATCGCGGACACCACCGTCGAGAACGTCCAGCACGTCCGCGACCTCCACGCGAAGAGCGAACACAAGCGCCACGTCCCGCCCGCACCCGAGCAACTGTTCTGAGGCCGTCGCCGCGGCGCCGGCGGGATCGGCGTCGGACGGCCGGTTCGCGTCCGCGTGTCGGCGCTTTCCAAAGGTCTTTGCCGCTCGCCGGGCTACGTTCGGCCAATGGAAGAGGCCGACCGGGCCCGTGCCGCCGCGCGTGAGGCGGTTCGGGACGTCGAACCCGCAGACCTCCGCGCCGCCATCGACGAGCGGCTCGCCGAGGGGTCCGCCGTTCCGGGAGCGCTCGTCCTCCTGAGTTCGCGCGCGGTCCCCGGACAGGCCGACGAGGACGGCCTCGACCGGCGTGCGGCCGGCGTCCAACTCGTCTACGAGGGTCTCGCGCTCACGCGCGACCTCGTCGAGGAGGAGCCGTGGCTGGCGAACGAGGCGTCCGATCTGCCGGCGGACCTCGACGTCCTCGCGGCGGACGTCCTCGTCGCGCGCGGCTTTCGGTTGCTCGCACGCACCGACGCCGCGGATGCCGCCGTCCACACCGTCCGCGAGTTCGGCCGCGAGCGCACCGACACGCAGGAGCACGTCGAGTCCACCTCGCGCACCCTCGAGGCGTCCGTCTTCGATCTCGCGGCCGTCGCGGGCGCGACGGCGGCCGGCGGTGACGCGCCGCTCTCGCTGCGCCAGTACGCGGTCGGCCTCGCGGACTCGTGGGGCGCCCCGCCGCTCGGCGGCCCGGAGGACGTCCTCCCGGAGCCCATCGAGGACGTCCTCACGCGCGTCGCGGGCGGCCCGGCCGCCGACGGCGACGACGCGGCCCGTCCCTCCGCGACCGACCCCTGAGAGTGCCACCCGACCGGGGCGAGATTCGCCGATGAAACGGCGGCGCTCCCGGCCGACTGACGCCCGCGAATCGAAACCCCTAAAGTCGGAACCGGACTACGAAAGAGTGCCTGCCTGGGTAGCTTAGCGGTAAAGCGCGTCCTTGGTAAGGACGAGACCCCGGGTTCAAATCCCGGCCTAGGCTCTTCTCGCTGTCTCACGCCGACGAGCGTTCGCTCTCGTTCTCGCGTCGCTCTCCCGGATAGCCAGTAGTCCCGTCCATCGCCGTCGCTGGCCGTTCACGTAGCGGTGTCGCACGCACGAGAGTGGGTGGCGACGCTGGCCGACTCGGGAAAGGGGTGAGAACGGGAGAGGGGAATAGAGCGCGTTAGACGGATGGGAACGTACGGAACGCGCTCGGTTGCCCGGAGGGTCCCGATACACGTAAAACTTCGTCAGACGGCATTCGGGGGGAAGGACTACGGCGGGCGCGCCCCACCTCGCGAGCATGCACGGAACCGGTGTGCCGCTGGCGACGCCGTTCGACGACGCGGGCGACGTCGATCACGACGCCCTGCGCGAACTCACCGCGTGGACGGCGGAGCGCGGCGTCGACTTCGTGGTGCCCTGCGGGTCGAACAGCGAGTCCGAACTCCTGACAGTCGAGGAGCGCGCGGCAGTCATCGAGACCGTCGTCGAGGCGGCGCCCGCGGACACCCCCGTGATGGCGGGGACGGGCCATCCGGGGCTCGTGGAGACGCGCGAGCAGACACGTCGCGCGGCGGAGGCGGGCGCGGACGCGGCGCTCGTCGTCTCGCCCTACTACTACAAGCACGCGGAGGCGTCCATCGGGACGTACTATCGGGAGGTGGCCGACGCCGCGCGGCTCCCGGTCTACCTCTATAACGTCCCGAAGTACACGGGCGTCACGCTCTCGCCGCGCCTCGTCGGCGAACTCGCTTCCCACCCGAACGTCGCGGGGATGAAGGACTCGGGGAGTGACCTGGAGGGGCTCATGCAGTTCCGCGAGGCCACCTCCGAGGAGTTCGAGTTGTTCGCGGGGAGTGGGGGGACGTACGCGCACGCCCTGGAGGCGGGCGCGGACGGCGGCATCCTCGCGCTGGCGAACGTCCTCCCGGAGCGCACGGCCGAAATCTACCGGCTCCACGAGGGGGGGAAGGACCGCGAGGCCCGGCAGGTGAACCGTCGGTGCGTGCGGCTGAACCGCGCGGTGACGAGCGAGCACGGCGTGCCGGGGCTGAAGGCGGCGATGCGGGTGCGCGACCTGCCCGCCGGTCGGGCACGCAGCCCGCACCAGCCGGTCGGCGACGACGTCGCGTCGAAACTCGACGGCCTCGTCGCCGAGGCGTTGCCGTAGCTAGTCCTGGACGGGCGTGGCGCGCGTCGCGGTGGCCTTGAAGGAGGCGACGACGGCACATCCAACGGAAATATCGAGGCGCTCGACGCTCTCGGCCGTGAGCAGCGCGTCCAGCGGCGCGTCCGCGCCGACATCAACGCGCACGCGGGTGACGGCGTCGCCGGACTCGACGTCCGTGACGGTGCCCTCGAAGCGGTTGCGCGCGCTCGTGGCGTCGCTCGGCGGCACGTCGTCGGGCGCGTGGAGGGTGACGGCGTCCGCGCGCACCGACACTTCGACGTCGTCGGTGTCCGGCGGGACGAGCGCGCGGACGGGGCCGGCGGCGGTTTCAACGGTGCCGAGTTCGCCGGTGCGCTCGACGACGGTGCCGGCGAGGACGGCGACGGTGGTTTCGGCGATGGCGGCGTAGCCCGCGCGGAGGCGCTCGAAGCGCGCGAGGAGCGCGCGGGCGTCCTCGGTGAGCGTGGTGCCACCACCGGAGGCCCCGCCCCGCGTCCGTTCGACGAGCGGGCCGAAGGCGTCCTCTAACTCGTCGAGGCGGCCGTGGGCGCGCGAGTAGGAGCGCCCGAGGCGCTCGGCGGCGGCGTTCAGCGACCCCGCGGTGTCGATGGCGCGGAGCAGGGCGGCGTCGCGCGCGCCGAACGCGACGTCGTCGGCGTACAGGCGGGCGTCGAAACCGGCGTCCATGCCCTCCCTTCCCGCCGGCCCAGCAAAACGGTTATGTCGCCCCGCCCGAACCGTTGTATCTATGAGGGAACAACGGTCGCGGCGCGCGTTCCTCGCGACGGCTGGCGCGGCGGGTGTCGGGTTGCTCGCCGGCTGTGGCGGGGCGAGCGGGGGCGAGCGGACGTCGACGCGCCGCGGCGACTCACTCACCGTCTTCCACGCGGGCAGCCTCACCGCGGCGTTCGACGACCTCGAGTCGGCGTACACGGAGACGCGCGACGTCGCCGTCGCACAGGAGTCAGCGGGGTCGGTGCGGTCGACGAAGAAAATCACGCAGCCACCACACCGCGCTGCCGACGCCCTCGCCGTTGCGGACTATCGGCTCCTGCGGGACGGGCTCCTCCCTGACTACGGCGACTGGTACGCGCTCTTCGCGACGAACGCGATGACCGTCGCCTACACCTCGGACTCGAAATACGCCGACGAGTTCGGCCCCGAGACGTGGTGGGACGTCCTCGCGCGCGACGACGTCACGGTCGGGCACTCCGACCCCGCCGTCGACCCGAACGGCTATCGCGCGCTGATGGCGATGCACCTCGGCGCGACTGCCTTCGAGGGCGAGCGCCTCTACGACGACGCGACGGCCGAGGCGCTGGCGGCGAACGCCACCGTCTCGGCGAGCGACGAGGTCGACCTCCTCGGCCAACTCCGTTCGGGGAAACTCGACTACGCGTGGTCCTACCGGTCGTTCGGCGCGAGCCACGACGTCGAAACCGTCGACCTCCAACCCGAAGTCGACCTCTCGACGGCCACGGAGGCCTACGCCGAGCACTACGCCTCGGTGTCCGTCGAGGCCGGCGATGCCACCTACACGGGTGCGCCCATCGCGTACGGCATTACCGTCCCGAGCACCGCCGAACACCCCGAACGCGGCGCGGACTGGATTGCGTTCGTACTCGGCGACGGCGCCGACCACCTCCGCGCGAACGGCTTCGACGTCCTCGACACCGCCGTCGTCCCGAACGCACACGCCGATGCCGTCCCTGACTCCGTGTTGGAACGAGCGGAGGCACGCGAAACGCTCGGGCCGCTCGCCCTCTAAGCCGTGCGGACCCCAGACCTCGACGCCCGGACGCTCGTCCTCGGCGTCGCCGGCGTCCACGTCACGGTGTTCGCGCTCGCTGGGTCGCTCGGCCACCCGACCCTCTACGTCGTCTTCGCCGTCGCCAGCGCCGGCTTTTTGGGACTGCTCGCCGGTCGTGGCGCGTTCGGTGTCGCCGCCGCGCTCTGTGGGGGGACGCTCCTCGTCGCGCTCGCCTACCCGCTCGCGACGCTCGTGACGTTCACGACGCCGACCGCGGTACTGGATGCCCTCGCCCGCCCGGACGTCCGCCGAACGCTCTACGTCTCCGTCTACGGCCCCCTGCTCGCCACGCTGCTCGCTGGCGTGCTCGGTGTTCCGCTCGCTCTCCTCCTCCGCCGGGGGTTCGCCGGGCAGGCCGCGATCGAGGCGCTCGTCGACCTGCCGCTCGTCGTCCCGCACAGCGTCGCCGGCCTCGCTGTCCTCCTCGCGTTCGGCCAGAACGGCGCGTTCCCCACGCTCCCCGTCCTCGGGGCGACGCCCGGCCTCGTCCTCGCGCTCGCGTTCGTCGGCGCGCCCTACCTCGTGAACGGCGCGCGCGAGGGCTTCGAGGCCGTCGACCGGGACGCCGAGCGCGCCGCGCGCTCGCTCGGCGCCTCGCGCTTCGAGACGTTCCGCCGCGTCACCGGCCCGCTCGCGGTTCGCGGCGTGCTCTCCGGGGCCGTCCTCTGCTGGGGGCGCGCCGTCTCCGAGTACGGCGCCGTCGCCGTCGTCGCCTACAACGTCGCCGTCTTCTACCCGCCCGCCGGCGAGCGCGTGCAGGCGATGTTCGGCTCCGTCTTCGTCGTCCACGAGCTCGACGTGAACTTCCAGTCCGCTGTCGCCGTCGCCGTCCTGCTCCTAGTGGTGTGCGTCGCCGTCTTCCTCGCCGTCCGCGCGCTCACCCGCGAGACCGGGAGGTGGACCTAGATGCTCCACCTCGACGTTCAGACGACCGTCGGCGCGGACGCCTTCGACGTCGCCGCCGACCTTACCGTTCGGGACGGCGAGACGCTCTGTCTCCTCGGCCCCTCCGGGAGCGGGAAGACCCTCCTCCTCGAGGTCATCGCGGGCTTCCGAGACTACGACGGCACCGTCGAACTCGACGGCCGCGCGCTCGACAATCGCCCGCCCGACGAACGGGACCTCGGCGTCGTCTTCCAGCAGTACGCGCTCTTCCCCCACCTCACCGTCCGCGAGAACGTCGCCTTCGGCACGAACTATCACGACGACGTTCGGGACCCGGACGCACTCCTCGAGCGACTCGGCATCGCGGACCTCGCCGACAGGGCACCCGAAACGCTCTCCGGCGGCGAGAAACAGCGCGTCGCCCTCGCGCGCGCCCTCGCCGTCCGCCCCGACGCCTTCCTCCTCGACGAACCGCTCTCCGCGCTCGACGTGCCGACCCGCGAGCGCCTGCGTGCGGACCTCGTGGACCTGCTCGCCGACGAGACCGCCGTCTACGTCACCCACGACCGCACCACCGCGCGCGCCGTCGCCGACCGCGTCGCCGTCCTCCGTGACGGGCGTATCGAGCACGTCGGCCCCGTGCGCGAGGTGTTCGAACGCCCCGCGAGTCGCTTCGTCGCGGAGTTCACCGGCGCGAACTGCGTCCGGAGCGACGCCCTGCCCGACACCCTCGACGCACCCGAGGGCCTGCTCGCCGTCCGCCCCGAACACGTCACCGTCGGGACCGAGGCCGGCGATGGCGGTGGCGTGCCTGCGACCGTCGAGCGCGTCGTCCGCGAAGACGCCGCCGTCCGTGTCACGCTCGCCGTCGGCGACGCGACCCTCGTCGCCTACACCGCCGAACGGCCGTCCGCCGACCCCACCGTCGCCGTCCCCCGCGAACGCTGGCACCGCCTCACGTGAGCTATGCCTTTATCCGATCGACGGCCCTCGCCTCGCGCATGGAACGCGACCGCTGGGACGCCCTGTTCACGCGGGCGGCCGACTACGACGTGAGCCTCGAGGAGGTAGCGGCGGCGCTCGGCGAGCGCCGGGGTGACGATGACTGACGACGACTTCGCCGACGCCCCGGACGTCTCGCGCGTCGTCGCGGACGCCGACGTCCTCGCCGCCGACCTGCTCGTCGGTGGCGACGCCCGCGACGCCCTCGACGTCGTCCGCGCGCACTCGTGGGTGACGCTCGTCGCGAGCGACCCCCTCCTCGACGACGCCGAAGCCGTCATCGCGGACCTCGCAGACGCCGACCTCGCCGCCGACTGGCGCGAGAGAATCGAAGGCCTCGTCGAGCCCGTCGACCACCCCGACGGTGACCACCCCGCGCTCGCTTCCGCCGCCCACGGGAATGCCGCGCACGTCCTCACCTTCGACGACGCGCTCCGGAACGCGAAGACCAACGCCACCGTGAAGAAGTACGTCACGACGAGTTTCACGACGCCGAAGGGGTTCGCGCGCCTCTTCGACCCCGAGCGCCTCTACCCCGAGATTGTCGGCGGCGACTACCCCGGTCCGGACCGCGACCCGCGGGCCTGACGCCGACTCGCGCGTCGCCTCTCCGTCCGTCTACTCGCGCTTCGCCAGCCAGTCCGCGAGGTCGTCGAGCGCGCGCCCGCGGTGGGAGAGTTCGTTCTTCCGCTCCGTGCCCATCTCCGCGAACGTCTCGCCGCCATGCTCGAAGATGGGGTCGTAGCCGAACCCGCCCTCGCCGCGCGGCGCGACGATTTCGCCCGGAATCTCGCCGTCGAACGTCTCCACCGTCTCCGCGTCCGCGTACGCCACCGTACAGCGGAACGACGCCGAGCGGTCCTCGAGGCCCTCGGCGAGGTGCCAGACGCGCTCGACGCCGAGCGTGTCCTCAACGTAGGAGGAGTACGGCCCCGGGAACCCATCGAGCGCGTCGATGAAGAGGCCGGCGTCGTCCACGATGACGGGATCCACGCCGCCCGCCGCCTCGAACGCCTCGCGCGCGCCGCGGGCCGCGATGTCCGCGAGGCTGTCGCTCTGAATCTCCGCGTAGTCGTAGTCGAACTGCTCGACCTCAACGTACTCGGAGAGATACTCGGTCGCCTCCCGGACCTTCCCCGGGTTCGTCGTCACGAACTGCAGGCTCATGGGTGAGCCTGCGACGCCGCGCCTCAAAGAGAATGCGAAAACTCAGTCGTCGACGACGACTTCGACGGCCTCGTCCACCGCGGACTCCTCCTCGCTCTCGCCCTTCTGCTGCTGCCAGAGGAGGACGCCGGCGACCGCGAGGACGACCCACGAGCGCCAGTTCGCGAGGTTCAGCGTGTAGCCGACGCCGAACGGCTTCTCCACGAGCATCCCCTCGCCCGGCTGCCAGTAGGCGGACAGCATGTTCGAGAGCGACGGGCGCTCGAAGTTGTACGGCACACCGAACAGTTCCCCGGAGGAGGGTTTCTCCGACATACCTCGGGCTATGGAGGGCGGTGGGAAGAACCTTTCCGCTTTCTCACTGGTAGCGCCCCCGGCCCTCAATCTCGCGCAACTGCTCGATGACCGCCGGGTCGCCCGCCTCCCGGTACGCGGCCTCCGCGGCCTTGATCAGGGGGTCGGGGTCGTCCGCCGTCCCGCGAATAGCGCCCTCGAAGACGTGGAGGTCCATCGCGTAGTCCTCTGCGTCGTCCGTGTAGTAGCCGAGGCCGAAGTCGATGAGGTGGACGCGCTCCTCGCCGTTCGATCCATTTCGCACGACCCGGACGTTTCGCGTGGTGGGGTCGCCGTGGACGAAGCCCGCGTCGTGAATCGCCGCGAGGTGTTCCGTGACCGCCGCCACGCGCGCCTCGCTCAGCGCGTCCCGCAAATCCGCGTCGCCGACGCGCTCCAGTTCGAGCGTGCTCCCCGGGACGTCCACGTCGAAGACGACGGGCGTCGAGACGCCGTTGCGCCGCGCCTCCGAGAGCAAGCGCGCCTCGTGGGTCGTGCGTTCCCGGCGGAGGCGCGCGTCCAGCGCGTCGTGGCGGTACGCCTTCGGCCGGCGCGTCTTCGACACCGTCTCCGACCCGACGTCCACGACGGCCTCCGCGCCCCGGACGTCCGACGCCTCGCCCGCGCCCGCGAGCAGGACGTCCTCGTCGGCGTCGCGCCACGTCACGGGGACTTCGTCCGGCCGGAAGTCCGGGTCGACGTGGGAGTCCTCGACGGCGAGCGTGTCGCCCGCCCGGTACATCTTCGCGCCGAGCACCGCGATCATCCCCGCGTTGTCACGCAAAAAGCGTGGCTCGGGCGCGTAGAACACCGCGCCGCGCTGCTCGCACATCGACTCCAGCATCTCGCGGAGGCGGGCGTTCTGCCCGACGCCGCCACCCAAGACGAGTTCGTCCCGGCCGGTCAACGAGAGGGCTCGCTCCGCAACCTCCGTCAGCATCGCGAAGACGTTCTCCTGGAGGCCGCGGCAGACGTCCTCGACGGGCGTGCCGTCGTCGTACTCCTGCTTGGCGGCGCTCATGATGCCCGAGAAGGAGAAGTCCATCCCCTTCACGACGTAGGGCAACTCGACGTACTCGCCGTCCTTCGCGTGCTCCTCGACCTTCGGGCCGCCCGGATGCGACCAGCCGACGTGGCGCGTGAACTTGTCGAGGGCGTTCCCGACGCCCGTGTCCATCGTCTCGCCGAGCACGCGATAGCGGCCGTTATGGTAGCCGAGGACGTGCGCGTTCGCGCCCGAGGCGTTCAGACAGACCGGCGAGTCGAACCCCGAGCGGTGGCGCCCGATTTCGAGGTGCGCCACCATGTGATTCACGCCGACGAGCGGGACATCGAGTGACTGGGCGAGTGCGCGCGCCGCCGACCCGACGATGCGGAGACACGGCCCGATGCCCGGCCCGCGCGCGAACGCCACCGCGTCGATGGGGCCCTCGGCGTTCTCGAGGGTGGCCTCGATGACCTGCGGAATCGCCTCGCGCATGTGCTCGGCGGCCTCGCGCGGGTGAATGCCGCCGCTCTCGGGCTGATACGCCTCGGACTCGATACGGACCGAATCAGTTTCCGAGTCGAACACCGCGGCGCTCGCGCACCACGCCGTCCCCTCGATCCCGACGACGCGCATGAAAAGGAGGGAGTTACCCGATTAGTTCCACTCGGTGTAACCGCACTTCCCGCAGTGCTTGCGGTCGGAGTGGTCCGCGAGGAACGTGTCGCCACAGCGCGGGCACTGCTCCTTGGTCGCCTCGCCTTCCTCATTGTAGTAGTCCGAACGGGGCATTATTCCTCAGCCTCCGCCTCGGCGGCCTCGCCCTCGGCGTCCGCGCTGATCTTGTTCCGCTCGAGCATGTGGTCCTGCTCGACGTCGAGGGCAGCCTCAGGGGACTCGTAGACCTTCGCGTAGCCCACGGTCTTGCGCATCCCGAACTTCGTGTCGAGGTTGTGAATGACGACCTCGTCGCTGTCCTTGTCCAGCGTCGCCGCGAGCGAGTCGCGGACGGAGAGGCGCGACGGCGTCGCTTCCTCGTGCGTTATCTCGAACTGGACCTGCCGGCGGTGAAGGAGGGGATTGTCCTCCTCACTGAGGATTTCGATTTCCATGGTCAGTTGTCATTGACTAAGGCGTCGAACCGAGTAAAAGCATTACGAACGACCTTTTGCTGCGCTCGGTGCGCGGAGCGCGCCGAGCGCAGCAAAAGATCGACCAAAAGTCGTCGTCGCCCCCTATGGGGGCGCCTTGACCCGGGCGTGAAGCGCTCGGACAATCGCGCGACTACTGGGTCCTAACGGACCGCTCGTCGCGCGAACGCTCGGTCGCCCGACCGAACGCTTTTCTTGTCCTCCGCCATCTCCCCACCTATGCCCCCCACGGTAGTTCGATGAGCACGGCGTCGCTCCAGCGCCTCGGTCTCGCCGTAATCCTCGTCGGCGGCTTCCTGACGACGACCAGCACGGGAATCTTCGCCGCCGTCGGCTTCTACGGGATGCTCGCGGGCCTCGCTGTCGTCGCGCTCGCGTGGCTCTACGACTTCGAGCCACGCTCGTAGGAGACGTCGACGGGGAGTAATTAGCGCTCGACTAACTGCCAGAACTCCGCGGTCGTCTCCAACTCTCCTGCGAGCTCTCGGACGCGCTCGCGGAGGCCGGCGCTGACGTTCGCGCGCACCATCCCCTCGCCGGGCTGGCCGTAGACGACGGTCGCGTCCGTGGGCGCGTAGAGCACCGCGGGGACAGTCGCGAGGTCCTCCTCGCCGGTGACGACGATGCGCGTGGGTTCGTCGGCGTCGATGGCCGCGACGAGTTCCTCGACCAGTTCGGCCGAGAGCGTCCCCGGCTCGGACGCGACCTCGACGACCGTGGCGGCCGCGGGCAGGTTCGCGGCCACCTCCGGGTCGACGGCCTCGCGCTCGGTCTTCCCGTCCACGACGGCGACGTGTGGAGTGACGCCCGCCTCGCCGAGGTGGTACGTGACGACGTCACCGACGGTGACGATGGGGTCGCCGGCGTCCGCGAGGAGGTCGAACGCGTCCGTGAAGACGGGGCCGAGCGGCTCCTTGAACGACGCGCGCGCGCTCTTCGGGAGGGTGGCGACGGCGTCGGGCACGACTCCTCGTTAGCGGACCTTCAGCGCGTACTCGCCGGGCTCCGTGACCTCCATCTTCTCCGCGATTTCGGAGTTCTCGGGGTGCGTGATGACGACGTAGCCCGCCCAGTCCTCGGTGAGGTCGTTCGACCCGCAGTAGGGGCAGACGTCCTCGTCGGGTTCGACGATGCGGTGGCAGTCGTGACAGGCGAGGCGGTTCGACGCCATCTATTCGGCCTCCGGGTTCTCGTCCGCCGCGCGGAGCCACTCGTGCTTGCCGAGACCGGGCTGTTTCGCGGTCAGACCGATCTTCGACTCGCGGGGGTTGCGCTCGTCGATGCTCTTCGTGACGATGCGCGCGCGGACCGCGTCGCCGACGCCGAGGATGTCGCTGGACTCCCGGGAGGAGAGCTGCTGGTTCTGCTCGTCGTAGGCGAGATACTCATCAGAGATCTGGCTGACGTGGAGCAGGCCGTCGACGGGGCCGATGCCGACGAACGCCCCGAAGTTGACGACTTCGACGACTTCGCCGTCGATGACCTCCTGCATCTCGGGGTCGAACGTGACGGCGTCGAACTCGGCTTCGTAGTAGACACCGGGCCGGTTCGGGAGGACCGCCCCGTCGCCGATGTCGTGGACCTCCGTGACGGTGACGACGCTACCGAGGTCCTCGTCCATGCGCCCCTCGAGTTTGTCCTGGAGCAGCCGTTTCACCAGGTCGGGTGAGACGTCTGCGAGGTGTCGCGGGGGAACTTCTACCGTGTCCTTCAGGCGTGCGCGCTTGTACATCTATGGTTGAGTGCGTGTGAGTTGATTCCGGCCCCTTAAATGGATTACCGGAACGCCGACCGCGAGCACGCGCTCGCGGAGGGGGCCGTCGTTCGTGCAGACGGCGTCCACCGCGCCCGACTCGGCGAGCGCGACGAGTGCGTCGTCCGCGTACTGTCCGTCCGTCTCCTCGGTGTCGCAGCGGGCCGCCAGGTCGGTGCCGACCGACGCCGCGGTCGCTTCCTCGCCGTTGCCGTCCGCGAGCTTCGCGAGCTCCGCGCGGACGACGTCCGGCACGACGGCGTCGTAGTCGCCACAGACCCGGTCGAGTTCGTCGAACACCCGGACGCCCACCTCAACGGGCATCATGAGGGCGTTCGCGTCGACGGCGACCCGCTCCGACATCGCTACCCCTGCAGGCGGCCGATGCCGATGAGCCGCCAGCGCGCGCCGACGCGCCGATTGATGGCGATGACGTCGCCTTCCTCGGCACAGACGGGGCGCTTGAGGTTCACTTCGCACTCGCCGTCGCGCGCGGACGTGACTGCGCCGACGGTGGTGGCGGTGCCGACGGTGAGCATCAGGGGCTCGCCGGTGTTGATGGGTTCGATGGTCTCGCCTTCCTCGGCGCCGACGAGGCGCTCGAGGAGGTCGACCTCCATCTCGAAGGACTCCCACGTCGGCGGGAGCGCCTCGGGGTGGCCGGCGACCTGGCCGGCAAGCGCGTCGCCCTTCGTGAGGCTCGGGTCGAGGCCGGTCCCCACGCCGAGGAGACCGCCGGGGGAGACGGTCTCGACGTTCTCACCGCCCGCCTGGAGCGAGCGGACGTTCGTCGTGATGGGCTGCCACTCGGACTGGCCGCCCTCCTCGATTTCCCGGCCTGGCCGGAGTTCGAGGTCGTCGCCCTCGTCGAGTTCGCCGGCGACGAGACTCCCGCCCAGGACGCCGCCGGTGAGACCTTCCCACGTGGTGCCGGGGCGGTTGATGTCGAAGGAGCGCGCGACGTACATCCGGGGATCTGCCTCGGGGTCGCGCTCGGGTGTCGGAATCTCCTCCTCGATTGTCTCGATGAGGACGTCGAGGTTGATCTCCTGCTCTGCCGACACCGGAACGACGGGCGCGCCCTCGGCGACGGTGCCCTCGACGAACTCCTCGATCTGCTGGTAGTTCTCGCGGGCCTGCTCGGCGTCGACGAGGTCCACCTTGTTCTGCGCGATGACGATGTTCTCGATGCCGATGATGTCGAGCGCCATGAGGTGTTCCTCAGTCTGTGGCTGGGGGACCTCCTCGTTCGCGCCGACGACGAGGACGGCGCCGTCCATGAGCGCCGCACCCGAGAGCATCGTCGCCATGAGCGTCTCGTGGCCGGGCGCGTCGACGAACGACACCGTCCGCGCGACCTCGGTGTCGACGTCGTGGTCGTCACAGTGCTCCTCGACGGTGTAGCATTCGGGGGGTTCCTCTTCGGGGCAGCGACGGAACGTCGCGTCGGCGTACCCGAGACGGATGGAGATGCCGCGCTTCATCTCCTCGGAGTGCTGATCGGTCCATTCGCCGGACAGTGCGCGCACGAGAGTCGTCTTCCCGTGGTCGACGTGTCCGACCAGACCGATGTTCACCTCCGGTTGTCGGTGAGTTCCTGCCATGAAGTAATCTTGCGGGTACTTCGCCCCGCAGAAATGATAAAGCCCCCGATTCGGCGCGCCCTGGCGGCCGCTCGCGCGCCGACGTGGACGTATTTACGAGAGGGGGAAACTATTTCTTAGACGCGTCTAATCCATACGTATGAACTACGTCGCCACGCCCGACCGTCGCCCGAGACGGGCACTCCCTCGCCAGCGGAGGCGGGTGTCGTGAACTCGTTCGCCGACTTCTTCGTCTCAGTCACCGGACCGAACCCCGTGATTCAGGCGCTCGTCGGCGGTATCGTCATCGCCGTCCTCAACCTCATCGGCGCGCTCGGCATCCTCGTCTGGCGCAACCCCTCGGAGCGCGCGCTCGACGGTGCGCTCGGCTTCGCGGCCGGCGTGATGCTCGCCGCGAGTTTCACCAGCCTCATCCTCCCCGGCATCGACGCCGGCGGCCTCGTCCCCGTCCTCGTCGGCCTCACGCTCGGTGTCCTCGTCCTCGACCGCGCAGACCGTTGGGTTCCCCACGTCCACGTCCTCGTCACGGGCCGCAAGCGCCCGGACTCCGGCAAGGTCGAACCCGACGGCGGCGAGAGCGAGGCGTCCTCCGCCGGCCTCGACATGGACGGCCGCGTCGCCTCCGTTCTCCTCTTCATCGTCGCCATCACCATCCACAACCTCCCGGAGGGGCTGGCGGTCGGCGTCGGCTTCGGCTCCGGCGACCTCGGCGAGGCGCTCCCGCTGATGCTCGCCATCGGCCTCCAGAACATCCCCGAGGGGCTCGCCGTCGCCATCGCCGCGCGGAACGCCGGCCTCGGCACGCGCTTCTACGCGATGGTCACCGGCCTGCGCGCGGGACTCGTCGAGGTGCCCGTCGCCGTCTTCGGCGCGTGGGCCGTCCTCGTCGCGGCGCCCATCCTCCCCTACGCGATGGGGTTCGCCGCGGGCGCGATGCTCTACGTCATCTCCGACGAAATCATCCCGGAGAGCCACGCACGCGGTTACGAGCGTACCGCCACGCTCGGCACGATGGCCGGCCTGATGGTGATGCTCACCCTCGACGTCGCGCTCGCCGCCTGAGCGGACGGGACGCTTAACCGCGTCAGCCACTTCCCCTCTGGCGTGCGCGAGTTCGGCTTCGAGTTACGCCTCTGTGCCCACCTCGAACGAGACTACCCGGTGGTGTCGCGCCAGCTCGGGACGAGCGTCCGCGCCGCCGGCGGGCGCATCGTCGACGTCGTCTGCCTCACGCGTGGCCCCGACTTCGACGCCCGCACCGAACTCACCCCGGCGACGATTCCACCCGAAATCCTCGCGGCGGACGTCGGCGTCGGCCGCTGGCGTCGCGTCACCGACGCCTTCGACGGCCCGCCCGCACGCGCCCGCTCGCTCGCCGAACGCGGCCGCGACGCCGGCTTCCTCGAACTCGCCCGACGGGACGGCCACGAAGTCGTCCGGCAGACCGTGCGCTACCCCGACGACTGGGTCGGCGACATCGTCGGCATCGAGAACAAACCCGACCTCGACACGCCCGGCAACCTCGCCGACCAACTCCGCCACGACGTCTCGCTCGGCGTCCTCGACTACGCGATTCTCGCCACGGAGTCCTACGTGACGCGCGCGCACCTCAACCGCCTCCCCGACGAAGTGGGCGTCTGGCGCGTCGACGTCGACGACACGGACCCCATCGAAGTCGTTCGGGAGCCGACGCGCCTCGACAGGGACGACTGGGGCCTCGAACCCGGCGAGACACACCCCGGCAGTCGCGAGGTCCACCCCGTTTCGCCCGACGCGAAAGCCATCCAGCGCCGCCGCGTCGCCGAGCGCGCCTACGGGAAGGGCTGGCGGACGTACGAGCTACCCGGGTGCGCGAACATCGACCCCGACTGGGGCGCGGAAGCCGGTATCGAGACGCTCCCCTTCTGTGCGTACAAGGACCGCCTCGTGGCCGCCGCGAGCGAGTGCGGCCCCGACTGTCCGGGCTACGAGGAAACCGAGGCATCCGACGTCGATTTCGACGCCGAGCGCGCCGCCCGGCAGGCGTGGACGCCCGAGTCGGGGAGTGTGCGCCACCAGTCCGGCCTCGACCGCTGGACCTAGAGCTCGAAGACTTCGCCGTCGATGCCGAGGGGCTCCTCGAAGGCCTCCTCGGGTGGGTAGCGGTGCGCGACGTGCACGACCCGGAGCTCGTCGGCGTTCAGGTCGTCCGCGAGCGCGAGCGCGCCCTCCTTCGTCATGTGTTTCGTGCCGAACGTCCGCGGGACGCCGTCCGCGTCCTCGTCGCGCCCACCGAGCGGGTGGTACTCGCAGAGGCTCGCGGGGACGATGCCGTCCGCGAGCAGGAGGTCGGGGTCGCGCAGGGCGTCCCGGGAGTCCGCGGGCACCCGATAGCTCGTGTCACCGGAGAGCGCGAGTTTCGCGCCCGTCTCGGGGTTCTCGACGACGACGCCGTAGGTGAGGAGCGGCGGGTGGTCGACGGGGACGAGCGTGACGTCGAAGCCACACACTCGGAAGGTCTCGAACGGCGTCTGCGGGTGGACGGAGACGGTGTCGAGGTAGTCGTACTTCCGGCGTATTGTCGCCGCGACGGACTCCTCGGTGGCGGGGTCGGTTTCGTCCGCCGCGTAGACGGGCAGGTGGTCGAGGAGCCGGTAGACATTCCCCATGCCGTCCAAGTGGTCGAAATGAATGTGGGTGACGACGGCGGCGTCGGGGAGCGCGACGTCCTCGCGGAGGAACTGTTGGCGGAAGTCCGGGCTGGTATCGACGAGGAGGACCTCGCCCGTCTCCTCGTTCTTCACGTGCACCGAGGAGCGGGTGCGTTCGACGCCGCGTTCTTTCGCGGCGAGGCAGGTGTCGCAGTCACAGCCGGGCCGGGGCGTGCCCGCCGTGTCGCCGGTGCCGAGCAGGGTGACGCGCATCACCGGGTACGTCGTGGGGCCCGCTCTTAACTCCCGTCACATCGGCACACGCCGCGACGGCCGCGGGCGGGCGCGGCGACGGCGTCAGTCGCGTGGCTCCGCCGAGTCGGGTCAGTCGTCGGCGTGTGCGTGGTCGTGCTCCTCCTCGTCGGAGTCGATGGCCTCCTCGAGGCTGTCGAGGTTACGGAGGTGGTCGCGCTCCTCGAAGGACTCGACGGCGTCCAAGAGGTCCTCCTGTGAGAGCGTCGTGCGGTCCTCGACGAGCGCGTCGAGGACGGCTTCGCGGAGGACGAGGCGGAGGTCGCTCCCGGTGAGGCCGTCGGTGTTCGCGGCGATCTCCTCGGGGTCGAAGTTCTCCACCTCGATGCCGCGCGTGACGATGCGGATGATGTCCGCGCGCATCGGCTCCGTCGGCTTCGGGAAACTGAGAATCTCGTCGAAGCGCCGCCAGACTGCGGCGTCGAGTTCGTCCGGGTGGTTGGTCGCGCCGACGAGCAGGACGTCGTCGCGCACGAGACTCATCTCGTCGATGGCCTTCAGGAGCGTGTTGACGGCGCGCTTGATGGCGGCGTGCTCGTCGCTCGTCCGTGTCTTCGCGACGAAGTCGAACTCGTCGATGAAGAGGATGCAGGGCGCGAGGCGTTTGGCGACCTCGAAGACCTTCTCGACGTTCTTCGCCGTCTCGCCGAGGTACTGGCTCGTGATCATCGAGAGCTTCACCTCGACGAACGGCAGGTCGAGGCGGTGGGCGAGCCCGCGCGCCGTTGAGGTCTTCCCGGTGCCGGGCGGGCCGACGAAGAGGAGCTTCCCGACCTCGACGAGGCCGACTTTCGCGAGGTAGTCGCGGTGCTCGATGGCCTTCGAGACCTTCGCGGTCTCGGCCTGCTGCTCGTCGGTGAGGACGAGGTCGTCGAGCGTCGTCTCGATTTCGGCGGGCGCCTGCACCTCGACGAGGTCGAGCATCTCCTCGTCGTCCTCGTCGAACATCTCCTCGAGGAGGCCGTCGATCCACTGCGGGTCGGCCTGCACGGGCCGGTTGGCCTCGCGCGCCGCCTCGTAGTCGACGCCGTCGAAGTCGTCCTCGTAGACGGCGGCGAGCGCGGGGTTCTGTGCGAGCCGCTCGGGCGTCGCGCGGTTCGCGTACCACTCCTTCGCCATGTCGTCGTCGACGAGGCGGATGCGACCCGAGAAGGAGTCCTGCTCGGTGAACATCAGGCTCGCGACTTCGTCCCACGGGTCGGCGATGCCGGTCGCCTCCGCGACGGCTTCGCCGGTCGCCTGTGGTGGTCGGGGAACGCCGTCGCCGTCCCAGAGCGCGCTCCGGACGGCCGGCGGGAGGTCGTTCTCGTCGAGGTCAGTGTTGCGCTCGTAGACGCGTGCGGTCAGAAGGAATTCCACCACGTCGAGCGCCCGGTCGGTCATTACCCCCTAATTTGACGCTCGCGCCGCATAAGACCGTCGGACGACCGGCCGCTCAGGACTTCCGGACGAAGAAGACGACCGGCCGACTGTGCTGGTAGCCCTGATGGGTGCGCTCGGTGTACCGGCTGGTGTCGATGGTCTCGCGTACCTCGTCGGCGTTCCGCTCGAGCGTGATGATGACGGGCGCGTCGCGCTCGCCGAGTGTGTCCTGCTGGGTGGTGCTGGCGACGCGTGCACCGTACTGGCTGAAGTACCACGGGAGCGGGAGGCGCGCGAACCACCCCTCGTAGCCACCGGTCGAGATGTTCAACGTCGGTTGGCGTGTGAGGTCGTTCGGGTTCGAGAACTCGGAGCCGTAGAACAGCACGTCGATGCCCTCGTGGCCGACCGAGCGCTCCCGGACTTCGGCGAGCGTTGGCTTCATTTCGCCGGCCGGCTGGGCGTACTGGACGAGCGGGTTCGAGGGGTCCTGCGGGGCGGCGTAGCTCGTGTAGCCGGCGACGCCGCCGACGCCCGCGGCGCTCACGAGCAACACGGCGGCGGCGACGCGGAACGCGAACACGTCGCCCGAGGCGTACCCCCGCTTGCCGATGCGGTAGACCCACGCGACGCCGACGGCGGCGGGGAGCGCGAGCGGCGCGACGACGTGTGTCGCGAGCCACCCGGCCATGATGTCGGTGATGATGGCGTAGCCGAGAACGCTCGCCGCGCCCCAGTAGAAGCAGAACTCGACGATGTCGCGTGGCTCCGTACTGCCGTAGCGCTCCTTCAGGAAGCCGACGACGGCGAAGCCGAGCGTGACGCTCGCGGTGAGCGCGAGAATCTTCGCGAAGCGCGCGAAGAAGTCGACGGTGGAGTGCTCGCTCATCCCGGCGTGCCCCCACGTGCTCGCGAACTTCGACCACGTGCCGAGCGTCGCCGTCCCGACAACCGAGAGGAGCGCGTCCAGACTCGTGAACGCCCCGTACACCTCGGGGATGGGCGCGTAGAACGCGACGACGACGACGAACCACCCCGCGGCCGACGCGACGAGCGGGAACGCCCACGGCCGGAGGTCGCGTGCCGTGTCCCGAACGAGGTCGTAGGCGGTTCGCCCGGGCCCGTCCTCGGTGAGTCGCGCGACCAGGAGGCGTCTGTCGACGACGAGGGCGAGTGAGCCGAGCCACGCCACCGGATAGAGGAGGGCGTTCTCCTTCATTGTGAACGCGAGCGCGAACGGGAGCGTGCCCGCGTAGAGGTAGCGCGCCTTCCCGGTGGCGCGCGCGCGCAACCAGAAGCCGAGCGCCGCCATCATGCACGCGGCGACCATCAGGTCGTTGCGCATGAACCGCGAGTAGTAGAGGAGCGGCGCGCTCGCGGCGAGCAACAACCCGAACGCGACGACTTCGTCGTCGGCGAGGTGGTCCCGGTAGAGGTAGGCGCAGAGTGGGAGGAGCGCGCCGAAGACGGCGACGACGAGGCGCGCGGTGAAGTCGGAGGCACCGAACACGTCGAAGACGACGCCGTTGACGTGCGGGAGGAAGGGACCGTGGATGATGGGGCGATACTCCCACTGGCCGACGGCCATGTAGTGGAGAATCCAGTCCGCGACGCGCCCCTCGTCCTGGTGGGCGACGCGCGCGCCGAGCGCGAACAGGCGGGCGCCGAGCGCGAACGCCGCGACGACGAGGAGGGCGGGGAGGGGCCGGCGGAACCGACGAAGGCGCGGGTCCATGGCGCTACGGTGGGCCGGTGCGCCTAAAACGCTTTAGGAGACGAAGCGGGTGTGGCCGTCGCTCAGAAGTGTAGAGCGACGGTGTAGGTCGGCCGGCGGAAGCCACACGTGGAAACCACGGTAGCCTGAAAGGGGCCACCCGACCGTGCCGTCTCTTCACTCTCGTCGCCGCACCCGTAAAAGCCCCGCGATGGGCGGTGCTCCCTATTCGTCGGGGTGACAGCGCTTGATGGCCTCTCTGACGGCCTCCTTGCGCCCGAGGAAGGTGAGGTGGTCGCCCTGCTGGAGGGTGAAGTCCTCGCTCGGGACGGAGTTCTCGCCGTCACGGCCGACGAGCGCGATGATGCAGCCGTTGGGCAGCTGCTCGTCGAGTTCGCCGATGGTGCGCCCCACGAGGTCCTCGGCGGTGACCTCGATTTCCTGGACGTCGCCGGAGCGCCCGATTTCGGTCATCCAGTTGGAGAGCGCGGGGCGCTCGATGAGGTTGTCGATGCTCCACGCGGTGGCGAGCGAGGAGGAGACGGCCTTCACGCCGAGCTCGCTGAAGGCGTCGATGTTGTCGGGGTTGTTGACGCGCGCGATGATGGTCTCGGGCTCGAACTTCGCGTCGACGAGCTGGCTGACGAGCAGGTTCGCGTCGTCGTCGCCGGTGGCAGTGACGACGATTTTGGCGTTCTCGATGCCCGCCGACCGTAAGACGTCCATGTCCGTTCCATCCCCGTGGTGGACGGTGAAGCCGCGTTCGCGAGTGAGTTCGACGGTCGATTCGTCCTGTTCGACGATGACGACGTTCTCACCGCGGTCTTCGAGGCGCTCTGCGAGCGCGCGACCCACGGTGCCGCCGCCGATGACGATGACACGCATTGGTATGACGTTGAGGAATTCTGCGATGTGTCGTGCGAGGCCGCCTTCGAAGACGACCGTGATGAGGATGGTGAGGAAGACGATGCTGACGAGCGCGTTCGCGGCGTCGTGCATCCCGTGTGCCCGGAGTTCGACGGCGAAGAGCGTCGCGACGGACGCGGGGATGATACCCCTGGGACCGACCGCGCTGACGAACGCGCGCTCGGCGAGCGTGAAGCGGTCGCCGTAGGTAGAGAGGAAGACGCCGATGGGACGCACGACCGCGGCGGCGCCGACGGCGACGGCCAGCCCCGCGACCCCGAAGCGGAGCAGGTCGTCGAGCGAGAGCAGAGAGGCGAGCGCGATGAAGACGAAGGAGAGGACGAGAAGCGTGATGTCGCCCTTGAAGGACTCTATCTCCTCCTCGTAGGGGAGGTCGGCGTTTCCGAGAATGATGCCGGCGGTCGCGACGGCAGGTAGGCCGGACTCGCTGAGTCCGCTGAGTTCGGCGAGCGCGTAGGCGGCGAGCGCCGACGCGAGGATGACGAGTCGGGCGTTCTGGACGGCGTTCCCGGGCGAGAGGTCGATCTTTCGGAGGACGACCCACGCGACGCTCGCGACGACGAGACCGGCGACGACGCCGACGCCGATGCGCGCGGAGAAGCCGCTGACGATTTCGCTCGTCGTCGCGGCCGTCTCCGCGCTCACGATTTCGAACGCGACGACGGCGAGGACGGCGGCGGTGACGTCGTTCACGACACCCTCGGTTTCGAGGGCGGCGCCGACCCGGTCGCGGACCGGCACGACTTCGAGGATGGGCGTGATGACGGTCGGCCCCGTCGCGACGAGGAGCGCGCCGATGAGGAACGACACGTCCCACGGCTGGCCGAGGAGCACCCGGACGAGGACGGCGGTGCCGACGAGCGCGACGGCCGCGCCGATGGTGACGAGTCGAAGCGTCTCGCGGGGTGCCTCTCGCAACTTCTCTATTTTCAGGTGGAACGCGCCTTCGAAGACGATGATGGCAACGCTCAACCCGACGATGCCGCCGAGCGCGCCACCGAAGAGCTCGCGGACGTTGAGTACCTGACCAACGCCAACACCCGCGAGGATGAGGAAGAGCACACTCGGGACGCGTAATCGCGCCGCTACGAGCTGGGCCGCGACGCCCAGCACGAGAATGAGCGCGACGAACGTGATGAGTGACGATGCTGACACGGGTTCCAGTAGGGTATTTTGGGGGGTATAGGATAAATGGGGGCGGTCGAGAGCCGGCAAACGACGCCGGGTGGCTGTGCGATTGACACAGTCAGCGCCTGACTCGGCGCCTACTGTCGCTCGAGGTAGTGGAGGACGCCACGGACGTTCATCTTCGTCTCCTCTACGGCCTTGTGGTCGGGCCAGACCTTACGCGTGTCCGCGCGCTCCGCGAAGTACTCCGCGAGCGCCTCGTCGTCCTCGAAGTCGTCGCGCTTCAAGCGCACCCGGTCGACCCACTTCGTGAGGACGTCCTCGTAGTCGTTCAGGACGCCGTGGACGTCCCCGGGGCCGGGCCCGAAGTGCGGGTAAAGGAGGACCTCGGGGTCGAGGCCGCGGATCGTCTCCACGTCGTCGATACACTGCTCGAGGTCGAAGTTCGGCGGCGGACTCGTCTCCTTTATCTCCCCGAGTTCGGGCACCCAGATGCCCGCGGCGTCCGCGGTGTGGACGAAGCCGTCGACGTCGTCGCGGACGACGACCTGATGGGGTGCGTGGCCGGGGACGTGGTGGGCGGTGAGCGTCCGGTCGCCGAGGTCGATGTCGTCGCCGTCCGCCAGTTCGACCACACGCTCCTCGGGGACGGGCTCGGGCTCGACGTAGTAGCGCCACTGGTCGCCCACGGCCCGCTTCGTCCCCTCGACGAGGCGTTCAGGGTCGACGAGGTGCGGCGCGCCGATTTCGTGGGCGTAGACGTCGGCGTTCGGGCAGGCCTCCGCGAGGAAGCCCGCGCCGCCCGCGTGGTCGAGGTGGACGTGCGAGACGACGATTGCGCCGAGGTCCTCGCGCGCGACGCCGACCGAATCGAGGGCGTCGAGGACGCGCTCGTGGTGCGTGCCGATGCCGGTGTCGAGGACGGCGGGACGCTCGGCGTCGACGACGTACACCGCGCCGTAGGCAGTAGTGTCGTACATGCCGGTGTCGACGTAGTAGACGTCCGTGCAGGAGTCGACGGGTTCGACGTCGCCAGGAGCCATACGCGGATGGGCGACGGGGAGCGCGAAAAAACGTTCGCCTCCGGCGGCTCCGTCGCCGTCACCGCCCTCGCCGCCGCGCCCTGCACGCAATGCGCCATCGTTTTGCCCGCCGCCCGAGAACCCGCGAGTATGCTCAGCCGGCAGTTCGTCCGGGAGAACCCCGACGTCGTGCGCGACGCCCTCGAGAAGAAGGGCGTGGACGCCGACCTCGACCGGATTCTCGAAGTGGACGAGGAGTGGCGCGAACTGAAGAAGAAGGGCGACGACCTTCGCCACGAACGCAACGAGGTCTCCTCGAAAATCGGCCGACTCAAACAGGAAGGCAAGGACGAAGAGGCCGAGGAGGCCATCGAGCGCTCGCAGGAACTCAAGGACGAACTCGAGGAGGTCGAGGAACGCGCGGACGAACTGGAGGCTGAACTCGAACGCCTCCTCCTGACGCTCCCACAGGTGCCCGCCGACGACGTCCCGGTCGGCGAGGACGAGTCCGAGAACGTCGAGCGCCGCCGCGAGGGCTTCGATGACCTCCGAGAGCTCCCCGAGGACGTGACGCCCCACTATGACCTCGGCGAGGAACTGGACATCCTCGACTTCGAGCGCGGCGCGAAAGTCTCCGGCGGTGGGTTCTACTTCGCGAAGGGCGACGGCGCGAAACTCGAACACGCCCTCGTCCAGTTCATGCTCGACGTCCACCGCGAGCAGGGCTATGAGGACGTCTTCCCGCCGATTCCGGTGAACTCGGCATCGATGGAGGGCACCGGCCAGTTCCCGAAGTTCGTCGAGGACGCCTACCGCATCGGCGACGTGAACGAGGCCGACTACGAGGACGACGACCTCTGGTTGCTCCCGACTGCCGAGGTCCCGGTGACGAACATGTACCGGGACGAGATTCTGCTCGACGACGACCTTCCCCTCAAACATCAGGCCTACTCGCCGAACTTCCGCCGCGAGGCCGGCGAGCACGGTACTGAGACGCGCGGCATCGTGCGCGTCCACCAGTTCAACAAGGTCGAGATGGTGAACTTCGTCCGGCCCGACGAGTCCGAGGACCGTTTCCACGGCCTCGTCGAGGAGGCCGAGGAGGTCCTCCAGCGCCTCGAGCTTCCGTACCGTATCCTCGAGATGTGCACGGGTGACCTTGGCTTCACGCAGGCGAAGAAGTATGACCTCGAGGTGTGGGCGCCTGGCGACGACATGCCCGAGGGCCCCGACGTCGGCGGCCGGTGGCTCGAGGTGTCCTCGGTGTCGAACTTCGAGGACTTCCAGGCGCGTCGCGCCAGCATCCAGTACCGCCCCGAGCGCCACGAGTCCGCCGAGTACCTCCACACGCTGAACGGGTCGGGCCTCGCCGTCCCGCGTATCGTCGTCGCGATTCTGGAGTACTACCAGAACGAGGACGGCACCGTCGACGTACCCGACCCCCTCCAGCCCTACATGGGCGGCCAGGAGGTCATCGAGGGCCACGAGAAGGTCGGCGAGTCCGCGCTCGGCGCCGGCGAGAAGGAGTAACCGCGACGGCACAGCCGTCGCGAAGAAACGAGCGGGGAGCGTGCGACCCGCGAGTAACGCGGGCCCGAGCAACGCGAGGGGCCCCGGGAAGACGAGCGGAGAGCACGATGACCCGCGAGTAGGTGGGGCTGAGCGGAGTGAAGGCCCACCGAACGACGAGCGCGAGCGACCGACGGGAGCGAGACGCGAGTCGCGGGGCACTCTCCGCGTTCCGCGCGCACCGCCGTTGCGATAGCGCCACTTTTCCTCGCGCACGCACTAGACAGGAGCGAATGGACCTCCACGTCCGCTACGAGGGCGACGACGACCCGAAGAAGTGCACGGCGCGGAAGCTCGCGCGCTTCGACATGACGGAGCTCCATCGCTCCGCGCGCGCGACACCATTTGGTGTCGTCCTCAACCCGCACGCGGACACCGCGCTCTCGCCGGCGGACGCGGAGTACGCGAACCTCGTCGCGCTCGACTGCTCGTGGGAGACGGCGGGCCGGGCGACCTTCGAGATGCCGGGCGAGCACCGCGCGCTCCCGTTCCTCGTCGCCGCGAACCCCGTGAACTACGGCAAGCCCTTCCAGCTCAACACGGCGGAGGCGTTCGCGGGCGCGCTCTGCATCCTCGGCGAGCGCGAGCACGCCGAGGAGGTGTTGAGCAAGTTCACGTGGGGCCACACCTTCTTCGAGTTGAACGAGGAGCCGCTCCGGCGCTACAGCGAGTGTGAGACGTCCGCGGACGTCGTCGAGATACAGCAGGAGTACCTCGACGCCGGCGAGGAGGAATAGCGAACCCTGCGGCTAGAGAGTGGAGATAGAGTCGGAAAACGCGGGGGCGGCGATTACGTCGCGCGGCGCTCGCGGGCCTTCGCGCGGAGCTTGCCGTAGCCGCACTTGCGGCAGTGGTCCGCTTCCTTGGGGTTTCGCGCGTTACAGCGCATGCAGATCTGCTTGTCGAGGAGGCGGTCCTCGATGGATTGCTCGGGCATACCCGTCAAATCGGCGCGGAGGCGGTTAAGGTTTTAGAAACGTCGGTCTACTCGTCGGGGTACTTCGGCTCGAACTGCTCGGCGCGTTCGAGCGCGGTTTCGACGACGTCGCGCACGTCGCCGTGGTAGGTACCGCCGTGCCCGCTGTACATGTGTTCGACGTCGACGGGCATCCGATCGAGGAGTCGCTCGATGCTCCGGACGAGTTCCTCGCGGGACTGGCCGGGCATGTCGGTGCGCCCGAAGCTCCCGTAGTCGAACGCGCCGTCGTCGTGGACGACGACGTCGCCGGAGAAGAGCGTCGTCTCGGAGACGAACGCGAGGTGGTCGTCGGCGTGGCCGGGCGTGTAGACGGCCTCGAAGGTCTCGTCGCCGATCCGTACCTCGTCGCCGTCGGCGAGTTCGTGCGTCCGGCGGGGGTGGTCGGCGTACGCGTAGACGTCCGGGTCGAAGGCCTCGCAGACGGCCTCGAGCTCCTCGACGTGGTCGGCGTGCTGGTGGGTGAGCACGACGGCGTCGAGCGAGTCGGTGTGCTCGGCGACGGCGTCCTCGATGCCGTCCATCGAGCTGGCGTCGACGAGGACGTCCCGCTCGCCGAGGGCGAGGTACGCGTTACACGTGAACGATTCCGCGTCCGCAGTCGGTTCCTCGACACGCATACGTCGGCCTAGGCGCGCCGGTTTTAAATAGTCGGTTCTTTTTTGGAGCCGAAACCACAATATACGGGTATGGGCTTCGGAAGCTACGACGAATCCGAGCAGGAGCGTCAGCAACTCGATTCCGCGGACGACGACGGCGAGGGCGTCCAGACGGAGCACAACGCCCACGAGGGGCAGGTCGAGTACGAGATTGACGCCAGCAACGACGAGCTTCTGGAGAAACTGCAGGACATCAAGGAGAACTAGGGCGTGAAGGCCGGCACCCGCGCGCTCGGGCTCGCGGAGTCCTACGCGGGTGACGCCTCACGGAGCACGCTCGCAGGTGCCGTCGTCCGCGCGGACCGCATCGTCGACGACTTCTGTTTTCGCTCGTTCACTGTTGGTGGCTCGGACGTCACCGACGCTGCGATTGACGTCTGGGAGTCGCTCGAGCGCCCGGACGTCCAGTACGTCCTCGTCGCGGGTGTCGCGCTCGCGTGGTACAACATTCTCGAGCTCCACCGGCTTCACGAGGCGACTGACCGGCCCGTCCTGTCGGTGAGCTTCGAGGCAAGTGCTGGCCTCGAGGCTGCCATCCGTCGGGAATTCTCGGGCGACGCGCGCGACGCTCGCCTCGCCGCGTACCGCGCGCTCCCCGAACGCCGTCCGGTCTCGGTCGGCGACGATACGGTCTACGTGCGGAGCGTCGGCTGTGAGAACCCCGACTCGGTCGTTCGCACCTACACGCCCGAGGGTGGCCGTCCCGAGCCGCTCCGCGTCGCGCGCGAGGCGGCGCGCGCCGCCGACGACTACCGCTGAACCCCGGGGGCTTAACGCCCTCCGCGACGACGCACTCGTTATGAGCGAGACGGACCTCGAACAGATGGAGGGACTCTGCGTGGAGGGCTGCGAGCGCTGCCCCGACCTCGTGGAGTCCCGCAGCCGTATCGTGAACGGCGTCGGTCCAGAGGACGCGGACGTCGTCTTCGTCGGCGAGGGCCCGGGCGCGAACGAGGACGAGCAGGGCGAACCGTTCGTCGGGCGCTCCGGGGACGTCCTCGACGGCGCGCTCGCCGACCACGGCCTCCGACGGCAGGACGTCCGCATCACGAACTGCGTGCGCTGTCGCCCGCCCGAGAACCGCGACCCGACGGACGAGGAACTCGCGAACTGCCGACCCTACCTCGAGGCCGAACTCGAACGGATTTCGCCGGAGGTCGTCGTCGCGCTCGGCAAGGTGCCGGCCCAACACCTCCTCGGGCGCGACGTCGCGGTCACGAAGGAGGCGGGCACCGTCGAACCCGTTCAGGTCGGCGACGTCCGCCTCGACGTCCTCGTCTGCGTCCACCCCGCCGCGACGCTCTACGACCGCTCGCAGGAGGCGACCTTCGAGTCGACAATCGAGACGGCCGCGACCATCGTCGGCGCCGAGGGCGGCCAGTCCTCGCTCGGAGACTTCTAAGGGAGCTATCGTTCCGAGGGGTCTTTCTCGTAGGCTCGCAGCCGCTCGTACTCCTCGGACGTGATGCGGATGACGGTGCCGTGTTTGAAGCCGTAGGGGAAGGAGAACTCCTCGTCGGCGCGCTCGAACTCCGAATCGAGGGAGTCCGCGACGAACGGCACGTAGCCCTGTGTCTCCGGCGCGCCGCCGAAGTAGTCGAGGAACAGACACCAGCGGCCGTCGTCGAGTCGCACGGCGGTCGGCGCCTCGTAGCGCGCGCCTTCCAGTCCCTCCATCGTCCGGTCGAACGCCGACACGCGGGTGAACGGGCCGGTCGGCCGGTCGGCCTGCAGGAGGACGATGCCCTCGGGGTTCGCGTCGCTCTTCACGAAGCAGTAGTAGGCGCCGTCCTCCTCGTACATCGCGGAGTCGATGACGCCGCTGTCGGGTTTCTCGTAGAGGAGGTCGGGCTCGGAGAACGTCTCGAAGCTCTCGGTCCGCGCGTAGTAGATGGCGTGCTTCGCGTAGTCGTCGCGCTCGTGTGTGGACGACCAGTGGACGACGTAATCCCCGTTCTCGCGGTCGTAGGTGATGTCCGGCGCCCAGAGACAGCCGAACTGGCCGTCACCGAGTTCGACCATCCGCTGGTCGGACCACTCGACCAGGTCATCGGACTCCCAGAGCACCAGCGAGTCGCTCCCGTTGCGCGTGATCTCCTCCCACGACCCGTCGTACTGGTTGGGCATCCCGTACGCGAGGCTGAGGTCTGTCGCCATAATGACGAAGCTCCCGTCCTCGGTTCGCGTTATGGCGCAGTCCCGCACGCCCTTATCACCCTTGTAGCTCCAGAGGACGGGATCGCCGCCGTTCACCGCCTCCCAGTTGAAGCCGTCCTCGCTCACGGCGAAGTGGACTTGCTCGCCGTCCGGCGTCCGCTTCTCCCTGAAGTGTACGAACAGGTATGCGTCCATACCCCCGCGGTTGTGCAGTGGTACCGTAGTCCTTCGGTTTCCGGAACGACTGGACGCGGCAGGGAAACCGACTTGGTTCGCCGTCCCCCACGCTCCTGTATGAGCACGCAGTCTCCCCGCGAGACGACGGCGGACGTCGTCGTCGTGGACTACGGCCTCGGGAACCTCCGGAGCGTGACGCGCGGCCTCGAGCGCGCCGGCGCGCGCGTCGAGGTGTCCGACGACCCCGACGACCTCCCGGACGCGGACGGCGTCGTCCTCCCGGGTGTCGGCGCGTTCGGCGACGGCATGGAGAACGCCGGCCCGTTCCGCGACGCCCTGCGCGAGGTCGCGGAGTCCGACACGCCGCTGTTCGGCATCTGCCTCGGGATGCAGATGCTCCTCGACACGAGCGAGGAAGCCGAACGCGAAGGGCAGGGCGACGTCGAGGGCCTTGGCCTCATCCCGGGGACGAACGTCCGCTTCGAGAGCGACGACCTGAAAGTACCGCACATGGGCTGGAACGAACTCGACGTCACTCGCGAGCACCCGCTCGTCGAGGGGGTCGACGGCGAGTACGCCTACTTCGTCCACTCCTACTACGCGGAACCCGAGGACGACAACCACGTCGTCGCCACCACCGACTACGGCGCGGAGTTCGCGTCCATCGTCGCAAACGACGACGGCACCGTCTTCGGCACCCAGTTCCACCCCGAGAAGTCCGGCGAGACCGGCCTGCAAATCCTCCGGAACTACGTCGACCTCTGCGCCGAGGAGTAAGCGATGAGTCGTCCGCGGACGCGCGAGCGTTCGCGCCTTTTCTCGCTACACGAGCCGAACGTTGTCGACGTACCGCGTGACCTCGGTCTCCCAGACGACCGCGATACCGACGGCGACCAGCCCCTCGCCGTCGTGTCTCACGGGATACTCGTAGGTCCGCCAGCCCGCGTGGTCCTCGACGGCTTGCGTGGTGTCGAAGTCGCTCTCGGTGAGTTCGCGCTCGGGGCCCGCGTAGGCGGCGACCTTCGTGATGGTGTTGAACGACTCCTCGGGGCTCCAGACGTCGACGGTGAGCGTGTCGACGCCGCCCAAGTCGACGTCCTGCGCGACCCAGAGCACCCCGTCGTCCTGCCGGCCGTCGATGAAGAAGGAGACGGACTGCGACCCGTCGCTCGCCCGGTCGCTCGAGGCGGCGATGGTGGTGGCGACGGGCTGGCCGGTGTTCGGGTCGGTCGGGAGCTCGCGGCCCGTCTCCCACTCCGCGAGCCCGTTCTCGAAGCTCGCGTTCTCGACGCGGGGCTCGGGTTCGTCCGTCGGCGCGCTACAGCCCGCGAGCGCGGCCAGCCCCGCGGTGGCGAGCACACTCGTGGTCGTGAGGAGACTGCGGCGGTCCATGCCGGGGCCGTCGTGCGCCGACCTCAAAACGACTGTCGCCGCGCGTCCTCGACCGCCCGGAGCGTCGGCCCGTACTCGCGGAGGTCGGCGGCGAGGCGCTCGAGGTCGTCGGTGTCGCCGAAGGCGTAACAGCCGTCGAGGTAGGGGAGCGCGGCCCGCATCCCGGGTGCCACAGGCTGCCACTGCGGATCGGTGGCGAGCGGGTTCAGCCAGAGGACGTGCTCAGCGTGCCCCGAGAGCCACGCCATCTCCGTGCGCAGTGTCCCAGTGTCGCCGCGCTCGACGCCGTCGCTGGCGACGACGACGGTGCCGCGCCGGTCGACGGCTTCGGGTCGCTCCTCGTGGAGCGTCGCGAGCGCGTCCCCGATTTGGGTGCCCCCACCCCACTCGACGCCCGTCGCCTCGAGCGCGCGGCCCGCGGCGTCGACGCTCTCCGCGTCGAACGCCTCGCTGACGTCCCGGAGCGCGGTGTCGAAGAAGAAGACGGGGGTGTTCCGCCACGTCTCGCGTATCTCGCGGCAGAACGCGAGCAGGGTGTCCCGGTCGAGCGCGTCGAGGACGGAGCCGCTGACGTCCACGAGGACGACGCCGCGTGCGGCCGTTCGCCGGCGCTCGCGCTCGGGGAGCGAGAGCGGGACGCCGCCGTAGCTCGCGCTCTCGCGGAGCGCGCGCCGGACGTCCGGGCGGCCGTCGCCGCCGGTCCAGCGCCGCCCGGGGAGCGACGCGACGGCGTCCGTGAACGCCCTGACGGCCGCCGCGACGTCCGCGTCGCCGACGCTATCGAGGGTGACGCGCTCGCTCTCGCCGTCCGCGCTGTACTGGTTGCCGGCACTCCCGCCCGCGGACGCGCCGACGCCGCCTTCGAGGCCGCCGCCGGTCGCGCCGCCCATCGACGCGCTCTCGTCGCTGACGGTCTGCCCGGGCGCGTCCGCGACGCCCTCGGCGCTCGTGTCGAGGGTCGCGGGGCCGTCGTCGTCGTCCGTGCCGTAGGTGGCGTCCCCGCCGCGGAGGCGCGTCCAGAACGTCTCGAAGTGCGCGTCGAGCACCTCGTCGTCGCCGGGGCGACTGCAGAGCGTCGCGTGCAGGGCCGCGCGCACGTCCGCCTTCCCGGGGTCGTCGAGCGCGGTGAGCGCCTCCGCGGCGGCGACGGCGCCGTCGCCGGGCACGCGGACGCCCGCGTCGCGGAGTTCGTCGACGAACCGCACCAACTCCGCACGGAGGTGGTCGGCGATCACGTCCGGCCGGCGGCCTCCGCGAGGACCGCCTCGATGGCGTCCTCGTCGAACTGCTCGACGTCCGCGGCGTCCTTCAGGAGACAGCCGAGCGTCGCCCGCACGGTGTCGGCGTCGAGTTCGTCGTAATCGAGCGCGGCGAGCGCCTCCGCCCAGTCGAGCGTCTCCGCGACGCCCGGTGGCTTCCGGAGGGGGCGTTTGCGCAGCGCGCCCGCGACGCCGCAGACCGTCGCGGCCGTCTCGTCGTCCAACGCGGGGACTTTTCGCGCGACGATTTCGCACTCGCGCTCGAACTCGGGCGGTTCGACGTGGAGGTAGAGACAGCGCCGCTTCAGCGCGTCCGAGAGCGCGCGCGTCCGGTTCGACGTGAGCACGACGATTGGCGGTCGCTCGGCGGAGACGGTGCCGAGTTCGGGGATGGAGATCTGGAAGTCGGAGAGCACCTCGAGGAGGAGCGCCTCGAAGGCCTCGTCGGCGCGGTCCACCTCGTCGACGAGCAGGACGGGCGGGCGCTCGCCGTCGTCCGCGGTCGCGAGCGCCTCCATCAGCGGGCGTTCGAGCAGGTACTCCTCGGAGAAGACGGAAGCGTCGCCCTCGACGCTCGCCTCCTCGCCCTCGACGGCGAGCAACTGCTTCGTGTAGTTCCACTCGTAGAGGGCGTTCTCCGCGGTGAGGCCCTCGTAGCACTGGAGGCGGACGAGGTCGGTGTCGAAGCCGGCCGCGAGCGTCTTCGCGAGCTCGGTCTTGCCCGCGCCGGGCGCGCCCTCCACGAGCAGCGGTTTCCCGAGTCTCAGCGCGAGGAGCGCGCTCGTCACGACGTCCTCTGAGGCGACGTAGTTCTGGGCGTCGAAGGCCGCGCGCACGTCGGCCTCCGTCACGTCCGCGAAGGCGGTCATCGCCCACCCCTAGACGCCCGACGGTGAAAAGCCCCGACGCTAGAGGAAGTTCCGGACTTCAGAGTAGTACATGTCGTGGTGGTCCACGGCGCCGATTCGCTCGGCGATTTCGGCGGCGAGGACGTGCCAGCACCGCTGCGTGGGGTCGTCGGCGTCGAGATTGTACTGGCTGTCCCGGCAGGTGCAGCCGCCGTCCTCGACGACGTACTCGTCCTCGTGGCCGACGACGACGGTGAAATCGTTGTACTGCTTGACCCGGCCCTCGCCGACGGCGTCGACGGCGCGTCGTCCGCGGTCGCCGTGGACGGCGAGGAGTTGGGCGACGATGTCGGGCGTGAGTTCGCCTGCGTCCGCGAGCGAGTCCCGCCACTCCTCGTCCGCGCTCCCGTCCGCGTCGCCGGCGTCGGTCTCGACGTCGTCGGCCGTCACTGCCCATCGGTACTCGACGGCCGTGTAAAGAGCGTGTGGTTCGACGCCGGTCCGCCGGTCCCGTGGATGCGTGTCGTGCCCTTTAGGGGCGCGCCGCCCCGAGTATGCGCCATCATGGACGTCACGGAGGGGGCGGTAACGGTCGAGGTCCCCGAGCAGTCCGGGGAGGCCATCGAGGACGGCGTGTTCTTCAACCCCGAACAGGAGTTGAACCGGGACCTGACGGTGGCGACGCTGCGCGCCTACCGCGAGCGCGAACCGCGCGCGGAGACGTATCTGGACGCGATGGCCGCGTCCGGGGTTCGTGGCGTGCGTGCCGCCGCTGATGGCTGGGACGCGACGCTCGTCGACCGCGACCCGGACGCCGTCGCGCTCGCGGAGGGGAACCTCGCGCGCAACGACTGCGAGGGCGAGGTGCTCCACGACGACGCCAACGCCGTGCTCTGGGACCCCCAGCGCGCGTTCGACGTCGTTGACCTCGACCCATTCGGCACGCCCGCGCCGTTCCTCGACGCCGCGTTCGCGAACACCCGCGACATGGTCTGCGTGACGGCGACGGACACCGCGCCGCTCTGCGGGGCGCACTTCCAGTCCGGCATCCGCAAGTACCAGACGGTCCCCAGAAACACCGAGTACCACGCCGAGATGGGCGTGCGCGTCCTCCTCTCGGCGATGGCGCGCTCGGCGGCGCGCTTCGACGTCGGCGTCACGCCCCTCCTGACGCACGCGACCCGCCACTACGTCCGCACCTACGTCGACCTCACGCATTCCGCGAGCGCCGCGAACGACGCCGTCGACGCTCTCGGGCACGTCTATCACTGCCCGGAGTGCCTCTGGCGCGAGCACGACTACGGCCTCCACGCCGCCCGCCCGGACGCCTGTCCGAACTGCGACGGTCACAACCTCCTGAGCGCCGGCCCGCTCTGGCTGGACGCCACCCGCGAGGACGCCTTCGTCGCGAACGTCCGCGACCAGCTCAGCGAGGACATGAATACCGCGGAGAAGGCCGACGACCTCCTCGCCGACCTCTCGGCGGAACTCGACCAGCCCACCCACTACGACCAGCACAAGCTCTACGGGCGCTGGGGCGAGCCCGCCGTCGGCATGGACGAGTTCCTCACCGCCCTCCGTGACGCCGGCTTCGACGCCTCCCGCACCCACTACGGCGGCACGACGTTCAAGACGGACGCCGATGTCGCCGAGATTCGCGACGTCGCGCCCTGAGGTGTTTTTACGGCCGGAGCGAGTCCGTCCGGTGTGCAGCGGCCCGTGACACGACTCGACGACGCGCGCGAGCTCGTCCGTGCGGTCGTCGCGGAGGCCCGCGACGACGGCATCACCTTCCTCGCCGCCGCCGTCGCCTACTACGCCTTCGTCTCGCTCGTCCCGCTCCTCCTGCTCGCGCTCGCCGTCGGGTCCGCCTTCGGCGGCGAGCGCCTCGCCGGCTACGTCGTCGGGACCACCGGCGCGTTTCTCACGCCCGCGGGACAGGAACTCGTCCGGAGCGCCATCGAGAACGCGGCCGGCCGGAAGGGCGCCACCGTCCTCGGCGTCCTCCTCCTCGCGTGGTCCGGGCTTCGGGTCTTTCGCGGCCTCGACATGGCGTTCGCGCGCGTCTACGGGAAGCCGAACGCCGAACCGCTCCGCCAGCAACTCACCGACGGCCTGCTCGTCTGCTGTGCGGTCGGCGCCGCCGTCTTCTGCGCCGCTGGCGTCGGCGTCCTCGTTCCCTACGCGTTCGGCGGCACGCTCGGCGACCTCCTCGGCACCGTCGCGCTCGTCGCCGTGCTCTTCTGCGTCTTCTTCCCGCTCTACTACGTCTTCCCGGACGTCGAACTCCACCACAGTGAGGTGTGGCCGGGTGCCGCGTTCGCCGCCGCCAGCTGGACGCTGCTCGCGGACTGCTTCCGGCTCTACACGGTCTATATCGACGACTATCGGGTGTACGGCGTGCTCGGAGCGGCCGTCCTCCTGAGCACGTGGCTGTACGTCTCCGGGACTGTTATCATGGTCGGGGCGGTACTCAACGCCGTGCTCGCGGGACGAACAGACGAGACGGAGGCTGCACCGGACGATGAGCGGGTCGCGACGGACGGCGGGCGAAACGAGCCGACGCCCGACGTGACCGAACTCCAGCAGCGCGTCGAGCATCTCGAAGCCGAACTCGAGGAGAAGACGATGAGTCGGAGCGCCCTCGAATCTGAGCTGAAGGGCTACGTCCGCTCGCGCGTTCGGCGCAACCACGCCCGCGGCTGGGGACCCTATCTCGTGTTGCTCTACGGCACCGTGATGACGCTCGGGGCGTTCTACTGGCTGGAGGGCGGGTGGTCCATCGCCGCCATGCTCGTCGTCTGGCTCTCCACGCTCGGCCTCTACGTCCTCATGGTGCTGTTCGGTGTCGGGCTGAACGCCCTCGGCGTGCCCGGGAAGGCGGTCGGCTGGCTCCGCTCGAAGCAGTGAGGGGCGTCGGCGTCACGGGCGCGCTGACGGACGCCGTCCCGCCCGCGCTCGTCCCCGTTCTCGAAGTTCTCACGCAACTCGGCGACGCGTGGTTCGTGCTGGTCGCCGTCGCCTCAGTCCACTGGCTCGCGCCGCGCTACGGCCTCATTGATGAGCGCGACGCCTTGCGCTACGTCGCGCTCGGGTTCGCGATATTCGGCACCGTCGTCGGCCTGAAAGCCGTCTTCGCGCTCGGCCGCCCGCCGGCGAGCGTCGCGCTCGTCGCCCACGACGGCTACGGCTTCCCGAGCGGCCACGCCGTCTCCTCGGCGGCACTCTACGGCGGTGCCGCCGCCCTGCTCTCCCGGCCGCGTTGCCGGCACCGCTGGCTCGCCGCGGCGGGCCTCGTCACCCTCGTCTGCGCGACGCGCCTCCTTCTCGGCGTCCACTTCCTCGTCGACGTCGTCGCCGGCGTCGCCGCCGGCGCCGTCCTCGCTGGGGTCGTCCTCGCCGTCACGCGCGAAGGCCTCCTGCCGGGCTACGCCCTCGCGGCCGCCCTCGGCGTGTTCGGACTCGGCGTCGCCGGCTCGACCGTCGAGGCGCTCGCGGCCTGCGGGCTCGGCGTCGGCGGCCTCGTCACGATCGTCGCCGTCACGCGGCGCCCCACGGTCGTTCGCGGGCCGGTGCGGCCGCTCATCGCGCTCTGTGGCTACGTCGTCGTCGGCGGCCTCGCGCTCGCCGCGCTGAAAGCGCCGCTGCCGGTGTACGGTGTCCTAATAACGAGTGGTGTCGCGGGTGCCGGTGTCGTCGCGCTCCCGGCTACCCGGTTACCCCTTCAGAACTTCTCGAGGTAGCGGTCCTTCTCCCACTCGGAGACCTGGATGCGGTAGCCAGTGTGCTCCTCGCGCTTGGCCTCGATGAACTTCTCGGTGATGTGGTCGCCGAGCGCGTCCTGGACGACTTCGTCCTCCTCGAGGGCGTCGACGGCCTCGCCGAGGTTGGCGGGGAGCGTCTCGATGCCGTGCTCCTCGCGCTTCTCCTCGTCGAACTCGTAGATGTTCTCGCGAACCGGGTCGGGTGCCTCGAGGCCCTGCTCGATGCCGTCGAGACCCGCGTGGATGAGCGCGGCGAACGCGAGGTACGGGTTGCAGGACGGGTCCGGGAAGCGCGCTTCGATGCGGGAAGCCGCGGGGATGCGCGCCGCGGGCTTGCGGATGAGCGCGGAGCGGTTGCGGTCGGACCACGCGACGTAGACCGGCGCCTCATAACCCGGGACGAGGCGCTTGTAGGAGTTCACGGTCGGGTTCGAGACGGCCGTGATGGCGGGCGCGTGCTCGAGGATGCCCGCGAGGAACTGGTGGGCGGTCTCGGAGAGGTCGAACTCATCACTCTCGTCGTGGAAGGCGTTCTCGCCGTCCTCGAAGAGCGAGAAGTGCGTGTGCATGCCGGAGCCGTTGATTTCGGCGATGGGCTTGGGCATGAAGGTCGCGTGCAGGTCGTGCTCCGCGGCGATGGCGCGGACGACCGTGCGGAACGTCGCGACGTTGTCAGCCGTCGTGAGCGCGTCGTCGTACTCGAAGTTGATCTCGTGCTGGGACTCGGCGACCTCGTGGTGGGAGGCCTCGATCTCGAAGCCCATCTCCTCGAGCCCGCGGATGATGTCGCGACGGACGTCGGCCGCGAGGTCCTTCGGCGCGAGGTCGAAGTAGCCACCGACGTCGGAGAGCTCCGTCGTCGCGCGGCCGTCTTCGTCCTCCTCGAAGAGGAAGAACTCGGGCTCGGGCGCGGCGTTGACCTCGTAGCCCATCTCCTCGGCGCGGTCGATGGCGCGCTGGAGCACGCCGCGCGGGTCGCCCTGGAACGGCTCGTCCGTCGACGTGTTGATGACGTCGCAGATGAGGCGCGCGGACGCCCCGTCCTCGCGCTTGCGCCACGGGAGGACGGCGAACGTCTCGGGGTCGGGCTTCAGGCGCATGTCGGATTCCTGAATGCGGACGAAGCCCTCGATGGAAGAACCGTCGAAGTAGATACCGTCAGTAAAGGCCTTCTCGGCCTGCTCGGCCGGTACGGAGACGTTCTTCACCGTACCGAGGATGTCCGTGAACTGCAGGCGAAGGAAGTCGACGTTCTTCTCCTCGATCTCGTCCAGAACGCGCTGTTCCGTCTCGGTGAGGCCGCCGTCTGCGGCGTAGTTACCGTTCGTCATTGGTTACGTCATTCGATGCAAACACACGGATTACTAAAGCGGTTCCGGTCGTTGCAATTCTTTTCGTCACACCGGGAAATGGACGTTCGTTAAATTCTAATCCCCCTATCTCCTCTGTGGCTGTATGACCTACGAGAACCTCGACGCGAAACTCGTCAACGAGTTGCTCGGCGACGGCCGCGCGAGTCTGCGCAGCCTCGCGGAAGAACTCGACGTCTCCGTGACGACCGTCTCGAACCACCTGACGGACCTCGAAGAGGAGGGCGTCATCGGGGGATACACGCCCCTCGTGGACTACGACGAACTCGGCTACGACGTGACGGCCGTCCTCCAGCTCAAAGTCGAGGGGAACGCCCTCCCCGACCTCACCGACCGGCTGCGCGAGCACAAGCAGATGGTCTCCGTCTACGAGGTGACGGGTGACTACGACGTCATCGCCGTCGGGAAGTTCCGCGACACCGACGACATGAACTACCTCATCAAGGAACTGCTCGGCGACGCCGACATCAAGGAGTCCTCGACGAGCGTCGTGTTGAACGCCGCCGCCGAGAACGAGCAGTTCGAACTCGACGTCGAGGCGTAACGCGCCACAGACACACGCCGTTCTCCGCCGTCATCGCTCCGCCGCGCGTAGCCGCCGCTCTCGACGAAGCGCCAAAGAAGAACGACGTGGGGCCGAACGGTCGTCGAACGGTTCGGGGAGCGTAGCGTCGCGAGCGCGGGCGACTCGCCCGCGCCGCGCTCGTGGGATCGGTGGGTCGGTGTACGCTCGGGGTGCTCGAAACCGAGTTTACATCATGCCGCCCATGCCGCCCATGCCGCCCATGCCGCCGGCGCCGCCGGGGCCACCTTCGTCGTCGCCCTTGTCGGTGGAGAGGTCGCCGGCGGAGATGATGTCGTCAATTTTGAGCACGAGGTTCGCGGCCTCGGTGGCACTGGAGATGGCCTGCTCCTTGGCGTGGGCCGTCTCGACGACGCCCGCGTCGAGGGAGTCCTCGAGGTCGCCCGTGAGGACGTTCAGGCCGGTGCGGCTCTCGCCACTCTCGTGTGCGGAGCGCAGGTCGACGAGGATGTCGATCGGGTCGAGACCGGCGTTCTCGGCGAGGACGCGCGGGACGAGTTCGAGGGAGTCCGCGAACGCCTCGACGGCGAGCTGCTCGCGACCGGAAACGGAGTCCGCGTAGTTGCGGAGCTGGTCGGCGACCTCGACCTCGATGGCGCCGCCGCCGGGGAGGACGCGGCCGTCCGAGATGGTCTGGGCGGCGACGTCAAGGGCGTCGGTGACGCCGCGCTCGAGTTCGTCGACGACGTGGTCGGTGGACGCGCGGAGGATGAGGGTGACGCCGTGGGCGGTCTCCTCGGTGCCCTCGATGTAGAAGAGCTCGTCCTCGACGTCACGACGGATGCTGCCGCGACCGAGGTCCTCGGCCGTGAGGGAGTCGAGGTCGGAGACGATGGCCGCCCCGAGGACGTCCTTGAGGAACTGGATGTCGGACTTCTTCACGCGGCGAACCGCGAGGATGCCCTCCTTCGCGAGGTAGTGCTGGGCCATGTCGTCGATGCCCTTCTGACAGAGGACGACGTCGGCGCCGGAGTCAGCGATCTTCTGGACCTTCTCCTTGAGCTGCTTCTCCTCCTGGTCGAGGAACTGCTGGAGCTGGTCGGGGCTGTCGATGCTGACGGAGGTGTCGGCGTTGGCCTCCTCGACTTCGATGGCCTCGTTGAGGAGGAGGACGTCGGCGTCGTCGAACTCGGTCGGCATCGAGTCGAGGACGGGGTCCTTGGAGACGGTGGCGCCCTTGAGGAGCTCGGACTCGGAGACGGCGCGACCGGTCTGCGTCTCGACGTTGATGTTCGCGACGTCGACGACGGTGGAGCCGTCCTCGGCCTCGACGGAGACGGCGCGGAGCGCCTCGTAGAGGAGGCCGCTGAGGAGTTCCTTGTCGATTTCGGCGCTCTTGCCGGTCATGGAGGTCTCGGCGACGGCGCGCACGAGGTCCTCGTCCTCGGGGTCGACGTCGACGGCTTCCTCGTCGACGAACTCGCGGGCCTTCTCGCTCGCGAGGTTATACCCCTTGATGACGGCGGTCGGGTGGATGTCCTGCTCGAGGAGGTCCTCGGCGTTCTTGAGGAGTTCACCCGCGATGGCGACGGCAGTCGTCGTGCCGTCGCCGGCCTCGTCTTCCTGCGTCTCGGCAACCTCGACGATCATCTCGGCCGTCGGGTTGTCGATGTCCATCTCCTCGAGGATGGTGACGCCGTCGTTCGTGATGGTGACGTCGCCCATCGAGTCGACGAGCATCTTGTCCATCCCCTTCGGGCCGAGCGTCGAGCGCACGGCGTCCGCGACGGCCCGCGCCGCCGAGATGTTGTGTTCCTGAGCGTCCTTGTCCTTTACGCGCTGCGCGTCCTCACCCATGATGACCATCGGCTGGCCCTGCATACGTCGCTGAGACATCGTCACCGCATCGATTGTTTGCCCTTCTATATAAAACTTCCGCCGACGGGCGAGCAGGACAGCCGCGAGAGCGGCTCACGGGGCGAAATAGTGTGTTAGGCCTTGTCGTGATTCGCCCTATTCGACGTCGGTTTCGTGCTCGAGGAGTTCCGCGACCGCGAACTCGTCCTGCACGGTGTCGATCTCGATGCGGACCTGATCACCCATCTTCGCGTCCGGGACGAGGACGACGAAGTCCTCAACGTGCGCGATGCCGTCGCCCTCCTCGCCGATGTCCTCGACGTCCACGACGTACTCCTCGCCTTCTTCGACCGGAACTGGCGTGTCTTCGGCTGACATACTCGCCCAGTCTCCCGCCGACGGAAAGAACGCTGGGGCCGTCGGGTCCGAGACAGCCACCACGATTTTGCCGGCGCGCGCCGACCACTCAGACATGTCAACACTCACCGATGAGGACGTCGGGAAGGTCCTGCGTGACATCGAGGGCGAGGAACTCGGCGTCGTGACCGCCGTCGAGGGAAACACCGCGTGGGTCGACCCTGATCCCGGCATCGGTGACGCCGTTCTGGCTGCGCTCGGCTGGAGCGCCAAGGACGAGGACGACTACACCGTCGACGGCGAGCTCGTCGACACCGTCACGAACGAGGAAGTCCGCGTCGACGCCGACCTCTAGGGTCGGACACGTCTTGCGACGAACGCGACGCCGTCATCCTGTCGGCCACGCCGACGTCCGCCTCGTCGGCACAGAGACGTCTAGCCGCGACTGGTCGGTTCGGTTTCAGTAGAAGCGCCGGGACTGGGATTTGAACCCAGAACCCCGTAAGGGGACACGCTTTCCAGGCGTGCGCTTTGCCATTCGGCCATCCCGGCCTGCAGTCCTTGCTAGTCGGGTCGCCGGTTTAAACCCTTCTTTTCGAGGCAGGCGTGAGGGTCCGTCACGGTTCGGCGGCGTGTGCGCCGAGCGCGCCGGCGACGCCGACGACGACTGCGAGACCGACGAGAACGGCGATACCGGGGCCACCGGCGTAGGCGTGATAGGCGAACGCGAGGATGAGGAAGGTGAGCGCGGCGACGGCGCCCCACGCGGCCGTTCGCGCGAGCGTCATCTAGTCGCGCTGGGCGGCGACGGCTTCGATTTCGACTGCGACACCCTTCGGGAGGTCGGCGACGGCGAACGCGCTGCGCGCGGGCGGGTTGTCCGCGAAGTACTCGGCGTAGGCGTCGTTCATCTCGGCGAAGTCGTCGATGTCGGCGAGGAGGACAGTGGTCTTGAGGACGTCCTGCATCGTGAGGCCCTCCTCCTCGATGATGGCTTTCACGTTCTCGAGGCACTGTCGGGTCTGGGTGGCGACGTCCTCGTCCCTGAGGTTCTCGCCGTCGGGCGTCAGCGGAATCTGACCGGCGGTGTAGACGACGTTCCCGTCGGTGGTGGCTTGGCTGTACGCGCCGACGGCCGCCGGAGCGTCCGGCGTCTCGATGATGCGCTTCATGCCTCACGTGTCGTCGTCCCGGACCTTAACTATGGGCGCGTTCGACCGGGTCGGCGGGGTTTTCCGGGGCGCATCCCGAACAACCGAATATGCGTCGCCCCCGTCTCGCCTGCGCCGCTGTCGTCTCGCTCGTTGCGTCGCTCGCCGCGGTGGCGCTCGCGCGTGCGCGCCGTCGTGCGGCCGACGTCCCGCTGAGTCCCGTGACGGCGGGACCACACGTCGGCCCGGATTTCCCGGAGCGTGCCGGCCTGACGACGGGCGTGGAACCCGACGGGGAGATGGACGACATGGCGGACTACGCCCGCTCGGACTTCGACCCCGAGCGCGTCCATCCCGAAGTTCGACGGTTCTACGAGGAGACGGGCGATTACCGGATGACGGCCACCGTGACGTGGCACCGTGGCTTCCGCCTTGGGGCGGCACTCGCGGCGCGCGTCACCAGCGCCGTCGAGCAGTTGAACCTCCCCGGTCCCTACGAGGACTCGACGGTCGCACTGACGAGTCGCTTTGCCGAGGTCCGTGCGGACGTCGACCCGCGTGACGAGGTGCGGGCGTGGGTGCGGACCGACCGCGAAACCGGTGAGGCGGTGTTCGTCGCGCTCTACGGGAGCCACGAACGCGGCGGCGGACGCGACGGGAACGCGGAGCGATACGCGAACGACTCAGGCCCTTCCGGGTCCGCTGGCTCACGTCCAGCAGCGCGATACGTGAACATCGCCGTCCCGCTCCCGTGGGCGAACCTCTCGACGGTCCTCCACCTCGACCACACGGACGAATCGGGCCGCGGCGGTGACGAGGACGGCGAGGGCGAGCCTGACGGGACGGGCATCGCGCTGACGACGCGCGCCGGCGCGGAACCGGGGCTCTACCTCGTGACGCCGCTCGGGACGTTCGAGCTGCCGCTCGAGCAGCGCTTCACCGTCCGGCCGGACGAGTCGGGGATCACGGCGACGCAGACGATGTGGGTCTGCGGGGTGCGCTTCCTCACGGTCGAGTACGACGCGGTCCGGGAGTCAGACGAGTAGTTCGACGTCGTAGCCCTCCGCGCGGAGTCGGTCGAGCAGTCGCTCCACGTGGTCCTCGCCGCGAGTTTCGAGGTCGAGTTCGACCTCGGCGGCGTTCATCGCGACGTCCCGGTTCGTCCGGTCGTGCTGGATGGCGTAGATGTTCGCACGCTCGTCGGTGAGGACCTCAAGGAGTTTGTCGAGCGCGCCCGGGCGGTCCTTCAGGACGGTGCGGAGCTTGACGTAGCGGCCCTGGTCGACGAGGCCGCGCATGATGACGGTGGTGAGGAGGTTGAGGTCGATGTTCCCGCCGGAGAGAATCGGGACGACGGTCTCGCCCTCCTCGTAGACGTACTTCCCGGTGAGGAGCGCGGCGAGCGGGACGGCGCCCGCGCCCTCGACGAGTGTCTTCCCGCGCTCCAAGAGGAGGACGAGCGCGTTCGCGATTTCGGCGTCGCTGACAGTGACGATTTCGTCGACGCGCTCGCGAATGACGGGGAAGGTGTGCTGGCCGACGCCGCGGACGGCGATACCGTCGGCGATGGTGTCGACGCTCTCGAGTTTCTGGACGCTCCCCTTCCGGAGGCTGTCGGCGACGCTGGAGGCGCCTTCGGCCTGCACGCCGACGACGGTGACGTCCGGCGCGATGCCCTTGACGGCGGTGGCGACGCCCGCGATGAGGCCGCCGCCGCCGACGGGGACGACCACCGTGTCGACGTCGGGGAGGTCCGCCATGATTTCGACGCCGATGGTGCCCTGCCCGGCCATCACGGCCTCGTCGTCGAAGGCGTGGACGTACGTCCGGCCCTCCTCGGCCTCGATGTCGTGGGCGCGCTCCTGTGCCTCGTCGTAGTCGACGCCGTGCAACTCGACGGTGGCGCCGTAGCTCCGCGTGGCCTTCACCTTCGAGATGGGCGCCGTCTCGGGCATGACGACCGTCGCGTCCACGCCGGCGCGGGTGGCGGCGAGCGCGACGCCCTGCGCGTGGTTGCCCGCGGAGGCCGTCACGACGCCGGCGTCGCGTTCGGCGTCGGTGAAGCGCGTGATGCGGTTCGCGGCACCCCGGACTTTGAACGACCCGGTGCGCTGGGCGTTCTCCAGCTTCAGGTGGACCTCGGCGCCGGTCATCGACGAGAAGGTGTAGGAGTGATCGAGCGGCGTGTGTCTGGCCACCTCCGCGACGGCGGATTCGGCCTCGCGGACGTCCTCCAGTTCGAGCATACTGGCAGTAGACGGAGGTGTCCCTAAGCGGTTCGGGTCGCCAGAGAACGGAAGCGTGTGACGTCTATACCGTCACGCGCGACCACCATAATACCGCGGATACCGGAGTGAAAGTGAAACTGGTCGCGCCGGCGTGCCGCCACCTCCGCTTCCCGCCGTGCCGGGACCCGCAGGCCTTTCCTCAGCCCACACGGACGACCGATGTGGACTCCCGACTGGTCGCCACGTGGCGTCGCGTGCTCGCGCTCGCGTGGCCGGTGATGGCCTCCCAGACGCTCCGGACGCTGATGCGGACCGTTGACGTCCTCGTCACCGCGACGTTCTCGCCCGCCGCCGTCGTCGCCGTCGGCCTCGCCGACCTCTACGCGCGCGTCCCGCTGCGCATCGGCCTCGGCTTCGGGAGCGCCGCCATCGCGCTCGCCAGTCAGGACACCGGCGCGGACGCCGACGCCAACCGCGCCGAAGCCGTCTCCAGCGCCGTCGTGATGGGACTCCTCGCCGGCGTCCCCATCGCCCTCGCCGGCGTCTTCCTCGGCGGCCCGCTCATCCGCCTCTTCGGCGCCACCGGCGACACCGTCGTCCTCGGCGCCACCTACCTCGGCGTCGTCCTCGCCACCGCGCCCGCGCGCCACGTCTCGCTCGTCGCCTCACGCGCCCTCCAGGGCACCGGCGACACCCGCACCCCGATGTACGTCACCGGCGTCACGAACGTCACCAACATCACGGGGTCGCTCGTCCTCGGTCTCGGCCTCTTCGGCGTGGCCTCCTACGGCGTCCTCGGCGTCGGCGCCGCCACCGCCGTCTCGAACGTCCTCTCCGCCGCCTTCCTCCTTGCCGCCATCCGCTACCGGAAGGACGACCTCTCGCTCGTCCGCCCGCGCGACCTCGTCATCGCGCGCCAACTCGTCACCGTCGCCGCGCCCAAAATCGCCGAGGGGTTCGCCACCACCATCGCCGAGTTCCCGTTCAACGCCCTCCTCCTCGGCTTCGGGACCCCGGTCAACGCCGGCTTCCAGATCGGCCGCCGCGTCTACCAGCAGGTCACCGGCCCGCTCTCCCGGGGCTATCGCACCGCTGTCGGCGTCCTCGTCGGGCAGTCGCTCGGCGACGGCGACGCCGCCGAAGCGCGCTTCCGTGGCTGGGCGACCACCGGCCTCGCCGTCGCGACCGTCGGGAGCATCGGCCTCGCGCTCGTCGCCCTCGCGCCCGACGCCGTCCGCCTCCTCGCCGGCGGGTCGCCCGACGCGCTCCCCTACGCGACGTCGTTCGCGCGCGTCTACGGCTACACCGCCGCGTTCGTCGCCGGCTTCACCGTCCTCTCCGGCGCCTTGGGTGGGGCCTCCGAGACCCGCATCCCGCTCTTCGCGCGCACCACCGGCGTCTTCGGCGGACTGGTCGGCGGCACCTACGTCCTCGGTGTCCTCCTCGGTTGGGGGCCGCTCGGGGCCTACGTCGCCGTCGGCGGGCAGTACGTCTGGATGGCCGCCGTCGCGCTCGTCGGCTTCGCCTACTCCGACTGGGCGACGCGCGCCGCCGAGATGATGGCCGAACGCGGGAGCGTCGCAGACTGACAGCCACAGGCGAGACTGCCCGCTCGGCACTCGCCGTCGAAAAAGTGGAGAACCGTTCGGTCGCGCTCGACTCGGCCGATTACCGCTCGTCGACGGACGTGAACTCCTGGTCCGTCGGGCCGACGTAGCGCGCGCGCGGGCGGATGAGGCGGTTGTCGTCGTACTGCTCGAGGACGTGGGCGATCCAGCCGCCCACGCGGGACATCGCGAAGATGGGCGTGTAGATGTCGACGGGGATGCCCATCTGGTAGTAGGTGGTCGCGGAGTAGAAGTCGACGTTCGGCGCGAGGCCCTTCTCCTCGGCCATGTACTCCTCGATGGCGACGCTCATCTCGTACCACTTCGTGTCGCCGGCGGCCTCGCCGAGCTCCTCGGACTGCTCGCTGAGAATCTTCGCGCGCGGGTCCTTCACGTTGTAGACGCGGTGGCCGAAGCCGGCGACGCGGTCGCCGCGCTCCAGGGCGTCCTCAACCCATTGGACGGGGTCCTTCTCGGACTCATCGACTTCCTTCAGCATCTCCATGACGTTCTGGTTCGCGCCGCCGTGGAGGCTACCGCCGAGCGTCCCCACCGCGGAGGTGACCGCGGAGTGGAGGTCGGCGAGCGTGCTGGAGGTGACCATCGCGGAGAACGTCGAGGCGTTCAGGCCGTGGTCGGCGTGCAGGACGAGCGCCTGGTCGAAGACGTCCTCCATCACGTCGTCGGGCTCCTCGTCGTTCAGCATGTAGAGGAAGTTCCCGGCGTGACTGAGGTCCTCGCGGGGCGCGACCGGCTCCTCGCCGTCGCGGATGCGGGTGAACGCCGCGATAATCGTCGGGATTTTCGCGGTGATGCGTTTGCCCTTCGCGAGGTTCGCCTCGCGGTCCGTCGGGTCCGTTTCCTCGTCGGCGTCCTCGTCGAACGCGGAGAGCTCCGAGACGGCGGTCCGGAGGGCCGCCATCGGCACCTCGTCGGACTCCGCGAGGTCCCGAACGGTCTCGAGGACGGCGTCGTCGACGCTGCGCTCGGCGGCCATCTCGGCCTCGAACGCCTCGAGCTCCGCCTCCGTCGGGAGTTCGCCGTGCCAGAGGAGGTAGAGGACCTCTTCGTACGACGCCTCACGCGCGAGGTCCTCGATGGTGTAGCCACGATAGACGAGCTGTCCCTCGTCGCCGTCGATGTAGCTGAGCTCGGACTCAGCCACGAGCACACCCTCGAGCCCCTTCTTGAGTTCGTCGGACATACCCGACGGTTTTTCACGGTGTTGCAAAAGGGTTGCCTATTATCCATACTCGTCCGGTGACCGTACGTGGGATTTCATCGCTTGACGCCGACACTGTCTGGAAAACCACACACTTCCGGTGGGCGTCCGACGGGGATACTGACGTAGCGTTCCGCATGACAGAACGAATGGTCGTCGCGTTCGGGGTGTCGTTCTCCGTTCGGGTCGCCGGCCGCACCGCCTCGCCCACGTGACTTTTTACGCCCCCGCCGCCATCGTCACCCTATGCCTGGCCGCGTCGAGTACGAACCCGCGAGCGTGAAAGACCTCCTCGCGGAGATGAAGGACACCGCCGAACTCCTCATCGACCTCTCCTATTCGGCGGTCCTCCACGGGAGTCCGGACGTCGCCGAGGAAGTCCTCGAACTCGAGGAGCGCATGGACGTCCTCCAGTTGCGCGCCCGGATGAGTCTCCTGCTCGCCGCGCGCAACCCCGAGGACGCAGAGACGCTCGCGCCCGTCCTCGGCATCATCGGCGCCGCCGAGAAAGTCTCCGACGCGAGCGGCGACATCGCCAAAGTCGTCCTCGAGGAAGTCGGCGTCCCGGACGCCATGCGCGGCGCGCTCCCCGAGGCCGTCGAGCGACTCGTTCGGGGCGAGCTCGCCGACGACTCGGTGTACGCCGGCCGGACGCTCGTCGACATCAACCTTGAGACCGAGACGGGCGTGCGCGTCATCGCCATCCGGCGTGGGGGCGACTGGATACCCAACCCCGGCCCCGAGACGACGCTCGAGGCCGGCGACGTCCTCCTCCTGCGCGGCCCCGAGGAGTCCATCGGCGACGTCTACGAGCACGCGACCGGCGAGCGCTACGAACCCCCCGAAGCGGGCGAACCCGACATCGTCGACCTCGAGCGCGCCGTCGACTCGCTCGTCCTCATGAAGAACATGAGCGAGCTCGCTGTCGACCTCGCCTACGGGAGCGTGCTCTTCGACAGCGACGACATCGCCCGCGAAGTCGTCGAACTCGAAGCCGAAGTCGACGCGCTGGAGGCGCGCTTCGAGGCGTGGACGCTCCGGGCGGCCGCCGACGTCGAGGACCCCGTCTCGCTGCGCGGCCTCGTCCAAATCGCGAACGCCACCGAGGTCATCAGTGACGCCGCGCTCGAAATCTCCGAGGGCGTCCTCCGGGGCCTCGACACGCACGTCGTCGTCCAGGAGGCAGTCGAGGAGTCCGACGAGGTCATCGTCCGCACTGCCGTCGCCCCCGACAGCCCCCTCGACGGCACGACGCTCGGCGACGCCGAGGTGAAGACGGAGACGGGGATGCGCGTCATCGCCGTCCGGCGCCCCGACGCCGACGCCGACACCACCGGCGGCCTCCGCGCCGACACCGAGGACGCCTGGGTCATCCAACCCGGCCCCGACACCGCGCTTCACGCCGGCGACGTCCTCCTCGCGAAAGGGACGCGTTCCGGCGCCGAGCGCCTCCGCGAACTCGCGGGCGCCGAGGAGGCGTAGGGCGACGCGGCGCTGCGGGCCGTTCCGGGACACTCAATACGCCCCGGCGAGCGCCACTAGACAATGACGAGCCTCGGCACGGCGAGCGCGGCCCCCGGCGAAATCGACACGGGCCGGCTCACGGTCGGCGAGACGCGCGACGGCACGGCAGTCGGGCTGCCAGTCGCCGTCATCAACGGCGCCGACGACGGTGAGACACTCTACATTCAGGCGGCGAGCGACGGCGACGAACTGAACGGCGTCGGCGTCGTCTCGCGCGTCGTCCCGCGACTTGACCCCGCGGAGTTGTCGGGGACGGTCCTCGTCGTCGGCATCGCGAACTACTTCGGGTTCCAGGTGGCTGAACACCGCAACCCAATCGACGACACCAAACTCAACCGCGCGTACCCCGGCGACGCCCGCGGGTCGTCCTCCGAGCGCATCGCGCACGCGACGTTCGAGGCGGCGACGCGCGCCGACTACGTCCTCGACCTCCATCAGGGTTCGACGAGCAAGATGATAAACGAGGTGCGGGTGCGCTGTGGCCGCCATCACCGCCTCCACCGCAAGTGTCTCGAACTCGCGAAGGTCTTCGACTGCGGCCACATCCTCGACCAGAAGGGTCCGGAGGGCCAGCTCGCACGCGCCGCGCCCGACGAGGGCGTCCCCACCATCGACCCCGAACTCGGCGGTGCCGTCGGGTGGGACGAGGAATCCATCGAGTACGGCGTCCGCGGCGTCTTCAACGTCCTCAAACACTACGGCTTCCTCGAGGGCGAGACGACGACGCGCCCGCAGACGCGCGCGCACGCGTTCGACCGCTACGGCGCGCCCTCCGGCGGCCTCGTGGACTTCCAGGTCGACCTCGGCGACGAGGTCTCCCGGGGCGACACGCTCTTTCGCGTGACGGACGTCTTCGGGCAGGTGAAGGCCGAAGTCTCGGCGGACAACGACGGCGTCTTCTGGCGCTCGCGGCGGCTCCCGCAGGTCGCCACCGGCGAGTACGTCTGTTCCGTCGGCACCACCATCGACCAGTACTGACTCATGCTCGAGTGTCGCGCCTGCGGCCGGACCTACGACGCCGGCCCCGATGAGCCGTGGCGCTGTGCGTGTGGCCACGCCCTCGACTTCGCGGAACGCCCGCTCCCCGAGGGCGGCCCCGACGTCGACCCGACGGAGGGCCTCTGGACGTTCGCGGCGTTCCTGCCTACCGAGGCGCACGTCACGCTTGGCGAGGGGTTCACGCCGCTCGCCGACGCCCCCGAGTGGGACGCCCAGTTCAAACTCGACTACGTCCTCCCCTCCGGGAGCTACAAGGACCGCGGCGCGACGGTGATGCTCTCGCGCGCCGCCGACCTCGACGTCGAGCGCGTCCTCGAGGACTCCTCGGGGAACGCGGGCGCGGCGGTGGCGCAGTACGCGGCGCGCGCCGGCGTCCCCGCCGAAATCTACGTGCCGGCGTCCGCGAAACCCTCGAAGCTCCGCGCCATCGAGCGCGCGGGCGCGACGCTCGTGCAGGTCCCGGGCACGCGCGCGGACGTGACGGACGCCTGTCTCGAGGCCGTCGAGGACGACGACGCGGGATGGTACGCGAGCCACGCGTGGAACACCGCCTTCTACGCGGGCACCGCGACGTTCGCCTACGAACTCGCCGCCCAGCGCGACTGGGACGTCCCGGACGCCGTCGTCCTCCCGCTCGGGCACGGCACGCTCTTCCTCGGCGCTTACCGTGGATTCCGGGCGCTCCGCGACGCGGGGTGGACGGACGAGATACCCAGACTGCTCGGCGTGCAGGCGGCCGGCGTCGCGCCCGTCGCGACGGAGTTACACGGCGAGACGGCGGGCACGAACGGCGTCGCGGACGGCATCCAGATACGCGAGCCCGCACGCTTCCCGCAGATTCTCGACGCCATCGCGGACTGCGGTGGGGACGCGATCGCGGTCGGCGGCGAGGCGACCGAGGAGGCGCTGGACGCGCTGCATCGGGCGGGATTCTACTGTGAGCCGACGAGCGCGGTGGCGGCCGCGGGGCTGGCGGCCTATCGCCAGTCGGGCGCGCTCGCCGACGAGGACGACGTCGTCGTCGCACTCACCGGGAGCGGCCTGAAGAACTGAGGTCGGGAGGCGGTACTGCGGCGGAGGGCGTGCGCCGGAACCGCCGGCGGACGGGCCGTCAGGGACGGCCGTCAGTCACGAGGCCCGCTGGGGCGGGCGTTATCGGACCGTTTCGAGGTCGACGAACGCGTCGCCTTCGGCGGTGAGCCACGTCGTAACGAGTTCGTCGTCGTCCGCATCGGCGGGGAAGACGGTACAGTGGTCACCGTCCTCGTACTCCTCGACGCGACAGGTGAGGTCGAACTCCGGCCACGACTCCGTCTCGGTCGCGAGCCGGATGTCCCCGTCGTCGGGGACGGCGCTCGCGACGGAACCGCGGGTCATTCGACCACCTCTCGCGTCACCGATGGCGCGACAGTGTTGGTTCGCATCGGACACCTGTATCGACTCGGCGCAGACATATATAGCCGTTCATCCACTACGAAAATAAAATCGAAAGCGTTCAAATACCGGCGCGTAGCCGGCCATCAGGTCTAAATACGGCCATCGGAGACCTCTCCACTGTCTGGTAGTTATCGCTCGGGGTGGGTCGGCGCGTCCCACTCGCCGCGCACCAGCGGCCGGGCGACGTGCCGGCGCGCGCACGGCGGCACCTCGTACCACCCGACGTCGAGGGCCCGCTCGATCGGTTCCTCGACCTTCCCCGGTGCACTCGTCGAGCAGTCCCGACACCGATAGCCCTGGTCCGCGCCCGCCGACTCCATCGTCCGCCCGCACTCGGGGCAGACCGGCGTCGCGGGTTCGGTCGTCACCCGCTCGCGGAGCGCGAACTTCTCCAGTTTCAGCGTCCCGTCGCTCACCTCACCGCAGACCGTCAGGACGTCGCCTTCACGGAGGTCACGCACCCGCTCGCGGAAGCGCTTCGTCGGCTCGAACGCCGCACACCGTACTCTCCCGGTGTCGTCTTCGAGGTCGAAGAAGACGTGCCCGCCCCGGCGCGTCTCGGGCGCCGAGGTGACCGCCCCGTCCACTCGATACGCGTGGCCGTCCGCGAGGTCGGCGAGCGCGTCGGCGTCGCGCAGGTGGACGTCCGTCCCCTGGTTCGTCACGAACAACTGGGCGAAGTCGGTCGGCTCGGCGTCGATCCCGTCCGCGACCGCTCGGCAGGCCTCGGGGTCGTCGCCGCGAATCCCGTGGAGGATGGGCCCGGGCGTATGCGGGACGCAGACCGACTCACCCTCCCCGCGGTCGACGGTGTCCCACGCGTCCGGGTACTGCTCGTCGGCCGCCGCGAACACCGAGTCGTGCTCGACGTCGCGCTCCGTCCCCCAGCGTGCCTCCTCGCGGTAGGAGATGTACTCGTAGGTCCAGTCGTCGAACGCACGCCACGCGCCGACCGCCGCGAGCGCGCCGATACGGCCCCGGCCGTTCTTCCACCCCGCCGAGCGGTAGCCGCACTCGTCGACGAGCGCCGTCGCGTCCGCGATACGGTGGTGGTCGCGCACCGCGTCACGGGCGAAGTCCGCGACGGCGTCCGGCACCGCCGCGGGGTCGCCCGGACGGCCGGGCGCGACGACGAGCCCGGGGTTCGTCTGGTCGTCGCCGACCTCCGCCGCCCCCCCGACGGCGTCGCGCGCCACCTCGAACGCCACCTCGACCGGGGCGTCCGTGTGCACCGCGAGCGCCGCGTTCCCCCGCGTCTTGTGTTCGACCGCGGGATTCAGGCGGACGAGGAGGACGCGCTCGACGCCGTGGCCGCGCGATTCCAGCGTCTCCGCGACGCGCGCCGCCACGTACGTCGTGCACATCCCGAGCGTCCGGGAGTCCGTGTCGTCGATGCCGACCGTCGTCACGTCCCAGTCTACCCGCCACGCCTACCTACGGCTTTCGACGCCGGCCGCTCGCCCTTCCCCACGGCAAAATGCATATATGTGCATACCGACCTAGAGTCCTGTATGTCACGGTCGGCACTCATCGAGAACGTTACCGCGATGCTCCAGGACGCGGGGTTCACGGTGAGCGACCGCTGCGTCATCCGCCCGAAGAGCTTCGACGTCGCCGCGCGCCGCGGCGAGGACCTCCTCTTCCTGAAGGTCCTCGGGAACGTCGACGCCTTCGACGCGCCCACCGGCGCCGAAATGCGTCGTCTCGGCCACTACCTCCACGGCACCCCAATCGTCATCGGCCTGCGGACCCGCGACCAGGAACTCGAACCCGGTGTCGTCTACTTCCGCCACGGCGTCCCGGTCATCAGCCCCGACACCGCGCTGGATCTCTTCATCGAAGGCGTCCCGCCGCTCGTCTACGCCGCGCCCGGCGGCCTCTACGTCAACATCGACGGCGACGTCCTCGCGGACGAACGCGAGGAACGCGGCTGGAGTCTCGGCCGCCTCGCGTCCGAACTCGGCGTCTCGCGTCGCACCGTCTCGAAGTACGAGGACGGCATGAACGCCAGCATCGACGTCGCCGTCAAACTCGAGGACGTCTTCGGCGACGCGCTCACCAGCCCCGTCGACGTCCTCGACGGCGCCGACGACGTGCGCGACGCCGACCCGACGCCCGATGACCCCGAGGCCGACCCCGAGGACGAACCCATCGTCGCCGTCCTCACCCGCGCCGGCTTCGACGTCCATCCCACCGTCCGCGCGCCGTTCAAGGCCGTCGGCGAGGACACCGAACGCCCGAGCGGCCTCCTCACCGGGCACTCCTCGCTCACCGACGCCGCCGTCAAACGCGCGCGCATCATGGCGAGCGTCGGCCGCGTCACACGCACGCGCGCCGTCTACTTCGTCGACGAGTCCAAGAAGGAGTCCATCGGCGGTACCGCCATCATCGAGCGCGAGGAACTCGAGTCGATCGACGACCCCGCGGAGTTCCGCGACCTCCTCCAGGAGCGCGGCGACGACACCGACATCGAAGCGTAATACCCCTCTTTCTTCCCTCTCGACGCGCTACGTCTCGCCATGAGTGACATCGAACTCTACGTCCTGCCCGGCTGCCCGTACTGTGCGAAAGTCACCTCGAAACTCGACGAACTCGGCCTCGACTACGAAGCCCACGAGGTCCCCCGCTCGCACGACCAGCGCGAGGAGGTCGAGGCCGTGAGCGGGCAGACCGGCGTCCCCGTCCTCGTCGACCCCGAAAACGACATCGAGGGGATGCCGGAGAGCGACGATATCGTCGAGTACCTCGAATCGACCTACGCCGCGTAAGCGACACTCGCCGCCGAACTTTTTTCGAGCGACGACCCCGTAGCTCTCGGCGTCGCGCCCCGCAGAAGAGATAGCGACCAGCAGGTCGGCGTCGCTTAGACGCCCGTCGAGTAGCGCAGCAGTCCCGCGATGCCGCCGAAGGCGTTCAGGAGCTGCTCGCCCTTCTCGAAGTCAGTCGAGATGAACGTCGTGTCCGTCCCGCGCTGGTCGGCGATGTTCATCAGATGGTCGATGACGTCCTCGCGCTCGCCCTCCTCGACCGTCTCGCCACACTCCCCGCATTCGTGCTCGGGAATCGCGTCTGTGCGGCGGTCGAGGAGTTCGCGCTCCTCGTGGCCGTTCGAGCACTCGTAGGTCACGACGTCCTGCCGGAGGTCCTCGCTCAGGAGGAGCGTCTCCACCGAGCCCATGATGAGGTTGCGGCGCGTCGCCTCGAAGCCATACGTGGCGAGTTCGCCGTTGTGGAGTTCCTTGAAGAAGCGCTCCATTGCGTTCTTGTCCTCCATGAGCGCCGCGTCCGCGAGCGCGTCCTCGCCGGCGTCGACGAGGTCGTAGAGGCCGGACTCGTCCGTGTAGGAGACGTCGAACTTCCCGAGGACCTTGTCCTGCAGTTCGTGGTGGAGGTAGTCGCCGTCGAGGAATTCGTCCTTCGTCGGGGACGGACCGCCCACCAGCACGCCGTCGAGCTCGTGGCGGCGCGGGACGAACAGGTCGTCCGCCATCTCCGCGACCTCCTGGTAGAAGTTGTCGATGGCCTCGAGGCGCAGACGCGCGAAACGCTGGGCGGACTGGCCACCTTTGCGCTGCTTGCCCGGCACCAGCGAGGAGGCGGACTTCACGGGCTCGACGCGCTTGCCCTTCAGCCACCCGACGTTCGCCTCTCGCCGGTCGAGGACGATGAGCCCGTAGAGGCCCTTGTCCGCAAACATGTTCTCCAGCGGCTCCGTGAGGAACTCGCTGTCACAGTGATAGCGGAACGACTGCACGGGCTCGGGCGGTGACTCCAAGACCTCCGTCACCATGTCCGACTGCCCGCCGCCGACGTCGATGGACCCCGAGAAGAGGACCATCCCGTTCTCCGGCGGGTAGGTGTCGTAGTAGCGCAGGCGGTCCTTGATGGACGTCAGCGCGTCCTGCACCGCCGTTCGAGTCTGCTTCGATTTGATGTTCGACGCCTCCGAGTGCTCCTGTGTGACGTGGGCGACCACGTCGGAGACCTGCTTGTCCTCGGGGACGTAGATGGAGACGAGTTGCGTCCCGCTCCCGGAGTAATCCTGGAGCTTCTCGATGACCTTCCGGAACTCGTACTTCCGGCGGTCCTCGGACGCCTCTTCGCCCTGCTGCTCGCTCATTACGGTGTACTAGGGGCGCGTATCGGTAAGTACCCTTTGACCTACGAGCTTTTGCAGCGTTTGAGCGCCGTTGGGCGCTCTGCAGTTGCAAAAGGTCGCGGTCTAGTACCCGCGTTCGATGAGGTAGTGGGCGATTTCCTCGAGGAGGTAGCGCGCCTCGTTGTCGGGGAGGACTTCGAGTTCGCGCTTGCCCTCCTCGACGAGGTCTTCGGCGAGGTCACGTGCGTAGTCGATGCTGCCGGCCTCCTCGAGTTTCGCGACGGCGGCGTCGATTTCCTCGTCGGTGACGTTCTCGGGGTCCTCGGCGTCCACGAGGTCGTCGACGTCGACGCCGTGGTCGCGTGCGTGGACGGTGATGACGGTCTGTTTGTCCTCGACGAGGTCGCTCCCGCGCTGTTTGCCGAGCTTCTCGGAGGGGACGGTCAGGTCGAGGACGTCGTCCTGAATCTGGAAGGCCTGCCCGACGTTGACGCCGTACTGGTAGAGGGCGTCGATGACGTCCTCGTCCGCGCCCATGACGATGGCGGGGACGCTCGCGGCGGCCCCGTAGAGGACGGCGGTCTTGCGCTCGACCATGTCGAGGTACTCGTCGACGTCGACGTCGGTGCGGGTCTCGAAGTCGACGTCGAGCGCCTGGCCCTCGCAGATGCGCGTGCAGGTCTGCGCGAGGAGTTCGATGGCGTCGAGGCTGGACGCGGCCGGGGCCTCCGTCCGGAGCATGATCTCGAACGCCTTCGAGTAGAGGGTGTCGCCGGCGAGGATGGCGGTCTCGGTGTCGTACTCGCGGTGGACGGCGGGGACGCCGCGACGGAGGTCGTCGTCGTCCATGATGTCGTCGTGGATGAGGGTGAACGACTGGATGACCTCGATGGAGACGGCGGCGGCCATGACGTCGACGGGTTCGCCGTCGACGGCGGGGAACGCCTGGTAGTCCTCGGCGAGCGGTTCGACGTCCGCGAGCGCCTCCGCGACGAGCAAGGCGACCGTCGGACGGAGGCGCTTCCCGCCCGCCTCGAGCAGGTAGCGGGAAGCCTCGTAGAGTCGTTCGGGTTCGTCCATCGGGAGCTCCTCGTCGATGGCGTCGTTGACGAGTTCGCGTCGGTCCTCGATGGCGGACAGCACCGTGTCTTCGCGCGTGTTCTGTGTCATTTATTCTGCAAGTTGGATGGTCGTTCCGTTTCGGGGGATGTGTACGTCCTCGCCGGGCGTGTAGCCCTGTGATTCGGCGAGGGTGACGTAGGATGCGATACCACTGAGCGTCTGGTGTGCGGGGACGACGTTCTCGGGGCGGAGGCGTTCGAGCATCTCGTAGTGGCCTTCGTCTCGGAGGTGGCCGGAGACGTGGACGTCGTCGTAGAGTCGGACGCCGCGCTGGCGGAGCAGGGTTTCGAGTCGGTGGCGTTGGCCTTCGTTCGTCGGCTCCGGAATCGTCCGGGCGCTGAAGACGACGGCGTCCCCGGCGTCGAACTCGAACGGCGTCTCGTTGCGCGCCATGCGGGAGAGCATCGCGCGCGGTTCGCCCTGATGGCCGGTGACGACGAGACAGAAGTCCTCCCGGCCCTCGTTGGCGACGCGGCGGAGCGCGCGCTCGATGCTCGCCCGGTGGCCGTGCGCCTCGACGTCCTCGGGTATCGGGTAGTCGAAGTGGCGCGCGGTCGTGGCGTAGGTCTGCATCGAGCGGCCGAGCAATATCGGCTCGCGCCCAATCTCGCGGGCGAACTCGACGATGCTGGCGACGCGGGCGACGTGGCTGGCGAACGTCGTGGCGACGAGCGCGCCGTCGGTGTCGGCGAGGCTGTCGAAAACGTCCCGGAGGCGCGCGCGGGCGACCGACTCGCTGGGCGTGCGGCCCTTACGACCCGCGTTCGTGCAGTCCTCGATGTAGGCGAGGACGCCCCGATCACCGAGTTCGGAGAACCGCTCCACGTCGATTGGGTCCTCGATGACCGGCGTGTGGTCGAGGCGCTTGTCGAGGCCGTAGACCACCGCGCCCTCCGGCGTGTGGAGGACGGGGTTGACCGCGCCGACCGTCGAGTGGGTCACGTGGACGAACTCCAGCTCACAGCGCGCGCCGATGGGAATCGTCTCGCCGGGCTCCATCGACACGAGCGTGTTGTCCGTCTCGAAGCGCTCCTCGCCCGCGAGCTGGTCCTTCACGAGTTCGAGGGTGAAGGGCGTCGCGACGATGGGGGCGTCGTAGCGGTGGGCGAGTTTCCCGACCGCGCCGACGTGGTCGAGGTGGCCGTGCGAGAAGACGATGGCCCGCACCGACCCTTCGAGGTCGCCGACGGCGCGGTCGTCGGGAATCGCGCCCAAATCGATGAGGTCGAGGCTGTGCATCCGCTCGACGGCGACGTCGTCGTGGAGGAGGACCTCGGAGAGGTTCAACCCCATGTCGAAGATGACGACGTCGTCGCCGGCGCGGACGGCCGTCATGTTGCGACCGACCTCCTCGTATCCCCCGATTGTCGCGATTTCTATCTCCATGCGTGTTCCTGACCGCCACCGGCGTCCACCACCCACGGCCGTCGGTCCGACGCGGCCGTCAGACGGTCTACCCGCTGATGTCGGCGTGGACGCGTCGGCGCGGAGTACGACCCCCGCGCCTAAAAACAGCGGGGATTCCGCCCTCACGCGCGTCGATTGGGAAGGGGCTTTGTGCCCGACGGCGCAACGACGCGACGATGCCGGTGACGCTCCTCGGCGCGTTCACGTCCGCGGTCCTCCCCATCGTCGCGATTGCCGCCGTCGGCTACCTCATCGGGACGGCGACCGACGTCGACGTCGAACCGCTCAACACCGTCGCGCTCACCTTCTTCCTCCCCGCGCTCGTCTTCCACGGCGTCGCCACCACCGACCTGAGCGGGGACGCCGTCGTCTCGCTCGTCGGCGCCGTCCTCGCCTACGCGCTGGTCGTCATGGCCATCGCCTACGCCGCCGGGCGCGCCCTCGGCCTCCCCGACTCGCTGCTCTCGGGCGCCGTCCTCGCGAGCGCGTTCCCGAACTCGGGGTTCGTCGGCATCCCGCTCTCCGCGTTCGTCTTCGGTGACCTCGGCGAGACCACCGCGACGCTCTTCCTCACCACGCAGAGCGTCCTCCTCTACACGCTCGGCGTCTACGTCGTCTCCGCGAGTCACGACTCGACGGCCGGTGCCGCGAGCGCGCTCCGGGAGGTCTTCCGCCTCCCGCTCGTCTACGCCGTCGCCGCCGCGGCGCTCCTCCGATTCCTCGGCTGGGTGCCGCCCGTTGATGGCACGTTCATGACCACGGTGGATAGCGTCGGCAGCGCCTCCATCCCCCTCATGCTCACCGTCGTCGGCATTCGCCTCGCCGACGTCGAACTCGGTCACCTTCGCCGCGCCGTCTTCCCGAGTACGCTCAAACTCCTCGTCGCGCCCCTCGTCGGCGTCGCCATCGCCCTCGTCGTCGGCTTCGCCGACCCCGCCGTCGCCAACGTCTTCGTCCTCGAGTGCGCGACGCCTGCCGCCGTCACCCCGCTCGCCATCGTCATCGCCTACAGCGACGCCGGCGACGAGTTCGACACCGCCGACTACATGAGCACCGTCATCTTCGTCACCACCGTCCTCAGTGTCTTCGTCCTCACCGGCCTCGTCGCCGCGATACAGGCGGGCTGGCTCTTCTGACGGCTGCCCCTGCCCCAGTGTCCTGTCACCTGACTGCCGCCGCACATTCGACCGGTCCACCGAGCAATCTCTCCCAATAGATACTAAATCTGATACTCGATTCTATCCGAATATATTACCCAAGAACGCGTTCGATAACATAGTCATCTAACAACGATGTTTTCATCGATGTCAAATCTAACCTCGGATGATTTGGGATTTCAGGGCTACTATTCCGCTATCCCTCTGCTGACTATACTTCTCTCTAATCTAATATTCGCCGAATTGACTTAGGTAGACGATGGTACCTAACACAAAATATTTGGCAGAAAACTCACAATAGAGGGATGCTCTATGAGGAAACCCGCGATGAAGCGGCGTACGTTCCTCAGGGGGATTGGGAGTACACTGACTATCAGCGCGTTGGGGGCAGCCTCGGCGACGGCGTCCGACACGAGGTTCGACGTCGTGGAGTCCGAGACGAGCAACACGCTCCACGACGTCGCGGCCACGTCCGGGGGACTCTACGCGGTCGGGACGTCCGGCGTCGTCCTCACGCGGACCGAGGGCCTCTGGAAGAAGGTCCTCGACGGCGGTCCGTCCGGCAACGGCAACTCGCTCTACGGCGCCGACGTGACCGACGACGGCGAGCGACTCTGGTTCGTCGGTGGGTCGGGGGCCATCGGCGAGTACGACGTCTCCACCGGGACGCTCTACAATCACTCCGCGCCCAACGACGTCACGAACAACTTCAACGACGTCGCGGTGACCGGGACGGCCGGCGAGGCGAACGTCTACGTCGCCGGCGACTCCGGCCACATCTACGCCAGCTTCGAGAACGGCGAGGCCGGCAGCTGGGACGGGACGACGCCCGGCTCCGGGTCGGCCATCACGGCCATCGACTTCCACGGGCCCAAGTCCGGTCACGCGGTCGACGGGAACCAGACTGTCTTCTCGACCGCCGACGGCGGCTCCTGGGACAAAATCGGCATCGAGAACGCCAACTACAACTTCTACGCCGTCGACTCGGACGCGAGCGACGACGTCGAAGTCGCGGGCGGCGGCGGCTCCGTCTACGAGTGGGACGGCGCGACGTGGGTCCGCTCGGACACCGGCGACGCGTCCCTCCGCGACGTCGACGTGACCGGCCAGACCGGCTACAGCGTCGGCGGCGGCGGGACGGTCTTCGAGCAGACGGACGGCGCCTGGTCGCAGGTCGCCACTCCGACCGGGCAGAACCTCAAGGGCGTCGTCGAAACCGACGGCCTCGTCGTCGCCGTCGGCGCCGGCGGCACCGTCCTCGAAGCCTGAGACGCACCGTCCTGAACCGTCGGTGACTCGCCGTCGCGCGAACGGCCGCCGTCCGGCGGTTCGCGCGAGTCACCGCGCGCACTCTCCTTCCGTATTTCGGCGAGGCCGAGCGGGTCGCGTCGTGTCCTGTCGCCCCGCCTACATCGAGGTGGGCGCTTCGACGCCGAGGACGTCGAGGGCGTTGGCGAGGGTGTTGCGGGCGGACGCGACGAGCGCGAGGCGCGCACCGCGGACGGCGGGGTCGACGTCGTCGGCGAGGACGGGGCACTCGCGGTAGAAGGCATTGAAGGCGTCCGCGTACTCGCGGGCGAACGTCGCGACCTGATGGGGCTCCAAGTCCTCGGCGGCGGCCTCGATGACGCCGGGGAAGCGTGCGGTCTTGCGCAGCAGGTCGATTTCGGCGTCGTCGTCGAGGACGCTGGCGTCGACCTCGGCGGGCTGGTCGGCCTCTTCGAGGATGCCACAGCAGCGCGCGTGCGCGTACTGGACGTAGGGCGCGCTCTGGGCCTCGAAGTCGAGCGCCTCCTCCCACTCGAACGTGATGGCTTTCGCGGGCTGCTTGGAGACGATGTCGTAGCGGACGGCACCCACACCCACCTGCTCGGCGATGCGCTCGACGTCCTCCTCGTCGAGTTCGTCGTCGCGGATGCGCTCGTCGAGGCGGGACTCGACCTCGTCGCGGGCGCGGCGGATGGCCTCGTCGAGGAGGTCGTCGAGGTCGACGCCGGTCCCCGCACGGGTGCTCATCTTGCCCTCGGGGAGGTTGACGTAGGAGTAGATGACGTCGTCGAGTTGCTCGGTGTCGTTCCCGAGAAGTTCGAGGGCCGCCTGCAGTTGGCCGGCCTGCAGTTTGTGGTCCTCGCCGAGCACCGTAATCGAGCGGTCGTACTCCTCGAACTTCCACTCGTGGTGGGCGAGGTCGCGGGTCGTATACAGACTCGTCCCGTCCGAGCGGAGGAAGACGAGTTTCTTCTCGTACCCCCACTCGGAGAGGTCGAGTTGCCACGCGCCCTCCTCGAGGACAGCCTCGTCGGTCTCCTTGAGGCGCTCGGCGAGTGCTTCCGTGGAGCCGTCGAGCATGAACTCGGTCTCCTTGACGAACTCGTCGAACTCAGCGGGGAGGCGCAGGAGACACTCCTGCATGCCGCTGAGGACTTGGTCGACGACGCGCTGGACGCGCTCGTAGGTGTCCTCGTCGCCCGCCTCGAGACCCTGGAGGATGGCCTGAATCTCGTCCTCGGCCTCCTCGACGGCCTCGGGGTCGGCCTCCTCGAGGTACTGGTTGCCCTTGCGGTAGTAGCGCACGAGGTCGTACTCGATGCGGTCGCGCTCGGGGTCGCTCTCGAGGTCGTCCTCGTCGAACGTCTCGTAAGCCCACGTGAAGACGGCCATCTGCCGGCCGGCGTCGTTCACGTAGTACTCCTTGGTGACGTCGTGGCCTGCGTAGTCCATGAGGCGCGCGACGGCGTCGCCGACGATGGGATTGCGCGCGCGGCCGACGTGGACGGGGCCGGTCGGGTTCGCGGAGGTGTGCTCGACGAGGACGTCCTGGCCGGTGGCGGGCAGGTGGCCGTACTCCTCCTCGCGGCCCGCCTCGAGCGTGTCAGCGTAGTAGGCGGGGGTCGGCAGGACGTTCACGTAGGGACCCTGTGCGCGGACCTCGCTGACGTAGGTGAGGCCGTCCGTCTCGACGGCGTCGGCGATGCGGCCGGCGACTTCGGGGGGTGCGGCCTCCGCCGCGCCCGCGAGTCGGAACGCCGCGCTGGAGGCGAGCACGGCGTCCACGCCCTCGGGGGGCTCCTCGATGCCGAGGTCGTCCGACGGGAGGTCGAGGTCCTCGAGCGCCGCTTCGAGCGCGTCCTCGACTTCCGCGCGGAGTGCTAGGAACATGCTACGGTGTGCGCTACGCGGGCTAAAATGCGTTCTGAAACTCGTGGCGCCATACGGTCAGTGCGCGTGGACGCGGACGCGGGCGGGTTCGCTGACGCAGTAGTCCTCGAGGAACGCGTCCTCGCCGCCGACACTGACGCGGCCGTCGCCGGTGTCGAGGACGAGGGCGTGCTCGACGCTCATCCGGCTGTTCGTGGGTTCGACGATGCCCTGCCGGGTGTCGACGACGCGGCCGGCGAGGCGACGGGTCGCGTCCCCGGCCCCCGAGTCGGTGGGAGCGGCGTCGAGCGCGGCGTGGACGTCGTGGCCGGCGTTCGCGTGGAGCGTCGCGTCGAAGACGGCGCGGCGGAAGCTCCGGTACTCGGTGGGCGGGTCGAGCGGGCGACACACCGCGAGTTCGTCGCCAAGCCCCCAGTAGTCGCCGAGGAACGCGGTGACCACGACGCTCGCGAGCCACGGCTGCTGGAAGCCGATGGCGCGCTCGTCGCCCCCGCGGTGCGAGAGGACCCCCTGCGGGGCGATGAACGCGCGTTCGAGGTCGCCGGCGAGGAAGGTCGGGGTGGGGTAGGCGGTGTGCCGGACGACGTTGGCGACACCGTCGAGGTCGACGTCGGTGGGGTGGTCGTCGCAGAGGAGGAGGAGCGTGAGGACGTCGCGGTCGACGGCGTCCCGGAGGTCGTCGGCGAGGGCGGGGAGGTACTGGGTGGGGAGCAGCAACATCAACTCCTCGTCGACGCCGCGGACGATTTCGCGGAACCGGTCGAGCACCGTTCCGGGCGTCTTGACGACCTCGAACTGGCCGGCGCGCGAGGCGGGGCGCTCGTAGCGCCGCTCGACCGCTGACTCGACGGTCTGGACGGTCTCGGCGACCGTCTCGAACGCCTCGGCGGGCGGGACGGGGCGGACGGTCGTCGGGGTGACGTAGTCGCGCATCTCGAGGAAGCCCTCGGCATCGAGGCACTCGCAGACGTCGTAGGCGTAGCGTTTGGAGACGTCAGCGGCGTCGGCGACGTCGCTCAGCGTGGTCTCCCCGAGTTCGACGACGGCGAGGTACGTCTCCGCTTCCTTCTCGGAGAACCCAAGGTTCGTGAGTTCGGTGACGAGGTCTTCCATGCCCCGCCCCGAGCGCGGACGCCCGCGGATATACGTCTCCCGGTCTCCGCCGGCGCTCGGTGAACTCCGAGTTCATCATGCGCTCGCTGTGGCGCAGACTATCGCGCACTGAGGGCGCTCCAGTAGCCGGTTTCGCCCGCCGAGGACTGTCACTCGTCTGTGTTTGCTGTGCCAGTTCAACAAACGATTTACTACTATCAGGATTAATCCAACAACGTTTATTGTAATCTACTTTCGTGCTGGTAACGCATGCCACACGACGACACGCTGCCGTCGCTCGACCTCTCGCGCCGACGCGTACTCCAGACGACCGGCGCGGCTGCCGTCGCGAGCACGCTGCTCGTGAACGCCGCGCCCGCCGCCGCAGCAGAAGACGCGTCCCGCGTCGACTCGCTCGTCGAACAGCTCACCCTCGACGAGAAGATTCAGCTCGTCCACGGCCACGAGGGGCCCGCGACCGGCTACATCCCGCCGGTCGAGCGCCTCGGCATCCCCGACCTCAAGATGAGCGACGGGCCGCTCGGCGTCCGCAACGGCGAATCCACCGCGTTCCCCGCGACCGTCGGGCTCGCCGCGTCCTTCGACCGCGAGCGCGTCACCGAGGAGGGGAGCGCGATGGGTCGGGAGGCCCGCGCGAAGGACCAGGACGTCCTCCTCGCACCCGCGATGAACCTCGCGCGCGTCCCCGTCAACGGCCGGACGTTCGAGTACTTCGGTGAGGACCCCTTCCTCGCCGGCGAACTCGCCGCCGCGTTCACCGACGGCGCCCAGTCCGAGGACGTCATCGCGACGGCGAAACACTTCGTCGCGAACAACCAGGAGGACAACCGCGGCGGGCCGCTCCAGGAACTCCCCGGCGTCAGCGTCGACGTCTCCGAACGCGCGCTCCGCGAATGCTACCTGCCCGCGTTCCGCGCCGCCGTCCAGGAGGGCGGCGTCGGCGCCATCATGGCCGCGTACAACCGGGTCAACGGCACCTACATGACCGAACACGACGTCCTCCTGCAGGAGGTGCTGAAGGACGAATGGGGCTTCGACGGCTTCGTCATGTCCGACTGGGGTGCAACCCACGACGCTGTCGACGCCGCGAACGGCGGCCTCGACCTCGACATGCCCGGCACCGCCTACCCCTCCATCCCCGGCTACTTCGACGAGGAACTGAAGACGGCGGTCCAGCAGGGGCTCGTCAGCGAGGAGCGACTGAACGAGATGGTCCGGCGCATCCTCCGGCAGATGGAGCGCTTCGGCGTGCTCGACCGCGGCGACGACGCCGAGACGCCGAGCGCCGACTACGACGCCCACCGCGAACTCTCGCGCGAACTCGCCGAGGACGGTGCCGTCCTGCTGAAGAACGAGAACGACGTCCTGCCGCTCGACGCCGCCAGCATCGACTCGCTCGCGCTCGTCGGCTCCGACCCGCGGACCTTCCGCATCGGCGGCGGCGGGAGTTCGAACGTCGACGCGACGGGTCGTGTCGGCCCCGTGGAGGGGATTCGCAACCTCGTCGGCGACGACGTCGAGGTCACCGTCGTCGACTCCGACGGCTACCGGCTCGTCGACGCCGAACACCTCTCGACGGCCGACGGCGAACCCGGGCTCACCGGCCACTACTACGACTCCACGGACTTCTCGGGCAGCGCGGTCGCGACCCGCGTCGACGACCACTTCCGTTTCTCCGACGACAACATCGACGTCGAGGGCATCGACCCCGAATCCTTCTCCGCGCGCTGGACGGGGACGCTCACCGCGCCCGCGAGCGGGACGTTCGAGTTCGCACTCACCAGCCAGAACGCGAGCAGCCTCACGGTCGACGGCGAGACGGTCGTCGACAACGGCGGCGGGTTCCTCGGCACGAACACCGTCACGGGCAACCTCGACCTCCAGCAGGGCGAGACCTACGACGTCACGCTCGAGGTGGCGAACCCTTCGGACTCCGGCGAGACCATCCTCGGCCTCCAGTGGAGTCGCCCGGACGTCGACCCCGTGCAGGAGGCCAGCGACGCCGCCGCGAACGCGGACGCCGCCGTCGTCCTCGCGAAGGGGAGTTCGACGGAGAGCAGCGACCGCGACGACATGACCCTCGACGGCAACCAGAACGACGTCGTCGCCGCCGTCGCGGACGCGAACGAGACCACCGTCGCCCTCCTGAACACCGGCGGCCCCATCACGATGCCGTGGCTGGACGCCGTCCCGAGCGTTCTCGAACTCTGGTACCCCGGCCAGGAGGGCGGTGCGGCCGCCGCGAACCTCCTCTTCGGCGAGGCCGAACCCGGCGGTCGCCTCCCGCTCACCTTCGGGAAGTCGATGGACGACTACCCCGCCGACGAAATCCACGAGTACCCCGGCGAGAACAACGTCGTCCACTACGACGAGGGCGTCTTCGTCGGCTACCGCTGGTTCGACCAGCAGGAGACCGAGCCGCTCTTCGCGTTCGGTCACGGCGAGACCTACACCGACTTCGAGTACGCGGACGCCTCGCTCTCCCGGCGGAAGACCACGCCCGACGCCGGCGTCACCGTCAGCGTCGACGTGACGAACACCGGCGATCGCGAGGGGACCGAGACGGTGCAGGTGTACGTTCGGGAGGTCGACCCCGCTGTCGAACGGCCGCCGCGGGAGCTCAAGGGCTTCGCGAACGTGACCGTCCCCGCCGGCGAGACGAAGACCGTCGAAGTCGAGCTGGGTCGCGACGCCTTCCAGTACTGGGACCCCGAGACCGAGGAGTGGACGGTGAACGACGGCGCCTTCGAGGTCGAGGTCGCGGCCTCCTCGCGCGACGTCCGGGCGACGAAGCGACTCACCGTCGCCGGCGGCGCCGGGACCGCCGCGTCGCCGCCGTCGAACGCCCCGGACACGCCCGCGAGCGAGAACGCGTCCGAGAAGGCACGCGGAGCGGACAAAGGCGGCGACTCACCGGGACGTAGTGTCGCCGATATCGTCGCCCGACTCCTCCCGTAACACCGCGTCTGCGGAGGGACCGACGCTCAAACGCGCGCTACACCCACCCGAAACCCCTTCCCGACGACACGCGTCGCGTCGTCCATGCGCCGCCTCCCCGTGCTCGCCCTCTGCGCGCTCCTCCTCGTCACGGCCGGCGTGCCGGTCACCGGTTCCGTCGCCGCGGACGACGCCGACACCGACTCGCCGCTCTCGGGGCTCACCTACTTCCCCATCTCGGATCCACAGCCGACGCCGCCGCTCTCGGTGGGGTTCTCCACGCGGGCGAACGCCTCGGTCTTCCTCGTCGCGGAGAACGCCTCCGGGGCGGTGCTCGGCCACACCGACCGCCTCGACCTGCGGCGCGGCTCCGCGGTGGACGGCCTCGACGTGCCGACGCGCGCGAACGTCACGGGCGTCCATCGGGTGCGCGTCGTCGCGTACAACGACTCGAACGCGAACGGGGCGTTCGACGCGTCCGACGCCGCGCTGAACGCCTCGACCGACCGCCGGTGGGTCCTCTTCACGCAGGAGACGACTGCCGACTCGCTCGCCGTGACGCCTGACCCCGCCGTCGCGGCGACGCCGACGATGCTCCACCTCGCCCTCGGCGTCGAACGCTCGGTGTCGCTCCGCCGGGTCGCCGTCTACACGGACTACCGCGCGGGCCTCGACGGCCTCGCCGCGCGAAACGTCACGGTTTCGGCCGGGAGCACGACTGTCACGGCGTCGACCGTCTCGATGCGGCAGGGCGTGCTCGTCGCGACGCTCCCCCGGACGCTCGACGTCACGGCGCGCGAGTCGGTCACCGCGACCCTCGACGGCGTCCGCGTGCCCGACCCCGGACGCGAAGGGGGCGTCACGCTCGTCCTGAACCCCGAGTCGGCGGCGCTCGCCGGGACGAGCACGTTCGACATCGTGAAGGAGACGACGCCCACGAGCGCGGACGGGGGGCACGAGCCGTTCTGGCTGCTGTTCATCGCCCCCGCGCTGTTCGCCGTCGCCGTCTCCGTCGTGGTCGTCGCCCTCGTGCGCGTGAGGCGCGACTGACGCGCGGCGCGTCGCTCAGAGGGAGACGGTCTCGCCGTCGTCGGGTATCACGACGTCCGCGACCGCCTCGCGCAGGTCGTCGCGTTCGAGCAGACAGTGGTTGATGGCCTCCATGTGGACCGCGACGACCGGGCAGTCGGCGTGGTCGACGACGCGCCGGACGTCCTCGGCGTCCATCGTGATCGGCTTCCCGTCCTCGAACTGCGCGGCGCCGGCGTTCACGACGACAGCGTCCGGGTCGTGCGCGTCGACGGTTTCGGGGACCGGGTCGTACCAGACGGTGTCGCCCGCGAGGTAGAGCGTCTCCGTGCCCTCGAGGACGAACCCGCAGACGGGCGCCATCGCCTCGGCAGTCTCGCCGTGGCCGTGGCGTGCGGGCGTCCGGTGTATCGTCACGCCCTCGAACGACTCCGCGTCCCCGACCGGCCGGACGTCCGTCAGGCCGTCCTCGCGGAAGGCGTCGGCCTCCGCGGGGTTGCAGAAGACGGGCGTGTCCGGGTCGACGGCGTCCGCCCACTCGTCCCAGTGGTCGGTGTGGCGGTGTGTGACCAGCACCGCGTCGTGGTCGAGGTCGGCGTCCGGCAACTCGACGAGCGGGTTGGGCCGCTGGCGCGGGGTGTTCTCGACGGGCGGGTTCGCGCCGGCCTCGGAGAGCATCGGGTCGACGAGGAAACGCACGCCGTCGAGTTCGACGACGAGCGTCGCGTGGCGCACGAGCGTGATGTCCATGTGCGTGCCGACGCGCGCCGGCGGATTGAACCTAGGCGAGGCGGTGCGGGTCGCCGCGACCGGCGTCTCGCCACGCTTTTCCTCTCTCGCCCCCGCTAGTGGTGTATGCCCGAGCAGGTGGATTCGCCGAGCTACCACCACGAGAACCACACGGCCGCGCAGACGTGCGGCTGGACGGCGAACGCCCTCCGCGGGGAGGGAACCTGCTACAAGCACGCGTGGTACGGCATCCGGAGCCATCGGTGCATCCAGATGACGCCGGTCGTCCGGTGCAACGAGCGCTGCGTCTTCTGCTGGCGCGACCACAACGGCCACGCGTACGAACTCGACGGCGTCGAGTGGGACGACCCCGAGGCCGTCGTCGACGCCTCCATCGAGTTGCAGAAGAAACTCCTCTCGGGGTTCGGCGGGAACGAGAACGTCCCGCGCGAGCGCTTCGAGGAGGCCCTCGACCCGAAGCACGTCGCAATCAGCCTCGACGGCGAACCGACGCTGTATCCCTATCTGCCCGAACTACTCGAGGCGTTCCACGACCGCGGTCTCACGACGTTCCTCGTCTCGAACGGCACCCGGCCCGAGGTGCTCGCGGAGTGCGACCCGACCCAACTCTACGTCTCCGTTGACGCCCCCGAGCGCGCGACGTTCGACGACGTCGTGGGCGCGACCGAGGACGACGCCTGGGAGTCCCTCGTCGACACCCTCGACGTCCTCCACGACAAGGAGGAGACCCGCACCGTCCTGCGGACGACGCTCGTGAACGGCGAGAACATGCGGAACCCGGACTGGTACGCGGGTCTCTACCGGCGCGCAGACCCGGACTTCGTGGAGCTGAAGGCCTACATGCACGTCGGGCACTCTCGGGGCCGCCTCGACCGGTCCTCGATGCCGTCCCCGGAGGACGTCGAGGCGTTCGCCGAACGGGTGCAGGAGCACATGCCCGACCACCCGGTGTTGAAGACACAGGAGGCGTCCTCGGTCTCCCTGCTCGCGCGCGAGGAGGAGACGTGGGTGCCCGAACTCGCCGCCGGTGGGGGCTTCTACGGCTAACTCAATTCTGAGACGCGTCCCAAAAACATTATGCACGGCTGGCGGCTAGTCGGGCGTATGTCACGGGCAACGTCCGCGGTCGGGTACGACGAACTCGCCGCGCTCAAACTCCTCGCGCTCGAAGGCGCACGCCGCGGCGAAGTGAAGGTCTCCTGTGGGGACCTCGCCGAGCGCCTCGACGCCTCCACACAGACCGCCTCCCGCCGCCTCCAAGCCCTCGAGGAGGCGGGCTACGTCGAGCGCGACGTCGTCAGCGACGGCCAGTGGGTCGCCATCACCGACGACGGCGAACGCGTGCTCCACCGCGAGTACGAGGACTACCGGCGCGTCTTCGAGACCACCGCCGACCTCGAACTCAGAGGGTCCGTCACCGGCGGGATGGGCGAGGGCCGACACTACATCTCCCTCCCGGGGTACAAGCGCCAGTTCGAGGAGCGCCTCGGCTACGAGCCCTTCCCCGGGACGCTGAACGTCGAACTCGACGAGCGCTCCCGCCGCGAGCGCTCCGCGATGGAGTCCTTCGAGGGCGTCCCCATCGACGAGTGGGAGGATGAGGAACGCACCTACGGCTCGGCCACCTGCTACCCCGCCGTCCTCGAGGCCGACGGTGAGACCTACGAGCCGGTCCACGTCATTGTCCCCGACCGCACCCACCACGACGAGACGCAGGTCGAACTCATCGCCGCGGACAAACTCCGCGACGAACTCGACCTCTCCGACGGCGACGAGGTGACCGTTCATGTCACACAGTAACTCCGTGAGCGCCGACGCCGAGCGCGACGAGGCTGTTGCCGCCGCCGTCGCCGCCATCGAGCGCGGCGACCCCGTCCTCGTCCACGACGCCGCCGACCGCGAGGGCGAAGTCGACCTCATCTACCACGCCGCGGACGTCACGCCCGACGCCGTCGCCCGCATGCGCAACGACGCCGGCGGCCTCGTCTGTGTCGCGCTCTCCCACGAAGTCTGCGAGGCCTTCGAGTTGCCGTTCCTCGCGGACGAGCTCGACCACCCCGCCGCGACCGACGAGAGCCTCGGCTATGACGAACGCGCGTCGTTCAGCCTCACCGTCAACCACCGCGACACCTACACCGGCATCACCGACGACGACCGCTCGCTCACCATCCGCGAACTCGCCGACGTCGCCGCCGACCCCGACTCAGTCGAGTTCGCCGCCGAGTTCCGCTCGCCCGGCCACGTCCACCTGCTCCGCGGCGCGCCCCACGGCCTCGCGGACCGCGAAGGCCACACCGAACTCGGCCTCGCGCTCTGTAAGGCCGCCGGCCGCCCGCCCGCCGCGGTCGTCTGCGAGATGCTCGACGACGAGACCGGCGGGGCGCTCTCGCCCGCCGACGCCCGCCGCTACGCCGACGAGCACGGCTTCGTCTACGTCGAGGGTCGGGACCTCCTCTCGCTTCGCCGCTAACGAGGAACGTTGATAACGTCGGGTGCGCAACCCTCTCCCAATGCCTGGCTTCGAAGAGATGCGCGCCGAGCGCGACTCCCTCGACACCATCTGGATGAACGGCGAGTTCACCGACTGGGAGGACGCGACGACGCACGTTCTGACGCACGGACTCCACTACGGCACTGGCGTCTTCGAGGGCGTCCGGTGCTACGACACCGAGAACGGCCCCGCCATCTTCCGCTGGGAGGACCACCTCGAGCGCTTCTACGCCTCCGGGAAGCCCTACGACATGGAGATTCCCTACGAGCCTGAGGAGCTCACCGAGGCGGCGCTCGAACTCCTCGAGCGCAACGAACTCGAGTCCTGCTACATCCGCCCCGTCGCCTACTACGGCTACCACCAACTCGGCGTCTCGCCCGGCGACTGCCCGGTCGACGTCGCCATCGCCGCGTGGCCGTGGGGCGCCTACCTCGGCGAGGAAGCCCTCGAGAACGGCATCGACGTCATGATCTCCTCGTGGCGCAAGCACGCCTCCAGCCAGATTCCGACGAACGCCAAGACCACCGGCCTCTACGTCAACAGCCTCCTCGCCGGCGAGGAAGCCCGTCGCAACGGCTACGAGGAAGCCATCGTCCTCAACAAGGAGGGCGGCGTCGCCGAAGGTCCCGGCGAGAACCTCTTCATGGTCCGGGACGGCGAACTCTACACGCCGTCGCTCTCCGAGAGCATCCTCGACGGCATCACCCGCGACACCGTCATCACGCTCGCCGAGGAGCGCGACATCCCCGTCCACGAGACGTCCATCTCGCGCGGCGAACTCAACACCGCCGACGAGCTCTTCTTCACCGGCAGCGCCGCCGAGGTCACCCCCATCCGCAAGGTCGACAACGTCGTCATCGGCGACGGCTCGCGTGGCCCGGTCACCGAGGAACTCCAGCAGGCGTTCTTCGACCTCGTCGACCGCACGACTGACGAGCACGACGACTGGTTCACCTACCTGTAACGGTCGTCCGACCACTTCTTCGACGCTCGCGACAAACCGAAACAGGACCGCCGCGCCCGTACTCTCGCGGCTATCGCCGCCCGAGGTATCCGGGTGCTCGTCGAGCGCCCTATTCTTCGCGCCGCAAACGCTTCACGACGAACGCTTTGTCGAGGTCCGCGAGGAACTGGCCGAGTTTCGGGCCCTGCTCCTCGCCGAAGAAGAGCTGATAGCCCGTCGCGAAGAAGTCGCCGATGTCGATGTCGTGGCGCTTCGCCGTCTCGTAGATTTCGCCCTGCAGAGTTTCGCCGTCGGGGTCCTCGGATTCGATGAAGTCCGCGAGCGCGTCGAGCGCCGCCGCCGTCTCGTCCTCAATGTCGACGTCCGGCATCGTCTGGCGCTCGATGCGGTAGTTGTACTGGTTGTCGGTGCGCTCGGCCCACTCGCGGGCGCGCTCGACGCGCTCGAGGGCGGCCGCGATGTCCTCCTCGGAGGCGTCCTCGGGGATGTGGCCCTCGCGGCGCGCGATCTCCTCGCGCAGCTCGGGGTCCTCGGTCATCCCGAGGACGGCGGCGAACGTGTAGGGGAGGCGGATACGCTCCTCCTCGACGTCCTCGACGAGGAACGGGTAGACGCGCTCGGCGAGTTCCTCCTCCTGTTCGGTGCCCTCCTCCTCGCCGAAGTAGAGGCGCTCGAAGCGGTCGAACTCGTCCACCAGCAGGTCGATGCGCTCGATGGAGAAGTCCCGTGCCTTCTTCGGGTTCTTGGAGAAGAAGAACCGGAGGACTTCGGGTTCGACGAGCTTGAGGACGTCCGAGACGAGGACGACGTTCCCCGCCGAGGAGCTGAACGGTTCGCCGTCGAGCGTGAACCACTCGTAGACCATCGGCGTCGGGGGCTCGATGTCAAGGAGGCTCTCGGCGATGTCCGTCCCGGAGGGCCACGAGCCCTCCGCGTGGTCCTTGCCGAACGGCTCGAAGTCGACGCCGAGCACCTTCCACTGCGCCGGCCACTCGAAGCGCCACGGGAGCTTGCCCTCCCGGAGCGTCGCCGTCCCCTCGTGGCCACAGCCCTCGATGGTCTGGTCGCCGGCGTCGAGGTCCGTGCACTCGTAGTCGACGGTGCCGGCCTCGGCGTCGATGTCGGTGACGGTCTCGGTCACCTTCCCGCAGTCCTCACAAATCGGGTTGAACGGGACGTAGGTCTCGTCGACCTTGTCCTGGTACTCGCTCAGGACGTCGCGGGCGTCGTCGGCGTTCGCGAGCAGGTCGCGGGTGACGGCCTCGAGTTCGCCGTCCTCGTAGAGCGCGGTGTTCGAGACAGTCTCGACGTCGACGCCGAGGAGGTCCGCGGAGTTCTCGATGAGCGCGGAGAAGTGCGCGCCGTAGGAGTCACAGCAGCCGAACGGGTCGGGGATGTCCGTGTAGGGGTGGCCGAGGTTCCGACCGAGCGCGCCCGCGTTCACGTCCCCGAGGTCGACGATGTCGCCGTCGAGGTCCGCGAGCTTCCGGGGCAGGCCGCGCAGCGGGTCGCGGTCGTCCGAGGTGAAGAGCTGCCGGACCTCGTGGCCGCGTTCGCGGAGCACCTCCGCGACGAAGTAGCCCCGCATGACCTCGTTCATGTTCCCGAGGTGCGGGACGCCGGAGGGCGAGATGCCGCCCTTGATGACGATTGGGTCGTCGCCGCCGCGCTCCTCGACGTGGTCGGCGGCCTCGTCCGCCCAGAAGACGCGTTCGCCGGCGAGCGTTGCGTGCGGGTCGTGTGCCCCGTGCTTGTCGTCGCTCATTCTTCGGAGACCCAGTAGTCCATCCCGGCCGCGGTCCCGTCCGGGACGATGTCGGTGCCGTCGTGTTCGCCCCGAAGGACGGCGTCGAGGACGGCGTTCGGCTCGGTGCCGTCGAGGACGATGGTGCGGACGCGCGAGCGCTCGATGAGCTTCGCGGCGAGCAGGTCGACGGGCGCGGAGCTCCCGGCACTCATCTCGATGCCCGCGATGACGTCCACGAGCTCGGCGGGCGTGATGCGGTCGTAGCGCTCGGCCGTCTCGTCGGTCTTCGGGTCCGCGCTGTACACTCCCGGCACACTCGTCGCGTAGACGAGGAGGTCAGCGTTCGTGTACTCGGCGAGCGCGGCGCTGACGGCGTCCGTGGTCTGGCCGGCAGTGACGCCGCCCATGATGGCGACGTCGCCCCGACGCATCGCCTCACCGGCTTCCTCGTAGTTCTCAGCGGGGCTCGGCGCGGCGTCGTCGCCGAGCGCCGCGATGAGGAGTTGGGCGTTCAGCCGCGTGACGGAGATGCCGATGTCGTCGAGTTCGACCTCGTTCGCCCCGAGCTTGCGCGCGGTCTCGATGTAGCTTCGTGCGACCCCTCCACCGCCGACGACTGCGCCGACGGAACACCCCTCGTCGACCAACTGGTCGATGACGTCGGCGTACTGCTCGACCCGCTCGTGTGCGAGGTCGGGCGCGAGCACGCTTCCGCCGACGGAGACGACGACTCTCATAATTACCGCGAGTTAGCTCTGTCGCGGCCTTAAGGGTTGTTAAGCGCCGACGGCGGCGTTCGGCGTGCGCGTCACGGTTTATCCGTTTTCCGGCTGTACCGTGATAGCGTGGCACTCACGTCCCCGCTGCCCGTCGGCGTCGCCCTCGTCGTTCCCACCGTCCGTGGTGCGCCGACCCATCACGTCCGCCCGGAGTGGGCGAAACGGACAAACCGCACGCTCCCTTTCGCCGTGGTATGTACGTACTCGACGTCGCCGCGCCCGCGGGCCGCGACCCGTCGCCGGTCGTCGACCGACTCCTCGCTCGCTTCGAGGAGTCGGGGCAGGTCGCAGTCGTCCGCCGTGACACGGTGCTGGACGCGCCCGACCACACCACCGTCCGCGTCGGCGACGGCGGCTGGCGCTCGACCAGCGGGACGGACATCGACTTGGACGCCGCCCTCGACACCCTCGCCGCCACGCACGCGTACGCCATCACTATCGGCTTCCCGGACGCGGCGCTCCCCCGTCTCGCAATCGGAGACGTGGACGTTGAGGACCCGCTCGCACGCGTGAGCGGTGCGGACGACGTGGACGTCGATGCGGTCGCCGACGCGCTCCACGAGACGGAGCCACACGAGTCGCTGTCCTCGCTGGTCGCGGCGGCGAAGCGCTCGCCGGACGCGGAGTTCTCGGGCGCCATCGCGACGTTCACCGGCCGGGTGCGCGCGAAGGAGGACCCCGAGGACGCCCGGACCGAGGCGCTGGAGTTCGAGAAGTACGACGGCGTTGCCGAGGAGCGCTTCGAGGAGATTACGTCCGACATCGAGGCGCGCGACGGGGTCTACGAGGTGTTGCTCCACCACCGCACGGGCCGCATCGAGACGGGCGAGGACATCGTCTTCGTCGTCGTGCTCGCCGGCCACCGCCGCGAGGCGTTCCGCGCCGTCGAGGACGGTATCGACCGCCTGAAGGACGAGGTCCCGCTGTTCAAGAAGGAAGTCACCGTCGACGACACCTTCTGGAGCCACGAGCGCGACGCCTGACGCGCGCCGTCGTCCCGCCCGCCGATTCGCCCCAGTTCTCCGCCCCGAACCCGTGCCACTCGACCACAATGATGTATCGATGACTGTTCTCCAGTCTATTGGCTCAGAATGGGTAATAAAACGTCTAAAAGAATCTGAGTCGGTTTTGAAACGTCCGTGAAGTGTCGCGAAACCCGTTCTGACCTCCGAAGGGACGCGAAACGACCCTAGCGTTCCTCCCCTTATACGATGTCTCGGGAGATAGGGGAAAGTGGCTATGAGCGCAACTGCCCAGCCCTCCACGGACGAGCCCGAGAACGAGTCGGTCGACAAGGAGTCTCGGCTCCTCTCGTACCTGCGCGAGAAGGCAGCCGACGGCGAGCTCTACTTTAAGAGCAAGTTCATCGCCGAGGAAGTCGACCTCTCCGCGAAGGAGATCGGCGCGCTGATGGTGAAACTCAGCGACTCCGCCGAGGACCTCGAGATCGAGAAGTGGTCGTACACGTCCGCGACCACGTGGCGCGTCCAGCACGCCGACGTCTGACCCGCACCGCCGCCCGACTGATTCGGTCCCCTACCCTCCCCTGACTCGGCGCCGTCGGGCGATTCGGCGTCGAGTCGAAGTCCCTTTCTCGCAGCGCCCCGTCACACCCGAGCGTGTCGTTCGGCTCCGCCCTCACGTCCGCCATCCTCCCCGTCCTCCTCGTCGCCGGCGTCGGCTTCGCCCTCGGGCGCGTCCGCGACATCCAGGTGGACGCCCTCGGGACGGTGACTGTCTACGTCCTGATGCCCTGCCTCGTCTTCTACAGCCTCGCGACCACCTCGCTCAGCGGCGGCGCCGTCGCCAAAATCGGCCTCGGTGTCCTCGCCTTCACCGTCGTCATGACCCTCGTCGCGGAGGCCGCCGCGCGCCTCCTCGGCTACGAGGAGCCGTATCGCGGTGCGCTCGTCCTCACCTCCGTCTTCCCGAACGCCGGCAACTACGGCATCCCGCTCTCGCGCTTCGCCTTCGGCGGCATCGGGCAGAGCGTCGCCGTCCTCTACATCGCCGCCCAAGCCGTCCTCATGTACACGCTCGGCGTCTTCCTCGCCTCCCGCGGCGGCGACGCCGACCTTCGGGAGGCCGCCACCGAGGTGTTCCGCCTCCCGCTCGTCTACGCCGTCCTCGCCGCCGGCCTCGCACGGTTCTTCGGCGTCGTCCCCGCGAGCGACACCGCGCTCATGCAGACGATACGACTCGTCGGCGACGCCTCCATCCCCGTCATGTTGCTCGTGCTCGGCATCCAACTCGCTAACACTCGAAGCGGGTCGGCACTCTCGCAGACGAGTACGCCCGCGCTCCTGAAACTCGGCGTCGCCCCGCTCGTCGCCGTCGCCGTCGTCGTCCCGCTCGGCTTCGCGGACAGCGCCGTCGCGCGCGTCTTCGTCCTCGAGTGCGCGATGCCCGCCGCCGTCACGCCGCTCGTCCTCACGATGGAGTTCTCCGGCGAAGGCGGCAAGTCCGTCACTGCCGCCGAGTACGTCAGCACCGTCGTCCTCGTCACGACGCTCGCCTCCGTCGTGACGCTCGCCGCCCTCATCTGGGCACTCCAGACCGGACTGCTCGGCGTTTGAAACCACTTAACCCGGTCCGGTCTCTAAGTGTGGGTATGTCGGCGGACCGCCCCGACGCGCCAGCGCCGCACGCGCTCTCGTCGGTCTTCTACGTCTACGACGTCGTCCGCGAGGGCGACCAGCTCGTCTACTACGGCGAGCCCCTCGTCGACCGGCAGACCCTCCACCAGACCGCGTGGCCGCTGTTCAGCGAGCGCGGCTACGAGGTCAGCATCGAGTCCCGGCCCGGCGAGACGGTGCTCGTCGCCGAACCTGCCACCGAACAGGGCGACGAGTTCCCGTGGACGAACATCGCGCTCGCCGGCCTCACCGTTCTCACGACGCTCTACGCGGGCGCACAGTGGTACCACGTCGACCCGCTCTCACTCGATGTCCTGCGCGCGCTCCCCTTCGTCGCCGCCGTCATGGGTGTCCTCGGCGTCCACGAGTTCGGCCACTACCTGATGAGCCGCTACCACGACGTCGACGCCAGCCTCCCCTACTTCATCCCCATCCCGTTCACACCCATCGGCACGCTCGGCGCCGTCATCAAGATGAAGGGCGTGATGCCCGACCGGAAGGCGCTCTTCGACATCGGCGTCGCCGGACCCATCGCCGGCCTCGTCGCCACCGTCGTCGTGAGCGCCGTCGGGTTGCTCCTCCCGCCGATTAGCGTCCCGCCCGCGCCCGAGGGCGCGGTCAGCATCGCCTTCGGCAACCCGCCGCTCCTGCGCGGCATCGCGTGGGTGCTCGGCCAACCCCTCGAGTACGGCGACGGCCTCGCCGTGAACCCCGTCGTCTTCGGCGGCTGGGTCGGGATGTTCGTCACCTTCCTCAACCTCCTCCCGGTCGGCCAACTCGACGGCGGACACGTGATGCGCGCCGTCTTCGGGCCGTCCTACGAGCGCGTCGCGCCGCTCGTCCCCGGCGCGCTCTTCGGTCTCGCGGGCTACGTCTACGTCGCGCTCGACGCGCCGAACGGCGCGAGCGTCTGGCTGATGTGGGGCGTCATCACGTCGATTTTCGTCTTCCTCGGCACCGCCCACCCCATCGACGAGGAGCCCCTCGACAGGAAACGCCTCGTCGTCGCCGCCGTCACGCTCGTCCTCGGCCTCCTCTGCTTCATGCCCGTTCCCATCCGCATCATCGGGTGAGCCCTATTCGCCGTGCGTGTAGCCGGCGTCCGGCAGCGGCTCGCCGTCCATCGTCACGCCCTCGTCGGTGACGTCGCCGACGACCGACAGCGGGACGTCCAGCAGGTCGCGCACCGTCCCGACGGCGTCCGCGGGGAGCGTACACACTAACTCGAAATCCTCGCCGAACGTCACCGCGCGCCACAACTTGTCGGCGTCCGCGCCGCCGGTCTCGCCGAGCGCGTCCGCCACCGGCACCGCGCCGGCGTCGATCGCGAACCCGACGTCCGAGGCTTCGGCGAGCTGGTGGAGCGAGCGCGCGAGGCCGTCGCTCGAATCCATCATCGCCGTCGCGTACTCCCGGAGCACGACGCCCGCAGCCACGCGCGGGGTGAACCGGAAGAGGTCGTTCCCGCGCTCCGCCTCGCCCGCCGCGAAGGCGTCGAGCGCCGCGGCGCTCCGGCCGAGCGACCCCGTCACCGCCACCACGTCGCCGGCTGAGGCGCCGTCGCGCGTCACCGGGTCGTCCGTCTCGCCGAGCGCCGTCGTCGCCACTGTGAACTCGTCGTGGTCGTCCAGGTCGCCGCCGACGTACTCGGCGTCCACGCGCTCGCAGACGTCGAGCGCGCCCCGTACGAACGCCTCGATGTCGTCGGCTTCGAAGGTGGGTGCGCCGTAGACGCCGACCGCGCCCGTCGCCACCGCGCCCATCGCCGCGACATCTGAGAGCGATGCGCCGACCGCGCGCCACCCCTCCGTGTACCGCGTCGTGCCCGGCGGGAAATCCGTCGTCTCGTGGAGCATGTCGATGGTCACGACCGTCCCCCCGACCACCGCGGCGTCGTCGCCCGCCGCGTCGACGAGGTCGCCGACGAGCGCGAGCGCCGCTCGTTCGTCCATACCTCGCACCTCAGCGTCCCCACTCAAAACGTCACCGTTTCGCACACTCCGCACGGGTCGGTGGTTTTACGCGCCGGCCACGCGTCCCGTCGATGGATGGAGTTCGACTCTCGGGCGATACTCGTCGGGTTCCTCGGTGCCGCCGCCGTCCTCGGCATCCTCGTCTGGTTCGTCGGCGTCGGGGAGATACAGCGCGTCCTGACGATGCTTTCACCCGTTACGCTCGTCCTCATCGTCGCCGTCGGCGTCGTCTGGCTCGCCGCGTGGGGACTCGCGCTCTGCCGCGTCCTCGACGCCCTCGGTATCCGAGCGAGCGCGTGGGACGGCTTCCTGCTCTACGCGTCCGCCGCGTTCGCCAACAACATCACGCCGTTCGGGCAGGCCGGCGGCGAACCCTTCAGCGCCCTCCTCATCTCGCGCGCAACCGACAGCGAGTACGAGTCCGGTCTCGTCGCCATCGCCAGCCTCGACACCCTCAATTTCGTCCCCTCGATACTGTTCGCGCTCGTCGGGCTGAGCTACTACGTCGCGCGCTTCGCCGTCGGCGACAGCGTCCTCCTCGTCCTCGGCATCGTCGTCCTCCTCGCCGTCGGCATCCCCGTCCTCGCGTATCTCGGCTGGCAGAACCGCCACGCCGTCGAGGACCGCCTGGCGGGCGTCGTTCACCCGGTCTGGAGCGCCGCCGGCCGCCACCTCCCCGGTATCGGCGTTCCGAAGCGAGAAGGCGTCGTCCGCCGCATCGACGGCTTCTTCCGCGCCATCGAGCGCGTCGCCACCAGTCGGCGCAACCTCGCCGTCGCGCTCGCCTACTCCACGTTCGGGTGGCTCTGCATGTGCGTCGCACTCTACCTCTCGCTGTGGGCGCTCACGCCGGCGGTCGACATCAACGCCGCTGTCGTCTTCATCGCTGTCCCCGTCGCCTCCATCGCGAGCATCACCCCGCTCCCCGGCGGCACCGGCGGCGTCGAGGCCGCCCTCGTCCTCCTCATCGTCCCGATTACGGGCGTCTCGGCGGTCACCGCGACGTCCGCCGCGCTCGTCTTCCGGGGCGCGACCTACTGGTTCCCCATCCTCCTCGGCGGCGGCGCCACCGCGTGGCTGGAAGCCAGGGCGGGGCGCTAACGATGGGTTTAACCTTCGGCGACGAGCACTAGTCGCGTAATGGCAACCCTCTACGATGCCCCGACGGACGAGCTCCTCGAAGCGCTCGCAGACGACCTCGACGACCGACTCGAAGCCCCCGCGTGGGCCGAGTTCGCGAAGACGGGTCACGACCGCGAGATGCCGCCCCAGCAGGACGACTTCTGGGCGCGCCGCGCCGCCAGCATCCTCCGCAAGGTCGCCATCGACGGCCCCGTCGGCGTCGAGCGTCTGAGCACCGAGTACGGCTCCCTGGCGAAGGGGTCGACGCGCTACCGCGTCAGCCCCGCGAAGAAGACGGACGGCTCCAAGAACGTCATCCGCACCATCCTCCAGCAGCTCGAGGACGAAGGTCTCGTCCAGGAGCAGGGCTCCGAGGGCCGTATCGTCACCGGTGACGGCCGCAGCCTCCTCGACGACACCGCCGGCGAGGTCCTCGAGGAGCTCGACCGTCCCGAGCTCGAACGCTACGTCTAACGCGTTCACACCGCCGAGATAGCCCCCAAACTGCTCCCGACGCGAGGCCTCGTCAGCCCGCGTGCGTCGGCCCGCTACGTAGTCTCGCGTGGCGGCACCCCGCTCGTAGAGGGAGCCCCAATTTCTCGCCCTTACCGTTCGAACGCCCCGCGAGCCACCGGCTCGCGTTTTTTCGTGGAGGGTTTTGCGACGAGCGGGTCGCGCCAGCGACTTCGAGTCGGAAAACGGTCCGAGGCGAGCCCCAATTTCTCGCCCTTACCGTTCGAACGCCCCGCGAGCCACCGGATCGCGCCTTTTTCGTGCAGGTGTTGCGCCGACCTTCCTGCAGGAAACGGCACCCAACTAAGGCTTTTTCCCCGTTGAGCGTCTACGTGGAGGTATGAGTGAGACTCCCGACGACGACCGATTGGAGGAGCTTCGCAAGCAGAAGATGGAGAAGCTCAAGCAGCAACAGCAGGAGGGCGGTGCCGGCGGCGCTGGCGGTGCCGGTGAGGCCCAGCAGCAGGCCCAACAGCAGGCCGAACAGCAGAAGAAGGCGATGCTTCGGCAGTACCTCTCCGACGGCGCGCGCCGCCGGCTGAACTCGGTGAAGATGAGTAAGCCCGAGCTCGCCGAGCGCGTCGAACAGCAGGTCGTCGCGCTCGGCCGCTCCGGCCGGATTCAGGACCAGCTCGACGAGGACCAGATGAAGGAGCTGCTGCGCGAGCTGAAGCCGGACTCGAAGTCCTTCGACATCCAGCGCCGCTAGACGGGAACTGCCGGACGCGGTGGCCGCGAAACCGAACGGGTTTTTCTCCTTCGTGTTCCACGTTCGACAATGGTTTCGGGTATCGCCACCGCCGTCGTCGCCGCCTTCGTCTGGGGCGGCTACCTCTACGCGCTGAAGCGCCACTTCTCGGACTACTCCGGCGCGGTGGTCGCGGTGGTGATGAACGTCTGCGCGACGGCGTGGTACCTCCCGACGGCCGCGCTCTACCTCGGGGGCTTCCCCGCGGTGCCGTCGCTCGACCCGATGAGCCTCCTCGTGACGGCCGGGACGATTGCGCTCGCCGCCGCGGGCTTCCTGACGTTCATGCACGCGATCTCGGACGGCGACGTCTCGCTCGTCGCGCCCATCGCGAAGGTCGTGCCGGTGTTCGTCCTCCCCATCGAGGTCCTTCTCCTAGAGGAGGTATTCGGCCCGCTGCAGGTGCTCGGCGTCGTCTTCGCGACGGCTGCCATCTACCTCGCGAACTACGAGGGCGGCCCGCTCCTCGGCCCGTTCCGGAACCTCGCGTCCTCCCGACCCGTCCAGCTCGCGTTGCTCTCGGCGGCGTGTTACGCGGTGAGCGACGTCGGGAAGCGTCTCGTCCTGCAGGGCATCGACTTCCCGGGGTCGATCTGGATTCCGGTGAGTCTCCTCGGTGCCGCGGTCGTCCTCGCGCCGATCGCGTACCGCGACTGGCCGGCGGACGGCGTCCGCGACGACCTGCCGCTGTTCGTCGCGGCGGCGGCCGTCGTCGTCGTCGGCCGCGTCCTCACGACGTTCGCGTTCTCCGTGACGTCGGCGTCCGTCGCGTCGACCATCATCAACGCACAGGCCGTCGTCGCCGTCGTCCTCGGCGGAATCTTGCTCGCCGAGGACGGGTTCCGGATGCGCCTCGCCGCCGCGGTGCTCGCCATCACCGGCATCGCGCTCATCGCGAGCTAGCTGATACCGTCGGTATCACCGGAAAGACGAGCGCGACTGGAAGAAGATGCGAGCGGGACCGCCGCCTCGGCGCGTCGCCGCGCTCCCACGCGCGTCCGAAGGACAGCCTTGAAGCGCGCCGGCGTCGAATCCCCCTCTATGTACGACCGACTCAAGGGCTTCCGGGATTTCTACCCCGGGGAGATGCGTGCTCGACGGGAGGCGATGGACGCCGTCGAGGACGCGGCCCGACGCTACGGCTTCCGGGAGATCGGGACGCCGGCGCTCGAACGCGCGGAGATGTGGACGGACAAGTCCGGCGGCGACATCGTCACCGAACTCTACGACTTCGAGGACCAGGGCGGCCGGCACGTCACGCTGACGCCCGAACTCACGCCGACGGTGGCGCGGATGGTCGTCGCGAAACAGCAGGCGCTCAGCAAACCCATCAAGTGGTACTCGACGCGGGACTTCTGGCGCTACGAGGAGCCCCAGTCCGGGCGAAACCGCGAGTTCTACCAGACGAACGTGGACGTCTTCGGCTCCAGCGAACCGGAGGCGGACGCGGAGGTGCTCGCGACGGCGGCGGACGCGCTCACCGGCCTCGGGCTGACGGGCGCTGACTTCGAGTTCCGCGTCAGCCACCGCGACGTCCTCGGCGGCGTGCTGAACAGTTTCGATGCGGACGTGCAGGTCCGGGACGCGATTCGCGTCGTCGACAAGCGCGCGAAACTCGACTACGACGACTACATCGACCGACTCGCGGGCACGGGCCTCTCGGTCTCGCAGGCAGAGGCGTTCGACGACGTGGTCGCGTCGAACGACCTCGAGGAGCTCGTCGACTTCGCGGACACCGAGCGCGTCACGGACGCCGTGGAGAACCTCCGCGCAGTCCTCGCGGCGACCGAGGACTACGGCGTGCGCGAGTACGTCGACGTCTCGTTGACGACGGCGCGCGGCCTCGACTACTACACGGGCGTCGTCTTCGAGTGCTTCGACTCCACGGGCGAGGTCGGGCGCTCGGTCTTCGGCGGCGGGCGCTACGACGACCTCATCGAGTCCTTCGGCGGTCAACCCACGCCCGCCGTGGGCTTCGCGACGGGATACTCGACGCTCCCGCTCCTCTGCCAGCGCGCGGGCGTCTGGCCGGAGGAGGAGGTCCGGACGGACTACTACGTCCTCCAGGTCGGGGACGTCCGCGAGGAGGCGGCGGGTGTCGCGCGCGCCCTCCGCGAGCGCGGGCACGTCGTCGAGACGGACGTCGCCGGCCGCTCCTTCGGCTCGCAGATGAACTACGCGGACTCCATCAACGCCGAGACGGTCGTCATCGTCGGCGAGCGCGACCTCGAGGAGGGCAACGTCACGGTGAAGAACATGTCTTCGGGCGACCAGACGCAGGTCCCCCTCGACGAGTTCCCCGGCGAGCACGACGAGCCCCGCTACGCCGACTTCGAGTAGGCGATGCGTCGCGCGTTCCGGCTCGCCTACGATGGCCGCCCATTCTACGGCTTCCAGCGCCAGCCGGACGTGCCGACGGTCGAGGACACGCTCTTTGACGCCCTGCGCGCGCACGGCGCCCTCGCCGAGTCGGCCGACAAACCCGAGGGGTACGCGGCGGCCGGGCGGACCGACCGTGGCGTCTCGGCACGCGCACAGACCGTCGCGTTCGACTGCCCGGAGTGGCTGACGCCGCGCGCGCTGAACGCCGAACTCCACGACGCGCTCTGGGCATGGGCGCACGCCGACGTCCCCGGCAACTTCCACGCCACCCACCACGCGCGCTACCGCGAGTACGTCTACCACCTCTACGCACCCGAGGCGGACCCCGGACGGGCGCGCGAGGCCGCACGCCGACTCTCCGGCGTGCACGACTTCCACAACCTCACGAGCGACGAGACGGGGACCGAGCGCGACCTCACGCTGTCCGTCGAGTCGGCCGCCGACGGCGACTTCCTCGCCCTGCGTGCGCGGGCAGGTGGGTTCCCGCGCGGCCTCGTCCGCCGACTCGCCGCGCTCGTTCAGAGTGTCGCGACGGGTGCTGCGCCCGTCTCGAAGGTCGAGCGCGTCCTCGGCGCCACGGAACTCGCCGGCCCCGAGGGCGTCCCGGAGGCCGCGCCCGAACCGCTCGTGCTCGTCGACGTCGGCTACGGCGACGTGACCTTCGAGCGGGACGCGCGCGCCGCCGCGGACACCCGGGCGTTCTTCGCGGACGAACGCGCCCACCACCGGGCGCTCGCGCGCGTCGCCGACACCGTCGCGGACGGGGTCGAGCGCCCGCGCGACGGGTGAGGAACGCTTAACAGCGACGCGACACCACTGTCAGCCAATGAGTAGCGTCCCCGAGCGGGAGGAAATCGAGACGGCGTACAAGTGGGACCTCGAGAGCGTCTACGAGTCCACGGAGGAGTGGGAGGCGGACTTCGAGTGGGCGAAAGAGCAACTCTCGAAGCTTCAGGAGTACGAGGGGCGCATCACCGAGGACGGCGAGACCCTCCTCTCCTTCCTCGAGGAGTACGAGGAGGTCGCGCGCACGGTGTCGACGCTCTCCTCGTACGCGCGGATGCGCGCCGACGAGGACACCCGCGACCAGGACGCGCAGGCGCTGAAGTCGCGTGGCTCCGCGCTCTCCTCGAAGCTCTCGGCGGCGACGAGCTTCCTCGAACCCGAACTCCAGTCGCTCTCCCGGGACGAACTCGACGCGATGGTCGAGGCGACCGACGGGCTCGAGCTCTACGACCACTACCTCGACGACGTCTTCCGGATGAAGGAGCACACGCGCTCGGCGGAAGTCGAGGAGCTCATCTCGGAGTTCGGCGAGGTGATGGGCGCCCCTGGCGACATCTACGGGATGCTCACGAACGCCGACCTCGAGTTCCCGACCGTCGAGGATCCCGAGGGCGAGGACGTCACCATCACGCAGTCGAACCTCACGACGCTCCTGAAGGAGCGCGACCGGGAGTTCCGCCGGACCGTCCACGAGTCCTTCTACGAGCGCATCTCCGAGGTCCGGAACACCATCGGCTCCTCGCTGCAGTACTCCACGAAGGCGGACGTGAAGATGGCGCGTGCACGCGGCTACGACACTGCCCGCGAGGCGGCGCTCGACGGCCCGAACATCCCCGAGGAAGTCTACGACAACCTCGTCTCGACGGTGCGCGAGAACCTCGATGCCCTCCAGCGCCACGCCGACCTGAAGGCGGAGGCGCTCGACGTCGACGACCTCCAGATGTGGGACCTCTACATGCCGCTCACCGACGCGCCGGAGCCCGACATCGACTACGAGGACGCCTGCGACTACATCGTTGAGGCCGTCGAGCCGCTCGGTACGAACTACCAGAGCCGTGTCGAGGAGGGCCTCGATTCGGGGTGGGTGGACGTCTACGAGAACCGTGGGAAGCGCTCGGGCGCGTACTCCGGCGGGACCTACGACACCCAGCCGTTCATCCTGATGAACTACCAGGGTGACCTCGACTCCGTCTACACGCTCGCGCACGAACTCGGGCACTCGCTGCACAGCCAGCTCTCGAGCGAACACCAGCCCTACGTCTACAACGACTACGAGATCTTCGTCGCGGAAGTCGCCTCGACGGTCAACGAGAGCCTCCTCACGCACTACCTGCTGGAGAACACCGACGACGACGCGCTGCGCGCGCACGTCCTCGACCAGTACCTCGAGCGCTTCCGCTCGACGCTCTACCGGCAGACGCTCTTCGCGGACTTCGAGCACACCATCCACACGATGGAGGAGAACGGCGAACCGCTCACGCCGGACGCGCTCGACGAGGCGTACGGCGACCTCAAACGCGAGTTCTACGCGAACGCGGTGGTCGACGACCACATCGCGCGCGAGTGGATGCGCATCCCCCACTTCTACTACAGCTACTACGTCTACCAGTACAGTACGGGCATCAGCGCCGCCGTCGCGCTCAGTCAGGACATCATCGCGGGTGAGGAGGGCGCCGCCGAGGCCTACGTCGACTTCCTCAAGAGCGGGTCGACGAAGTACCCGCTCGAACTCCTGCAGGACGCGGGCGTCGACATGTCCTCGCCCGACCCCATCGAGTCCGCCATCGACGTCTACCGGGAGTACCTCGACCGCTCCGAGGACTTCCTGCTCGACTAGAGTCGGCGGCTCACGCCCCGTGAACCCGGGTTCGGGTCCGTGACCCAAAGGAACTTCTTTGTGCGGGCCGTAGCAGGGGCCAACGGATGTCTCGTAGCCCTACTCTACCAGACCGGCCGACGCTCGAGCTCGACCCCGAGTCGAGCCCCGAAGAACGGCTGGCGGCGCTCAGGGACCACCTTCAGCAGCTCCTCGACGTCAACGAACAGCTCGAGGACCAACTCGAGGCGGTCCGGGACCACCGCGAGGACCTCCGGGAGGAAGTCGACGAGCTTCAGCGCGAGAACGAGACGCTGAAGACCGCGTCGCTCTACTTGGCGACGGTCGAGGACCTCTCCGAGGACGGCGCGGTCGTCAAACAGCACGGGAACAACCAGGAAGTCCTGACTGAGGTCTCCGACCGGATGCGTCAGCGCATCGAGGTCGGCGACCGCGTCACCATCAACGACTCGTTCAGCATTCAGGACGTCCTCGACGCGGAGACGGACGCCCGCGCACAGGCGATGGAGGTCGACCAGTCGCCGTCCGTCCGGTACGAGGACATCGGCGGTCTCGACGACGAACTCCGCGAGGTCCGCGAGGCCGTCGAGGACCCGCTCGTCAACCCCGAGCAGTTCGAGCAGGTCGGCGTCGAGCCGCCGAGCGGTGTCCTCCTGTACGGCCCGCCGGGTACGGGGAAGACGATGATGGCGAAGGCCGTCGCGAACGAGACGGACGCGACGTTCATCAAGATGGCCGGCTCCGAGCTCGTCCAGAAGTTCATCGGCGAGGGCAGCCGCCTCGTCCGTGACCTCTTCGACCTCGCCGAGCAGGAGGAGCCCGCCATTCTCTTCATCGACGAGATCGACGCCGTCGCCGCCGAGCGGACGGACTCGAAGACGTCCGGTGACGCGGAAGTTCAGCGGACGATGATGCAGCTCCTCAACGAGATGGACGGCTTCGACGAGCGCGGCGACGTCCGCATCATCGCCGCCACCAACCGCTTCGACATGCTCGACTCCGCCATCCTCCGGCCGGGCCGCTTCGACCGCCTCATCGAGGTGCCCGAGCCGGACGTCGAGGCCCGCGAGCGCATCCTCGACATCCACACCCAGGGGATGAACCTCGCCGAGGCCGTGGACTACGCGGCGCTCGCCCGGAAGACCGAGGGCTTCAGCGGCGCGGAACTCGAGTCGCTCACCACGGAAGCCGGCATGTTCGCCATCCGCGACGACCGCGACGAGGTCACGATGGCGGACTTCGAGGACGCCCTCGCGAAGATTCAGCGCGAGGAGGAGTCCGGCGTGCCCGGTTACGCGGCCTACGTCCAGTAACGCGACCCGTTGGTCCTCGTTCCTTCACGCTTTCTCGACGGTTTAGTCCGGCGTCGCCCTCGTCGTGTTCCTGCGCTCGCTCGCGTAGCGAATCGCTTACCCTCGTCACCTGCCTAACGGGCGTATGAACACCATCAACGTCGTCTGGGGGACCGGGACGGGCCCGACGGCGATGTCGGCGTACGACGCCGCGCTCGCGGACGCGAACGTCCACAACTACAACCTCGTCGCCGTCTCGTCGGTGATTCCGGCCGAGGCGACGGTCGAGGCGGTCGGCATCGCGCCGGATCTCGGGCCGGCCGGGAACCGGCTGAACGTCGTGGAGGCGCACGCGAACGCCGCGGGGCCGCGCCACATCTCCGCGGGCCTCGGGTGGACGAAGGCTCCCGACGGCCCCGGCCTCTTCTACGAAGTCGCGGACGAGACGGACCCCGACGACGTCGAGGCGCGCGTGCGCGCCGGCCTCGACGCGGGCCGCGAGTTGCGCGACTGGGACTTCGAGGGCGAGCAGGTCGCGACGACTGACATCGAGGTCGAGTCCGGCGAGTACGCATCCGCGGTGGTCGTCGCCTGCTACGGCGAGAGCGAGTCGATCCTCTGAGGGTCGCCGGTGGGGGAAGGCCTTTCAACTGCGTAGCCACTAGTTGAGGCCATGAACGGCAACACGCCGTACGCCGGACCGGGTGGGGACCCGACGAACGAACCGGACGCCGAGCTGACGCCGGAGCAGCGCCGCGCGCTGCGGGACAGCCTCGCGCGCATCGCGGCCCAGACCCGCGAGTACCTCCCCGACGAGTACGTCGTCGGCGCCGAAATCGGGAACGGGCGCGACGGTGCGCGCGCCACTGTCGCCGTCCGGCCGCCCGCCGGCAACCCCGTCAGCGCGGGCTTCACGCCCGAGTTCGACGAGGGGGACTCCGACCTCGTGCCCGCCGAGGAGCGTGCGGAGGTCGCACAGGGACTGGCGGCATCCGCGGCGCTACAGGTGAAACAGGCCTTCCAGAAGCGTTCTGACGACCCGATAGCGAAATAAGACTTAGCTCGCACTCCGCCCGCCACCACGACGCACCGGCGGGTCGCCGAAGACGCCGTAGCCGACGGCGAGGAGTGCGACGAGACTGCCGACGCTGACGCCCGTGCGAGCGCCGACGCCGGCGAACACCCCCGCGAGAAGGCCGGCGATGAGCGCGAGGGGGACCACGGCGAGCACGAGGTCGTGCCGCGTCGCGGTCGGTTCGCTGGCGATTCGGTCCGCGAGTTCGGCGTCGTCTCGACTCACCGTTTTTCCCTCCAGCCACCCGTTAGGAGTGCTAATGACGAAAATTTTACGGACGGAGAGGATTCGAGACGCGTTCTCGCGACCGTTCCGTCACTCCTTACGCGCGGGGAGGCGGAGGACGAGACGGTTCGTCTCGTCGGCCGTCCGCTCGAACCAGAACTTGCCGTTCGACTCCTCGACCGCCCACTTCACCGTCCAGAGGCCGATGCCGTCGGCGTGCTCGAGCGCCGTCTCCTCGGTCTCCTGCAGGACGACGCGTTGCGTGCCCGGCATCTCCGGGCCGTCGTCGACGAGGACGACTTCGACCTCGTCGTCCACGACGCGGCACGTGACGTCGAACGTCATGTCCGGCGGCGCACCCGCGAGCGCGTTGTCGATGACGATGTCGAGCGCGACGTCGACGAGCCGGTGTGCGTCCGCGACGGCGTCCGTGTTCACGTCCGCGTGAAGGTCGATGTCGGGGTGTTCGCTGCGGACGTCGTCGATCCGGTCCGCGAGGTGCTCCCCGACGTTGATGGGCCCCGTCGCGTCGTTCTCGAGGAGTTCGGCGACGAGGCGGGCCTGTGAGGTGACGCCGACGAGTCGGTTCGCGCGCTCGCGCAACCCCTCGAGTTCGTCGGGCTCCGACTCGAAGTGGTCGCCGATCACGTCGGCGTAGCCGAGAATGACGTTCAGGTCCGTGCGAACGTCGTGTCTGAGGACGCGATTGATGACCGAGAGGCGCTGTGCGAGGCGACGCGCGTCCTCGCTGGCGGCCTCCTCGCGGTGTCTGGCGTCGAGTCGTCGCGTCTCCGCGTACGCGACATAGAGGCCGACGATGTTGCCACCGACCACCCACATGACGGAGGTGAAGACGGGTTCGACGACGTGCGCGCCGCGTGCGATTTCGATGAGGAACGTCGCCGCGCCCGCGCCGCCGAGGAGGACGCCACCCGCGAGGAACCACTTGCAGAACAGCCATCCACACGGCGGGTCGTCGTCGCGTCGCTGCACCCAGTGCCAGACGACGGCGAGGGCGACGACGAGCGCGACCGTTGGCACCCAGCCGACGATGTCGTCGATGGCGGTTTCGTGGGCGGCGTGTCCGTGGAGGACGTGCGAGAGGTTGTACGCGACAAGCACGGCGCTCGTCGCGCCGATAACTGCCCATCCCGCTCGCGAACGCCTTCGGGCGTCCATCCTGACAGGGTGACGCCGTCGAAGGGGGTAAAAATTCCGCCCGCTCGGGCCGCCTATTTCCCCCAGAAGGGGTCGCGTTTCCGCTGGGTTTCGAGGAACTGGTTGAGGGATTCGCGCTCGTCGAGCGGAATCTCCTCGAGGAGTTCCTGCTCGAGGACTTTCGCGTGTTTCTCGGGGAGGTCGACCCAGAGTTCGTCGCCCTCGTCGATGTCGCGACCCACAGTCGGGCCGTCGATGCTGACGGCAACCTCGTTGCCGGCGCGGACCTCGTCGACGTCCTCGCCCTGGTCCTGGATGCCCTTGACGACGCCGACGCGCTGGATTTCGTTGCCCTCGAAGTATCCGACGGGTGTGTTGCGCTTGAGGGTGCCCGAGAGCACTTCGACGCCGACGACGGCGGGGTCGGACTGGCGGAAGACGTGGTCCTCGAGGATGCGGAAGCGCGCGGGTCGCATGACGTTCTCGAAGACGGCTTCCTTCTGCCGGCGCTCGATTTCCTCGACGAACTCCTCGTACTCCTCGACGAGCTGGTAGATGACGTCGCTCTCGAAGATTTCGACGTCGTCCTGCTCGGCGCGCGTCGCGGCGTCCGAGAGGACGTCGACGTTGAAGCCGAGGATGGCGCGGTACTCCTCCTCCTCGACGGTGGTCGCCATCGCGACGTCGCGGGGCGCGATGTCGCCGACTTCCGCGCGCATGACGGGTATTTCGGCCTCCTCGAGGGCGTTCGCCATCGCCTCCAGGCTACCGAGGGTGTCGGCTTTCACGACGACGCCCTCCTCGCCGGTGTCGACGGCGACTTCCGCGAGTTCCGCCTGCACGTCGGCGATGACGTCGTCGAGGTCGCGGTTACGGACGACGCGGACGGGCGCGCCCGCGATGGCGTCGTCGAGGTCGGGCGCGGCGATTTTCACGCCGGCCGCGGCCGCGATTTCGTCGACTTTCTCGAAGCGGTTCTCGGTCCGGATTTCGGCGAGCGGGCGCGGTTTGAGGAGCGCGCGGACGTCCGTGACGATGGGGCCGTTGACGCCGCCGACGACGACGGTGTCGTCTGCGCGCACGGTGCCGTCGTAGAGGATGACGTCGAGCGTCGTCCCGAAGCCCCGTTCCTCCTTCACCTCGAGGACGGTGCCGGCGCCGGGGCCGGTGACGTCGATTTCCATGTCCTCCTTCATGTAGCGCTGTGCGAGGCCCATGAGGACGGCGAGCAGGTCGGGGATGCCCTCGCCGGTCATCGCCGACACCGGGACGACACCGACGTTCGAGCGGAAGTCCTGGACGCGCCAGTAGAAGTCGGAGGTGAAGCCGGCGTCGGAGAGTTCGCCGATGATCTCGTAGAGCTTCTCGTTGAACTGCTGCTCGACGCGCTCACTCTGGGCTTCGAGCGTCTGCTGGATGGGGGCGTCCTCGTGGACCTGCCAGCCCGGAATCGTGTCGACCTTGTTCGCGGCGACGACGAACGGCGTCTCGGAGTCCGCGAGGATGCGGATGGCCTCCTCGGTCTGCGGCTGGAAGCCGTCGTTGACGTCGACGACGAGAATCGCGATGTCGGCGAGCGCACCCCCCCGAGAACGCAGCGTCGTGAACGAATGGTGTCCCGGCGTGTCGATGAAGAGCAGGCCGGGGAGGTCGAACTCGGCGGGGTCGACGAGGCTCCCGGCGACTTCGCCGACGACGTCGAGTGGCACCGCGGTCGCGCCGATGTGCTGGGTAATAGCGCCCGCTTCGCCCTCGATGACCGTCGAGCCGCGGATCTTGTCCAGTAAGCTGGTCTTCCCGTGGTCGACGTGGCCGAGCACGGCTACGATGGGAGTCCTGAGACCCCCGTGTTGTGTGTCCTCCGACATTGAAACCCACTCCAGAACGGCTGTTACCCGAAACCAGAAGGTAACGACAGGTAAATCCCTCGCATCCGCCGCCGGGCGACGAAGTCGCACGACGTGACGCCGCCCACTTTTATTTCGCAACCGTGTATGGTGTAATGTCTGGGTGGCACCGGCCGCCGTCCTCGTTCCGCCGGCGAGCCACGCCGGAACCGTCGTCACCGTCTCGGCACCGTCGTCGCCGTCGCGTTTCGTCCGCCCCGACGGTCGTGTCCGTCGTCGTCCCGACCTGCGAGTCCCCCAGTATTTCGGGGCCGCGGGAGCCGGGCGGCGACGCCACGCGATCGAACGGGCGGCCGGGCGCACGTCGCCGCCGGCCCGCCGTGTCGCTGGCGTCCGTGTTCCGGTGTCGGCCGTCGGCGGGCGTCGGATGGCGGCACCGACCGCTCAGTCCGCCCGGCGCCGCGGAGCGCGCCCGCCTCGGTGTGAGCGCATCAGGCCCGCGTGACGCTGCGAACCGCGTCCGCGTGACGTCACGAACGACGTTCGGGTGGCGCCCGCCATGGCGCCCGGTCGGCGGCCCGACACCGCCCGTCCGTGTGGCGGCACGTCGCCGCCGGGGAGTGGCCCCGGTCCGGCCGTGGGTGCGACGCGCCCGACGCGGTACCCACGAACCGTCCGCTGGCCCCGTCGAAGGCCCGGTTCGCGAGGACGTCACGCTCGCCGTGCTGGCCCCACGACACCACGCGCCCGTGGTCGCACCACGTACACCCGAGCGCGGCCGGCACCCGACACCCGAGCGCCTCGCGCCTCGCGCGACGCTCGTCACCGTGCCCGTGCGACGCCACGGAAAACCGCTCCGGGCGACACCCCGCACACCTGTCCCGCGCGACACCGCGGCGCCAGCACGACCGGACGACACGCACCGGCCACCCGCGCTGGCACCCGGCCGTCGGCGCCGGCGCGAGCCACACGAGTTGGAATCCGTCGGCGAACGCCGTCGCCGGCCGGGAAATGACTGTCCCGCGCGGCCATCGCGGCCCGTCCGACCGTCGCCGTCGGCCCACCGTGGCGCGAGCCACCGTGCGCCGGCGACGCCGGCCGTCGGGAGACCCCGCGACGACGCACCCCGTGGCACTCCGCCGCGACGACCCGTCATCGGGGGGCCGAGTCGGCCCACGCCGTCGCGTGCGCCGACGAACTGGCCCGTGCGACGCCACGCGAAACCGCTCCGCGCGCCACCGCGACGGCGACACGGTAGGTCGCCCGCGGGCGCCCATCGAGGCACCCGCGAACTGGCCGGGGTAGCGCCCGATGAAACGCTCGGCTTGCGGCCCGTCACCGTCCCGGTGGGGCGAGACCCCCGCTCGGGACCGCGGCACGCCCGCGCGCCGGCGAGGGACGCCAGTCCGCGCCCGCCGCCCGGAGTCGGTTCCGGACGGTTCGGCCGCGGCTCGGCAACCCGCCGGTGCGCGTCGCGCGACACGGCTTGACTCCCGTGCCGCGTCGCGTGCCGCGACGCCGCCCACGCTGGTCCCGTGGACACAGTCGGGGGACCCCCCCGACCCGTCGCCGCCTTGGCGACGTGACGACTCGACTGGTGTCCGTCAGCACGCACTCACGGTGGCTCCGTGTCTCGTGACGTCCCGAACGCCGCTCATACGGCGTGCTCGGTGCGTCCCGACTCGCCCGGTTGGCGCCCGTGGTCGCGCCCGGAGTGGCACCCCGAAACCGTGTCCGTGCGGCGCGACGACACCGCGCCCGGTGTGACGGTCCGACACCGACCGTCCGCGTGGCAGTGCGCGCCCTCTGCCCGGGTTGGCGTCCGAGACGGCCGCCCGCCTCGCACTCGTCACCGTGCGCGCTCGCGGCCGTACCCGCGCGTCCGCCGCTCGTCACGCGGCCGGGGTGGCACGAGGGTATGTCCTCGACGCGCCGCCAGGGAGACCCGGCGGTGCGCCCCGTCATCACCGCCCGCCCGGCCCCACGTCACGGGCCCGCTCGTGGCCGTACCCACGCGGGCGGGGACCCGTTATCACCTCCGGGCTCGCAGCCCGCCGCCACTGCGCGTGGTGACGTCACGTCACCATCCGCCGTCCGCTCGTGGACGGCGGTCGTCCGTCCGCACCGCCGGGTTCGTCCCGGCGGTGCGGCCTCCGCGGCCCCTTCTCGGGTCCGTGGGGACTCGCCCTCCGTCCGGTTTCGCCGGTGGGAGCGGGCGTTCGGACGCCGTTCGTGCTCGCCCCACGCAAAACGGCGCGGGCTGGCACCCCGTGGTACCACTGCCGTTCCGTACGCCGCGGATTTTAAGAGGACAGCCTGATTCAGAGACGGGTATGTCCGACATCCTCGCCGAGAACCTCTCCGGGAAGGCCGTCATGGGCTCCGATGGGACGGAACTCGGGATGCTCTACAACATCACGATGAACCTCAAGAGCGGGTCGCTCGTCGACCTGCTCGTCGAGCAGACCGAGGAGACGAACCAGATTCAACTCGACTTCCCGACCGACGACCGCGGGCGCTACCGCATCCCCGTCGGGCGCGTGCAGGCCGTGAAGGACTACATCGTCGTCAAGCGATAGTGTACGTCCTCGACTCGTCCGCGTTCATCGACGAGTACGACGCCGACGGCCCCGCGGCGACGATTCCGGCCGTCCGCGAGGAGCTGAAGGACGCCGCGAGCTACCGCTTCGACGCCATGGAGGGCGCGGGCATGACCGTCCACGCCCCCGACGAGGTGTCGGTGCGTCGCGTCCGGGACGCCGCCTCGCGGACCGGCGACCTCGACGTCCTCTCCGAGACCGACGTGCGGGTCATCGCGGCGGCGCTCGAACTCGACGCCGTCCTCGTCACGGACGACTACGCGATGCAGAACGTCGCGGACGCCCTCGATGTGGACGTGGACTCCATCGCGAAACAGGGCATCTCGGAGCGCCGCGACTGGAACTTCCAGTGTCAGGGCTGTGGGCGCGAGTTCGACGAAAAACGGGAGCGCTGTCCGGTCTGCGGGTCGTCGCTGGCGCGGAAGAACCCGAACTAGGGGCGCTGTGCCTCTTCGAGGCCCGCCTCGACCAGTTGCCGAAGCACTTCCTGTGGTGGGACCTCGTACTCGCTCGCCAGACGCTCGACCTCCGCGACCGTCGGGTCGTCGTAGAGTGCGGAGAGCTTGCGAGCCATCACTTTTCAGTACGCGAGTTTCTCGGATAAAAACTACGGCAGCGGAGCGCGTGCCGTCCGTCTGACGCTGTCTCAGCTGACGGACGTGTAGAACAGTACGCCGAACTGGACGGCGTCGTAGCCCCCGTGGGTGAGCGCCGCCGCGACGACGCTGTCGGTGCGCTCGTAGACGACCCCGAGGACGAGCGAGACGAGGAAGAGGCGCGCGAGCGTCGCGAACACCACGGCGGACCCGGCGCTCGGCGAGGCGTACGCGGGCAGGTGGACGAGCGTGAAGACGAGACAGCCGACCACGACGGCGCCGTGGCGCGAGAAGGCGTCGTAGAGGCGCTTCTGGACGACGTTGCGCATCAACAACTCCTCGCCGGGGCCGACGAAGAGCAACGAGATGGGGACGAGCAGGAGGCCGAGATAGGGCGCGTTACGAATCTCCTCGACGGTGCCGTGGGAGGCGCTGGGGATGCCGAGTGCGGAGGTGACGGCGCTTCCGGCGAGGAGGACGGCGAACATCCCGACGAGGCCGCCGGCAGCCCAGAGCGCGTCGCGCCGCGAGAAGCGGACGTCGAAGTAGCGCAGGGGCCTGCGCGTCAGGACGACGTAGCCGAGCGCGGTGAACGCGAGCGCGATCGCGAACCCGGACTGGGCGGCGGCGATGCGGACGACGGTCGGCGGGTCGAACGCCGAGGCGACCGAGACGACGACCACCTGGACGAGCGCGCCCGCGACGAGGCCGAGGACGGCGACGCCCGAGACGGCGGCGCCGACGCGCATCCGACGGCCGATGCCCGACGCGTCGATGGCCGCGTAATCGGCGACTGCGCACCCGAGCGCGGCCACGCCGAGCGCGAGACCGGTCGGCACGCCGAGTCCGACGGCGTCGCCGGTGTCCCGCACTTCGGGCAGGACGAACGCGGCGGCCGCGCTCGCGGTGAACAGCGCCGAGAAAGCCCCGGCGACGAGCGACCCGGGGCGGCGTTCGACGAGCACGCGGCGGCGCGCGTAGAAGGCGACGGTCGCGACGAGCGCGAGCACCGCGGGCCCGGGGTGGACGCCCGCGACCCTTGAGAGCGGGAGCGCGGCCGTCCACGGGAGGCCGGCGGACGCGACGCCGAGGCCCGCAGTAAGGAAGCCGAGGTCGGCGGCGAGACTGCCGGACGCGCGCTCGTCGCCGTCGCTCTCGCCAGCCGTCCCGTCGCTCGCGTCCGCGCTCATTCCCGGGTGACGGACAGCGTCTCCTTCTCGGGGAGGGCTTCCTCGCCGCGGAGGATGCCGCGCGCGACCTCCTTCCCCCACTCGACGGCGGGCTGGACGAACGTCTCCACCTCGTAGAGTTCGCCCGCGAGCACGGTCGCGGCCTCCATGCCGAAGAGCAGTCCGCCGAGCGATTCGGCGTCCACGCGCTCGATTTCGACCCGAACGTTCGGGAGGCCGACGTCCGCGAGGCTCGCCTCGGTGGCTTCGAACTCGGCGTCGCGTAGTTCGCCGAGCGTCGCGCCCTCGAGGTAGTCGAGGCCCTCGAGGTCCGCGCTCGGAATCGGGACGTCCGGCCCCTCGCGGGCGCGGACGAACGTCACGAGTTTGTCGTTCGGGCCGGCCCGATAGAGCTGGAGCTGGCTGTGCTGGTCGGTCGCGCCGAGCGCGCGCACCGGCGTCTGCCCGAGGCCGTCCTTTCCGAGGCTCTCGGCGCTCAGCTGGGCGTACCATTCTGCGTAGGTCTCGAGAGACTCGTGGTAGGGCATCACGACGTTCGCGTGCGCACCCCGCGCGTCGAGCGCGTAGGTGAGCGCGCCGTAGGCGTACGCGGGCGTCTCGAAGAGCGACCCGGAGAGGGCGTCGCGCTCGGCGCGCGCACCGCGGAGGGCGGCCTCGATGTCGACGCCGAGAATCGCGGCGGGTGCGAGCCCGACCGTCGAGAGGACGGAGAAGCGCCCCGGAACGCCGTCGGGGACGGCGAGGACCGGGAGGTCGTGTTCGTCCGCGAGGTCGCGGAGGTTGCCCGACTCGCCGGTGGTGACGAGCGTGCGCGCCGTCCAGTCGACGCCGGCGTCCTCGTAGGCGTCCCGGACGACGAGGAAGTTCGCGAGCGTTTCGGCGGTGGTGCCGGAGCGAGACACGACGTTCACCGCCGTCGTTTCGAGGTCGAGGTCGGCGAGGAGCGACTCGACGTCCGCGGGGTCGACGTTGTCGAGGTAGTACGCCTCCCCGTCCGTGTCGAGGGCGTCGGTGAGCGTCGCGGCGCCGAGACTACTCCCGCCGATGCCGACGGTGAGAACGGTGTCGGCGTCCGTGAGCGGTTCGACGGCGTCCCGAATCGCGGCCGGGTCGACGCGCTCGGGGAGGTTCAGCGCGGCGTATCCGAACTCGTCGTCGGCCATGCCCGCCTCGATGCGTTCGTGGGCGTCTGCGACGCGCTCGTCCAGTCGGTCGAGGTACGCTCGGGGTACACCGGGGGTGGCGACGCCCGCGAGGGCGTTGCCGATGTCGACGTCCATACTGCATCCTCCGACGCGCGAACCAAGAGGGTTGTCCATATCGTGTGCGACGCCACCGCACGCGTCGAAACCCGGAAAAGCGCGAATCCCCTACCGGTCGCCATGAGCGAGAAGACGAGCACGTTTCTGGTGACGCACGCTGAGGAGGGTTCGGCGATGCTCTCGGACGTCCACGGCGGGCAGGTCCACACGCTCTCCGACAACCCCGGCGTTGACGTCGGCGAGGTCGTCGAGGCCACTGTCGCGCCCGACCCGCCGATGGACGTGACCTACTCCGTCGTCGAGGTCGAGGACCGATACACGGTCGACGTCCACGCGAGCGAGGAGGACCCGACCCAGCAGGCCCACGAACTCGCGGAGGGCCTCTCGGAGGGCGACCTCGCAACCGCGGAGCGCGCCGGCGACGGCGAAATTCACGTCCTCGCGGTCCCCGAGGAGCAGACGGAGGCCGCCGTCGAGGACGTCGTCGAGGACATGGCGACCGTCGAGCGTGCCGCGCGCGTCGGCGCGAAACGCGTCGAGGTCCGCAGCGAACCCGGTCTCGTCAACGTCCGCTACCTCCCGTAGAGTCTCGGCCTTCTCTGTTACTCAGTATCACGGACGACGATAGGGTTTTATTCTGACCTCTCCTAGAGAACGGTATATGATGGCGACCACGCACGCGCTCGTCGGCCTGCTGCTGGCCGCCGGCGCGAGCGCGCTGACGGGCGAGAGTTCGCTCATCGTGGCGGCCGCCGGAATTCTGGGTGGGGTCTTCCCCGACCTCGACCTCTACGCGGGCCACCGCAAGACCCTCCACTTCCCGGTCTACGGGTCGCTCGCCGCGGTACTCCTCGTCGCCGGCTACCTCCTCATAGGCGGGCCGCTCGCACTCGCCGCCGCGCTGTTCGCCCTCGCCGCCGCGGTTCACGCCGCGAGCGACGCGCTAGGGGGCGGCCTCGAACTCCGACCGTGGGAGGGGACGAGCGAGCGCGCCGTCTACGACCACTTCAACGGCGTCTGGTGGCGCCCGCGCCGTCTGATTCGCTACGACGGCGCCCCCGAGGACGTCCTCCTCGGCGCCGCCGTCGCAGTCCCGGGCTACCTCGCCTTCGCGGGCCCTGTCCAGACGTTCGTCCTCGTCGCCGTCGGCGTCTCCGTCGGGTACGCCGCAATCCGCAAGCCGATGGTCGCGCTCGCCGAACGCCTCGTCGCGGCGACACCTGCCCCGGTCCTCGACTACGTCCCCGAGCGTTTCGTTCGGGACGTCCGCTGACCGCGCGACGTCCACGCCCGGAAGCGCGTCAGACGGCCGTCGGACCGCCGAGATAAGCGAAGTCTTATCCGAAACGCCGTCGCTATTCGAACGCATATGCCCTCGTTCGACGTTCCGGAGGTGGACTACACCCGGTACTCGAACCGGCAGCTCGCGGCCGTCCCGCTCGGCGTGCTCGCGGTCGCGCTGCTGGTGCTCGCCGTGTGGTACGTCCTCCACGGCACCCCAGTCCCGCTCGGTATCGCATTCACCGGCGGGACCGAACTGACGATTCACGCGACGTCCGCGCAAGCCGCCTCGCAAGACGCGGTCCGACAGGCGTTCTCTACGCCCATCACCTCTATCCGCGCGATTCCCTCGCAGAGCGGTACCTACCTCGTGACGTTCGGTCCTGGCGTCGACGTCTCCGCGCTCCAGCAGCAGGCGCAGGCCGCGAACTACGAGGTCGTCTCGGTCTCGAGCACGTCCGCGACGTTCGGCTCGAGCACCCAGCAGCTCGCCCTCTACGGCCTTCTCGGCTCCTTCGTCGGGATGGCCGTCGTCGTCTTCGTGCTCTTCCGGACGTTCGTCCCGAGCGCCGCCGTCGTCCTCTCCGCGTTCGGCGACATCGTCGTCCCGCTCGCGCTCATGGACGTCTTCGGCATCCAGCTCTCGCTCGGCACCGTTGCCGCGCTCCTCATGCTCATCGGTTACAGCGTGGACTCCGACATCCTCCTCACTAACCACGTCCTCAGGCGCTCCGGGAGCTTCTACGAGAGCGTCCGCCGGGCGATGAAGACCGGTGTGACGATGACCGTGACGTCCATCGCCGCGATGACCGTCATGACGATCGTCGCGTTCGTGTTCGGCATCGACCTCCTGACGAGCATCGGCCTCATCCTCGTCTTCGGCCTTCTGACCGACCTCGTGAACACGTACATGCTCAACCTCAGCCTCCTTCGCTGGTACAAGTTCGAGGGGGTGAGCCGATAGATGGCGCCCGACATTCGTGAGAACTGGCGGGTCGCCCTGCTCATCGTCCTCCTCATCGGCAGTCTCGGTGCCGTCTTCGTCCCCGGTGTCGCACCCGTCACCGGCAGCAGCGCCACCGCCGCGGAAGGCACGACGAACCTTCAGTACGGCCTTCAGCTCTCCGGCGGGACGCGCGTCCGCGCGCCCGTCGTCGGGCTGACCGCCGAGAACGTCCAGCTCCCCGCCGACCAGCAGAGCCAGAACGACATCTCGCAGACGGTTGCCCAGAACCTCCCGAACACCACTGTCTCAGACGTCCGCCTGCGCGTCTACCAGAACACCTCCGACACCGTCGAGGTGTTCACGAACGTCACGAAGACGCAGTTCCGCTCCGCGCTCTCCGAGGCGGGCGTGCAGGTGCGTGCACAGGACGTCCGTGACGGCGTCACCGAGCAGACCCGCACCGCCATCGTCGACACGCTCTCCTACAAGGTGAACTCGCTCGGGTTCTCCGGCGCCGAAGTCACCGTCCAGTCGACGCCGGGCGGCGAGCACTTCGTCGTCGTGGAAGCGCCGAACGCGAACGTCTCCGAGGTCCGCCGACTCGTCAGCAGTCGCGGGAACGTCCGCGTCGTCGCCTACCACCCCGCGAACGCGAGCGCGCAGGTGAACCACACCGTGCTGTCGAACGAGCAGCTGCAGGCCGCCCAGATCAGCGACCCGCAGAGCCAGCGCGGCGTCCCCGTCGTCCCCATCACGCTGACTGACAGCGCCGCCCAGTCGTTCGCGAACGACATGAAGCGCTACGGCTACACGCGGGAACCCGGCGTCTCGAACTGCCAGTACCCGAACGGCACGCCGGGCAACGAGTACTGCCTGCTGAACGTCCGTGACGGCGAAGTCGTCTACTCCGCCGGCATGGGGCAGGACCTCGCCGACTCCATCAACAACGGCGACTTCATGCAGACGAAGACGTTCGTCCTGCAGACGACGTCGATGAGCCAGGCCCGGCAGGTCGCCGTCGACCTGCGCGCCGGTGCGCTCCCCGCGCCCCTCGACATCGAGTCCGGGACGATTTACAGCATCGACGCGTCGCTCGCCGAGCGCTTCAAGCCCCTCTCGTTCATCACGGGCCTCTTCGCGGCGCTCGCGGTCAGCCTCGTCGTCTACCTCCGCTACGGCCGCGCGAAAGTCGCGCTCCCGATGCTCGTCACCGCGCTCAGCGAGGTGGCCATCCTGCTCGGGTTCAGCTCGCTCGTCGGCCTCTCGCTGAACCTCTCGCACATCGCCGGGTTCATCGCGGTCATCGGGACGGGGGTGGACGACCTCGTCATCATCGCCGACGAGGTGACGACCAAATCCGTCTCCTCCGAGCGGGTCTTCCAGAGCCGATTCCGCAAGGCCTTCTGGATTATCGGCGGCGCGGCGGCGACGACCATCATCGCGATGTCGCCGCTCGCCGTCCTCTCGCTCGGTGACCTCCGCGGGTTCGCGCTCGTCACCATCCTCGGCGTCCTCGTCGGCGTGCTGCTGACGCGGCCCGCCTACGGTGACATCCTGCGCTACCTGCTCACCGACGACGGCAAGTAACGCGGCCGAACGCTTTTCTCGCTCTCCTCACACGTTTCCTGTATGCCCTCCAACAGCTACGAGGAAACGTATTGCGCGACGCGCTCCGGGACACCCTCCTCGACGTCGTCGCGACGGCGTTCGCGTTCGTCGTCGCGCTCGCGTCGCTCTACGTCGCGGTCTACGGTGTGATAACTGCCGTCGCCGGTATGGCGTCCTACGGCGCCCTCCTCCTGTCCGCACTCGCCGGCCTCGCCTTCGTCGCGTGCGTCGGCGGCGTCCTCCGGCTCTGGCGTGTGTGGCCGTTCAGTTGAAGTCGGCGAGCGTCGCGTCGGTCACGCTCGTCGCGTCCGTCTCGAACTCGGGGAGCGCGACGAACTCGAGGCCGGCGTCGCGACAGGCGCGCTTCACGCGCTCGGACGCGGAGGGCGCGACGAGCATTCCCCGAACGTCGCGCTCCGCGGTGTCGACTTCGCCGTCGTCCTCGTAGAGGCTCACGTAACGTTTGAGCTGGTCGAAGTGGGTGAGCGTCGCCTGCACGCGCTTTACCTCGACGACGACGGGCGTGCCCGTGCGGTCCATCGCGTAGAAGTCGATGAAGCCGTACTTCGTCTCGCGCTCGTGCTCGACGACGCGCAGGCCGTCCTCGAGGCTGTCCGGGTTCGCCTCGATGAACTCGTGCATCTCCTTCTCCGTCCCGGACTCCTCGTACTCGGCGGCGTCAGAGGCGTCGAAGCGCGTCAGCCCGTAGGTCTCGTGAATGCGGACTTCGACGCGCTCGCGCGGGTTGACGCGGCGCGCGACGACGACGGGGTCTTCGGACTCCTCGGAGACGGTCGTGATGACGGTGCCGCCGGAGGGCATCCAGTTCACGGGCTTGTGCTTGGTGGGCTGGTGGACGAGCAGCGTCCCGTCCGGCTTCGCGACGAGCAGCCGGTCGCCCGGCCCCAGAAACCCGCTCGTCCGGCCGTCGTACTCCACCTCGCAGTTGACCTCGGCGGTCACCACTGCCCCTTCGTGGAGCGCGGTCTCGACGACCTTCGCCACCGTCGTCGCGTCCGGCGACTCGTACCGTTCGACTCCCATTCGTCTCTCCGGAGGGACGCGAGCCCTATATAAACCCACGACCGCGATTTCTTGCAGAACTCGAGAAGATGACTAAAACGCGTCGAGCGCCGACTGCTCCGCCGCCGCGAGGACGTCCGCGGAGGTCTGCCACGACTCGCGCGCGCAGTCCGGGAGGTCGCTGGTCGCCTCGACGTACGCCCGGAGGAACTCGCGCGTGGTGGGGTCGCTCGGGTAGCCGCTCCCGACGTCGCCGTAGTCGGCGTACGCCTCGGCGATGTCTTCGACGTGCCGGTCGCGTGCGACCTTCGCGACGATGCTCGCCGCGCCCACGATGGCGTGCGCGTCGTCCGCGCCGTGCTCTGCCGTCACGTCGACGTCGGTGGCCACACGCTCCGCGACGCGGCGGCCGAAGCGCTCGGCGTCCACGTCACCGCCGTCCACGACTCCGGCGAGGCCGTCCGCCGCGACCTGCGAGAGCGCCTCGGCCTGCGCGTCGACGGTCAGCGTGTTCATGTCCGTCTCCGGGTCGTCGATGCGCTCGACGGGGATTTCGGCGACGCCGACGTCGGCGATCGACCGAATCTCCGCCTCCAGTTCGGCGCGGCGCGCGGGTGTGAGCTTCTTCGAGTCCCGAATTCCCTCGGGGAGCGCGTCCGGGTCGCAGGCGACGGCCGCCGCGAACATCGACCCGAGCACCGGGCCCTTCCCCGCCTCGTCCACGCCGAAGCGCCGCGTCATTTCTCGTCGTCGCTCTCGATGAAGAAGTCGGGGTCCTCGAAGGCCTCGTCCTCGCCCTCGACGGCGAGCACGTCGAGTTCCGTCACGTGACACGGCACGCCCACCAGCCCCGCGAGCGACGGCTCCGTCCGCCCCTCGTCGCTCGAGACGAGCTCCTTGATGTAGAGGCCGCCCTCGCCGTGTATTTCGACCGTTGCGTGCGTCTCGTCCTCCAGTTCGCCCGACACCGCATAGGCCTCCCGAACCCGGGTCTTCGCGGCGCGCCGATGGGAGACGCGCTCGGGCGTGTTCTGCTCGATGGTCGCGCCGTCGAGTTCGGCGAGCGCGTCCTGCAGCGTCTCGTCGTCGATCGGCTCGTCGAACTGGACGCGCGCTTGGTAGGTCTTCGAGGCGTCGAGTTCCTTCACGCGCTCGACCATGTCGTAGGTCGCGAGGCGCAGGCCCTCGACTTCGACCTTCCCGTCCGCGGTCTCGTTGATCTCCTCTTCGAGGGCCTCGACGTCGGGGAAGCGTTTCTTCGGGTGTTTCACCTCGACGACGAACGGCCGACCGGTGCCGAGCATCTTCGCGTCGATGTCCTCCCGGCCCGCACCGTGGAAGGAGGAGTCGTCGCCGTCCATCGCCTCGAGAATCGGCGGCGAGACGAGCTGCTCCACCGACTCCTCGTACATGTAGCCCGTGCCGTCGCAGTGGATACAGTCGTCGCCCCCGCGCCGGCCCGTCCCGTTGCACTCCCGGCACGGCCACTCCGTCTGCGGAATCTCCCGGGAGAGCTTCCGGTAGCGCCCGTAGACGAACGCCGGGTTCACCTGCACGTCCACGGACTCGTCCTCGACGTCGAGGACGAAGAGGACGTCCGGGCGCTCGAAGTCGACCTCGGTGTCGGTGAGGCGACCGACGCGCTTGCCGACCTCGCGGTTGAACTCCGCCTTGAACGGCTCGCCGCCCTCCTCCTCGAGGCCCGCGCTCTCGCGGAGCAGGCGCTCGTTCTCCTCGACGAGTGGCGGCGCGCGCGTCCCGACCTGATAGGTGCCGAACTCGACGCCCGCGACGCCGTCGGCGGCACGCCGTGCCCACTCGTCGAACGTCGCGCTCAGGCCCTCGCAGACCCAGCACTCCTCCGTCTCGACGGGCTCGTGCGGGTCGTCGTCGGCCAGCTCGACGCTCACGCGCAGCGCCTTCCCGCGCTCGGCGTTCGTCAGGCCGAAACTCCGGTCCGCGAACTGCCGGCCGAGACAGGCGTCGCACACCGGCCCGTTCTCGACGACCGCTCGCGCGTCCTCCAGAATGCTCATACGCGACGTATCGGCGCGCTCCGGGACGAACCCTTCGGTCCGTCGCCGCCTCGGCGCGCCGGCACAACGGCTTTCCCGTCACCGCCGAAATAGGTCCCCGATGTCCCTCCACGCAGTCGACGATGTCACGGACGCGCTCTCGGTGACGGGCGCGTTCCTCCACGAATTGCGTCCCCGCGACTGGCTGAAACTCGCCGTCGTCGCCCTCCTCACGGGCGGCGCCAGCAGCGGCTTCTCCGGGTCGAGCAACCTCGACACCGGCGGTACCGGCGGCAGCACCGACGTCGGCATCCCGAACGCCTCCCTCGGAGACCTGCTCACCATGGTCCCGCTCTGGGTGTGGGCGTTCGTCGCCGTCGCCCTCCTGCTCGGGTTCGCGCTCGCCGTCCTCGGGTCGATACTGGAGTTCACGTTCGTTGAGGCGCTCCGCACCGGCGACGTCGAACTCCGACGCACCGTCGCCGAGAACTGGGGGAAGGGCCTCCGGCTGTTCGGCTTCAACCTTGTCGTCACAGTCCTCGTCCTCGGGTCGTTCGCGCTCGCTGTCCTCCCGCTCCTCGTCGGCCTTCGGCTCGGGGCCGCCTTCCTCCTGCTCCTCCCCGTCGCCGTCGTCCTCGCGCTCGTCGCCGCCATCGTCTCCGGGTTCACCCGCGCGTTCGTCGTCCCCATCATGCTCCAGGCGGACGTCGGCGTCCTCGCCGGCTGGCGCCGTCTCTGGAGCGTCCTCCGCGCACACCCCAAGGAGTACGGCGCCTTCGTCGTCGCCAACCTCGTCCTGACGCTCATCGGCGGCGTCGCTGTCGCCATCGCCAGCGTCGTCGTCGCCATCGCCGTCTTCATCCCGGTCGGCCTCGCCTTCGGCCTCCCGTTCGTCCTCATGGGCGCGAGCGGCATCGTCGCGTGGGTGTGGCTTGCCGTCGGCGTCGTCGTCGGCCTCCTCGCGTTCCTCCTCGGCGTCGGCCTCGTCTCCGCGCCCGTGCAGGCCTACCTCCGCTACTACGCGCTCCTCCTGCTCGGCGACACCGAACCCGACTTCGACCTGCTTCCCGAGCGCCGCGCCGCCGCGCGCGAGGAGGGCGGGGACGGTGACGCCGCGGCCGCCTGAGCGCGAACCCGGGGCGTTGAAACCGCCGCGGCGCCTCCCATCGGTATGCGCCACTTCGTCGTCCACGGCCACGACGCACCCACGACGGCCGACTTCGACCTCTCCGACCTCGCCGGCGGCGCGGGCCGCCTCGACGTCCTCTGTCGCTGCGTGAACGCCGCCTTCTTCCTCTCGCACGGCATTCGGGAGGACGTCCGGGCCTCGCTCGTCCTCGACGACGAACTCACCGTCCGCTTCGAGGGCTCGGAGCTGCGCTACCTCAACCCCGACGAGCGCAATATCGCGGGGATGCTCCGCAAAGCCATCGACGCGAAAGGGAAGGCCATCGGACACCGCGAAGCCAACCCCTCGCCCGGCGTCTACGTCTCCAAGCGCGGCTTCGAACCCACCCTCGAGGCCGCCGCGCGCGACGGCACCGTCGTCCAACTCCACGAGGACGGCGCCCCCCTCGCGGACGTCGCACCCCCCGAGAATCCGGTCTTCGTCCTCTCAGACCACCACGACTTCACCGACGAGGAGGAAACCCTGCTCGCCGACGCCGCCGACGAGCGCGTCCGCGTCGGCCCCGAGATTCTCCACGCCGACCACACCATCACCGTCGCCCACAACTACTTCGACACCGAGGGCTTCACGAGCTACTGAGCGTCGGCCTCGGCGGCACCATGGAAGCCGCCTGTCGCGGTGTCCGCGAGGACGGCGGGCATACCATCGGCATCGTCCTCGGCGACTCCCCGGCTGCCGCTGTCGCCCACCTCGAGGACTGGTACGAGGGGTGAACATACGGCACGGGCATACCAACCTCCTGCCACAGCGACCCTTTCGGAAGCGTTAAAGGCGACCAACCCGTCGTTTCGGGTGCGGGCCGGTGGGGTAGCTTGGTATCCTTCGGCCTTCGGGTGGCCGTAACCGCGATTCAAATTCGCGCCGGCCCACTTCTCCCGCATTCAAAATCGAGAAGCCGTGCGTCCGTGTTTATCGGTCGTGCTTCACTGCTCGTCCTCCGACCGAGCGACGCGTCCGTTCGCGCGTTCAGCTGTTGACCTGCCACGAACTATTTTTACTCGTCTCCCGAACCTGTCGTCGGGATGCCGATTTCGAAGTTCATCGACGATATCGACGCGCCGCGTGCCTCCCTGGTCGTCGTGAACCGTGACCAGCCGGTGCCGGTCCAGCGCATGCTGGAGCGCCTCTTCGAGGACCAGCCGGTCGCGGTGTCGGAGGCGGAACTGCCGGAGGACGAGTCGGACGTGGTGTTGTTGGTTCGCGACGGCGAGGTGGTGGCGTCGTCGCCGCTGCCGGCGGTGATGGACGCGGTGCTGTTGGTGAACTCGGACCTGTTCACGTCGGGGGCGCGCGAGCTGTCGGAGGCGGAGTTGCCGGACGTGCTGGCGGGGTTGGAGGAGACGCGTTTCGACGTCCAAGGATACCCGGAGGCGGAGAAGGACAAACTCCTGCTCATCGCGGTATCGCGCGCCATCGAGCGCGAGGCGTGGTTGGCGGGGGAGGGGCGACTGCGGACGGCGTTCCAGAACCTCTCGCGTATCAACGACGAGTCGGGGACGCGGGCGGTTTACGAGACGCTCGCGGGGACGGACGTGGACGTCCACGTCTACGGGATGCCGGACTGGGTGCCGCCGATGGAGTTCGAGGTGACGACGCATGCGGGCTACAAGCCGGACTTCCGGAAGAGCTGGTTCGTGGTGTTCCGCGGGCCGGGTGGCGTCGGGTCGGCGCTAGTGGCCTATCAGACGCGCCCACGGCGCTGGTCGGGGTTCTGGACGAGTCGGGACGCCCTCGTCGAGAACGTCGCGGACTACGTCGCGTACCGGCTCTGAGCGTGAACGCTATCCGCGTCCGTCACCAGGGTCGGGTATGACCGAAGGCCTCGATGTGGAGGTGCCGTCAGCGGAGGAGACGGCGGCGGAGCGCGACGCGGTGGTGGCACGGGTTCGCGAGCACGCGGGCCGGCTGGCCTACGAGCTCGCGCGCCTGCAGGGCGGCGACTACGGTCGCCGGACGTTCCGGGTTGAGGGCGGCGAGTGGACGCTGAAGTACGAGGCGGGCGACGTGGACTTCCTGCGCTTCGAGGGCCGCTCGGGGCTCGACGTCTACGTCGTCTCCTCGAAGGCCAAGCCGGACGCGACCGAGTTGGCGTCGGCGATGAAGCATTACGAGGACTTCGTGGCGGCGTTCGCGGAGTACGTCGACTCGCTCGGGGGCGTGCTGGACGACGTGCCCGACGAGTTCCCGGCGGTGGCGTCGACCGGCGAGGTGGCGGCGGAGCGCGACCGTATCGTCGGGCGCATCGAGGACGCCGCCGACCGGATGGCGTCGGAGCTCCACCGCGTCGAGCCGACGGACTACGGGACGTTCACGGCCACGATCGACGGGACGCGCTGGGAGTTGAAGCGTGAGGAGGGGCGGGCCTCCTACGTCCGGGTTGGGGGCGAGGGCGGCGTCTACCTCGTCTCGCAGTACTCGCCGCCGTCGCCGGGTGACGTGCGGAAATATGCACCCGGCTTCCGTGGGTTCGTGGCGGCGTTCAACGAGGAGATCGCGGAGTTGAGCGAGTCGCTCGACGGCGTCGAGCTCTAGCGCACGGGCGCGTCGTCGGCACGGCCCTTCTTGTCGCTGCTCCCTGTCAGGTAGCCTATGGACCCGCTCGTCAGAGTGCTCGCCGCCCTCCTCGCCGTCTGCGGCGCCGCGGGTGCGGTCGTTCCGGTGCGCGCGAACCGCCTGTTCTCGGTGGGCGTGCTCCGCGAGCACTGGGAGGACCCCTCGACGGCGCTCGTCGTGTCCGCCCGCGTGCTGTGGGCGCTCGTCGCCGTCATCGCGGGCGACGCCGCGCTCACCGGCACCGTCCCCTGAAACCGAAATAGCGAGGGGCGTTGCGCCCCGAGTCCGCATTCGATGAGCGACGAGGCCGACGACGCCGACGACGCCACCGACCCGCTTGCGTGGGAGACGACCGACAGCGACGTCGCCTACGACTGTCCGGGCTTCGACATCGTCCACGAGGAGGTCGTGCTCCCGGACGGCACGGAGAGCGACTTCGACTTCCTCGATGACGCGCCGGCGGTCGTGATTCTGCCGCTCACACCGCAGGGCGACGTCGTCGTCATCGAGGAGTGGCGCCAAGCCGTCAAGCGCGTGAACCGCGGCCTCCCGGCGGGCGGCGTCGAGGCGGCGGACGCGGACCTCGCGGCGGCTGCGCACCGCGAACTCACGGAGGAGACGGGCTACGAGGCCGAGCGCGTGGAGAAACTCGCGTCGTTCGAGCCGGCGAACGGCGTCACGAACGCCCGCCACCACTACTTCGTCGCGTACGGCTGTACCCCCACGGGGAGTCAGGACCTCGACTTCAACGAGGACATCCGCGTCGAGGAGACGACGCGCGACGACTTGCGGGCGGCGCTCCGGCGCGACGACCTGCGGGACGGCCGGGCGGCGCTCGCGCTCCTCTACTACGAGGCGTTCGGCCCCGAGGCGGAGTTCCGCTCCTGACCGCGCGCACAACACAACCCTTAGCCGTTCTCCACACGACGTTCGAGCCAATGAGAGACGTCTTCGAGATTCGCGCGCAGGACGCCGGCGGCCGCATCGGCGACCTGCACGTCCCGCGCGCGGACGTGACGGTGGAGACGCCCGCGCTCCTCCCCGTCGTCAACCCGAACATCATCACGGTCGACCCGTCGCGCTTCCCGGAGTTCGGCGCGGAGATGCTCATCACGAACTCCTACATCATCAAGCAGGACGAGGACCTCGCCGAGCGCGCGCTCGAGGAGGGCCTCCACGAGCTGCTCGGCTTCGACGGCGCCATCATGACCGACTCGGGTTCCTTCCAGCTCTCCGAGTACGGCGAAATCGAGACGGACACGGAGGAAATCCTCCAGTTCCAGCACGACATCGGGAGCGACGTCGGCACGCCGGTCGACATCCCGACGCCGCCGGACGTCCCGCGCGAGCAGGCCGCGGAGGAGCTCGCGGAGACGCAGGCCCGCCTCGAACTCGCCGAGACCGTCGACGTCGGCGACATGCTCGTGAACGCGCCCGTGCAGGGCTCGACCTACCCGGACCTCCGCGAGGAGGCGGGCGAGCACGCCTACGGGACGAGCCTCGACGTCTTCCCGGTTGGCGCGGTGGTGCCGATGATGAACGACTACCGCTACGACGACATGGCGCGCGCCGTCGCCGGCGCGAAACGCGGCCTCGGGCGGGACGCGCCCGTCCACCTCTTCGGCGCCGGCCACCCGATGATGTTCGCGCTCGCCGTCGCGCTCGGCTGTGACCTCTTCGATTCGGCGGCCTACGCGCTCTACGCGCGCGACGACCGCTACCTCACCGTCCACGGCACCGAGCACCTCCCGGACCTCGACTACTTCCCCTGTTCGTGTCCGGTCTGTGCCGAGCACGACCCCGAGGAGGTCCGCCGGATGCCGGACGCGGCGCGCGAGGAACTGCTCGCCGAGCACAACCTCCACGTCTCCTTCACCGAACTCCGCCGCGTGAAGCAGGCGATTCGGGACGGCGACCTGCTCGAACTCGTGGAGGCGCGCGCACACGCCCACCCGCGGACGCTCGATGGCTATCGGGCGTTCCTCGACCACGCGCGCCAGTACGAGGAGAGCGACCCCGCGAGCAAGGACACGTTCTTCTACACCTCCAGCGAGTCCGCGCGCCGCCCGGAGGTGCTGCGCCACCGCGAGCGCTTGGAGCGGCTCTCCCCGGAGGGCCATGTCCTCCTCACCGAGGGGCCGCGCCACGACGGCTACGACGACTGCTGGCACGTGAAGCCCCCGTTCGGCCCCTATCCGCGCGAACTCTCCGAGACCTACCCGCTCACCGCCGAAATCCCCGAGAACATGGACCGGTCGGGCTACGAGGCGGCCGCGAAGGCCGTCGCGCGCCTCGCCGGCGAGCACCCGGACGCCGCGTTCACGCTCGCCCACGAGTCCTGGCCGCAGGACGCCCTCGACTACGTGCCCCCGCGCGTCTCGCTCGTGGACCTGCAGGAGGAGTACCTGGAGGGGCCCGAGGAGTAAGGCAAGACCCTTTGTTTCTCGTCCCCGAATTCGCCCATGACCGACTACTTCGAGGTCCACGAGCGGGATGGCGCGGCCCGCATCGGCGAGTTGCGCCTCGCCGACCCCGTGGTGACGCCGTCGCTCGCGGACGACGTCGTGACGGACGCCGGCAGCCTCTGGAACACGGAGCGTGAACTGCCCGAAGGCGACGAGGAACAGGTGACGGTTCTCCCCCACCGTGGCTTCCCGAGCGGCACCGCCGAGGAGGTCCAGGAGTCGTTCGCCGTCGACTACCCCGAGGTGGACTTCCCGAGCGGCGTCGTCGTCTCGCCCGACACCGCGGCAAACCACGGCGCGGACGTCTACGTCGTCTCCGGCGCGCCCGGGTTCGTCGGCCACGGGAGCGCCTTCCGCGACGCCGTCATCGACGTCCGTGAGGCCGTCCCCGACGACACCGCGCTCTACCTTTCGGGTGTGGCGACGCCGCAGAACGTCGCGACGCTCGTCTACGCGGGCGTCGACCTCGTGGACGGCGACCGCGCCGTTGTCCACGGGACGCAGGGCCGCTACCTCACCACCGAGGGCGAGCACGACATCGCGGACCTCGACGAACTCCCGTGTGCGTGTCCGGCCTGCCAGCGCCCCGTCTCGGAGTTCGGCCGCGAGGAGTGCGTCGAGCACAACGTGAACGCCCTCCAGGCGGAACTCGCGCGCGTCCGTGGGCGCATCCGGCAGGGCCGCCTCCGGGACTACATCGAGGGGCAGGCCCGCCACGAGGCGTGGACGACGGCGGCCTTCCGCGAGTTCGACCAGCAGTGGTCGTACGTGGAGGAGCGCACGCCCGTCGAGCGCGACTCGCTGTTGCTCGCCGCGAGCGAGGACACCCTTCGGCGCGTCGAGATTCAGCGCTTCGCCGACCGCGTCACCTCACGGTACACGCCGCGCCTCGACGACTACCCGCTCCTCCTCGTACCCTGTTCGGCGCGCAAACCCTACTCGGACTCCCAGAGCCACCGGCAGTTCCAGGACGCGGCGAGCTATCGGGGCCACGTCGTCTCGATGACGTCGCCCATCGGCGTCGTCCCCACCGAACTCGAACTGACGTATCCCGCCCAGCACTACGACTCCGTGGTGACGGGTCGGTGGACGGAGAACGAACTCGACTTCGTCTCCACGGTACTGGAGCGCTACCTCGAACGGACGGACTACCCGCGGGTCATCGCGCATGTCCCCGACGAGGGCTACGAGGAGATCGTGCGGCGCGCGACGGCGGACCTCGATATACCCGTGGAATTCACCGTCGAGGACCACCCGACGACGGACGAGTCGCTCGGCGAGTTGAACGCCGCGCTCGCCGGCGAGGACCAGATCTGGGTGCAGGAGCGCGAGGCCGCGACCCTGCGCGCCGTCGCGGACTTCCAGTTCGGCGAGGGCGCCGGCGACCGACTCTTCCCCGAGGACGACTTTACGCTGCAGGGCCGCTACCCCAAACTGCAGGCGCTCGACGGCGACGGTGAGCAGCTCGCGGCGCTCGTCCCGCAGTACGGCACGCTCTCGCTCTCGCTCGCCGGCGCGCGGACGTGGGTCGAGAGCGACGTGCCGACGAAGCGCGTGGAAATTGACGCGTTCGTCCCGCGCGGGAACGTCCTCGCGCCGGGCGTCGTGGACGCGGACGACTCGATTCGGCCGGGCGACGAGGTCGTCGTGGAGGGTCCGGAGGCGTTCGCGGTGGGGCGCGCCGTCGTCCACGGCTCCGCGATGGCCGACGCGACACGAGGTGTCGCCGTCGACGTGCGCCACAGCGAGGAGAAGTAGGCCGTCTCTGCCGGGTTTCCGGTTAGTTAGCCATAACGTTATTATGGCATGATTGTTGGTTTCTAGGAAATGGTGGTGCGTGGCGATTTCCCCCCGGGGTCTGGTACCCCCTGCGCAGACGCAGTTATTGGTGAACCGTATGTCTCTGAATTTAATAACGTGGGCGGCCTATCCGCGGCTATGCATTCAGCGGATTGCGACGGAGGAGGGATGGCGTGACGCGCGCGCGGAGCGTTCTTCTCACCGCGCTCCTCGTCACGTCCGTCGTCGCCGGGAGCGTCGCCTTCAGCGGCGGTGCCGCCGGCGCCGACTTCACAGTGACAATCGGGGACACGCACGTCCAGTCCGGGACGAACGTCACCGCGACGGTATCCGGACTCGACACCTCCAGCGGCGCGAACCTCACCGTCTCCATCACGGACTACACGACTGGGGAGACGACACAAGTTGCTGACTTCACACCGGAGAACAGCACCGTGAACGTCACCTACGTCCCGAGCGAGAGCATGGCCGGTCAGGGCTGGTATGGCCTCAAAGTCTCCTACGGCATGCAGGGGTCGTCAACGAACTACGGCGAAGTCGACGACACGCCGCCGAACACGGGCGTCACCGTGAACAACACCGGCCAGACGCTCGACGTCTCCGTCGCCGCGTGGGACGACGTCGACACGACCGTTAGCGGCTCGTTGGTCGAGCATGAAGAGCTCAGCGTCCTCCGCGTCGACGTCACCGGGCCGACGAACGCGACGCTCTCTCTCGCCGCCGGCAACTTCACCGCCGACACGTCGGACTATCAGAACCGCTCGTTCTACAACACGACGCTCGACGTCGGCGAAGACGGCGTCTACAACGTCACCGTCCGCGAAGCCGCCGACTACGCCAACAACACGGTGACGAACACGACGCGCTCGAAATACGTCCTCGACACGAAGGTCCCGGTCGTCGAGAACCTCACCTCGCACGACGACGACCGGGACGGCATCGTCGACGACGGCGACACCGTCACCGTCGAGGCGACGGTAACCGAGCGCTTCCCGCGAACCGTCGCCGTGAACGCCAGCGCCCTCGGCGCCGGCGTCGTCAACCTCACGACCACCGAAACGGTGAACGAGTCCCATCAGACCGCCACCTACACCGCCACCGTCACCGTTGACGAGGCGAACGCGAGTGCTGATGGGTCCTACGCGCTCCCCGTCGTCGTGACGGACGCCGGTGACCACCGCGTCACGACGAACACGAGTACGTACTCGCTCGACACGCACGCGCCGACGTTCGGCGCGCACACCCCCAGCGCGGCCTACGTCAACGACAGCACCCGGAAGCTCACGCTCGACGTCAGCGACCGGAACGCCGTCACCGGCCACGTCACCGTCGCGAGCGACGGCGCGACGCTCGCTGATGGGTCGTTCGCAAACGCCACCGGCACGACCTTCGCAGACGGCACGCTCACCGTCGACCCGAGCGCGTTCGGTGGCCTTCCGGACGGCACGACGACGGTGAACGTCACTGCGCGCGACCCCGAAGCCAACACCAACACCACGAGCTGGTCGTTCGTCGTGGACACGCACGCGCCCGTCCTCACGAACACGAGCGTCGTGGACGCCGACGACGGCGACACCGTCGTGGCCGCGAACGACACGGTCCGCGTGCGCGCCCACGCCACGGACAATACCTCGACGACGGTGACCGCCGACCTCTCCGCGTTCGGCGCGGGCACGCTCACGCTCGCCGACGCCGGAAACGGCACCTACGTCGGCACCGCGAACGTCACCGGTGGGAGCGACGGCCCGCACCCGGTCACCGTCACCGCTACCGACGCCGCGGACAACCGGAACTTGAGCACGCACACGCTCACGCTCGACACCGCCGCGCCCACCGCGACCGTCGAGACGCCCGCGAACGGCACGTACACGAACGACAGCACGCCGCCGCTGACCGCACACGTCGCCGACCCGACGCTCGACGCCGTCGGGGTACACCTCGCCGAGTCCGACGGGAACGCGAGCGACACCCGCCTCGACGGCGTCTGGGCCGCGAGCGCGCTCGCCGACGGCGTCGCCCTCGCCGACGGCACGACGATTGCGCTCACGAACGAGACGCTCACCGTCTCGCTCGGCGACCGGTCGCTCGCCGACGGCCCCGCCACCGTCCGCGTGAACGCCACCGACGCGGAGGGACACGCGAGCGCCGACGTGCATGGACTCGTCGTGGACACGCACGCGCCCACCGTTTCTGACGTCCACGTCGCTGAGGCCGGCGAGAACGGTGTCGTCGCGCCTGGGAACACCGTCACCGTCGTCGCGACCGTCACCGACAACACCTCGACGACGGTGACCGCCGACCTCTCCGCGTTCGGCGGCGCGACGAACGCGACGCTCACGGCCGACAACGACTCCGCGACGTACACTGCGAACGTGACCGTCTCGGGCGTGCCGGACGGGAACGCGTCCGCGACCGTGACGGCCGTCGACGCCGCCGGGAACGCCGAGCGCGCGACCACCGAAACCGTCACCGTGGACTCCGACGCGCCGCGGTTCGGGACGCTGACGCCCGACGTCCGGTATCTCGACACCGCCACACCGACGGTTTCGCTCACCGTCGACCCCGTCGACAACGCCCTCGATGCGAACGCCACGCGCGTCGTCGTCGCGAACGACACCGCGACGCACCTGAACGCCACGCTCGCGAACGCGAGCGCGCTCACCTACGTGGACGGCACGCTCGCCGCGAACCTCAGCGTCGCGACCGTCACGCTCCCCGAGGGCGACGTTACCGTCACCGTCGCCGCCGCCGACGTCGACGGGAACGCGAACGCGACGTCGCGCACCTACACTGTCGACACCGTCGCGCCCGCCGTCGACGCCACCGTCAGCGGGCCGAACGGCCGGACCGTCGTCACCGACGGCGACACCGTCACCGTCGCGGCGACAGTCGACGAGGCGAACGTCGGCACCGTCTACGTCGATGCGCCCGCCCTCGGCGTCGAGCAGGTCCCGCTCACGCGGACGACGAACGGGAACTACACCGGGACGGCCACCGTGAACGTTTCACGCACGACTGACGAGTCCGTCCCCGTCTCCGTCGTCGCCACCGACGAGGCCGGCCACCGGAGCTCGGCGGTGCGGTCGCTCACCCTCGACACGACGCCGCCCGCCGCCGTCTCCGACGTCCGCGTCGGCCCCATCGCCGCGGACAACACCAGCGTCCACAACGTCACCGTCACCCTCCCCACCGTCCACGAACCGATGGACGTCACCGTGCAGTTGAACGGGACGACGGCGTCGGTGACGAAGACCGTCACCGTCGACGCGAACGTCACCGTGACTGGGTTCGTGATGAACGCCTCGCCGCTCAGCGACGGTCCGGTCGCCGTCGAGGCCCGGACAACCGACGTCGCGGGCAACACCGACGGCTTCGTCCCGGTCACCACCGTCCAGAAGGACACGGTCGCGCCGAGCGTCGCCAGCGCGAACGGCGCGGCCGGGAGCGCGCAGGTGTTCGTCGCGACGAGCGAACCCATGATGAACGTCACGAGCACGACGCTCACCGTCGGGACCGCCACCGTGACGAACGTCACCGAGCGCGCGCCCGACTTCTACGTCGCGCACCTCGCCGCGCCGCTCGATGCGGGCGCACTCGGCAACGCCACGGTGTCGCTCGCCCCGGACGCCACCGACCTCGCCGGGAACCCCGCGGTGGGCACCGGTGCGACGCTCCACGCGGGCGCAACGGCCGTCCGCCGGAGCGCCGCCGAAGTCGGTACGCGGAACGTCACGCTCCACTTCGACGGCGCGGTCACCGCCGCCGACGGCAGCCCGCTCACCGCCGCGAACGTCACCTACCGCGACGCGAACGGCGCCGGTGCGACCGACGTCGTCGCCGTCCACGGTACCGCGAACGACACGACGGTGACGCTCGAACTCGACGCGCCCGTCGTGCCCGCCGACCTCGGCGCCGACAGCGTCCACCTCCCCGGCGGCGAGGTGCTGAACGCCGAGGGCCAGTCCATCGGCGACGAGACCGTCGCCGTCGCGGACACCACGCCCGCGACGATTCACTCCTTCGAGGCGTCCACCACGAACACCACCGTCTCGGTGTCCGTCGCCGCGAACGAACCCCTCCGCGTCGTCCGCGTCCGCCTCGACGCCGCGCACACCCGCGACGGCGCGACCTTCTCGCGTGACGCCGGCACGCTCACCGAGAGGTACGCGAACGGCACGTACACCTACACGGGGACGTTCGAGGCGCCCGACGACGACCGCTACACGGCGACGCTCGCCACCGCGCTCGACTACGGCAACCACAGCGTGGGCGCCGACCGGAACGTGACGGCGGCCGTCGACACCGAGCGCCCGCACGCCACCATCGCCGAAATCACCGCCGTCCGTAACAACACTACGACGGTCCGCGTGGCGTTCAACGAGCCCACCGATTTCGCGGCCCTCGACGCGTCGAACGTCACGCTCTCCGGGACGCCGCTCGCCGTGACGAACGTCACCGCCACCGACGCCACGACGCTCGCCGTCACCGTCGACGGCCGACTCAACACCGCCGGCGAACCGACGCTCACCGTCGAACCCGACACCGTCGTCGAGGCCACCGGCGACGGCAGCACGAACCCCGGGCTGAACACCACCGTCTACGCGCTCGTCCGCCACGTCCGCGCGGGCAGCACCTTCCTCTCCGTCCCGATGGAGTCCGGGACGGTCGAACTCGCCGCGATGAACCTCACCGGCGTCCAGGCCGTCTGGACCTACGACGAGGGCGAATGGCAGGCCTACGACCCCGACGCGCCGCGCAACGACTTCGACGCGCTCGTCGGCGGGCAGGGCTACGTCTTCGTCACCGACCGCGCGCGGACGTTCTCGTTCGCCGTGAACAACGCCGTCCCCGAGAGTGAGGCGGACACCCGAACGCTCGAGGCCGGCTGGAACCTCGTCGGCCCGTGGCAGGAGACGCCGATGACCGCGAACGCGACGCTCGCCGGCGTCCCCGGCAACGTCACCGCCGTCCACGGCCACGCCGGCGGCTTCACCTACGACGCCGTGAACACCACGGACGTCCTCGATCCCGGCCACGGCTACTGGGTCTACACGCCGAACGAGACGACCTATCGCCCGGTCCCCGCGCCGACGACCGGAGGTGGTGTCGATGCGTAAGGCGCTCGCGGCGCTCGCCGTCGTCCTCCTCGTCGCCGCCGCGGTTCCGGTCGGGGTCGGTGTGGCCGGTGCGGCGGACGCGCCGCCGACGCCGCCCCACCGGTTCTTCGGGCACGTCACCGACGCCGACGGGAACGCGGTCTCCGGCGCCACCGTCGAAGTCGTCTACGAGAACCGGACGCTCGCCACCGCGACGACGAACGCCAGCGGCTACTACGACCTCACCGTCTCCGACCCGAACGCCTCCACCACCGACAACGTCGTGACGCTCGCCGTGCGCGGGGCCTCGAAGACCCACCAGTGGCGCGCCGGCGGCTCCACCGAACTCGACCTGCGACTCCCGCCGGCGGAATCGGCGAGCAGCGGTGGCGGCGGTGGCTTGGTTCCCCCGCCGAGCACGACGACGACGACCACGAGCACAACCGCCACCAGCACGACGACGACCACCACGAGTACGACGACCACGACGACGAGCGAGCCGACCACCACCAGCACGACCACGACGACGAGCGAGCCGACCACCACCAGCACGACCACGACAACCACGACGGCGCCGACGCAGGAGATAACGCGCAGCCCCGGCATGACCGGGCTCCTGCCGTGGCTCGTCGCCCTCATCTGGGTCGTGCTCGTCGTCGCCGTCTACGTCTACCGGCGCCGCACTCGCGAGGAAGACGACGACATCGAACGCCTCTGACGATGACGACACACCCGCTCCCCGACGCCGCGCTCTCACTCGCCCTGCCCGACGACGCGGACAGTTCGGCGGCCGTCTCGCGCGCTCACCTCGAACGCCTCCTCAACCGGGTCGCGGAGTACCTCCGCGGCTCCGAGCGGAACCTCGCGCGGCGCTACGAGCGCGTCGTCGCCGCCGACGACGGCGACGTCCATCTCACCGACGAGGCGTTCTGGGCGCGCGTCGGGGACGCCCTCCGCTACGACGACGCCGAAACGGCGGCCGTCCGGCGCGCCCACGAAGCGACGCTCCTCCTCGCCGGCGACCAGCAGGGCCGGCGCGCGGAGTTCGAGAGCGCACTCGACATCCGCTCGGCGGTCGTCCTCGACCGGTAACTCCGGTTCGGTGGGCGTTTACCGCCGCGCCTCACAGTCCGGGTATGGACCGTTTCGCCTTCGGGCGCGGCGTCCGTGACGCCGCCCCGCTCCTCCTCGGCATCGTGCCGTTCGGCCTCGTCGCCGGCGTCGCGTCCGTCGAAGCCGGCCTGACGCTCGCGCAGGCGCTCGGCCTCTCCGTCTTCGTCTTTGCGGGCGCCTCACAGCTCGCCGCGCTCTCGCTCATCGAACAGGGAAGCGCCGTTGCTGCCGTCGTCGCCACCGCCGTCGCCGTCAACCTCCGGATGGGGATGTACTCGGCGTCCATCGCGCCCTACTTCGAGAAGTACGCGGCGCGCTGGCGGGCGCTCCTCGCCTACTTCCTCACCGACCAGGCGTTCGCGCTCTCGCTCGCCGCCTACCGCGACTCCGACGTCGACCATCGCTGGTACTACCTCGGCGTCTCCGTCACGCTCTGGGTCGTCTGGCAGGTCACCACCGTGCTCGGCGTCCTGCTCGGCACCGGCGTCCCCTCCGAGTGGGGCCTCGGCTTCACCGTGCCGCTCGTCTTCCTCGCGCTCCTCGTCCCCGCCATCGAGGACGTCCCGCACGCCGCCGCGGCGGCCGTCGCCGCCGTCGTCGCCACCGTCGGCGCTGGCTGGCCGTTCAACGTCGGCCTGCTCGTCGGCGCGAGTGCCGGTATTGCCGTCGGCCTCGTCGTGGGGGCGATGCGCCGATGACGACGTACAACGCGCTCACGATCTGGGCGGTCATTCTCGCCATCGCGATTCCGACGTTCCTCGTCCGCTACTCGTTCATCGGGCTGTTCGGCCGCCTCGGCGAAGCCCCCGACTGGGTTGAGCGCGTGCTCGCGTTCGTCCCCGCGGCGGTGCTCGCGGCGCTCGTCGTCCCCGACGTCGTGACGATTCAGTCCACCGTCGCCGCGACGCTCGGGCAGGACCGCGTGCTCGCGGGCGTCGTCGCTGCCGTCGTCGCGTGGCGCACCGAGAACGTCTTCGCCACCATCGCAGTCGGGATGCTCGCGCTCTGGACGGTCCGCTTCGTCCTCCCAATGGTGCTTTGAGCGTGGCGCGCAGGCGACTCCTCCTTCCGCTCACCGTCGCGGCGCTCGTCGTCGGCGCGTCGCTTCTCCCGGAGACGGGCACGCCGACCGCCGGCGGCGTCCCGACCGACCTCCTCTTTCACGCCGCAGGTGGCGTGCTCCTCGTTCTCGCGGGCGCGTGGGCGCTCCGACGGACCGACGGTCGTGCGCTCCTCGCGCTCGTCACCGGGGCGGCGCTCCTCGGCGGTACCGTCGAACTCGCGCAGGGGGTCGTCCCGGGACGCCACCCGTCGCTCCTCGACTTCCTCGCGGACGCCCTCGGCGCAGTCGTCGGCGCGCTCGTCGCCCGATACCTCACGGTCGCCAGTCGGGGTCCTTGACCGCGCGTTCGCTCTCCGGGCCGGCGACGGCGGCGAGGTGCGCGTCGAGCGCGTCGAAGAAGGCGTTCGCGCTCCGCGCCGCCGCCGACTCGACCGGCCGCCGGCCGTACGTCGCGAGCGCACCCTCGACGTCCGCGCGGGCCGTCCACGTCACGTGACACCGCTCATCCGTCCCGGCTTCTTCGACGGTGAGCGCCGCGGCCATCCGCGCGTCGGCCGCGTCACCGCGCACGATGCCTTCGAGCGCCATCCGCGGGTAGTCGTGCTCCGTGACGGTGAGCGTCCCGGCGAGCGTCGTCTCGACGCCCCGAACGCTGGCGGTGAGCGTTGCGTCGTACTCCTCGCCCTCGGCGACGACTCGGGCGTCTCGGGCCTCCTCGTCGGACGCGAGCAGGCGCGAGAGCGACCCCGACGGGAGCGTGCGACCGTCCGCGGGGGCGAGGGCGTCACAACACGGGAGAGCGTCGCGGGCACTCACGGGGTCCGAGAGCGCGACCCAGACGGCGTCGGGCGACGCCGCGAAGTCGTGCTCGACGGTCACGGCAGCCGTCACCGACTCCGGCATACCTCGGTCTGCTCGCGCCGCGCGGGTAAGCGTTGTCGCCACGGCCACACGCCGGGGACCGCGGAGGTTTTACGCGCTCGCGGGCTTCTTCTGGGTAATGAGTCAACCGTCCCCGGAGGTCTACGAGCAGGGACGCGGGATGGACGCGCACAACCAGGTGATGCGCGAACTCCGCGCCGAGAAGGGCACGAAGAACTACGACCCGCACGAGCCGACCCGCGTCTGGCTCGACGAGGACAACACGCCGGACGGCGTCTACCAGAGTCTGACCATCATCCTCAACACCGGCGGCTGTCGCTGGGCGCGCGCCGGCGGCTGTACGATGTGCGGCTACGTCGCCGAGTCCGTCGAGGGCGGGAGCGTCGGCCACGGCGCCCTGATGGACCAGATTCAGGCGTGTCTCGACCACGAAGCCGAGGAGGCAGAGGAGCAGTCCGGCCTCGTGAAGATTTACACGTCGGGGTCGTTCCTCGACGAGCGCGAGGTGCCCGCCGAGACCCGCGCGGCTATCGCCGAGACGTTCGCGGACCGCGAGCGCATCGTCGTCGAGAGCCTCCCGGACTTCGTGGAGGCTGAGCGCGTCTCTGACTTCACGGACGTCGGCCTCGAGACGGACGTCGCCGTCGGCCTCGAGACCGCCACGGACCGCGTGCGCCACGACTGCGTGAACAAGTACTTCGACTTCGCGGACTTCGAGGACGCCGCCGCCGAGGCCCGCTCGGTCGGTGCCGGCATCAAGGCCTACCTCCTGATGAAGCCGCCCTTCCTCTCCGAGTCGGAGGCCATCGAGGACATGAAGTCCTCCATCGCGAAGTGCGCGGCCGTCGAGGGCTGTCACACCGTCTCGATGAACCCGACGAACGTCCAGCGCTACACGATGGTCGACGACCTCCACTTCCGCGGAGGCTATCGGCCGCCGTGGCTCTGGTCGGTCGCCGAGGTGCTCGAGGACACCGCCGAGGAGGACGTCATCGTTGTCTCCGACCCCGTCGGGCACGGCTCCGATCGCGGCCCACACAACTGCGGGGAGTGCGACGACCTCGTCTACGAGGCCATCAAGGACTTCGACCTCCGGCAGGACCCCAGCGTCTTCTCGGAGGTCTCCTGCGAGTGCGAACTCACCCACGAGGCCGTCGTCGAACGCGAGACAACGTACAACCTCCCGCTGGCTGAGTAGGTCGCAACCGAACGCACGAACGGCGTCGGCCGTGAGACGGCCCAAACCCCTATTCTCGTTTGGGGAGTCGTGACACCCGATGGGCATTCGTCGTGCCCCCCTCGGCGACTCGCGCTCGGAACGCTCGCAACGGGCGTCGCCGTCGCCCTGCGGGCAGTACGCGACGCCGTGCGTGGTTCGCGACGGCCCCCGGACTTATTTTCTAGAAACAAATAGTTGCAAATATGTCCGGCGGCGACGCGCCGGACGTCCGCCCCAGAGGTGACCCCCCAATGGACGAGAACCGATACGACGCCATCTCCCGCGACGACGGTTGGTTCGAGATTCGAGACGCCGAGGACGACGAATCGGGCCGCTGGATAGCCATCGAGGACCCGATCGAACTCAGCACGTAGCCGTCGCGAGCGCGCGGACGCACCGCGACGCCGCCGGAACCGGAGGGCGTGCGCTCAGGCGAAGCCCTGCAGCACGCCCCGCCCGTCCGTGCCGCCGAGCAGTGGGAGCGCCGCCCGCTCGGGGTGTGGCATCATGACCGCAACCGTCTCGTCCTCGCCGAGGACGCCCGCGACGTTGTGCTTCGACCCGTTCGGGTTCGACTCGTCAGTCACGTTCCCGTCGGCGTCGCAGTACCGGAAGAGGACGCGGTCCTCGTCCTCCAGCGTCTCGAGTTCCTCGTCCGGAATCTCGAAGCGCCCCTCGCCGTGCGCGATGGGGAACTCCACGACGTCGCCCGCCTCGTAGGCGGCCGTCCACGGCGTGTCCGTGCGCTCGACGCGCAGGTAGACGTGTTCGCACTGGAAGCGCGCCGAACGGTTCGTCGTGAACGCGCCCGGCGTCAGGCCGGCCTCGCAGCCGATCTGCGCGCCGTTGCAGATGCCGAGGACGGGTGTGCCGTCCTCCGCGGCCTCGCGCACGTCGTCCATAATGGGCGAGCGCGCCGCCATCGCGCCCGCGCGGAGGTAGTCGCCGTAGGAGAACCCGCCCGGGAGGACGACGCCGTCGGTGTCCGCAGGGAGGCCGTCCTCGTGCCAGACGATGTCGGCGTCGACGCCCACCGCCTCGAGCGCGCGCACGGCGTCCCGGTCGCAGTTCGACCCGCCGAAGCGAATCACCGAGACCGTCATTCGCGCTCGGCGACCTCCACGTCGTAATCGTGGATGGTCGGGTTCGCGAGCAGGCGCTCGGCCATCTCCTCGGCGCGCTCGGCGGCGGCGTCCGCGTTCGTGGCCTCCAAGTCGAGCTCGAAGCGGTCAGTCGAACGCAGGGCCTCCAGCTCGAAGCCGAGGCGTTCGAGGGCGTGCTTCGTCGTCTCGGCCTCGGGGTCGAGGACGCCGCGCTTGAGTCGGACGGTCACCGTCGCGGTGTAGGCGCTCATCGCGTGGTGGTGCGTGTCCGTGGTCAAAAAGCCTTCTGAAACGACGGGGTGTTACACGTTCGTGCGACCCCGCCGGAGGGCGGGCAAATCGGAGACGGTCAGTCTTTTCACCGCTCATCACTTTCCAAACGCTGTATGTCCGCGTTCGATACTGAGCGGAGGTGGTGCCGTTGACTAACGAGTTCGCCGAAATCACCGTCGTCGGAGGAGACAAGACGGGAATCGTCGCGAACGTCACCTCCGCGCTGTTCGAGCGCGGAATCAACATCGAGGACATCGACCAGGCCGTCCGCGACGGCGTCTTCCGGATGACGCTCCACGCGGACATCTCCGAGATGGTCTGCACGCGCGAGACCCTCCGCGACTCCCTCGACGACATCGCCGACGACCTCGGCGTCGACGTCACCGTCCGCTTCCCCAACGAGGACGTCGCCCGCGGCCTCGCGCTCCTCGTCACAAAGGAGTCCCACCCTCTCGAGTACATCCTCGAGCGCCGCGACGAACTCGACGCCGAAATCCGGGTCGTCATCGGGAACCACTCCGAGCTGGAGGGTATCGCCGAGGAGCACGACGTCCCGTTCTACGACATCGGCGACGACTCGGGCACACCCGACGAGGACCGCCTCCTCGAACTCCTTGATGAGTACGAAGTGGACTGCATCGGCCTCGCGCGCTACATGCGCATCCTCAGCCCGGACGTCGTCTTCCGCTACGAGGGCCGCATCATCAACGTTCACCCGAGCCTCCTCCCCGCCTTCCCGGGCGCGGAGCCCTACCGGCAGGCGCTCGACGCCGGCGTCCGCATCGCGGGCGTCACCGGCCACTACGTCACCACGGACCTCGACCAGGGCCCCATCATCGCCCAGCGCGCCTTCGACGTCCCACCGGACGCCGACCGCGCCGAACTGAAGGCCCGCGGCCAGCCCCTCGAGGCCGAAGTGCTCTTCGAGAGCCTGCGCCTCCACCTCAACGACGACATCGCCGTCCACCGCGGCAAGGTCGAGTTCCGCGGCGACCACGACGACTACCAGCTCGGCCTCACGCCCGAGGCGCGCGACGCCAACCCCGCGGAGCCGGTCGACGACGCCCTCGACGCCGAGCGCGTCGACGTCGCCGAACCACACACCGACGACTGAGGGCGCTCCTGCTCTCGTTTTCTCGCGCTCCAGTCAGGCCACGAGCGTCACGTCCGTCCGCCGGACGTCGGCGTCGAAGTACGCTTCCACGAGGTCCTCGGCGCCGACGGGAACGACGCGTCGCGGTATCGATACGGCGAGCGATGGGTTATCGAACGGATAGGGGTCGAGCCGAAGCGTCGCCGGCCCGACGGGCTCGACGTCGATCCCGGTCGTGTCCCCGTCGTCAGTCGGGACGTGCTCGACGGTCGTCGCCGAGAACTGGACGGTGTTGCAGAGGTAGAGCGAGAGCGAGTCCAGCGCCTGCAGGAGGAGGTAGTCCCGCCAGAGCGGACTCGTGATTGCGCCCGCGGGCGCCGACCCCTCGGCGTGGAGGGCGTCGAGGAGTGCGCGCTCGCGCTCGCCGACCGGCGTGCCGTCGTCCGCGGCGAGCCGTGCGGCGAGGTCGGCCTGGCGCTCCTCCTCGGCGTCGACGAACCCTTCGAAGGGCGGCCGGTCGCTCAGGTCGAGAATCCGGGTACGGACGCCGTAGCCGCCGCGCCGGAGGCCCGCGGCGTTCATCGACGCGAGGAGGCCGGCGTAGGGGTCGACGTCGGCGACGACGTCCACGCCGCGCGCGTAGAAGCGCACCCAGTCTTCGCCGTCCGTCTCGATGAAGCCGACGGGCTCGCCGTCCGCGTCGAGTCGCGGCCTGGTGTCGTAGTCACTCCACCCCTGGTCGTGCAGTTCGGCGGCGACGACAAATGGGTGGCGGGCGGCGGGCTCCGCGAGCGAGTCGGCTGCCCAGTGGCGCGCGAACCGGCCGGCGAGCGCCGCGTGGTCGGGCTGCGTGACGAACCGGTAGCGACCCGCGGACTCCGTGACGATCATGGCGCCCGATAGGTGCCCGACGACAAAGAAGTGGGGCGAACCACTTTGTGTATCGACAGTTTTCTTCCGGTCGTGTCCCCGCGCACCCCGTACCTCCTCGTCGCCCTCTTCAGCACCGCCATCCCGCTCCTCACCGGCGTGGCGGCCGCCTACTGGGTCGGCCTCGACGCCGCCGCGCGCGGCAGCGACTCGCGACTCTGGTGGACGGTGCTGACGCTCGCCGGCCTCCCGCTCACACTCCCCTACTACGTGCTCTGGTGGCGACGCCGGCACGACCGGGAGCGCCCGCGCACCCGCGCCGAGCGCGCGGCGCTCGTCGTCACCGCAAGCGGAGTCGCGAGCCTCGCCGCTGTCGGCGTCCTCGCCCCGCCCGATCCGGTCTCGCAGGCGCTCTACTCGATGCCCGCGTTCGTCCTCTGCCCGCCGGTCGCGTGGTGGCTGACACGCTAGAGGTCGCGAACGGCGTCCACGGCCGCCTCGACGTCGGGCGCGTCGAACCAGTCGGACCCCGTATAGGCGTTCGTGCCGGCCTGATAGAGGTCGGCGACGGCGTCGATGACGTCCTCCGGGAGCGGGTCCGGCGACTCCTCGCAGAGGCCGCGCCAGTCGGCGACGCCGCGTTCGTCCGCCTCGGCTTTCGCCGCGCTGACGGCCTCGACCCACTCGGGGTCGTAGCGCTTGTAGTACTGGCGGACGACTTCCTTCGAGACCTGCTGGTCGCCGTAGGCGAAGCGGTTCTCGTCGAAGGTGCCGACGACGTCGGCGACCCGAATCTCGCCGTCGACGTACGCGCACTCGATTTTGCCGTCCTGGTGGTCGAAGCCGGCGTCGGCGGCCTGCTCGGTGACGACGTGGTTGACGGCGAGCGCGAGTTCCTCGAGTCGGTCGACGTCGGCGTCGCCCGCGACGCGGTCGGCCTCCTCACGGGAGAGGTAGCGGTCCTGCTCCTCGTACTTCGTGGAGAACTCGACGACGGGCTCGGGGAGGGTGACCGGCCCGTTCGGCCACTCCTCGTAGTCGAGGCCGTACTCCCCGGGAGTGCCCCGGGAGCGGAGGCTCGACCCGACGGGGACGGTGTTGCGGAAGACGATTTCGAGCGGGACGATGTAGTTCGTGCCCGCCTCCTCGTAGTAGGCGTCATAGTCGTACGCGCCGTCCGCGAACGGGAGGTCCGGGACCTGTACGAGGTCGATGACCATCTCGGTCGGGGCTGCACTCGCCTTCCCGAGTTCGACCGTCTCGCCGCTCTCGGGGTCTTTGACGCCGGTGTAATGCGTCGGGACGTGGTTGAGTTCGAGGAGTTCGAAGTTGTACGCACCCATCGTGCAGAGCGCGGCGCCCTTCCGCGGGATGGTGTCCGGCATCTTCCCCCAGTCGAAGACGCTGTAGTCGTCGGTGAACGCGAACCGACCGCGGCCGGGTTCCTCACGGGTCGGGGCGTCTTCGACCACGAGGTCCTTCACGCTCGTCATACCCGACTCTGGGACACCCGGGGACTAAGGGGTTTCCATCGACGTGACCAACACACAACTTCTCCGGGCCGAGATATACACGTTTGTGTGCGTTCCGTCCCACCTGCCTTTATGCCGTGCCGGGCGCGAGAGACGGGTATGTCGTCACTTCCGACACTTGAGGAACTCGCCGAGTGCGGTGTCGTCGCGGTCATGCGCGGTCTCGACCCCGAGACGCTCATCGAGACGGGCGAAGCCCTCCGCGAGGGCGGCGTCACCACCATCGAAGTCACCGCCGACTCGCCGGGCGCCATCGAGGGCATCGGCGAACTCGCCGACCACTTCGAGGGGACCGAAGTCCACGTCGGCGCCGGCACCGTCATCGACGAGGAGACGGCGAACGCCGCGCTCCGGGCCGGCGCGCAGTTCGTCGTCTCGCCGTCGCTCCACGAGGAAGTCATCGAGACATGCAGCCGCTACGGCGTCGTCTGCGCGCCCGGCGTCATGACGCCCACCGAGGCCGTCACCGCCTACGAGGCCGGCGCGGACGTCGTGAAGGTCTTCCCGGCGAAGACGGTCGGCCCCGCACACGTCGGCGCCATCAAGGGCCCGCTCAGCCAGATTCCCATCATCCCCACGGGCGGTGTCGGCCCCGGGAACGCGCAGGAGTACATCGAGGCGGGCGCCATCGCCGTCGGCGCCGGCGGGTCGCTCATCGACGAGGACGCCATCGAGCGCGGCGACTTCGACGTCATCACCGAGAACGCCGAGGAACTCGTCGCCGCCGTGGAGGCAGGCCGCGGTTCGGAGTGAGCGGAACGAACGAGCACGCACTCTCCGCCGACTGACGCGACTCCCCAACTCCGCCGACGGTACCCGCCCGCTTTTGGGCGTCCGCGCGCAATTGGGAGTAATGTCTTGGATCGACGAGCGGGCGAGTTCGCTCGAGGCCGGCGAGTTCGGCTTCGAGGTACTGCCCGAGACCGACCAATCCTTCGAGAATGCGCTCGCGAAGGCCCGGAACGGCGAGCGCCTCACCGTCGACGACGGCATCGAACTCATGACGACGGGGACGGACACCGCGGGACTCGACCCGCGGCGCAAGGAACTCGTCCTCGAGGCCGCGGACCGCCGTCGCGCGGACGTCGTCGGCGACGAGGTGACGTTCGTCGCGAACGTCAACAACAACGTCACGACGGCCTGCAACGTCGGCTGTCTCTTCTGCAACTTCAAGGACACCGCCCACCAGTTCGAGGAAGACTATCAGGAGGAGCACGCCGGGTTCACGAAGACGCCCGCGGAGTCCCACGACATCGTGAAGGACGCCGTCGAGCGCGGCGTCTACGAGGTGACGTCCGTCTCCGGCCTCCACCCGGGGATGACGCTCGACGAGGAGCACCGGGAGGTGCTCGCCGCCGCGGACGACCCCGAACTCAACTTCAAGTCGCCGGACCGCTACGAGACGCCGCCCGCCACCTACCGCGAGCAGATTCGGGCGATGGCTGACACCGGCGCGCACGTCCACTCGATGACGCCCGAGGAGGTCTATCACGCCCAGCGCGGCGCGGATTGGGGTTACGAGTACGTCTATCGCAAACTCGCTGACGTCGGCCTGAAGACGGTGCCCGGCACCGCGGCGGAAATCCTTGTTGATGAGGTGCGCGACGTCATCTGTCCCGGGAAAATCACGACCGAGCAGTGGGTGGAGTCGATGCGCGCCGCCGCCGAGGTCGGCCTCCCGATGACTGCGACCATCATGTACGGCCACGTCGAGAACGAAGCCCATCGCGTCGAGCACCTGAAGGTGATTCGCGACCTGCAGGACGAGACCGGCAACATCACGGAGTTCGTCCCGCTCTCCTTTGTCCACCAGAACACGCCGCTCCACGAGCACGGCGTCGTCGAGTCCGGTGCGAGCAAGGCCGAGGACGAACTGATGGTCGCCGTCGCGCGACTCTTCCTCGACAACGTCGAACACATCCAGTCCTCGTGGGTGAAGTACGGCGACGAGCACGGCATGAAACTCCTGAACTGCGGCGCGGACGACTTCATGGGCACCATCCTCTCCGAGGAGATTACGAAGCGCGCGGGCGGCGAGTACGGTGAGTTCCGCTCCTTCCGCGACTACGCGGAGATGATTACGGCCATCGGTCGGACGCCGGTCGAGCGCTCGACGGACTACACCGAACGCCGGCGCGTCGACCCGGACGCGGACGTCATCGGCCCCGAACTCGGCCCGGAAGCCGACGGCACACCCCTCCTCGACTGAGGGAGTAGGCAGGTGATGGTCACGACGCACGCGGCGATGGGTGCGGCGCTGAGCGCGCTCCTTCTCCCTGTCTCGCCGCGTTTCGCCGCCGTCGCCGCGCTCGCGGCCTTCTGCGGCGGGGTGTTTCCGGACCTCGACCTGCTCGTCGGCGAGCACCGCCGCACCCTCCACTATCCCGACTACTACGTCCTGCTCTCCCTTCCGCTCGCAGGCCTCGCCGTCCTCCGCCCGCTCACCGCCACCGTCGCCACTGCGTCCTTCGTGGCCGCCGCGGCACTCCACTCCGTCGCGGACGCCTTCGGCGGCGGCCTCGCACCCGAGCCCTGGATACGCGACGACCACCGCGGCGTCTACTGTCGCGCCAGACGGCGTTGGGTACGGCCGCGCCACTGGGTCCGCTGGGACGGCGCGCCCGAGGACCTCGCGCTCCACGGCGTCCTCGCGCTCGTCTGCATCGTCGCCTTCGACGGCACGGTCCAGTGGCTCGTCGTCCTCTCACTTCCCGTCTCCGCGGTGTACACTGCCGTCAGGCGTCGCCTCCCCGAGTGGGCGCCGTGGCTCCTCGAGTGACATCCTCCCCGGCGTAAACGCCGGGGCTTCCCGTACCGCAGGTGGGATATTTACTGGTCTACGACACGACCTGTTCTCTCGTCTGGAACGTCCCGCTCTCGCGGTCGAACAGATATGTCGATGGCTGTGCCACACAGCCGTTACTCCTATCCTCGCCGTGAGGACTCGGAGTTATCTTCTGGCGCATGTTCTCCGCCCCGTTGCAATCCGCGTTGGCTACTAACTCACACGACGAGCAAACGTACAGGCCACGTTCGACACGGTTCGATCTCGTGTCGTCACCACACCGTGAACACGTCTTCGAGGTATCCCACTCGTTCTTCTTCAGCACCTTCACGTCACGAGTCTCGCCCTTGTAGTTGAGGTACTGGCAGATGCGATCGAACGCCCACGTATGGAGCTTCTTGTTGCCGGTCTTGCCCCAGTCGGACTCTCGCACGTCTTCGGGCCAACTCACCGCGAGCGTGCCAATACCACGTTGGACACACTCGGTGATGATGGTGTCCGTCAGCGTGTGGTAGAAGTGCGTCTCACGGTCTGCAAGTTTCCTGCGTGCCCACATCGATTTCTCCGAGGGGCCGCTCTCGCCTCCCGTATCATACTCTGCTTGGGTGAAGTAGTGCTTGTCCTCTTTGACCGAGTTGCCGGGATACAGGACGTATTCATCAGGGAAAGCGACCGTGGCGATGTTCGTGATCCCGAGGTCAATGCCTGCCACGCCATCGCCTGCTGACTCTGGGGTTTCGAGTTCGACTTTACAGACGAAGTGCAGTTCCCATCCGTCTTTGGGGCCGTTCCAGACGGCGCGAACGTTCTGCACCTTGATGACTTCCGAGAGATCAACGTCCGGGCGCGTCTGGTACTCGCAGAGCAGGAAGTCCGACCAGTACTCTTTCAGGTTCGCGCCTTTCGAGAGTCGAACGCGGTTGTTCTCGGGGTCGTGTTTGAACCCGTCAGCTTTGAACGTGACCGTACTTTTAGGTCGAGTGTCGCCGTGTTTGCGGTAGCCGGGCGGATTCGCCTCATCAAACTTGTGTCGCAGGTCGAACCATGACTTGAAAGCGTCAGAAAGTTCTTCGATGACTTTCTGACTGGATTGTGCGTTCAAGTCTTTCCAGCACGACTGGTTCTTCATATACGCTTTCAGCACGCCTTCGTCCGGGATTTCGCCGGTTGCGTCCCAGATGCGGTCGGCTGTCCAGCGTGCGACGTTCCAGATTTTCGAGGCGGAATCACCGAGCGAATCCAGTCCACTCTGCACTTGTCGCTGGTTCTGAATGGAACCAACGTAGGTGCGAGTGACCTGAATCACCATACATAGCCTCTGTAACTACTGTTATTTAATGATTTGATTGCGAGGTATGTCCGACCTGCTGTCGGCTGTGGATTGTCTCGGTGTTGTCGGATTCACATCCAGCCTGAAGGCCGGGATTCTCTCCTTGAAGACAGATAGCTACTCGCCACCCTCCTCGGGCGACCATGCGCCGCCGACGCGCTCGTAGCCCATCATCGATGGGCCCCGATGCTCGGTGAAGACGACTTTCAGGTTCGGCGTCGGCACGCCGTATTCCTCGTGGACGTGCTCCATGACCGCGAGCGCAAAGTCTCGTTTCGTCTCGTCGTCGCGTCCGCGGCGCACCTCGGCGTCGAGGAAGAGGCAGTCCCCCTCGACGCCGCGGCCGATGGAGAGCGCCGCGTCGTCGTGCTCGCGGACGGTCACAGCGACGTGACTCGTCCCCGTGCGCATCCGCTCGGCGTACGTCTCGCGGACGAAGTCGGCGAACGACTCCTTCCGTGCGCTATCGAGCGTCAGGGTCGTGTCGAATTGGAGGAGCGGCACAGCTCGGCGGACGGCGCGCCGGGACAAAAAAGCCGCGCGAGAACCGAACGCAGAGACCGCGAAGAGAGAAGCCGAGACGGTGTGAGTCCGAGTTAGTGGCCGCGGTCGTGCGGGGCGACCTGCGTGCCGTAGTACTCGGCGTGGTCGGTGTAGTCGATGAAGCGCGGGGCGTCCGGGTCGAACGGCCGCTCGAGGGACTCGAAGGCCTTCTTCTTGTCCCAGCCCTGCAGCTTCCCGACCGCCTTCCGGGAGTCGAGGTCGCGGTGTTCGAGGTGCGGCTCGGTGGCCTCCCACGCCTCCATACCCTTCTCGGTGCGGACGATGACGGAGGAGAAGCCGTCCGCGGAGCCGACGGAGCCGACGGTGATGTCGGAGGTCATGCCGGTGAAGTCCGCACACTCGTCACAGCCCTTGAGGGTCGCGTCGTGGAACTTGTTGACGTCCTCGGCGATGATCTGCTCGCCGTCCTTTCCGTAGACGCGCATCTCGCCCTCGATAACGTCCATCTTCCCGATGTCCTCGGGGTAGATGTCGCGCTTCTCGGCGAGCTGCTCGCCGATGAGGCGCTCGTAGTTGAAGTTCTTCGTACACATCAGGGAGATGCGGTAGTCGACGGCCTCGACGAGCTCGGTCTGTGCGCCCTTCGACCAGTCGAAGTCCTCCAGGGCGCGGATGCCCTCGATCTCACAGGGCGTGCCGACAAGCGCAAGGCTGAGGTCCTCGGCGTCCTTCTCGGGGAGCTTGTGCTCCCACTGGCCGAGGTCGAGGTTGCCCAGCGCCATCGTCTGGTTGTAGAACGAGCCGGCGTTCTCGACGAGGTCCTCGTGGGAGGTCGCGAGGAAGGACTCGGCCTTCCACGGGTCCTCCTCGGACTCGGTGGCGACGAGCGCGCCGTCGATTTCGCCCTCCTCGAGGAGCGTCGAGAGCATCGCGGTGACGACGCCGCCGTCCTGGGCCTCCTCGTGCCAGTCGTCCCGAACCTTCGCGGTGAACTCCGTGATGGGGTCGCCGGCACCGGAGACGTTGTCCTCGCCGCCGGTAATCTTCCACTGGCGCTCGTAGCGCAGGCCGCCGCGGGGACAGAAGTCCCAACACATCGAACAGCCCGTACACATCTTGACGAGTTCAGGCTTCCCGTCGTCGCCGACGCCGATGGAGTCGGACGGGCAGGCGGCGACACACGTCCCGCACTGGATACAGCGGTCGGCGTCGATGACCGCCTCGTCGAGTTCCATGAACCACGTCTTGTCGTCGGGCGTGTCGATGTCGTTCATCTCCGAGCGAATCGAGTAGCTCGGGGTGTCGAGGTCGACGCCCTCGGGGACGCCGACACGCTTGTCGGGCTCCGCGCCCGGCGAGTCGACGTCCTGACTCTTGCCCTCGCTCGGCGGCGTGAAGTCGACGTCGCCGAGCTGGCCGTTCTCGTCGACGTTCACGGCACCAGCGCCGTCAGCGCGGACCTCCTTGCTGGGGCCGGCGTCCGTCGAGCACCCACAGTCGTCGCCGCAGGACTCGGACTCCTCGGTCGAGCGACCCGTGTTCGGGACGCCCGGGGTGCGCTTAGTCACCGTGCGCCACCCCCTTGGAGACGGGACCGTCGGCACGCTGCATCAGCGTGCGCAGGCGGTCGTTGTCGACGCGGCGCGTCCACTCGTAGAAGCGCTCGCCCTCGTCGCGCTCGGTCGTGTACGCGGCGAAGAGTTCCTCGAGCGCGTCGGTGACGCTCCCGGCGGGGACGGCGGTCTCCACCCAGTCGAGGAAGGCGTTGTCGGCGCCGAGGCTCCCGCCGAGCCCGAAGTCCATGCCCTCGACGATGTCGTCGTCCTCGTTGTTTGCCGTCTCGACTTTGACGGTCTCGCCGCGGAAGCCCACGTCCGCAATCTGGGGCTGTGCGCAGGAGGCCGAACACCCGGACATGTGCATGCGGACGACGTCGAGGTCGTCGGGCGTGTCGATCTGCTCGTCGAGCTGGCGCGCCCACTGCTTCGTGCGGGCCTTCGTCTCGATGATGGCGTACTTGCAGTACTCGGTGCCCGTACAGGCGACGGCGCCGCGGGAGAACGGGCCGGGGTCGGGCTGGTAGTCCTGCGCGAACTCCTCGTTCACGAGGTCCTCGACGTTCTCCTCGGGGACGTGCGTGATGAGGAAGTTCTGGTCGGTGGCGAGGCGGACCGTGGAGTCCTCGGTGCCGTACTTCTTCGCGGCCCGCGCGGCCTGCATGAACTCGTCGCCGCCGATGCGGCCGGAGACGACGTTGAAGCCGACGTACTTCAGGCCGTCCTCCTTCTGGTCGTGGACGCCGACGTGGTCGCCGGTGTATCCCTCGGTGAGGCCGGTGCCGGCGTTCGGGAGGTCGACGTCACAGCGGTCCCGAACGGCTTCCTCGAACTTCTCGGGCCCCATCTGCTCGACGAGGTAGCGCATCCGGCAGACGCCGCGGTTGTGTCGGTCGCCGAGCTCCTTGAACGTCTGCGCGATGGCGCGACAGAACTCGACCGCGTCCTCGGGACGGACGAAGACGTCGAGTTCGGAGGCCATCCGCGGGCCGTCCGAGAGGCCGCCGCCGACGCGGGCGTGGAAGCCGTAGACGACGCCCTCCTCGACCTGCTTCTTCGCGGGGACAAGGCCGACGTCGTTGATCTGGGACTGCGCGCAGTCGTGCTTGCAGCCCGTGATGGTCATCTTGAACTTCCGCGGGAGGTTCGCGTACTCGCGGTTGTTCGTGAAGTACTCACTGACGGCGTCGATGACCGGCTGGGCGTCGAAGCACTCGTGGTCGTCGAGGCCGGCGGCCGGGCAACCGAGGACGTTGCGCGCGGAGTCACCACACCCCTGAATCGTGGTGAGGCCGACCTCGTCGTACTTGTCCCAGATTTCGGGGATGTCCTCGACGCGGATCCAGTGCATCTGGATGTCCTGGCGCGTCGTGATGTCCATGTAGGCGTCGCCCCAGAACTCGTCGTTGACCTCCTCGTACTCCTCGTCGGGCTGGACCGCGTACTCGTCGGCGACTTCGCCGATGACTTCGGCCTGCTCGGGGGTGAGGTGGCCGCCCGGGACCTTCGTCCGCAGCATGAAGTAGCCCTCCTGCTTCTGCGTGTACGTCCCGGCCCACTTGAGGCGCTCCCACTCGCCCCCGCCGGCACGTTCCTCGATGTCGTCGAAGCCGAGTTCCTCCTCAGCGTACTCGCGGAGGTCCTCGACGACGTCGAGGGGGTGCTTCTCCTGTTTCCACTGCTCGGTCGTGTTCAGACTCACTAGGTGGGTACTACACGCGCGCGACCCTCTTTCTGCGTATGTATGCAAGGAGTGCCACGTCTCCCGGATAGAGACGGTACTCGCCGTCGAACGTGACGCCGGGGATACGCGTACGACCCCACCACCCGCATCAGTGGGGTCGGTGGCGGACGAACCTGCCTTGCCCTCGGGTCGTAGGACGGGGCAATACTTGCACCATCCTGTGACGACTCAGTCTGCGGCTCGACTCGCCCCCGAGCGGACCGCCCGATAGCGTTCGCCCGCCTCGTCGTCCGCCTCGAGCGCCGACCGCACGCGCTCGGACGTCCAGCGCTCCGCGTCGAGGAAGCGCTCGTAGGTCGGGAGGCGCTCGCGCAGCGGGACGCCCGCGTGCTCGGCGACCTCCTTCAACTCGCGCAGCGCCGGCCACGCGTAGTCCGGGTTCACGTGGTCGTCCGTCACGGGCGAGACGCCCCCCAAATCGTCGACACCGCAGTCCACAACCTCGCGGGCATCGAAGAGGTTTGGCGGCACCTGCACCGACACCTCCTCGGGGAGGACGTCGCGCGCCATCGCGACCACCCGGCGCATCGTCGCGAGCGACGGCGACCCCTCGTGCCAGCGCTCGTTGTCCGAGACCGGCTGGACGATGACCTCCTGGACGTGGCCGTATTGCTCGTGGAGGTCGCGAATCGCCAGCAAGCTCTCCGCCCGGTCGCGCCACGTCTCGCCGATACCCACCAGAATCCCGGTGGTGAACGGCACGTCGAGCTTCCCGGCGTTCGCGATGGTGTTCAGCCGCTGGCCCGGCACTTTCGAGCGCGGCCCGCCGTGGGCCTGCACCTCGGCGGTCGTCTCCAACATCACGCCCATCGAGGCGTTCACGTCCGCGACCTCCGCCATCTCCTCGTAGGTCTGGTCGCCCGGGTTGCTGTGGGGCAACAAGCCCTCCTCGAGGGCGATTTCGCAGGCCTCCCGGAGGTAGGAGTGAATCGAGTCGTGGCCCAACTCGGCGAGTTCGGCGTGAATCTCCGTATACCGGTCGTCCGGGTCGTCGCCGAACGTGAACAGCGCCTCAGTGCAGCCGGCGTCCGCGCCGCGCCGGCACGTCTCGCGAATCTCTTCGGGCGTCATCAGCGACGCCTGCCCGGGCGGGTCGTAGTACGTGCAGTAGGTGCAGGTGTAGCGACACGCCGTCGTCAGCGGCAGGAAGACGTTGCGCGCGAACGAGAGCTCGTCAGCGGCCTCCACGTCCGACGGGCGGACCGCCAGCGCACGCTCGACGTCGCGCTCGGCGACGCGCACGTCGACACCGTACTCCTCGACTCCCGGGAACACGCCCCCCGCTACTTCGTCTGTGCCGTTAAGGGTTGCTACCGTGACAGTGTACGCCCCGTCGGGCTACGCGTCCCGGTAGAACTCCCAGTTGCGCACGACGAACGAACCGTAGCCAACGACGACGCCGACGATGACGACGAGGATGAACGTCCCGAGTATCGCGTTCAGGTAGACGCCCGCAGCAGCCAGCGCCCCACCCGCGACGAACGCTGCGGCGGCCGCGAGCAGGACTTCCCCGAGGAGACGCGCCCGGCCGCGCTCCCGAAGCGCGTCCGTGTCGACGCCCCGGCCGAGCGGCGTGTAGGCGTCCGCGAGCGGGAGCGTTATCGTCACCGCGACAGCCGCCGACACCGGGCTCGCGACGGACTGTGGCGCGTCCAGCGCAAGCAGCGCGACGTCGACGACTGTGCCGACGACGCCCGCGACGAAAACGAGGGCGACGAGCGAGACGAGCGCGCGGAGGAAGCGCGAGTTCATCGTCGGAGCGTCACCCGCCACCCTCTTACTCATTCCGGGAGACGGCCGTCCGGCCGCTCGTCCGATCCAGCCGCACGCCGGCCGCGCGGAGCCACGCCCGCGTCTCCCCTTCGCCGCGCACGAGGACGTCCGCGAGGTCCGCGCGCTCGTCCACGTCGAGCGCGAGGCGCGTCGCGTCGAACTCGCGAACGGAGAGACCGGCGTCGTGGGCGACACGCAGGTGGTCGAGGTAGGACGCGCCGTGATAATCGACGGCGAACTCCGCGTCGCGGACGACGAGCGCGTTCGTCCCGCCGCCGAGGCCGGGCGCGAGCACGACGTCCCCGCTCGCCGCGAAGAACCGCGAGAGCGTCCGGGGTGTCGCGAGTGCGAGGTCCGCCATCACCACCGCCGTTCCTGCCGCCAAGCGGGCGTTCACCGCCTCGCTCAGCGGCCGGTCGTCCACCTCGACGGGCGCGCTCGCGTCCGTCGCCGCCGTCGCGACGACGAGCGGGTCGCCGCCTGCCGCCCGTACTGCCGACAGGACGTCCTCCAGCATTACCGCCGCGAGGTCGCGGCGCTCGTCCGGCGAGAAGAGTCCCGCGAGGCGAGTCTTCGGGTTCGTGGTGTCGAACGGCACGAGCGTCCGCATCGCCACCGGCTAGCACGAGGAGCGTGGAAAGCCGTGCGGTTCGCCCGCCGGGCCCCACCTCTCCCCCCCGACTCCACTGGGGGCTATACTGATAGCCCCCTCAATCGACCATGGGGTATAATCATAGTCGAAGTCGCTTTGTGCTATCCCCCTGTAGATAGAGATGCGTTGAAGACCTCTGGGGGGAGGTACTCAACGTCATTGGAACCATTACCTCTCTCGCCTACCCGGCGAGATTTTCCAGACGACGAGTCATCAACGAGCGACGGCTCCGTTCGTGCCGTCCGAGGCGTACTCTCGAGAAAACGTGTGTGAAACCGTGCGTGGCGCGTCCGTCGCGCCGAACGGTGCGAAAGGGCCGCCTCAGCCGAGGCGGTCGTAGCTGTCGCGCTGGTTCAGGTACCACCAGACGACGCCGCCGATGACGACGAGGGCGACGACGACGCCCGCGCCGACGAAGAGCCACCGTTGGGTCTTCGCGGAGGACGCCGCGGACTGCGCGTCCTTCTCGACCTGGCTCGCGATGGAGACCGCGTTCTGGAAGTTACCCGCGTTGTACGCCGAGATGGCGTTCTGCAGCCGGGCCTCTTCCTCACTGACGTCCGCACCGGCACCTTGGGCGTTCTCGATGGCGCGCTGTGCGGCCTCGATGGCGTTACGCGCCTGCTGGCTGTCCTCGGTGTACGGCCGCGTCATCCGCGGCTGACCGATGACCGCCGAGGAACCGCCCTGCTGGGCCTGCATGAATTTCGCGAACGTGATCTGCTGGGGCGGGTCGAAGCTGTACTCGGAGACCTGCGGCACCGTCCCCTCGACGCGGACGGTCACCTTGTTCACGTCCTCGCTCGCCTGAATCTGCTGCTCGAAGCTCTGACCCGTCGGCGAGCGCTGGGCGATTTTCGCGCCCGTCTGGTCGTAGAGTGTCACCGTCCACGTCACCTGCGTGAGCTCCGTACTCCCCTGCAGCGTCCAGGTGTCGTACTGCTCGTAGAGGTTCGTGAACGTGTACGTCGCGGTCTGCTGGCTCCCGACCTGCGCGGACGGCGGGGTATTGCCGTCCACCGAGACGGCCCCGACCGGGACCGCGAGGGCGGAGAGGACGAGCAGCGCCGCGAGCGCGAGTTTAGAACAGCGGCTCAAGTTCATCGTCGTCGTCTTCGACGAGCTCCTGTAAGTTCTGTTCGCTCTCCCCGCGGATGTCGTCGATGTTGTCCTGAGCCTCGATGGCGATCTGCTGGAGTTCCTTGATGCGGGGAACGTCCGTCACACCGCTGAGGAGGACGACGGCCGCGACCTTGTCGGAGTCCTCGACGGGGTAGTCGCCGCCCCGAACCTCCATCGAGCCGGTCTGCTCTTCGAGCCACTTCCGGCCGCGCTCGATGCCTTTCCGGTTCAGGAATGCGGAGGGGCCGGCGGTGACGAGGAGGGCGCGCTCGGCGCCGTTCTCGATCTTGCAGGGAAGCGTGAGCCGCCCGAGTGCGGCCTTCCGGACGAGCGACGTGATGCGGTTCGTCGTGTTCGCCGAGTCGAGGTCGTTCTCGCTGCCCCCGCCCGTGAACCGGGAGAGGAGGCCACCGCTCTCCTTCTCCTCCTCGACGCTCTCCGCGGCGTAGCCGACGGTGGAGATGCCGCCGCCCGCGAGCGTGTTGATGATTTCGGAGGAGTCGACGACGCTCTCGGCGACTTCGCCGCCCTGCTCGACTTCGCCGGCGCCGAAGAGGATACCGAAGCGGGTGACGATTTCGTCGTTGATCTGCTGGTAGCCGCCCTGCATCGACTCGCCGCTCTTGCGCCACGCGTCGTTGTCGAAGACGAGGAGGTTGTCCACCTCGCGGACGAACGTGCGGAAGGAGCGCGCGGCGTTCAGCGTGTAGATGCCGCCCTCGTCGCCGGCCGGCAGGACGCCGAGGCCGTAGACGGGTTCGGTGTAGATACGCTTGATGTGGCGCGCCATCACGGGCGATCCGCCGGAGCCGGTGCCGCCACCGAGCCCCGAGATGATGAGGAAGGCGTCGACTTCGTGAACGGGGATGCTGTCGATTGCGCCCTGTATCTCGTCGATGTCCTCCTCGGCGATCTCCGCACCGAGTTCGTTGTCCGCGCCGACTCCGTGGCCCTTCACCCGCGACTGGCCGATGAGGACCCGGTTCTCCTGGGGGACGTGCTCCAGTCCCATCAGGTCCGCCTTCGCCGTGTTGACTGCGACGGACGCCCGGACGATGTTGCTCCCGGTCCGCTCGTCGTACTCCAGGAACCTGTCGAGAATCTTCCCCCCGGCCTGCCCGAAGCCGATCATTGCGAGTTTCATGAGGTGCCAGTTAGTGAAAACAGTGCAATGAGAGGGATAAGTGTTGTTATGACGGCTGTCGGACGGGGACCCCTATTTGACGATTTCGGGTGTTTCGACGCTCGTAACCCGTGTGACTACATCCGAACGTTCGGCCAAATATCACCTGTTTATATACTCACTTCTGGCGCTCGCGGAGGTAGGTCGTGAAGCGCTTCAGGTCCGCCGGGTCGCGCCCGAACGCCGCGACGTCGTTCTCCGCGACGGTGTTGTCGAAGCGCAGCGAGCGATACTGGTCGGAGCCGAACGGGATTACCGGCACGTTGTCGGCGAGCGACATCCCGAGTTTCGCGAGGGGCATCGGTATCGAGAGGACGGTCAGCGACTTCCCCTCCGCGCGGTAGATTTCCTTTGCGACGTCCGCGAGCGTCAACACCTCGGGGCCGCCGACTTCGTACGTCTCGCCGTCGTGCTCCTTCTTCAGGGAGTCCGCGATGAGTCCCACGAGGTCGCCGACCCAGATGGGTTGGAAGCGCGTCTCCCCGCCGCCGGGCAGGCCCGTGACGTGCGGCGTCGTCAGCGTCTTCGTGAACGAGACGAACTCGCCGCCCTCGCCGAACACCACGGACGGGCGCAGAATCGTCCACGCCACCTCGGAGTCCCGGACGACCTCCTCGGCCCGTCCCTTCGCCTGGATGTAGGCCGTCTCGCCGTCGGGGTCCGCGCCGAGCGCCGACAACTGAACGAGCTTGCGGACGTCGTGTTTCTCGGCGGCGCGCACGACGTTTTCGGTGCCCTGCAGGTGGACCTCGAAGTGGCGCTTCGCCCCGCCCTTCGGCTTGAACAGCGGCGAGAGCGCGACGAGATTTATCACGGCGTCCTGCCCCTCGAAGGAACCCTCGATGGAGTCGTAGGCCGTCACGTCGCCCGTCACCGCCTTGACGCCGTCGGGGACGCCGTCCGCGTCCGGCGTCCGGGCGAGCGCCGTCACGTCGTGGCCCCGCTCGACGAGTTCGCGACAGAGGTGCGTGCCGATGAATCCCGTGCCGCCGGTGACGAGAACCTTCATGCGTTCGGTTTCGCCCGGGAACGCCCTAAAGGTGGTCCCCGGCTTTCGGTGCCGATAAACCGCCACGTCGGGAAGGACGGGTATGCTCGTCACGCTCGAAGGTATCGACGGGAGCGGCAAGACCACCGTCTGGGAGGCGCTCCGCGACACCCGCGACGACGGCTACGCGTTCACCCGCGAACCCACGGACTCGTGGTACGGGGAGGCCGTCCTCCGCTCCGTCCGCGACGACGAGGCCGACCCGGTCGCGGAGGCGTTCCTCTACACCGCCGACCACGCCGCTCACCTCTCCCGGCTCGTGCGACCCGCCCTCGAGCGCGGCGACGTCGTCGTCTCCGACCGCTACTCCGACTCGCGCTACGCCTATCAGGGCGTCGCGCTCGACGGCCTGGTTCCCCGGCCGATGGAGTACCTGCGTGGCATCCACAAGCCCTGGACCCGGAAGCCCGACCTGACGCTCTACTTCGACGTCGACCCGCAGACCGCCGCCGAGCGCGCTGGCGCGACGAACAAGTTCGAGCAGGTCGAGTTTCTCTCGGCGGTGCGCGCGAACTACGAGACGCTCATTGAGCACGACCCCGAGCGCTTCGTCCGCATCGACGCCACCCAGTCCCCGGAGGCCGTCCTCGAGCGCGTCGAGACGGTCTTCGCCGAGCGCGTCGATTCAGTCTGAGCCGGCTACGCGGACATCGAGATGTACGTCTTCGTGTCGACGACGTTCTCGAGCGCCTGAATCCCCGAGGAGGACGCGCCGAGGACGTCCTGTACCTCCCCGGCGTCTACTTCCGCGATGACGTCCCACTCGCCGGCGACGACGTGCGCGTCGACGACGGCGTCCATCGCCAGTATCTCCTCCAGGACCGCCTCGGAGGACCCGGCCTCCGTCTTCGCCATGACGAACGCGTAGACCATACTGCGTGGTTCGCTACCACCCGGCAAAAACCCTTGGCCCGCGATGCCACACCACTACTGGTGTGCTACCCCACCTCACAATTTATCACAGGGGCCGGCGAAACCCATACTATGCGAATCGTCATCATCGGCGCTGGACGCGTCGGGTCCCGAACCGCCCGCGTCGTCCAGAACGAGGGGCACGACGTCGTCCTCATCGAGAACGACGCCGACAAGGCCAGCCGCGCACGAAACGAGGGATTCGAAGTCGTCCACGGCGACGGCGCGAGCGAGGACGTCCTCCAGTCCGCGGCCCTCGACGACGCCGAGGCCGTCGGCGCGCTCACCGGCGACCTGAACGTCAACTTCGCCGCCTGCATGGTCGCCAAGGCCCACGGCTGTCGGACCGTCCTCCGAATCGACGAGGACTACCGGGAGAACATCTACCGGAAGTACGCCGACGAAGTCGACGAAATCGTCTACCCAGAGCGTCTCGGCGCCATCGGCGCGAAGAACGCCCTCCTCGGCGGGAACGTCACCGCCATCGCCGACCTCGCTGAGAACCTCCAAGTGGTCCAGTTCACCGTCACCGAGGACGCCCCGATGAAGGGCTACACCGTCGGCGAACTCGAACTCCCCTCGCGGGCGCGCGTCCTCGCCTTCGGGAAGAAGAACGAGCCGCTCGGCCTCCCGCTCCCCGACGACACCCTCGAAGTCGGCGACCGCATCGGCGTCCTCAGCGAGTTCGACGCCCTCGAGGACGTCAGGCAGATTCTCGTCGGCGACGGCGAAGGAGGTGCGCGCTGATGACCGTCGTCGCCTACATCATGGTGAAGGCCAACAGCGGCGAGGCCGATCGGCTCCTCGGCGAAATTCGGGAGGTAGACGGCGTCGTCGACGCGCACATCGTCGCCGGCGACGTCGACTTCGTCGTCAAAGTCGACGTGGAGTCGCCCGGCGACGTGAAGGAAGTCGCCGCGAACGCGATTCAGCGCATCCGCGGCATCGAGGACACCGAGACCTACATCGCGATGGATTAAATCTGGTCCGCGCTCGCGCCCGACTGGCCGCGGCCCGCCGCGCGGTCGCGCAGGTCCTGTACGTCCGGCCGGTAGTCGTAGCCCGGGATGATGCCCTCGAACCACGTCCCCTCGACGTAGTTCACCACCGCGAGCGCGTCCTCGGCGGCGTTCCCCTCGCGCGCGTCGATAGCCGTCTCGACGACGACGTCGCCGTCGTGTCGCTCCACCGTCGGCGACTCCGCCTCCGGGGCGCGTGTGACGTTCGTCGCGTCCTCAATCCGGAGTTCCAGCGTCTCGAACCACCCCTCCTCGACGACGTCCGCGACCTCCTCCTGCTCGGTCACGGCCGCTGACAGCGTCGGTACGCGCACCGTCACGTAGACCGTGCCGTCCTCGACGGTGACCGTCGCGTCCCAGTCGTTCGCCGTCGGCACGTAGACGCCGTCCTCGGCTTCGAACTTCCCGCTCGCCTCGAACTCGCGCTCGATATCGCTCATACTCCTTCGAACGCCGGCGACGGAAATGGGCGTTGCGCTCGGCGTACCGCGACGCTCCGCGTTCCGGTGCCGGTAAGTGCGCGCCCGACGCACCGCCGAATGACTCGGGTGCAGGCGTCCGCCCGGCCCGTAGTATCGGCCGAGGACGCCCGCCGGCGCCATCCCTCACCATGTCCACGCACGCACTCACGTCGGGGCCACTCCGCTCGCGCCTCGAAGTCGCCGTCCTCGTCGCCGTCGGCGGCGTCGCCGGCGCGAACTGTCGCTACCTCGCGGGTCTCCTCGCTCCCGGCCTCGCGGGGACGCTCCTCGCGAACGTCCTCGGCGCGTTCCTGCTCGGCTTCGTCGTCTACGAGACGATATACCGAGGGTCGCTCTCCACCGAGGCCCGCCTCCTCGTCTCCACGGGCTTTCTCTCCTCGTTCACGACCTACAGCACGTTCGCCGTCGACAGCGCGACTGCGACACTCCCGCTGCTCGTCGTGAACGTCGTCGCGACGTACGCGCTCGGCTTCGCCGCCGTCCTCGCCGGTCGGACGCTCGCACGCCGCGTTACGAGGTGGTCGGCGTGAGCGCGGGCGTCGCAACCGCCACGCTCGTCGGCCTCGGGGGCGCGCTCGGCGCGCTCGCCCGCACCGCCGTCGGCGAGTCCGTGGACGCCGCGGCGTTCCCGCTGAGCACCTTCGTCGTGAACGTCGCCGGGAGCTTCCTCCTCGCGCTCCTCACCTTCGCCGGTGTCGAGGGCGACGCCGCGCTCCTCCTCGGTACGGGCGTCTGCGGGGCGTTCACCACGTTCTCCTCGTTCGCCGTCGAGACCGTACAACTCTGGGAGGACGGCGACCCCGTCCGCGCCGCCCTCAACGCTGCCGGGAACCTCGTCGGCGCCGGCGTCGCCATCGGCGTCGCGTGGCTGGTCGTTCGGCTACTCTGAGTCAGTCCTCCTCCTCGGCGCGCACCACGAGTACCGGGACCGACGACTGCCGAACGACGCGCTCCGTCACGCTCCCGAGGAGGAAGCGGTCGATGCCGCTCCGGCCGTGCGTCGCCATCACCACGGCGTCGCAGTCGCCGTCCCGCGTGCGCTCCAGAATCACCTCGTGGGGCGTGCCGTCCTCGATAATCGTCTCGGCGGATACGCCCGCCTCCTCGGCGCGTTCCGCCACTGTCTCGACGGCGCGCTTGCCCTCCTGCTCGAGCTCGCTCCGCAACGCCGTCCACTTCGCCTCCGGGAGCGAGCGGTAGTCGCGCGTGTCGATGACGTAGAGCGCGACCACCGTCGCGTCGTTCAGTTCCGCGAGGCCGATCGCTTCCTCGATTGCGCGCTCGCTCTCCGGACTCCCGTCCGTCGGGACCAGAATTCGGTCGTACATGTGCCGGCCTTCGACGGCCTCCCACAATAACGTGGTCGCCGAACCCGGGGAATGCGACGGGACACAGGAAGAACTGTCGGCGTTTCAACTCACTCCACAGAAGTGCGAGAGATGGGATTCGAACCCATGAACCCCTACGGGAGCGGGTCTTAAGCCCGCCGCTTTTGGCCGCTCAGCCACTCTCGCAGCGGGTTATTGTCCACTCGGCCGCAAACCGTTTTCGGTGTCTACCAGTCGACCGAGAGGGTGCCGTCGCCGTGCGGGTCGGGCGCGACCTCCTCGTTCGTACGGCGGTCGACGACGTGGATGACGCCCGGGCCCTTCTTCGCGGGGCAGGCCTCGGCGGCGGCGACGTTGTCCGCGAGGGCGTCCTCGCCGAAGAAGTAGGTCTTGGGCTTGCCCATCCCGGAGGTGAGGTCCATCTCCCAGTTGTCGGAGACGGCGGCGCACTTCCCGGCGCCGAAGCACTTGTTCGCCTCGAAGATGATCTTGTACGGCGCCTCCTCGACCGGTGGCGCGTTCGCCTCGCCGATGGTGGAGGGGTCGACGGGGTCGTCGTCGTCCGAGTCGCTCATACTCGTTCGTCGGGGCTCCGGGCGCTTCAGGCGTTCGGTCCGTCTAGACGCCGAGGCCGGAGTAGTCGAGATCGCGGGTGTCGCCGTGGAGCTTCACGGACTCCAGCGTGACGTCCTTCATCGGCTGGTCGTTGCGGTCGGTCGGGACGCTCCCGATGTCCTCGACGACGTCCATTCCGTCGATGACCTGCCCGAAGACCGCGTGCTGGTCGTCGAGGTGGGGCTGAGCGTCGAGCGTGATGAAGAACTGCGAGCCGTTCGTGTTCGGCCCGGAGTTCGCCATCGAGACGGTGCCGGCGTCGTCGTGCCGGAGGTCCTCGTGGAACTCGTCGTCGAACGTGTAGCCGGGGCCGCCACGGCCCGTGCCGGTGCGGTCGCCGGTCTGAATCATGAAGTCCGCGATGACGCGGTGGAACGGGACGTCTTCGTAGTAGGGCTCGTTCTCGACGACGTCGCCGGTCTCCGGGTCCTCCCACGTGATCTTGCCGTTGGAGAGGCCCGCGAAGTTCGCGACGGTCGTCGGCACCTTCTCCGGGTAGAGCTCGATTTCGATGTCGCCCTCGCTCGTGTGCAGCGTGGCGGTCAGGTCGCTCATACCCGGTAATGGACGCAAGAACGGAAAACGGCACCGGTGCCTCACGGCCGAGAGCGCTCGTTCGGTCGCGCCTTGACGGCGTTACGCTTCGAACGCCTGCAGGTCGGCGAGCGTCTCCGCGGCCGCGCCCGTCTCGATGGCGTCGCGCGCGACCGCCAGCCCCTCCTCGAGGTCGGCGACGTCCTCGGCGGCGTAGAGGCGCAGCGCGGCGTTGAGGGCGACGGCGTCCGCGAAGGCGTCGTCGCGCTCGCCGGCGAGCACCTCCTCCGTGAGTCGGGCGGAGTCCCCGGCGACGTCCTCGACCTGCAGGTCCTCGTTCTCGATGTCCATGCCGTACTCCGCGGTCTCGATGGTGAAGTCGTCGAGCTCCGCGCCCTCCTCCCACTCCGCGACCGTCGTGGAGCCGGGCCGGACGTCGTCGTAGCCCTCCATCCCCTGGAACATCAGGACGCGCGAGACGTCCGCTTCCTCGCTCGCGCGGACGGTGTCCACGACCTTCTTCGCGAACGCGAGGTGGTAGAAGCTCCCGAGGTGGACGTCGGCGTCGGCGGGGTTCGCGAGCGTCTCCACGGTGTTCACGAACGTCCGCACGCCCATCTCGTCGCGGCGGTCGAGGAGGTCGTGGACGCCCGCGTTGAAGTTCGGCTGGTAGTAGAAGCCGAAGCCGACGGCGTCCGTCATGCGCGCTGACGCCGCGGGCGTGAGGTCCGTCTCGACGCCGAGCTCGTCGAGGACGTGCTTGTACGCGACGCCGTTCGCGGAGGGGACGCGGTCGCCCGAATGGACGACGACCGGCGTGCCCGCGCTCGCGGCGACGACGCCCGCCGCCACACCCAGGAGCGCCGATCGACTCTTCCCGTCGTAGTTCGCGCCACAGTCGACGGGGTCGCAGTCGGGCGCGGCGCGCGTCACGGAGTCGCGGTCCATCACGTCGAGGAACGCACCGAGCTCGTCGGGATTGTTCTTCTTCCATCGGTTCGCCAGCCAGAACGCACCCAGCGTCGTGGGGTCGGGTTCGCCGGCGAGGATGCGCTCGAAGGCCTCCGTCGCCTGCGCGGGCGTCATGTCCTCAGCGGACTTCGGTCCGGAGCCGACGACTTCGCTCATCAACCGCTTCAGCGGCCACTCACCGTCGGTATCGCTCATGGTCGTGCGTTCGCGTGCGTGCGCCGTAAACTCTCCCATACGCGGCGCGCACCGAACCGATACACGGTAGTGCGACGCTCGCCAAGACACGGGCATGTCCGCGCTCGAGGAGGACTGGCGCGACGGCCTCGACGACGTCGACGCACGTCTCGTCGACGGCTACCAGAGCGGCTTTCCGCTTGTCGAACGGCCCTTCCGCGCCGTCGCCGACGACCTCGGGACGACCGAACGCGACGCGCACGAGCGGGTCTCGCGTCTCCGCGACGCCGGGATTTTCCGTCGATTCGGCGCCGTCCTCAACCCGCCCGTCATCGGCTCCTCGACGCTCGCCGCCCTCCGCGTGCCCGAGTCGCGCTTCGAGGAGGTGGCGGACGTCGTCAACTCCTACCGGCAGGTGAACCACAACTACCGGCGCGACAACCCGTGGAACATGTGGTTCGTCGTCACCGCCGGCACCCGGGAGACCCGCGACCGCATCCTCGCCGACATCGAGGCGCGCACCGGCCTCGCGGTGCTCGACCTGCCGATGCTCACTGACTACTACATCGACCTCGAGTTCCCCGTCGTCAACACCGACCGCTTCGCCCGCGAGAGCGCGATGGAGACGGACGTCTCCGCGACCCGCGTCGCCGAGGACGCCCGCCGCGACCTGACGTCGCTCGAAGCTGACGTCCTCCTCGCCGTCCAGGACGGTCTCCCGCTCACCCGCACGCCCTACCGAGACGTCGCGGACGCCGTTGGTGCCGACGTCACCGACGTGCTCGCGACGCTCCGTGACCTCCTCGACTCGAACTGCATCAAGCGAATCGGCTGCGTCGTCAACCACCTCGTCACCGGGTTCGACGCGAACTGCATGGTCGTCTGGGACGTCCCCGACGACGAACTCGACGCGCGCGGCGTCGCGGCCGGCGAACTCCCCTACGTCACGCTCTGCTACCACCGGCCGCGACGGCCAGAGCAGGACTGGCCGTACAACCTCTTCACGATGGTCCACGGGCGCGACCCTGAGGCCGTCGACGCCAAAGTCGACGAACTCGCCGCCGAGACGCTCCCCTTCGAGCACGACCGACTCCCGTCCACCGAGACGCTCAAGCAGACCGGCGCGCGCTACGACGACCTGCTCACCCGGTGACTCACCCTGTGAGCTCGACGTGGCGGAGCCACCCGTACCAGACGAGGAACACCGCCGTCAGGTAGCCCCCGACGTACAGGGCGTCCGCGACGAGCGGGAAGCCGGCGCGATTCACGTAGTAGTGGGCCATCCCCGGGCCGAGGATGCCGACGACGAGCAGTACGGCGAGTGTGCGCCGCGAGAACGGTTCGCTCATTGGTGGTCTTTCGGGGTCGTTGGTGGTGTGTCGTTCGGTTCGTGAGCGACACGCGCCCCCTCGATTATTCCACACGCACCCGTGGGCGTGATAAAACAGGACAAACGGTGAGCCGAAACTGCATTAGGTGTCGGACAACTGTATCTGAGTGCCCACGGCTGGAGGCATGACCACCGGGTCTCCCCGACGGGAGACAACCCGGGTGGTCGAAAATCCGGCCACGAAGCCAACTCCGGGGGGAGTTGACTGATCGTCGGAACACTGGCTGCAGCCGGTGAACCGGAGGTCCTATCTCCGGTTCGACGTCACTATGGCGTCAGCGCAGTAAAGTACGTCCATCAACAGCGCGACCCGAGTAGCAACAGCGCCGTCGCGCCACGTCGTGCTCGCCGGCCCCTGTCCCGATGTTGGCAGCGGTGCGTCGTTTCACGGACCTCCAGCATGACCGCGACACGGGTGGTGTCCCTCGCCCGACACCTGCCTCGGGGTCGAAATAGTGCGTGTGACAGCCGGAACTGCATTCCGTGTCGAGTACCCGGATACGAGCGCCCTCGGTCGGGGGCGTGGCTACTGGGTCTCCCCGCCGGGAGACAACCCCGTAACCGAGAATCCGACCACGAAGCCAACGCTGGGGGAGTTGACAGGCCATCGGAATCACGGCCGACCGGACGAACCGGGGAACGGTCTCCGGTTTGACGGCTTCTGACCGAGCGGCTGTGTGACGGGAGCGACGGCTCCACGCCGAAAGTCACACCGCGACATCGTCTCCCTCGTACTCCGCGACCGTTCGAGAGTGAGAGCAGCAGGGGAAAACCGGGGTGAATCCGGGGATGCGTCGGTCGCAGGATACGGGCTGTCACTCATGGTCACGAGCGAACCCGGCGCGCTACGGCGCCGGTCACACTCGTCGACTGCGGTCCATCGAACCGGAGACCACCCCGGTTACTGGTGCGACCGATGGTTCCGATGACGTGGTAATTTTCGATTGGCGTTGCTGGAGGCCAGATTTCCGACCACCAGAGTTCCCATGCGAGGCATTCCGCTGACCGACGCCTTCAGCCGAAGGCAGCTAATTCTCAGCCCCCGGAACGTGATGACCTTTGTCCCGAACATAGTACCGTCACGTACCCGCCGATATCGTGTGTTGGGGGCCGCCCGCTCGCCTCTCAGGAATCGACGTCGGTCCTCCTCCTCGCGACCGACTCGTAACTGTAGGAACGATACGCGAGGAGAATATCGACGACGGCGGCGATGTCGTCAGGAAAGGGAGTGGGCCAGTGCGGATTTGAACCGCAAACCTCCACCTTATCAGAGTGGCGCTCTACCTAGTTGAGCTACTAGCCCGCCTGCACTCATTCGTTGCCGGGTGGTACGGTTAAGAGTTTCTTTTCGACCGAACTGCGACATTCGTTCTCACGTCCCGGAGCGCGTATCGTCGGAGTCGTCCTCGTCGAAGTGGACGTCGTAGGCGTCTTCGCCGAGGTCGACGGTGTCGCCGTCGCTGCTGCCCGACCCGCCGGGCCCGGGGCCGCCGCTGCCGGTCATAGACCCCATGCCACGGTCGCCCCCGTCGTCGCTCGGGAAGCCGAACGTGTAGACGTTCCCGGTGGCGAAGCCACCGGTCCACTCGTCCATCCGCGGGACGACGTAGTACTTCTTGACGACGCGGCGGATGACGTGGCGGGTCGGCGGGAAGACGAGCAGGAACCCGACGGCGTCGGTGACGAACCCGGGCGTGAGGAGGAACGCGCCGGCGGCGATAAGGAGGCCGCCGTCGACGAGTTCGTCCGTCGGCGGGTCGCCGCGGGCGAGCGAGCGCTGGATGCGTCGCAGGGTATGTCGCCCTTCGGCGCGCACCGCGAGCATCCCGAGGAGCCCGGTGAGCACGACGAGCGCGACGATGAGCCGCCAGTCGAGGAACGCGCTGGAGGCGACGAGCAACAGCGCGTCGAAGAGCGGGATGAGCAGGAGTCCCGCGATGAGGCGCTTGGCCATCTCGACTCGAACTAGGCCGGCGGCGGGTTATGGGCTTTTCGAGGCGTCGCGCGCCGCCACGCCGGCGTCACGTCGTGCGTTCGCGTGCCGCCGCCTCCGAAGCGCTTTCCCACCCGCCGCGACGAGACGGTGTATGGACGAATCCGCGGAACGGACGAAGGTCGAGTGGCGGCCGTGGGGCCGCGAGGCGTTCGCGGAAGCGGCGGACGCGGGGAAGCCGGTCCTGCTCTCGCTGGTCGCGTCGTGGTCGGCGCGCTGCCGGGAGATGGACGAGGCGGCGTTCTCCGAGCCGCGCAACGCGGCGAACGTCAACGAGGAGTTCGTGCCGGTGCGGGCGGACGCGGACCGCCACCCTCGCGTGCGCGAGCGTTACAACATGGGCGGCTTCCCGTCGACGGTGTTCCTGACGCCGGACGGCGAGCTCATCGCGGGCGCGACGTACCTCGAGACGGCGAGTTTCCGAGGCGTCCTCGACCGCGTGCGCGAGACGTGGGAGGAGAAGGGCACCGACGCCGGGCGCGTCCCGCGCGCGCTCCGCGGGCAGGAGCCGCCGGCGGGCGCGGTCACACACGAGATCGAGCAGCTCGTCGCCGGCCAGCTCGGCGAACAGTACGACGAGCGCTTCGGCGGGTGGGCGACGAACGAGAAGTTCCCGCTTCCCCGAACCGTCGAGTTCGCGCTGAAGCGCGAGCGCCAGCAGGCCCTCCGCACCCTCGAAGCAATCGACCGCAACCTCGCGGACGACTACGACGGGGGCTTCTACCGCTTCGCGCACGCCCGGGACTGGAGTGACCCGCAGCGCGAGAAACTGCTGGAGACGAACGCGGGCCTCCTGCGCGCGTTCGCGAACGCCTACCTCTACACGGGCCGGGACACCTACGGCGGCCCGGCGTCGAACGCCGTCGACTTCCTGACGTCGACGCTCTGGACGGGCGAGGCGTTCGGCGGGAGCCAACACCCCGGCGAGTACTTCCAGCGCCCGCCCTCCGAGCGCGACGAGGCGGACGAACCCGGCATCGACGAGACGGCGTACGCGGAGAAGAACGCGCGCGCCGCGGACGCCCTCCTCGTCCACGCGGCCTACACGGACGACGAGACGGCGATGCGGTACGCCGAGCGCACGCTCGACTACCTCGCCGAGACGCTCGTCGGCGAGGACGGCGCGGTGGCGCGCTACGACGACCCGGACGCGCCCGCAGGCCTCCTGACCGACCACGCGGCGGTCGCGCGCGCGTTCGCCCGGGGCGCGCAAATCGCCGACCCCGAGTACGTCGAGACGGCCATCGAGACGGCCGAGTACGCAATCGAGACCCTGCAGGAGGACGCGTTCCTCGACGGCCCCGTGGAGGACGTCGGCCTGCTCGAGAAACCCCTCCACCCCATCGACGACAACGCGACGATGGCGCACGCGCTCGTCGACCTCGCGGAACTCACCGAGGAGGACGCCTACCGGGAGGCGGCGCGGAACGCGGTCGGTGCGTTCGCGGGCGCGGCCGACCGGATGGGCGTGCAGGTCGCGGACTACGCCGCGGCCGCCTCGCGCGTCGTCGAGCGCCCGCTGACGATTCGCGTCGGCGACGACGTCGGCTCCGACCTCCACCGCGCGGCGCTCCGCGTTGCCGACCACGAGAAGGTCGTCGTCCCGCGGGCCGCGGGCGTCGAGGACGGCGCGGCGTTCGTCCTCGTGAACGGCGACCTGCACGGGCCCGCTGAGGACCCCGAGGTGCTCGCGTCCCTCGTCGCCGAGCACGCTTGAGACGGCCCGGCCGAGCCCAGGCACCCGCCTCTTCTAAACTCACGGTGGGTTTATCCGCGTACACGGGCAACACCACGTATGGCGGACCTCACGGACCTCGGCCTCTCGGACTACGAGTCGCGGGCCTACCGCTCGCTCCTCGACATCGGCCCTGCAACCGCGAAGGAGTTGTCGGAGACGAGCGGCGTGCCGATGGGCCGCATCTACGACGTGCTGGGCAGCATCGAGTCCCAGCATCTCGTGCGCTCGCAGGCGGCGAGTCGCCCGAAGAAGTACGTCGCCGTTGACCCGGAGACGGCGCTCGACCGCCTGCTGGACCAGCGAAAGCGCGAACTCCGCGAGGAAGCCGAGCAGTACGAGCAGGTCGTCGACACGCTCGTCCGGGACCTGGACGGGCCGCCGGAGCCCGCGGAGGGGTTCTGGACGGCCGAGGTCGGCGCCGAGGACACCCTCGACCTCCTCCTCGAACGCGTGGACGCCGCCGAGGACTCGCTCCACGTCGTCTCCGGATCGCTCTCGGGGACGTTCGATGTCCGGGCGGCCTCGACGCGCATCGCCGACCACCTCACCGACGCGCTCGAGCGCGGCGTCAACGTGACGGTGTTGCTCTCGCCGGACCTCGTCGCGTCACTCCCCGACGACGTCGTGGACGACCGGGTCGTCACGGAACTCGACGAGTACGATGGGTTCGAGTTGCGCGTCGGCGACGCCGTCTACGGCGACGTCACGCTCATTGACGACGCCGAAGTCTGCGTCGGCCTCCCGAACCCCATCGCGCCCGACGAGACGTTCGCGCTCGTCGACCTCACCGACCCGTCGTTCGCCGCGCAAATCCGGACCGAGTTCGAGCGCGGGTGGGCGGAGGCCGAGCGACTCCACGCCTAGTCTCGTACTTCCTCGCGCAGTTGGCCGAGTTCCGCGACGCGCTCGGCGTGGGCGTTGTGCTGGTGGATGGACTCGTCGTTCGACTGGCGCATCGTCACGACGGTGTCCGCCGGCAGGTCGTCGTAGGCTTCGACGACCTGCTCAGCCATCGAGCGCACGCAGTCCTCGACGAAGCGGGCGTTCGCGTGCGCCTCGTAGGTCATGTGGTCCTCGTCCGGCCGCTTCGCGAGGTTGTAGATGCGCGCGCTCATCGACTCCTTCGCGATGTCCGCGAGGTCCATCAGGTTCACACTGGGCGTCCCCTCGGTCTCGACGGTGAGCGTCGCGTGTCCGCGCTGGGAGTGGCCGGCTTGGGGCACCTCCTGAAGGAACGCCTTCACGGCGTCGGGGTCGACGCCGAGGTCGTCGAGTTTCTCCGCGGCGCGCGCGGACATCATCTGCTGGCTGCACGGACAGACCGTCATCCCGGTGACGCGCGCGCCGACTTCCTCGCGCGTCGCCTCGCCCTCGCGCGCCGTCGCGGACGCCACGATGTCGATGGTGCCCTGCGTCGGGCGCTCGGATTCGGGCGTCTCCTCGCGCGTCATGTAGGTGGCCTCCATCGAGACGATGGCCTGTGAGGTGTAGTCGTGTTTCGCGAGCAGGCGGTCGGCGGCCTCCCCGCAGACGTCCTCGACCTGATAGGCGGGCTCGTCGACGGCGGACTGGAGCGTCTCGTCGATGACCTCCATGTTCCGACTCATGTCGATGCCCTTGCGCTCGCGGGGCAGGTCGACGTACACCTCGAACTCCGCGGTCAACACGAGCGGTCGCTTCTCCTCGCGCTCCAGGGTGACGAGTTTCTCGACGCCCGTGACCCCGACGTGACTCAACCCGACCGAGACGTCCGGCGCTGAAGCCTGCACGTCCGGTAGCTGTCGGTCCTTCGCCATTGGACGCCCTTCGGAGAGCGGCCGGTTAGCGTTTGTCCTCTTATTCGAGCTTGTTCAGCGCCTGGAAGAAGTCGCTCTCCGGGCCGGCGACCCGCGCGGGCTCCTCCGCGCGGGTCAGCGTGATGATCTCGGGGATTTCGACGTGATAGCGGCTCGCGCCGTCCGAGGAGACGACGACTTCGTCCGCGCCGTCGACGCGCACCGTGATTTCGGCGTCCAGCGGCACCATCAGCGGCGGCATCGTGTCCGTCGCACACATGTCGTTCAGGACGAACCCCTGCACGCCAGGTTGGACGAGCGGGCCGCGCTCGCTCATGTTGTACGCCGTCGAGCCCGTCGGCGTCGCGACGAGGACGCCGTCCGCGTGCCCGGCCGTGTAGAGCGAGCCGTTCACGCGGACCTCCATCTCGATGCCCTGTCCGTGACCGCGCTCGGGGCCCTGCACGACGACCTCGTTCAGCGCCGGCGTCAGCGACCACTCCTGGCCGCCCTCCGCCTGCACGCGCGGGACTTCGCGGGCGCGGACCGCGCCCGTCTCGCGGAACCGTTCGAGTTCCTCGCGGACCGCCGCCACCGCGTCGTCCGGCGCGACGGCGTTCAGGAAGCCGACTTCGCCGAGGTTCACGCCGAGAATCGGCGTCGACTCCGCGCCACGGGCCGCGAAGAGGAACGTCCCGTCGCCGCCGATGCTCACCACGAGGTCGCACTGGTCGAACTCCTCGACCGGCGTCCCCGGTTCGTCGATGGCGTCCGCTGTCTCCGTGTCGTACCACACTTCGACGCCCTCCTCGGCGAGCATCTCCCCGACGTCCGCCCCGAGGTAGGCCGCACGGGCGTTCCCTCGCTGAGCGACGATACCGACGCGCATGTCCCGGACGACGACGCCCTCCCCCAAAAAGGCACACATCGTCGGGGGAACCTTCTTGCCGTCGGGAACTGTCAGTATCCACTATGACGCAGGGTCGTGTGACGACCGGGGGGTCGCACCGTGGCCGGTGACGACAGTGGCGACGACGAGTGGTTCGAGGACGCTTTCGACGGCGCGCCGGACGGCGACGAGGAATCTGACGCCGGTGATTTCGGCTTCGGCGGCGGGGAACCGGACCCCAGCGAGTTCGGCTTCGGCGACGTCGGGGGCGGTGGCAGCGCCGACGAGTTCGAAGAGGAGGAGTTCGAGTCCAACATCCCGCGCATCGAGTTCGGCGTCGAAGGCCTCGACAACATGGTGCAAGGGGGTATTCCGGAGCGCAGCCTCCTCGTCACCATCGGCGGCGCCGGCACTGGGAAGACGACGTTCGGCCTCCAGTTCCTCGAACAAGCCGTCCAGAACGGCGAGAAGGGCGTCTTCATCACCTTAGAGGAGTCCTACGAACGCATCGTCCAGAGCGCCGCCGAGAAGGGCTGGCCCTTCGAGGAGTACGTCGAGAACGACCAGCTCGCCATCGTCGACCTCGACCCCGTCGAGATGGCGAACTCCCTCTCGAGCATCCGCAGCGAACTCCCCCACCTCATCGAGGAGTTCGGCGCCGACCGCCTCGTCCTCGACTCCGTCTCCCTCCTGGAGATGATGTACGACGACCAGGCGGTCCGCCGTACCGAAATCTACGACTTCACGAAAGCGCTCAAGAACGCCGGCGTCACCACCCTCCTCACTAGCGAAGCCTCTGAGGGCAACCCCTTCGCCTCCCGGCACGGCATCATCGAGTACCTCACCGACGGCGTCGTCGTCCTCCGCTACGTCCGCCCCGAGGACTTCCGGGAGACCCGCCTCGCCGTCGAGATTCAGAAGATACGCGACGCCAACCACTCCCGCGAAACCAAGCCCTACGAGATTACGAGCAACGGCATCTCGGTCTACCGGCAGGCGAACATCTTCTAGACGACCTCTTGCCGGGAGCGCCCTCCGGGCGCTCTGGCAAAAGCTCTCCTCGTCCTTCCAGTCGCTCGTCGGCAGCGCGCGGAGCGCGCTGTGAATCGCGGCACTTCCGGGGTCTAACGACCCGCTCGTGCCCGGACGCTACTGCCGTGGTTCGTGTCGTTTCGCGTCGCTCGTCTCCTCCTCCACGCGTTCGAGGACGACGGCGTCAGCGAAGCGTCCGCGAGTTCGTCGGCGTTGCCGCTCTCGTCGTACTCCTCGACACCGTGGGTATCGCGTCGCGGACGAGCTTGTCGTACTCACGGGCCATACGTCGGGATTCGCTGTCGGCACCGTACGCGTACTCACTCGGCCGCGAGCCGCCGTCGGAACCAGACGGCGACGGCGAGACAGACGGCGACGTAAGGACCGACGGCGAGGAGCCAGCCCCGTGGTGCCGTCGGGAGGACGAGGAGCGCGACGCCCAGGAGGACAGTGGCGACGCCCACGAGTAGCACGGCGAGGCCGTCGGCGCGGGCGGCGCGTACTTCGACGCTGGCGCGTGCCGTCTCGCGGAGCCAGTAGCCGGCGACGGCACTGAGGACGCCGGAGGCGACCAGCACGACGGGCGCGAGCGCGTCGCCGGTGGCCATACAGTGGCTACTGACTGCCGGTCACGTGGACGATGCGAACGACAGCGTTGCGTGTACGGAAGGCACGTTTACCCTCCCACTCGACGCGCGTCGAGCGACGCGTGCGCGAGCTTAGCGGACGATGGTGACGGGGACGGGCGAGCGCCGGACGACGTTCTCGGCGACGCTCCCGAGGAGGATGCGGGAGACGCCGGAGCGGCCGTGGCTCCCCATGACGATGTGGTCGTAGTCGTTCTCGTCGGCGTAGTTGACGACGGTGCGGGAGGGACGTCCGACTTCGGTGACGGTGTCGAGGGCGACGTCGTACTCGTCCGCGAGGTCCTGCGCCTGCTCGAAGAGGCTCTCGGCTTCCGCTTCGGCCTGCTCGTACCACTCCTCGGAGTAGCCGGGGACGGTGGCCTGGGCAGTGTAGCCGGCCTCGATGGGGTCGATGACGTGGATGACGGTGATGTCGTCGCTCTGGAACTCCTCGAGGGCGTATTCGAGGGCGTCCGTGGACTGCTCCGAGCCGTCGATGGGTACGAGGATTCGCGTCATGTCCGGGGGTTCTGCCGGCTACAGGAAAAACGTGGGGGCCGGGAAGCGGCGAATCCTGCGACTTCGCGTGTCGAGGCGCACGTCCGTGGCCCGCGTTCGTCGTCGCGAAGAGAAATGCGGACTTCCGCGACGACGCCCCGACCGTCTCAGCGCTCGTCTCGGTCGCGGAGGATGCGTTCGCGTATCTCGTTCAGGTCGGGCGCGCCGTACTCGCGTTCGGGTTCGTCCGAGGGATACTGTGGCACGGGCTCCATCTGCCTCACCTCCCACGGACGTCTCACCCTACGGTCGCGACCTCGGAAAACGTTATGCCGGCCTAGTCGCGGCCGTGGCGGGTGAGACAGGTCGGGAGGCCGAGCAACTCGACGGGCTCGGAGTTGTCGGGCGAGTAGACGACCATCTGGCCGGTCTCCATGTAGGGGACTTTCTCGGCGAGGCTCGTGGGGATGTTGACGCTCTTGATTGCGTCCTCGTCGCCGAGGTTGAGCACGACCTTCGTGTTGATTTGCTTGAAGACGCTCTCCGCGACGTCCTGCGGGTCCTGCGTGATGAGGAAGAGGCCGAGGCGTTCCTTTCGACCTTGCTTGGCGGCCTCGGTGAACTTCGAGACGACGTGGCGCGCCTGGACGGTGTCGGCGTCCGCGAGGAAGTTGTGCGCCTCGTCCATCCCGACGACGAGCGGCGTCTCCGCGATGCGGGGGTAGCGCGGGTCGCTCGACAGTTTCTCGTCGACGAGCAACGAGGCGAGCGCGAGCACCACCGTCTCGGTCGCCCGGGAGTTCGAGACGTGGTAGGTGGGGACGACGGAGAGCCGCCCGGGCTTGACGAACTCGCGGACCAACTCGGTGATGGGGCGGGCGTCCTGGTCGAAGACGCCGTCCGGCATGCCCCGAACACGTCGGAAGACGGCCTCGTAGGTGGCTTCGTGCACCCGCCCGGACTCGTCGAGTTCCTCCTTCAGCGCGGGGTCATCAAGGAACGAACAGAACTCCGCGTAGGTGCCCGAGTCGCCGTACTGGTCGAAGAAGCGCTTCAGGAGGAGTTGGAGCGCGCCGTACTGGTTGTCGTTGAGGCCGGCGGAGGCCGCGAGCCACGGCCGACTGCGCACCATGCTGAACGGCACGGTGAACGGCACCTGGTCGGCGCCGTGGTGGGCGGCGGTGTAGGTGGCGCCCCCGACCTTCGGGACGAACGCGACGGTGTCGTCGTGGCCGCCGTGCGCGATACCCTCGCGCTCCCAGCGGCGTTCGTCCTCCCGCGTCGCCTCCGGGTTGTCGTCGTGCATCTGGGCGTACTCGTCCTGCGGGTCGAACTGGACGACGGCGGCCTGCACCTCCCGGTCGCTCCCCGCCTCTACGGGGTAGCTCCGGTCCTCGCTGAGGTACTGCCGGAGGACGTTCTTCGCGGTGTGGGTCTTCCCGGACCCGGTGCCGCCGGCGACGAGCGTGTGGCGGAACGCGAGCGGGTCGCCGGTGGTGTAGTCGTCCTTCACGCGGTAGTCGATGGTGGGCGGGGTCGCGCCGGTGCGCACCTTCTCGCCGCCGACCGCGAGGTGCCCGAGGAACACCCCCGAGTCGGGAATCTTCAGCGCGGTCTTGATTTCCTCGGTGTCGTCGGCCTCGCGGACGACGGTCTCGGGTTTCGGGACGCGGTCGGGCATCCGGCGTTTCAGCTCGCCGTCGTCACGGTAGAGGACGCTGACGGGGTCGAGGTCCGCGATGAAGCGGAAGTCGTCCTCGTCGATGCCGCCGCCCTGCATCGCGCGCCGGGCGTGAATCTCGTTCGCGTCGTCGCCGTGGAAGCGCTGGTCGTACTCGAGGCCGACGATGCGGCAGAACAGCGACTCGCCGTCCGGGTAGGGTGCGACGAGATACCGCCCCAAGCGGACGTTCGAGCGGTTCGCGCTCGTGACGTACGCGCGCAGGCGCGTCTCGTCCTCCCGCTCGCCGATGCGCAGGCCCTCGGAGACGGCGAGGACGCCGAGACCGGCGCCCGACCCGCCCTCGTACTCGACGCGCTCGAACTCCTCGCTCGCCGCGTCGGTGTCCGCCGTCTCGACGTCGGCGTCCGCGTCCGCGGCGACGCCGTCGCCCGCGTCCCCGTCGTCCGCGTCGCCGCCGAACTCGGAGAAGTCGCCGAGGTCGCTGTCGGTCATGTCACTCGGAACACCACGAGCCCCTAAACGTCTTTTCGTCTCTCGGGGTCCGCCGCACGGCTTTTCCCCGCCGACGGCGTACCGGGAGGTATGTTACTCGTTCGGGGCTCTGCGGCGGGCACCACTCTCACTGGTACGGTGTACGAGCGCGGCGAGGACGCCCCCTCCTTCAAGGGCGCGCCCGACGAGCAGGCGCCCTACGTCTGGGTCTGCGACGAGTTCTACGAGGTGGAGAGCGGCGGCCTCGTCCAGAAGGTCGACGGACAGGACGTCAACGTCGCCTTCGAGTCGCCGATGCCGCGGGGCTTCGACACGCGCGAGCAGGCCCTCGCGGCGGCGCGCGAGCACGTCCGCACCCAGTTCGCCCGCATCGGCGTCGACGAGGCCGACGTCGACATCGAGGTCGAGCGCGAGTACTAACCCTCGATTCCCCACCGGTCGACGTCGTAGCCCTCGCGTGGCTCGGTGTCCATCGCGTCGGCCATCGCGTCGACGAGGTGGCGTTTCTCGCGCTTGCTGATGCGTGCGAGTTCGTCCGCGCGAGCGACGGCGTCGGGCGGCCCGCTCGCGGCGGCGACGTCCCGCACCAGTTGGTCGGTGACGCGCGCGCGGACGTCGTCGTCCGCGGCGAACGCGCGCGGGAGTTCGGCCTTGTAGACGGTGTCCGTCCGGGGGTCGTAGAGCACGCAGAAGGCGACCTCGTAGGCCTCGGGGTCGAGCGCGAGGTCGAGGTCGAGGCGACTGCCGAGCGTGGAGAACTCGCGGTCGTAGCCCACTCGCGAGAGGAACCAGTTCGTGTACGCGAGGTCGTCCGTCTGCCGGTCGCCGTCGGCGTCGCGGCGCTCCAAGAGTTGGCCGAAGAGTTCGGCGTCGTCGAGCCACGGCGCGTGGGTCTTCCCGTCGAGCGCGCGGACGATGCCGCGCGAGGAGACGTTCTTCACGAAGCCCCCGACGACGGTGTCCGACTCGACGCCCGCCTCGACGAGGCCGAGGTAGTTCTCGATGACGCGGCGCGTCAGGCCGTCCTCGGCGGGGAGCGTCGCGAGTTCCTCGTTCTGGTCGAGCCAGTTCGTCACGAGTTTCGGGTAGAGCGGGCCGTCGAGCAGGAGGAACTCGTCCACGGCGTCGAAGTGCTCGTGGGCGTGCGCGCTCTCCGCGAGGTAGAGTGAGAGCGCGTGGACGACGGCGCGCTCGTTGCGCTCGACGTACGGGGCGTCGATGGCCTGCCCGCGCCAGTAGCCCTCGTCCTGCGTCTGCCAGTTCTCGGGGTCGAACTCGCGCGTTTCGACGGTCCGGTCGCGACGAAGCATCGTCGCGATGACGGTCCGGTGGCGGTGGGTGTCGGTGTCGCCGGGCGAGACGCCCATCGCGGCCTGCGCGACGTCGAGGACGAGGCCGTTCTTGAACGCGCGCGGGTTGATGGTGCCGGAGTCGAGGCCGTGGACGGCACCGAAGGCGGGGTCGCTCGCGCCCGCCTCGGTGAGGTCCGCGAGGTAGCGGCCCTGCTCGTCGAGGGGTTCGAGGACCGCCCCGTCGTCGTAGAGCGGGTCGAAGTAGGTCTCCCAGACGGCCTCGGCGTCCGCGCGGTGTTCGGCTTCGTCGACGTCGCCACCCACATCGCGGACGAGGTCGGGGATGCCCGCGAAGTGGACGGGGTCGAGGGTCATATCGGGGGAGGGTGCCGGACGCGCTTGAAGCCGACGGTGCGCGCTAGTGCGAGACGAGGTTGAGGCCGACGATACCGACGACGACGAGCGCGAGGAAGCCGACGCGCGCGAGCGTCACCGGTTCGTCGAAGAGGACGACGCCGAGCACGACGGTGCCGACCGCGCCGATGCCCGTCCAGACGGCGTACGCAGTGCCGATGGGGAGGTTCTGGACGGCACGCGCCAACAACACCATGCTGACGACGAGCGCCGCCACGGTGATGGCCGTCGGTACGGGCTTCGAGAACCCGTCCGAGTACTCCAGCCCGACCGCCCAGACGACCTCGAAGAGGCCCGCGACGAACAGCGTCACCCACGACATGCGCGAGGAGACGCGGCGGGGACGCCTATGCCCCTCGATTCCCGGACGTGCGACCCTCCGAATCGTCCGTGAACGACCATCCCGAAGGCTAGTTAGGCGTCGGCTTCGAGGGGTGTGGTATGCGAGCGGCACTCGTCATTCTGGACGGCTGGGGACTCGGCGACCACGACCGGTTGGACGCGGTGAAGGCCGCGGAGACGCCGAACGTCGACCGTTACACGAAAATCGGCGCGTCGGGGACGCTGACGACCCACGGCCGGGACGTCGGCCTCCCGGAGGGCCAGATGGGTAACTCCGAGGTCGGTCACCTCACCATCGGGTCGGGTCGGGTCGTCATGCAGGAGTACACCCGCATCAACGACGCCATCGAGGCGGGCGAGCTCCGCGAGAACGACGCGATTCGCGGCGCCTTCGAGTACGCTGATCGGCACGGCGGGCGCGTCCACTTCATGGGGCTCGTCTCCGACGGCGGCGTCCACTCCGACCACGAGCACCTGCACGCACTCATCGAGGCCGCCGCCGACTACGGCGTCGAGGCGACGACGCACGCCTTTACGGACGGCCGGGACACCTCCCCACATGGCGGTGAGGGCTACCTCCAGACCTTGGAGGAAGTCGTCGAGACCCACGGCACGGGCGACATCGCCACCGTCTCCGGACGGTATTACGCGATGGACCGCGACCAGAACTGGGAGCGAACGAAGCAGACTTACGACGCCATCGTGAACCGCGAGGGCCAGCACCGCGCCGACTCGGCCGTCGAGGCCGTCACGGAGTCCTACGAGCGTGGCGACACCGACGAGTTCGTCGAGCCGACCGTCGTCCGGGGTGGCGACCGCCTCAGCGACGGCGATTCGGTCGTGTTCTTCAACTTCCGCTCGGACCGCGCGCGCCAACTCACCCGGATGCTCGCGGACGTCCGCCCGGACGACTGGGACGTCGAGACCGAGCCGCCCGAGGTTCGGGTCTCGACGATGACCGAGTACGACCAGACGTTCGACCTGCCGGTGGCGTTCCCGCCGAGGGAGCCCCAGAACACGCTCGGCGAGGTCGTCGCGGAGGCCGGGCGGACCCAGTTACGCATCGCGGAGTCCGAGAAGTACGCCCACGTCACCTACTTCCTGAACGGCGGGCGCGAGGTGGAGTTCGACGGCGAGATGCGCAAAATCGTCGAGAGCCCGGACGTCCCGACGTACGACGAGACGCCGGCGATGAGCGCGCCCGAGGTGACGGACATTGCCATCGAGACCATCGAGGCGGAGGACCCGGACTTCCTCGTCTTGAACTACGCGAACGCGGACATGGTCGGACACACCGGCGACTTCGAGGCCGCCGTCGAGGCCGTCGAGGCCGTCGACGAGCAGGTGGGTCGCCTCGTCCCCGCCCTCGAGGAGGCGGGCGCGCACGTCCACATCACCGCCGACCACGGGAACGCCGACGACATGGGCACCCGCGAGGACCCCCACACCGCCCACACGTACAACCCCGTGCCGTTCATCTACCTCTCGCCGGACGGCGACGACGGTGGTGCCGCGGTCCGCGATGAGGGCACTCTGCGCGACATCGCGCCGACGCTCCTCGCACGCGCCGGCCTCGACCAGCCGGAGGAAATGACGGGCGAGGACCTACTCCAGTAGGCGAAACGAGCAGTCAAGCGGCGGCGTGCTGTGCGTCAGCGACCCCATCGAGACGACATCCGCGCCCGCGGCGGCGTACTCGGCGACGTCCGCGACACCGATGCCACCGCTCGCCTCCACGAGCACCGATGCATCGAGGCGCTCACGTGCCTCGCCGACCGTCTCGGGCGCCGCGTTGTCCACGAGGACGATGTCGGCGCCGGCATCGGCGGCGCGCTCGGCCGCATCGACGGACTCGACTTCGACGTCGATGCGCGTCGCGAACGACGCGTTCTCGCGGAAGCGCTCGATGGCGTCTTCGAGCCCGTAGGCGGCAATGTGGTTGTCCTTCACCATCACCATGTGGCTCGCGTCGAGGCGGTGGGTGTCCCCGCCGCCCGCGCGGACCGCGCGCTTCTCGACGCCCCGGAGTCCGGGCGTCGTCTTGCGCGTCGCCGCGATCTCCGTGTTCTCGCTCACCTCGCGCGCGGCGTCGACGGCCTCGCGCGTGCGCGTGGCGATACCCGAGGCGTGCCCGACGAGGTTCGTGGCGACGCGCTCGCCACGCAACACTGCGCGCGTCGGCCCCTCGACGGCGAGAACCTCGTCGCCCGCGTCGACGCGCTCGCCGACCTGAACGCCGCGCTCGACGGGGACACCGAGTACGTCGAAGACCGTCTCGGCGGCCTCGAGCCCGGCCACGACGCCGGACTCCGTCGCGACGAGGCGCGCACGCGAAGTGCCCGGCAGGTCGTTCGTCACGTCGTCGTGGCCGAGGTCCTCGCGGAGCCACCGCTCCGCGTCCGCGCGCGTCACCGGCACGGCACACCCTCCAGCGCGTGACAGCCGGCCGGTTCCGCCTCGCGGGCGGCGCGCGCCAGGAGGAGGCCGACCGTCGCGGCGTTCCGGAGTTCGGCGACCTCGCGTGCGGGCCGCGTCCGGGCGTAGGCGTCCGTCTCGCCCTTCAGCCGTCGGAGCGCCGCGCACGCCCGCTGGAGGCTCTCGCGGTCGCGCCGGAGGCCGACGTGCGCGGCCATCACGCGGTGCAGGCGCTCGAGTTTCCCGTCCACGAAGCCGTCGGGGAGTGCGGGGTCGCGCTCGGGGCGACTCGGCACCTCGGGTTCGCCCGCGACGCTCGACCGACTCGCGGCATCCCTTCCGGCACGACGGCCCCAGACGAGGCCTTCGAGGAGGCTCGTGGAGGCGAGGCGGTTCGCGCCGTGGACGCCCGTGCGGGCGACTTCGCCGACAGCGTAGAGTCTGTCGAGGCTCGTCCGGCCCCGGTCGTCGACGTCGACGCCGCCGCAGAGGAAGTGCTCGGCGGGCGCGACCGGAATCGAATCGGGGTCGAAGCCAGCCTCGACGACGCGCTCGTGGAGGGTCGGAAACTCGGCGCGGAAGTCGAGCGGCGTCGTGTCGAGATACACCTCGCCGGTGCGCTCACGCTCGTCGGCGACGGCGCGCGCGACGACGTCGCGGGGCGCGAGTTCGGCGTCGTCGTGGACGTCCAGCATGAAGCGCTCGCCGTCGGCGTTCCGGAGGACGGCGCCGGCACCGCGGACCGCTTCGCTGACGAGCAGGGGGTTCTCGCCGACCGTCACGGTCGGATGGAACTGGACGTAGGCGAGGTCGGCGACGTCCGCGCCGGCGCGCGCGGCCATCGCGAGGCCGTCGCCCGTCGCGGTGTCGGGGTTGGTCGAGCGCGGGAAGCACGCGCCGACGCCGCCCGTGGCGAGCACGGTGGTGTCGGCGACCGCGGCGTCCTGCGTGCCGTCGCTCCGGTCAAGGAGCGCGCCACGAACGCGCCCCTCGTCGGTCAGCAACTCGAGCGCCGCCGTGTCCTCCAGTATCGTGACGTTCGGGTGGTCGTCGAGGTGCGCGAGGAACGGCGCGAGGAGGTGTTTGCCGGTCTCCGCGCCGACGTGCCGGATGCGCGCCTCGGAGTGGGCGGCCTCGCGGCCGTAGTCGTCGGCGAACGGCACGTCCAGCGTCTCGACGAGCACCTCCTCGACGGCGTCGTCGGCCTCCTCGACGAGGACGTCGACCGCGTGCGGGTCACAGCGCCCGTCGCCCGCGTCCGCGATGTCCGCGGCGAACGCCTCGGGGTCGTCGCGCGCGACGGCGACGCCGCCCTGCGCCCAGTGGGTCGTCGACTCCTCGGGGCGCTCGGCCTTCGTCGCGAGCAGGACGTTCGCGCCGTCGTCGGCGGCGGCGAGCGCCGCGCTACACCCCGCGATGCCGCTCCCGAGGACGAGCACGTCCGTCATAGTTCGAGCATGCGGTCGAGGGCGGTTTCGGCGCTCGCGGCGACGCCGGGGTCGACGCTGACGACGTTGTGCTCGCGACCTGCGGCGAGTTCCTCCAGGATCCACGTGAGGTAGTTCGGATCGACCTGCCGCATCGCGTTGCAGTCCATGCAGGCGTCGCCGCAGAGCGCGACGACGTCCGTCTCGTGCCATCGGTCGAGGTGGTTCACGAGGTGGATTTCGGTGCCGACGACGACTGTCTCGTCCGGGCCGGCCTCCTCGACGGTGCGCCGGATGGTCGCCGTGCTCCCCGTCTCGTCGGCGGCGGCGACGACCTCGGGCCGGCACTCGGGGTGGACGACGACCGTCGCGTCCGGGTGGGCGTCGCGGGCGTCGGCGACGTGCTCGGCCGTGAAGCGCTCGTGGACCTGGCAGTAGCCGTCCCAGAGGACGACGTCCGCGTCGCCGAGGTCACCGCTCGACTCGTCGGCCCACGGGTCGAACTCGACGGTGGCGTCGCCGAGTCCCATCGCGTTCGCGGTGTTCCGCCCGAGGTGTTTGTCCGGGAGGAAGACCACCGTCTCGCCCCGGTCGAGCGCCCACTCGAAGGCGTCGTCGGCGTTCGAGGACGTGCAGACGAGACCGCCGTGCTCCGCGCAGAACGCCTTCAGGTCCGCGTAGGAGTTCATGTAGGTGACGGGAATCGCGTCGCCGTCGACGGCGTCGGTGATGCGCTCCCACGCCGAGTCGACCTGGAGGGCTTCGGCCATCCCCGCCATCGGGCAGGAGGCCTCCATCGACGGCAGGTAGACCGTCTGGTCGGCGTCCGTGAGGAGGTCCGCGCTCTCCGCCATGAACGTCACCCCGCAGAAGACGACGTGTTCGGCGTCGGAGTCGGCGGCGTGCTCGCTCAACTGGTAGGAGTCGCCGATGTAGTCGGCGTGCTCGACGATTTCGCGGCGCTGGTAGTTGTGCCCGAGGACGAGGACGTCGTCGCCGAGCGTCTCGCGCGCCGCCGCGATACGTTGTGTGCGTTCTTCCTCTGAGAGCCCGCGGTAGTCGGACGGGAGCGCTTCGAGGTTCCCATATTTGAACAGACTCAGTTCGCTGTCGACCTCTGTCGTCTCCATCTGGACCATATCTGGTGGCTGTCTTGCTAGTCGCGTACAGAGCTATCTGTGAAAAAGATTTGTCTTCAAGAGCGACTTGCGAGTGACGCCTCTCCTACTGGGTGATGTCTCGGAGAATCAAGGGGTGTCAGTCGTCGCGGCGGTCGCGTCGGCGGCGCTCGACGCGCTCGCGCGTCTCGGCTTCGGCCGTCTCGCGCTCCCGCACGGGGCCCTCCTCGCTCTCGGTCTCGACGAGCACGTAGAGCAGGAGGGCGCCCGCGACGGCGAGGGCGAACGCGAGGGCGACGAGGAGGGCGGGGGCGGCGCTCACACAGCACGTAGGCGGGCCATCCGGAAAGAGATACGGGGCGTTAGCGGGCGTCGTAGACGACGTCGCCGTCTACCACCGTCATCGCCACGTCGACGTCCGCGACGTCGTCCGCCTCCCACGGCGACTTCTCTAGGACGATGAGGTCGGCGTCCGACCCGACGGCGAGCGTCCCGCGTTCGTCCTCCGCGAACCCCGCGTACGCGCCGCCCGCGGTGTACGCGCGCAGCGCCTCCGTCACCGAGAGCGCCTCGCCCGTCGGCGGGTCCACGGCGAGGGCGACGCCGTGGAGCGGGTCGAGCGGCATCGAGTCGCTGGAGAACGCGAGGTGCGCGCCCGCCTCACGGAACGCCCGGAAGCGGTTCGTCTCCCGCCGTCGGTGCTCCCCGAGGCGCTCGGCGTAGAGGCCGCCGTCGTCCGCCCACTGGAGGAAGTTCGGCTGCATCGACGCGACGACGCCGAGGTTGGCGATTCGCGCAATCTGGTCGTCCGTCGCGAGTTCGGCGTGCTCGATGCGGTGGCGGCGCTCGCTCGGGTGGGGCGTCTCCGTCTCGTAGGCGTCCAGCACCGCCTCGATGGCCTCGTCGCCGATGGCGTGCGCGGCCACCTGGAGGCCGGCCTCGTCCGCGCGGCGCACGATGTCGCGTAGCTCGTCGGGTTCGACCACCCACTGGCCCGTGCCCCCGGTGTCGGCGTAGGGCTCGGAGAGCTTCGCGGTGCGCGCGCCGAGGCTGCCGTCCGTGAACGTCTTGACCGCGCCCGTCTCCACCCACTCGCTCCCGTGGTTCGTGCGCGCGCCGAGTTCTTCGAGCGCGTCGAGGTGGTCCGCCCAGTAGTTCAGCCGCACGCGCACTGAGAGGTCGCCGTCGGCCGCCATCTCGCGGTAGACCGCGGGGGCGTGCGAGCGTCGCACCATGTCGTGGACGGCCGTCACGCCGCGCTCGTTCGCGTGGCGCTGGGCGGCCGCGAGGAGTTCACGCGTCCCCGCCTCGTCCGGTTCGACCGCCTCGTAGAGCGCCTTCACGGCGTCCTCGACGATGCGTCCGTCCCCGTGGACGTCGCTGTCGGGCATCGCGTCCTCCAGTCGGTCGAGTGCCACCGTGTTCAGGACGGCCGTGTGCAAGTCGACGCGCACCGCCGCGACCGGGCGCTCCTCGCTCACGGCGTCGAGGTCGTCGCGCGTCGGCGGGTCGTCCGGCCACTGTGATTCGTCGAACCCCCAGCCGAGCACCCAGCCGTCGGTCGTGGCGGCGTGCGCGCGGAGGGCGTCAAGACAGTCTGCCACGTCGTCGGTGTCGCGGAGGTCCGCGTCCACGAGGTAGCGCCCCGTCGTCGTCATGTGGACGTGGGCGTCGACGAACCCCGGCAGGAGGACGCGCCCCTCCAGGTCGATGACGTCCGTCTCGACGCCGACCGAGAACTCGGCCTCGTAGTCGGAGTCGAGGCGCGCGACCTCGCCGTCGCGCACCGCGAGCGCCTCATAGGTCTCGTCCGGTTCCCCAAGCGTGTGGACCTCGCCGTTGACGAAGACGACGTCCGCGTCCGCGCTCATGTCGCAACGCGGGTCCGGCGGCGGCAAGAACGTGTCGGGACCCGCGGCCCGCGCCGGTGCTCTTCTAGGCGCGGACGCGCTCGCCCGTCACCACGGGGAGATGAGGGGCGACGTGTGCCCAGCCGTTGCGCCAGCCGAAGGCGTACGTGAACGCCCAGACCGTCGCGAGCGCGCCGAGGTGTGCGACCGGCCCGCCGAACCCGACCACGGGGAGGCCGACGAGGACGAGCACGCCGAGCGGCGTGGCGCCCGCGACGAGCACCGCGATGCCGCGGAAGAGGCGTCGCGTCGAGGCGTCGATGGCGACGAACCCCGCGGCGAGCGGCGCACCGACGCAGGCGATTGCGAGGAGCGTGCGCGAGTAGCCGAACGGCCGCGCAGGGCCGGGCGTGAGCGTCGCGGCCGGGAGCGCGAGCAGCACGGCGAACCCCAGCGAGAAGAACGCGCGCTCCGCGCGGCCGGCGACGTCCATACACGTCGGGTCGGCGTCGCGACGGAAGGGGCTGCCGGCCACTCGTCGCGACTCCCCCTAGTGCCGTCGGAAGCCGACCCAGTAGGCGAGGAGCGCGCCGACGGCGAGCGACGCAACGTCGTCCCACGGCCCCTGAATCCACCCGACGGTCGCGTCCGCCACCGTCTGGATGGCGACGAGCGCGGCGAACGACACGAGGTAGAAGGTCACGAGCGCCCACGCGAGTCGCCGCGGTTCGACCCGTGCGCGCACCGCGGCGTACGCACCGCCGAGCCCGCAGCCGAACGCGAGCGGCACGCCGTAGACGAGCTGCGTGACCGGGTCGGGCGGCGTGACGAGTCCGACGAGCGCGAACGCCAGCGGCGCGGCGATGAACCAGCCGAGAATCGCGCGGAACGCCGTGGCGAGGTCGAGGCGGCGCATACTCGGAGTTCCGCCGCCGCCGGGAAGTACGCACCGATACGGTGTGTCGGCGGCGAACGGCCCGCGGCCGCGGCGTGCGACGGCGGGTCGAAGGACAACCGTTAGGGCCTCTCCGGCGAACGTCGAGGTATGACCGACCACGACGCCGACGAACTCGCCGACCGGGTGCAGGACGGCGAACTGCGTCTCTACGAACTCGAAGACCACGCGGACGCCGAGACGGCCGCGGCCGCCCGCCGCCGCCTCCTCGAACGCGAGACGGGTGCCGCCCTCGACGTCACCGGCGACTACGCCTTCGACCCGATGGGCGCGGAGTCGAACATCGAGAACCTCGTCGGCGGCACACAGCTCCCGCTCGGCATCGCGGGCCCGCTCGCCGTCGACGGCGACGCCGCGACTGACGAGTACCACCTCCCGATGGCCACGACGGAGGGTGCGCTCGTCGCCTCCGTCAACCGCGGCTGTTCGGCCATCACCGCGGCCGGCGGCGCGAACGCCCGCGTCACGAAGCGCGGGATGACGCGCGCGCCGGTCTTCCGCGTCGCGGACGTCACCGAGGGCGCCGAGGTCGCGCGCTGGGTGGACGAGCACTTCGCGGACCTCAAGGAGGCCGCCGAGTCCACGACGAGCCACGGCAAACTCCAGGAGATCACCCACTACGTCGTCGGCGACAACGTCTACCTCCGCTTCTCCTACGACACCGCGGACGCGATGGGGATGAACATGGCGACCATCGCCACCGGCGAGGCCTGCGAACTCGTCGAGGCGGAGACCCCCGCCGAGCTGGTCGCGCTCTCCGGGAACCTCTGCACGGACAAGAAGCCGGCCGCCATCAACGCCGTCGAGGGTCGCGGGCGCACCGTCACCGCGGACGTCCGCATCCCGCGCGAGGTCGTCGAGGAGCGCTTCGACACCACGCCCGAGAGCATCGAGGAGGCGAACACCCGGAAGAACCTCGTCGGGAGCGCGAAAGCCGGCAGCCTCGGCTTCAATGCGCACGCCGCGAACGTCGTCGCCGCCGTCTTCCTCGCGACCGGGCAGGACGCCGCGCAGGTCGTCGAAGGCTCGAACTGCATCACGACCGTCGAGGCCCGCGAGGAGGAACTCTACGCCTCGGTCAACCTCGCGTCGCTCGAAGTCGGTACCGTCGGCGGCGGGACGAAACTCCCGACGCAGGCCGAAGCCCTCGACGTTCTGGGCGTTCGCGGCGGCGGCGACCCCGCCGGGTCGAACGCCGACGAACTCGCGGAAGTCATCGCGGCGGGCGCGCTCGCCGGCGAACTCTCCCTGCTCGCCGCGCTCGCCTCTCGGCACCTCTCCAGCGCCCATGCGGAACTCGGCCGATAAGTCCACTTTCACTTTCACCGCGCGTCTGGCCGGTGTTTATTTCGGCTCCCTCCCTTCTGAGCGTATGGTCGACGCTCCACCCGACGAGTCCCCGCTCGCCGACGTCCCCGGCGTCACCGCGCTCCGCGTGCTGAAGCTCGTGTTGACGGTGCTCGTCCTCGCCGCGACGCTGCTCGGCGCGCTCACGCGCACCGTCACTCCGTGAGGTCGACCACGAAGAGTGTGTCCGCGACGACGCGCAGCGGGACGCTCGGCGCACGGTCGACCGTACGACGGTATCGTACGCTATCCGACAAACTGTTGGCGGTGCTCCGGCGCTCAGAGCAACCGGTAGACGCCGCGGCTCTCCGAGGCTTCCCCGCGGCGCGCGAGGCGTTCGAGGGCGTCCCGGGCGTACGACTCCGAGATGCCGTGCTCCTCGCAGTAGGCCGCGACGTCGTCCGCGGTGGGCGAGTCGAGTTCGCGCAGCGCCTCCTTCACGCGCTCCTTCCGCGAGACGGACCCCCCCGAGGAAGCCGCGCGCTCGTCCGCGGCCGCCGCCTCGTCCGCGTCGACACCGGCCGCCTCCAGGTACTCCTCGTCGTCCACCACCGACTCCGCGGCCTGTGTCTCCATCTCCGCGTAGGAGTCGAGTTCCGCGAACGCCTCGCCGTAGCCCGAGCGGTTCGCCAGCATCGACGCCCGGACCTCGGCGGCGTGCTCCCGGTCGTCGGTCGTCACGAACTTCTTCCGTTTCTCGTGGGCCTTGCTCGTCCCGCAGCGCGGGCACTTCGTTCGCTCCGGGCGGTCCTCGACCACCCAGAGCATCGAGCAGTCGCTACACCCGACGACGGCGTACATACTGCACGTTCGCCGCTTCGCGGGTATAAACTCGTCCCACCGCCCGCCTCTCGCTCGGGGTACGCGTCCCCTACTCCACGTTGAACCCCATGTCCTCCAGAATACCGGGGACGCGGTCGACGTGGTCGCCCTGAATCTCGATGGTGCCGTCGCTGACCGTGCCGCCGGCACCAAGCTTCTTTTTCAGTTTCGTCGCGACGTCCTGCAGGTCGGTGGCCTCCTCGTCGAACCCCTCGACGATGGTGACCGGCTTGTTGTACGTGCGGCGCTCGACGCGCACGGAGAGCTGTTCTTCGGCGCGCGCGAGGTCCTCCTCGATACCCGGGATGTCCGCGAACGGGTCGTCGTCTGCCATACGTGGCCCTTGTGCGTCCCGAACAAAGAAGCCGGTGGGCAGCGCCGCCGCTCGGGAACGCGAGAAAAAACGGGAGAGTCGGTGGTCGACCGGCAGTACCGAAAGCTCGCTTACGCCAGCTCGTCGATGTCGCCAGATTGCCGGCGATTCTGGCGGCGAGCGGGAACGAAGTTCCCGCGGAGAGGGCCGAGCCGTTAGGCGAGGTCCTCGATGCGCTCGACGATCTCCTCGCCGTACTCGGACGCGGCGAGCTTGACGCCGCCCTCGACCTGCCGCTCGAGGTCGTAGGTGACGCGGTGCTCGGAAATCTGCTGCTCGACGGCGTCGTGGACGAGTTCCGCGGCGTCCTCCCAGCCGAGCTGTTCGAGGAGAATCTTCCCGGAGAGGATCATCGCGGTCGGGTTCGCCTTGTCCTTGCCGGCGTGCTTGGGCGCGGAGCCGTGGACGGGCTCGGCGAGGACGCGGCCGTCGCCGAGGTTGGCGCCGGGCGCGATGCCGAGGCCGCCGATCTGGGCGCCCGCGGCGTCGCTGAGGTAGTCGCCGTTGAGGTTCGGCATCGCGAGCACGTCGTAGTTCGTCGTGCGCGTGAGGAGCTGCTGGAGCATGTTGTCCGCGATGCGGTCCTTGATGACGACCTTGTCCTCGGGAGCCTCGCCGTCGTACTCCTCCCAGAGGGTGTCCTCGTCGATGGTCTCCTCGGGGAACTCCTCCTCCGCGAGCTCGTAGCCCCAGTCGCGGAAGGCCCCCTCGGTGAACTTCATGATGTTGCCCTTGTGGACGAGCGTGACGGAGTCACGGTCGTTCTCGATGGCGTACTCGATAGCCTGACGGACGAGGCGCTTCGTGCCGTACTCGGTGATCGGCTTGACGCCGATGCCGACGGGACCGTCGTGGATGGTGGAGTCGAAGCCCATCTCGTCCTCGACGAACTCGCGGACCTGCTCGACTTCCTCGGTGCCGGCCTCCCACTCGATGCCGGCGTAGACGTCCTCCGTGTTCTCACGGAAGTTGACCATGTCCATCTCCTCGGGCTCGGAGACCGGGGAGGGGACGCCGTCGAGGTAGTAGGTCGGGCGGACGTTCGCGTAGAGGTCGAAGTGCTTGCGGAGCGCGACGTTCAGGCTGCGGAAGCCGGCGCCGACCGGCGTCGTGAGCGGGCCCTTGATGGCGACGCGGTGCTCCTCGATGGCGTTCAGCGTGTCCTCGGGGAGGTTCTCGTCGTACTTCTCCCGGCCGGACTCGCCGGCGTAGACGCGCATCCAGTTGATGTCGCGGCCGGTCGCCTCGGCGGCGGCGTCGAGGACCTGCTGTGCGACGGGCGCGACGTCCTTGCCGATACCGTCCCCGTAGATGATGGGGACGATGGGGTTGTCGGGGACGACGAGTTCGTCAGCGTCCTCGTCGTACGTGACCTTCTCCCCCTCGTCGGGGAGTTCGACTTGCTCGTACTCGTAGCTCATCTCGTTTCGCATCTCCCGGCGGGTGCCTAAAAGGACTGCTGTTTCCGCGCATCTCTACGTCAATCGTCGATATATCTGGTCGTCGTCGTGCGTACTCACGGCGGCCCTACGGCCGGTTTCGCGTGTCGAACCCACACGCCTAACCGCCCGCGCGGCGACGCGACACCCATGCGAGTCATCGTACACGGCGGCGCGGGCGATGCGCCCGACGACCCGGACGCGCGACGGGCGACGCTCGACGACGCCGCCGAAACGGGCGCGGACGAGTCGGACCCCGTGGACGCCGTCGAGGCCGCCGTCCGAGTCCTCGAGTCGGACGAGCGCTTCAACGCCGGCGTCGGGAGCGCCGTCCAGTCCGACGGCATCATCCGGACCGACGCCGGCCTCATGACCAGCGACCGGGCGGCCGGCGCCGCGGCCTCGATGCCCGGCGTCGAGCACGCCGTCACCGTCGCGCGTCACGTCATGGAGGAGACGCCCCACGTTCTCCTGAACGGCGTCCACGCGGTCGACTTCGCCGCGGACGTCGGCGTCGAGACGGAGGTCGACCTCTGGACGGCCGACTCCCGCGAGCGCTGGGAGGGCGTCGACAGCCACCCCGAGGGCACCCCGTCGGCGCATCTCGACTGGATACGCGAACATTTCGGGGGGCACGCGTCGCCGCGCGACGCGGACCGGGCAAGCGGGGAGCGCCGCGGCCAGAGGCCGCGGAACGACGAACGGGGAGGGACGACCCGTGAGCGGAGCGACCCGCGAGACCACGACACAGTCGGGGCGGTGGCCACCGATGGCGGAGACTTCGCCGCCGCCACGTCGACGGGCGGCCGGTGGTTCGCGCTCGCGGGCCGCGTCGGTGACGTCCCCCAAATCGGCTCGGGGTTCTACGCCGCGCCCGCGGGCGCCGCGAGCGCGACGGGCGCGGGCGAGGCCATCGCGAAGACGACGCTCACCCGGCGCGCTGTGCGCTACCTCGAGGATGGCGACGACGCGGAAACCGCTGCCGAGCACGCCGTCGACGACCTTGCCGAGTTGACGGGCGAGGGCGCGGGCGTCATTGTCCTCGACCGCGACGGGAACGTCGGCGAGGCGTACAACACCGAGGCGATGCAGACTGCGTGGTCCCTACGGGACCACGGCGCGGGCGAACGCTGAGCGAAGCGAGGCGTGAGACCTCGTCGTCCCGACAGTAGGAGCGGAGACGGAACGGGCGAGCGCTGCACATCGCGGGACGCGCGACGACCGTACCCGAACCGTAAAAAGACGAGCGCGCGAATCCGGTGGTATGACCGACACCGTGGAACCCGGAAGCGAGGCCTACGAGAAGTACCACGAGGCCGGCGACATCCTCTCCCAAGTACTCGACGAAGCCGCCGAGCGCGTCGAGGTCGGCGCGAAGCACATCGACGTCGCGGAGTACGCCGAGGAACGCATCCGCGAGCTCGGCGGCCGGCCGGCGTTCCCGGTCAACATCAGCGTCGACAACGAGGCGAGCCACGCTTCCCCGCACGCCGACGACGACGTCGAGTTCGGCGAGGAGATGGTCTGTCTCGACGTCGGCGTCCACGTCGATGGCTACATCGCGGACGCCGCCCGGACTGTCGACCTCTCCGGCAACCCCGAGCTGAAGGAAGCCGCCGAGGAGGCGCTGGACGCCGGCCTCGACGTCGTGGAGGCGGGCGCGCACACCGGCGAAATCGGCGCGGAAGTCGCCGACGTCATCGAGGCCTACGGCTACCAGCCCATCGTGAACCTCTCCGGGCACGGCCTCGAGCAGTGGGACGCGCACACCGACCCGAGCGTGCCGAACCGCGGCACCCAGCAGGGCACCGTCCTCGAAGCGGGTGACGTGCTCGCCGTCGAGCCGTTCGCGACGACGGGCTCCGGGAAGGTCACCGAGGGCTCGAAGACCGAAATCTACTCGCTCGTCGAGGACCGCTCGGTGCGCAACCGGCAGGCCCGCCAGGTCCTCGAGACGGTGCGTGAGGAGTACCGCGAACTCCCGTTCGCGAAGCGCTGGCTCGACTCGCCGCGCGCCGACATGGCCGTCCGGCGCCTCGAGATGGAGGGGATCCTCCGCTCCTACCCGGTACTCCACGAGTCGGACGGCGAACTCGTCGGGCAGGCCGAACACACCATCATCGTCACCGAGGACGGCTACGAGGCGACGACGGAGTAGCCGCGTCGCTCACGAGTCGTGGGGGAATGAGGTGGACGTCGGCGTCCAGAAAATAACGAGGGGGAGTTAACGACGGTTGACCGTAACGTCGTAGCGTTTTACGCGTTGTTCATCCGGGTAGACGTCTTCTCACCGCAGACGCGACACTTCGCGACGCGGTAAGGCTCGCGCGAGAACTCGGCGTTCTCGTCCTTGTCGGACTCGGTCTTCAGCTCGACGGAGACAGCGTGGGGCGTCTCCTTGCCGCAGTTTTCGCACGATTCCGCCATACCGTCGGAACGAGGTGTTTTGCTCGCCATCGGAACCACCCTCATGCAACCCCACGGACTGCGAATACAAAAAGCCCGTCCTATCGCCTAACCGTTTAGACCGTTTAACGCCGGCGATAAACAGAGTTAGGTTCCGTAAGCTACCTGTTTCGACCGTGTGATGTACGGGGTATGGATCAGGTGTTCGCCCCGTGGCGCATCGAGTGGGTGAAGCGCGAGGACAAGAACCCGGACATTGAGGAGTGCGTTCTCTGCGAACTCCCCGAGCGCGCGGACGCCCGCGAGAACCTCGTCGTCGCGCGCAGCGACCACGCCTACGTCGTGTTGAACAACGCGCCGTACAACCCCGGCCACCTGATGGTCGTTCCCTTCGAGCACGGTGGGGAGTACGCGGCACTCCCCGACGAGGTCCTCCTCGACCACGCGCGCCTCAAGCAGCGGGCGTTCGACGCCGTCGAGGAGGCTGTGGGGCCGGACGCCTACAACGCCGGGTTGAACCTCGGTGGCGGCGCGGCCGGCGGGAGCATCGACGACCACCTCCACACGCACGTCGTCCCGCGCTTCGAGGGCGACACGAACTTCATGCCGGTCGTCTCGGACACGAAGGTCATCGTCGAAGCCCTGGACGAGACTTACGACCGGTTGCACGCGGCGTTCGCCGGCCAACCGGGTGCGACGGTCCCGGGCGAGAACGCGGCGGTCGAACTCGATTTCGACTGACTCGAAAGCTCCGCAACGCACTTGCCTCGGGGCCGTCTATCGGCCATTCGATGGACCGGAAGACCGCGATGCGGCGCGCGGGTGTGGTCGTCCTCGCCGCGAACCTCGCGCTCGTTCTCGCGAAGGGCGGCGTCTGGTGGTACACCGGGAGCATCGCGGTCGGCTCGGAGGCGGTCAACAGCGCCGCCGACGCGGTCTACAGCCTCGTCGTCCTCGGTGGTCTCTACCTGACGACCCAGCCCGCGGACTTCGAGCACCCGCACGGCCACGAGCGCATCGAGCCGTTCGTCGCGCTGTTCGTCGCGCTCGGCGTCTTCGCCGCGGGTGCGGGCGTCCTCTATAACGCGACGACGGCCGTTCTTACTGGGTCCTATGGGGGGGCGGGCGGCGTCGCGGGCGTCGCGGTGCTCGTCGTCTCGGCGCTCGCGAAGTACGGTCTCTATCAGTACTGTCGGCGCGAGGGCGAACGGCACAACTCGCCGGCGCTGGTGGCGACGGCACTCGACAACCGGAACGACATCCTGACGGCGGGCGCGGCGCTCGTCGGCGTGCTCGGCGCGGCGGTGGGGTTCCCGGTGCTCGACCCGGCCGCGGCGGGCGTCGTCTCGCTCGGCATCCTCTACACGGGCTACGAGATCGTCCGGGACAACGTCAACTACCTCGTGGGCGCGGCCCCGCCCGAGGAGTTGCGCCGCGAGATTTTGCGGCGCGCGCTCAGCCACGAGCGCGTCCGGGGCGCCCACGACGTCGTCGCGCACTACGTCGGCCCGGAGGTGGACGTCAGCCTCCACATCGAGGTTGAGGGTAATTTGACGCTCTTCGAGGCCCACGACATCGAGTCGGCGGTCGTGCAGGACATCCGCTCGATGCCGGAGGTGGACGACGTCTTCGTCCACGTGGACCCGAAGGAGCTCGGCGAGTGGAAGGACGACGACGAGGCGGACGGGCTGCTCGACGAGTAGGAGCCGGCGGAACGCTTTTTGTGTGTTGTGAGTTAACACGGCATGTGGCCGGCGACTGACCTCGAACGAGCGCGGCGCACCCCGTGCCGTCGACGCCACGCTCACTGACCTGCTCCGGACACGACTCGCCGAGTTCGACGACGGGACCGTCGAACTGCTGGCACTGCGCGCCGTCCTCCGCGAACGCGTCGCGGACGGCGCCAACGCTGGCGACGAGTGGTTTCGAGTGAGAACAGTTAGCCGCAGTCCGCCCGGACGGCGACGCCCTCCGTGCGCACCTGTAGCCCGCTCCCCTACCCGGGCTACTGGGGGTCGCCGAACGCGTACATCGTCTGGTGGTCTGTGACCTCGACAGTCGCGAAATCGCCGGGTTCGAGGCCGTGCTCGGAGGCGTTCTGCACGATGATCTGGCGATAGGCCGAGTCGTAACACTTCACGGAGTCGCCGGTGCCCTGTTCGGTGACGAGGACGTCGCGCTCCTGTCCGACCATCTCGTCGTAGGCCTCGGCGACGATGTCGCGCTTCGCCTCGCTCATCTCCTTCGAGCGCTCCTTCTTCAGCGTCCCGCCGAGCCCCTTCATGTCGGCGGCGTCAGTCCCGGGGCGCTTCGAGAAGCGCGTGACGTTGATCTTCTCGGGGCGCGTCTCACGCAGGAGCGCCATCGACATCTCGTGGTCCTCCTCGTCCTCCGTGGGGAAGCCGACGATGAAGTCCGTCGAGAGCGTCCACTCGTCGAGGTAGCGATCGAACGTCTCGACAATTTCGACGTACTGCTCGACGCGGTGCTGGCGGCGCATGTCCTCGAGGACGTCGTCGCTCCCGGACTGGACGGGCGCGTGCAGGAAGTTGTAGAGTTTGTCGTGCTCCGCGAAGACCTCGGCGAGTTCCTCGCGGATGCCGTGGACGCCGCCGGGGTTCGCCATGCCGACGCGGACCCGGAAGTCGCCCTCGATTTCGGTGCAGATGCGCTCCAGGAGTTCGGGGAGCTTGCGCTCGCCGTTGTCCCAGCCGTAGACGCCGGTGTCCTGGCCCGTGATGCGGATTTCCTTCGCGCCGGCGTGGACGAGCGCGCGGGCCTTCTCGACGTTCTCCTCGACGGGCGGCGAGTCGACGCGGCCCGTCGCCTGCTTCGTGATGCAGTACGAACAGTTGCTCATACAGCCCCGGGCGATGGGGAGGATGCCGATGACGCCGTCCAGGACGGGTTCGGCGTCCGGCGTGGTAGTCGGACACTCGCCGTTCGTGACGGCTTCGGGCACCTCGTCCCAGTGGAGGACCTGTGCGTCGACGTCGGCGCTGGCGAACTCCTCGCCCTGCGCGAGCGCCATACAGCCGGTGACGAAGAGGTCGGCCGTCTCGTCGGCGAGTTCTTCCGCCCGGCGGAGCATGTTGCGCTCCGTTTTCTCGACCACGGTGCAGGTGTTGAGGATGGCGACGTCCGCGTCGTCGACGCCGTCCACGCGGTGGTGGCCGGCGTCACGGAGCCGTCGCTCGATTTCGCGGCTCTCGCCGCGGTTCGACGTGCACCCGTAGGTCTCGATGTGGTACCGGGCCATCTCGGCTGCGTCTTCGCCAGCCGGAGCCAAAAGCCCCGCGCTTTGGGCAGGCTACGGCGGGTCCGCGCCGAGGTCCTCGGCGGTATCGACCTCGCCGGTGACGGGCTCGCCGTAGACGAGCGGCTGGAGGAGAATACGGACGGCCTGCACGCAGAGCACGACGGTGAGCGGGCCGAGGAAGAGGCCGTACCAGCCGAAGACCATCGTCCCGACGATGTAACCGAACATCACGAGCCCGACGTGAGTGCCCCGGCCGGCGAGCTCCGGGAGGACGAACGTCATCGGGAGGAAGTCGAGGAAGAGGAAGCAGACCACCAAGAGGAGGAGCGGGAAGACGAACGTCGCGTCCGGCGAGCGGTACGCGCTGTACCAGAGGTAGCCGACGAGCGGGACGTAGACCACCTTCCCGACGACGAGCGGAATAAGGGTGGTGAGGCCGGTGGCGACGGCGAGCGCCGTCGGGAACGGGATGGCGATGGCCGCGGGGGCGAGGAGGTTGTAGGCGTGATAGACGACGAACGCGCCGACGGCAACGACGAACACCATCAGCACCGTCCCGTAGTACATCGTCTCGAGGTCGCGGTCGACGGCACTGACGTACGCGACGGTGGCGGAGTCCGCGCCGGCGAACTCCCGGAACCACCGGCGAAGCGCGTTCCCGTCGCGCAGGAGGTAGAACGCGAACAGCGTCGCGAGCAGGAGGTTCATCAGGGCGTTCGAGACGAGGCCGACGTAGTGGCGGGCCTGCTCGAGCAGGCCGGTGATGGAGGAGCTCGCGGGGTTGCGGAGGTAGTCGAGGAACTCCTCGACGGGCTGCTGGAGGAGCGGGTCGACCTCGATGTACGGCCGCAGGACCTCCTGATAGCTCCGGATGCGCGGCAGGAGTTCGTGGAAGCCCATCAGCGCGAGGTAGCCGGCGACGAGGAAGAACGGGAGCGCGACGAGCAGGAGCGTACAGAGCGCCGCGGCACCCGACGAGAGGCGGCCGTCGAGCCGGCGGTAGACCGGCCGGACGCCGTAGTAGATGAAGAGCCCGAGGACGAACGTCCCGACGAACGAGTAGAGCGCGACGGCGACGACGCCGCCGAGCGAGAGCACGATGCCCCAGAGCAGGACGCGCTCGCGACGCGACGGCAGCCAGTCCTCGACGCTCATCGTGACTGGACGCTCGCAGGGCGGCGAGAAAAGCGCGGCGGCTCACACACCCGAAGGCACTTGTTTCTCGGCGGTGACACGACTGCCATGCCCTCCAGACGACAGTTCCTCGCGACCAGCGGCGCGCTCGCCGCGTCGGCGCTCGCCGGCTGTCAGACGCTCACCGGCTCTCGCTTGACGTCCCGGGACTTCCCCGAGGGCGTCGTCTTCGAGGACGGGTGGCGTTCGCCGAACCACGACGACGCGAACACCCGCACCGTCCTCGACGGTCCGACGATTACCGAACCGACGAAGACGGCGACGCTCCCGCCATCGGACGGCGGCGTGACGGGTGCGGACGGCCGGGTCTTCCTCGTGGACGACGAGACGCTCCATGCGTTCGACGCGTCGAGCGGCGAGTCGCTGTGGTCGGTCGCGGCGGCCGGCCACCACCCGCCGAGCGTGCTCGGCGACACCGTCTACGCGCCACACCCCGAGTCGCCGCTTCTCCGCGGGATTGATGCGGCGAGCGGCGAGGTCGTGGAGACGTACGACCTGCCGGCGCGCGCGGTGACGCCGCCAGCGTGGAGCAACGGACGCGAGTCGTTCACGGTCGCGCTCGCGGACGGCCGCGTCACCGGCGTCGCGCGGGACGTCGGCGACACGTGGACGGTCGACCCGTGGGGGTCCGTCAGGGCGTCGCTCGCGTCGAACATGCATCTCGTCGTCGTCACGACCCGAACCGGCGAGGTGTACGCCTACAGCCAGCGCGGCGGGCCCGCGTGGCGCACGAACCTCGGGGCGCGCGGCCTCGTCGCGCCAGTCGCGGGGGACGAACGGGTCTACGTCGCCGGCTGGGACGGGACCGTCGCCGCGCTCTCCCGGACGGACGGCGAGGTCGTCTGGACGCGCAAACGCGGCGTCACCGACGCGCCGCTCGCCTTCGACGGCAGACACCTCTACCACGGCACCGGCGACCTCGTCGCGCTCGACCCGAAGACGGGCGAAACGGACTGGTCGTACGAGCACCCCACCGGGGCCGCGCCCGCCGTCGTCGGCGACACCGTCTACGTCGGCCGCGACGACGGCGTGCTCGCCGCGCTCGACGCCGCCTCGGGCGAGGAACGGTGGACGCGTGACCTCGGCAGTTACGCCGCAACCGTCGCCGTCATCGACAATGCGCTCCTCGTCGCCGGACATACCGAAGAGACGCGGCGCGTGACGTTCCTCCTTTAGTCCTCGGGGTAGCCCTCGACGATGGCGACGCCGGAGCTCGCGCCGATGCGTTCCGCGCCCGCGTCCAGCATCGCCATCGCCGTCTCGTAGTCGCTGACACCGCCGGACGCCTTCACGGGGAGGTACTCGCTCAGGAGCGCGACGTCATCGACGGTGGCGCCGCCAGAGGCGAACCCGGTGGAGGTCTTGAGGAAGTCGGCGCCGGCTTCGCGGGCGAGTTTGCCGGCGGCGCGCTTCTCGTCGTCCGAGAGGAGCGCGGTCTCGACGATGACCTTCACGGGGAGTGTAGTCGCGGCGACGACGGCCTCGATGTCCGCACGGACGGCCTCGTGCTCGCCGGCTTGCAGGCGGCCGACGTTCACCACCATGTCGAGTTCGTCCGCGCCGTCGTCGGCGGCGACCCGTGCCTCCTCGCGTTTCGCGGCGGTAGCGTGCTGGCCGTGCGGGAAGCCGACGACGGTGGCCAGCGTCACGTCCGGGGCGTACTCGCTCGCCTCGCTGACGTAGCACGGCGGGATACAGGCGTTCATGCCGTACTCGGCGGCCTCGTCGAGGACGCGCTCGACGTCCGAGACGGTCGTCTCGGGGCCGAGGACGGTGTGGTCGATGCGGGCGGCGAACTCCTCGCGGTCCATACCGAGAGGCCGCGTCCGTCCGGCAAAAAGCCAGCGTCCCCCTACGACCGGGCCGCCGTCGCGCCGCTCCCGCGATAGCAACGCTTTCCCCGCCGGCCCCCGCGTGCTACGAGTATGGTACTGCCGTCCGGGTTCGTGGTGCCGCCGCTGCCATACCTCCTCGCCCTGCTCGCGGCGACGCTCCTCGTCGGCGCGGCCCTCGTCCGCGAGCATCCGGCAGTGACGTCGCGGACGGTGCTCGCGCTCGCGCCGTGGATGGCCCTCGGTTCGACGCTCTACGTCTGCCACCAACTCGGCGTCGTCCCCGCGAGCGTCGCGCCGTTCGTCTCCGCGCCCGCCGTCTACCTCTCCACGTTCGTCGTCGCGGCCGCCGTCTGGCTGGCCGCGCGGCGGACGGCCGCGCCCCGCCGCGTCCTCGCCGGCGTCGGCCTCCTCCTCGTCTCTGCACCGGTCGCCGTCGCGGTCAACTACGGGACCTCACACGGGACGCTCACGCCCGCGTGGCCGCTCGCCGGCCTCCTCCTCGCGCTCCTCGTCACCGGCGTCTGCTGGGCGGGCCTCCGGCGCTACCGCGTCGAGGACGCGCGCGTCGTCGAGGGTGCGGGCGCGCTCGTCGTCTTCGGGCACGCGCTCGACGGCATCACGACGGCCGTCGGCGTCGACGTGCTGGGCTTCGGCGAGCAGACGCCGCTCTCCCGGCTCATCATGGAGTTTGCGGGCTCGCTCCCAACCGCGTCGGTCCTCGGCGTCGGGTGGCTGTTCGTCCTCGTGAAACTGGCCGTCGCCGTCGGCGTCGTCCTCCTGCTCGCCGACTACGTCCGGGAGGCACCCGCCGAGGGCTACCTCCTCCTCGCGTTCGTCGCCGCCGTCGGCCTCGGCCCCGGCGCGCACAACCTCCTGCTGTTCACCGTCACGGCCGCCTGAGTGGCGGGCCTTTCAAGTCGCGGGGGTGTCTCCTCGGAGACCATGAGGGCGTTCTGCGCATTCCCGAGCGGGTTGTTCGTCGTCGACGAGGGCGACGTGAGAGAGCGCCTCGGCGACGTCACGCCGTCCTGCGTCGCCGTCCGCGGCGCCACCGTCGTCTGCGGCACGAGCGACGCCGGGCTCTGGCGCTCCGTCGACCGCGGGCAGACGTTCCGCCGCGTCCCGTCCGGCCCCGACTCGGCGCACGTCACCGCGCTCGCCGTCGGCCCCGACGGGACGTGGTGGACGGGCACCGAGCCGAGCGCGCTCTACCGCTCGGGCGACGACGGCCGCTCGTGGCACGAGACGACGCCGCTCACCGACCTCGAATCGAGCGACGAGTGGAGCTTCCCGCCGCGCCCCGACACCCACCACGTCCGCTGGATCGAGCCGCGCCCCGACAACGGCGATTCCCTCGCCGTCGCCATCGAGGCGGGCGCGCTCGTCCGCACCGAGGACGGCGGTGAGACGTGGCGCGAGCGCGTCCCGTCCGGCCCCGTCGACACCCACACCGTCGCGACGCACGCCGACGACCCCGACCGGCTCTACGCCGCCGCCGGCGACGGCTACTACGAGACGACCGACTGGGGCGAGACGTGGAACACGGCCGAATCCGGCCTCGACCGGACCTACTGCTGGAGCGTCGCCGTCACCGCGGCCGACCCGGACACGCGCGTCCTCTCCGCCGCTCCGGGCCCGCGCGCCGCGCACAGCGAGGGGGGTGCCGCGGTCTACCGGCGCGAGGCCGGCACCGACTGGACGCGCGTCCCCGCCTTCGACGGCGGCGAGTTGCGCGCGCCGGTCCTCGCCGCCGACGATGGCCACACCGTCTACGCGCTCTCCAATCACGGCTTGCACCGCTCGGACGACGGCGGCCGGTCGTGGCGTCGCGTCGCCCTCGGCTACGCCCCCGAGGAGCGCCCGACCGGCCTCGCGCTCGGCCGGTGACCGAGTGCGAGACCCGGACGCTTTTCTCTCCCTCACGCGACGTTCAGGTATGGCCAAACAACCCCACCTGCTCATCGAGGAGGGTGACGTCGAAGACATCGCGCTCGTCCCGGGCGACCCGGGCCGCGTCGAACGCATCGCCAGCCACTGCGAGGACGTCGAGGAGGTCGCCTCGAACCGCGAGTACACCGTCGTCAACGCCACCTACGAGGGCGTGCCGCTCACGATTTGTTCGACCGGTATCGGCGGCCCGAGCGCCGCCATCGCGCTCGAGGAACTCGCGAACGTCGGCGTCGAGACGTTCATCCGCGTCGGCACCACGGGCGCGCTCCAGCCCGACATCGAGATCGGCGACATGGTCGTCGCCACCGGCGCCGCCAAGGAGGAGGGCACCTCGAAGCGCTACGAGCCCGAACTCATCCCCGCCGTCCCCGATTACGACGTGCTCTCCGGCCTCGTCGACGCCGCCGAGGCCCGCGGCGAGGACGTTCACGTCGGCCCCATCGTGAGCGACGACGCCTTCTACAACGAGAACGAGGCGTACGTCGCGCGCTGGAGCGAGGCGGGCCTGCTCGCCGTCGAGATGGAGGCCGCGACGCTGTTCGCGCTCGCGCGCCGCAAGGGTCTGCGCGCCGGCGCCATCTGCACCGCCGACGGCAACCTCGTCGAGGGTACCCAGAAGGGTGCCGACTCCGACGAGGAACTCCCCGAGAAGGCGAAGAACAACGTCGAGCGCGCCATCAAAATCGCGCTCGATGCCGTGGTTGACGTCGCCTAAAGCGACGCCGAGCCCGATCGATACCCCGCGTTTTCTGACTGATTTCGACCGGAGGACGAAAGAACGAAAGTCGCGCCCGTCGTGCCACCGCGTATGCTCGACGGCGCGCGGCGGCGACTGCGACGACTCCGCGGGCGGCTGGCGGCGCTCGAACGCCGACGCTCCCGCGACGCGCGCCACTGGCTCGCGGAGACGAGCAACCTCACGCACGCCTCCGTCCTGCTGTTCGTTCCGTTACTCATCGGCTTCGTCACGCTGCTCTCGAACGAACTGCAGGTCGTCTCCTTCCTCCTCTTCCCGCCGCTCGCCTCCGGGACGTACACGCTCTTTGCGGACCCCGAGGGAACGTACTCGGACCCCTGGAAATTCGTCGGCGGGATGAGCCTCGGCGCGTTCTGCGGGTGGATGGCCATCGAGTGCACCGCGCTCCTCACCGCGCCCGCCGTCACGGGGACGGCGACGACGTCCGGCGGTTTCTGGGAGGTTCACGCGTGGGCGGCGGCGCTCGCCATCCTCCTCGCGGGCGTCCTCACGTGGGTTCTCGACCTCGAAATTCCCTCCGCGTTCTCCACCGCGCTCCTCGTCCTCCTCACCGACCCCGGGACGTTCATCATCGTCGCGGGCGTCGCCGTCTCCACGAGCGTCGTCTACGTCGCCACCGTCGCGCTCTCCACGAGCGTCGTCGCCGTCGTCTTCGCCGTCTGGCGACGCGAGTTCTACGAGCAACGCGCGCGCTACCTCTACTCGACGACGCAGGCCGACGACCACGTCCTCGTGCCGATGCGCGGCGAGACCGACGACGCAACCGCGATGTTCGGCGCGCGGGTCGCCGCCGCCCACGACGCCGGGAAAGTCGTCCTCCTCGACGTCGTCGGCGACGACGCCATCGCCGCCGCCGAACAGCGCCTCCTCGAGGAACACGGCGACGTCGACGTGGACGACCCTGCCGCCGTCGAGGACCGCGACGTCGACCTGCCGGACGTCCGCGAGCGGGCGGAGCGGAGCGCCGCCGACGCGGCCGCAGCGGAACTCGAACGCCGCGCCGCCCGCATCGAGACGCGCGTCGGCGTCCCCTGCGAGGTAGTCGTCGCCGTCGAGGACGACATCACCGTCACGTCGCTGCTCGACGCTGCGCGCGACACGAACTGCGACCTCGTCGTGACGCCGCTCGAACGCGACTCCGACGGCACGCCGACGCGCTTCGTCCGCGACCTCTTCCGCAGCGACATCGACGCCATCGCCTTCGACTCGAAGACCGAGCGTACCGACTGGAAGCGCGTCATGGTGCCCGTCCGGGCCGCCGGCCAGCTCGCGCACGCGATGGTCGACTACGGCCAGCGCCTCGCTGGGAACGTCGGCACCGTCAGCGTCTGCACCTGCATCGGCGACGAGCGCTCCCGCCGAACCGCCGAGGCGACGCTCGCAGACCTCACCGAGACGAGCGACGCGCGCTGTGAGACGCGCGTCTCGCGGGCCTCGCTCTCCGAGTTCATCGAGCGCAACGAGTCACACTACGACCTCGTCGTCTTCGGCGCACACGACTACGGCTCCCGGTTCGCCGTCTCGCGGGCCTTCGACTGGGCCCAGGAGGCCGAGACGGACGTCGCCGTCGTCCACACGCGCTGACAGCCGGCTGGCGGGTCGCTACTCCTCGCTCTCCGGCGTCGCGCCCTCGCCGACCGACACCTGATTCGCCGCCTCCTCAGCGGTCTCGTCGCCGAGCGCGGACTGCACGAGCAGGCGGCCGCCGATGACCGCGGGACTGATGACGGTGTCCGCGCCGGCCGAGCGGAGTTTCTCCTCGTTCTCGCGCTCGGTCGCGGCGGCGACGATGCGGATGTCGGGATGGAGTTGGCGCGCCGTCAGAATGGCGAGCGCGTCCTGCCCGTCGTCGTTCGTCGCCGCCACGACGGCGTCCGCGCGGTCGATGCCGGCGTGTTCGAGCGACGCCGCGTCAGAGGGGTCCTCGGTGAGGACGTTCAGGCCGCGCTCGCGGAGCGCCGCCGCTTTGTCCGCGTCCTTCACGAGGACGACGAACGGGCGGTCCGGCCCGAGTTCTTCGAGAATCGATTCGGTGAGTTCGCCGTAGCCGGCGACGATGACGTGATGTTCGAGGGATTCGAGTTGTGACTGGGTCATGCGTCCGAGTGCGGAGGCGAAGCGTGCTTCGATGGCGGGGCCGAGCAGGGCGCTGAGCGCGAGACCGAACCCGGCGACGCCGAGGACGAGGACGGAGAGCGAGAAGAGTATCGCCATTGGCGTCTTGGGGGTTATGTCGCCGTAGCCGACCGTGCTCGCGGTGACGAGTGTGTAGTAGAACGCGTCGAGCAGGGAGTTCACGCCCGGGAACCCCTCCCGGAGCGCGTACGTCCCGACCGTGCCGTAGGCGAGGACACCGACAAGGACGACACCCGCGGCGAGCTGGCTCGTCGAGAGTTCGACCTCCCGGTCGAAGCGCGAGCGCGTCAGCGCGACGACGGGGAAGGAGAGGACGGAGAGGGCGACGAGCGGCACCGAGTAGACGGACGACTGCACGAGGCCCTGGAGGGCCGTGACCGGCAGGAGGACGACCGTCGACCACCACGCCGCGCGGAGGCCGCGGCGCATCCCGAGCGCCGACGCGACCATCAGGAACCCCGTCAGCGTGCCCGTGAACCCCGCGACCTGCTGGACGGACACCGGGACGTAGGGCCCGAACTGGGGGTTGAGGATGTTCACGACGCCGGTCACGACGGAGAGCACCGCGACGAGGGTCGTCGACAGCACCGCGACCCGCGTCGAGAGCACCCGCCGGTTCCTCAAAGCCATACCCGGTGACGCGACGCCCGCGACTATAAACGGTGTGGGGACGCGCTCGCGACTGCGACTGCACCGACCGCTGGCCGCAGGCGCGGACTCGCGCGTTCAGGCGCGAGTCCGCGCCTGCGGCGGTACCGATTTACCCCACCCACCCCACACCCAAGGTATGCCGTTCGGTCTCGCACTCGACTCGTTCCCGATGCAGGTACTGCTCGGGCTCTATCTCGGCGTCCTGACGGGCATCGTGCCGGCGCTCGTCTGCTTCGCGTTCGGCTTCAGCTTCAAGTACGTCACGGGGCTCACGATTCCCGGGCTCGGGGTCGTCGTCCTGGGCGTCGCCATCGCCGGCATCAACGGCGGGCTGATGGCGTTCAACGACCCGACGATTCTCCAGTCCTCGAACAGCGTCGCCGTCATCACCGGACTCGTCGTCGTGTTGATGCTCTGCTTCTACGCACACGCCCAAGGGGACAAACTCGGGGCGAGCCTCCCCAAGCACTTCTCGTTCAAGCGCCTCCGCGAGCGCACGCTCTCGAAGGACGTCGTCGACTTCGTCGGCGGCATCGGGCAGGTCCGCGTCCCCGTCGTCGGTACCGTCGCGGACATGGAGGGCTACCCGCCGCTCCCCGCGGACCTCCGCGAGGAAATCACCGCCGTCGACTGGACGTTCCCCGCCGACCTGCCGCTCCACGAACTCGAACGCCGCTTCGAGGAGCGCCTGCGCTCCGAGTTCGACGTCGCGGACGCCGACGTCCAAATCGACGAGCAGGCGCGCGCCACCGTCACGGTCGCGCCCCCGCTCTCCGGCGTCTCCAAGCGCGTTCCGCAGGGCAAACGCGCTGTCTCCCTGAAAGCCGTCATCCCGACGGGCGTCGCGCGCGGCGACGAAGTCGCGCTTCACACGGCCGCCGGAAGCTGTACCGGCACCGTCGTCGCCGCGAAGTCCGGCGGGAAGAAGGAGGAGAAGAAAGCGGAGACGCCCACTGTCGCGACGGACGGCGGCACTCCCGAGGCGCCCGCGAAGACCACCGCACCCGTGACGACGGGCGGCGAGGGCCGCATCACCGTCGCCACCGACCGTGCGTCCGCCGAAACGCTCCTCGACGCCACCGAGGGAACCGTCGTCGTCACCGCACGCGGTACCCGCCGCGAGTTCGAGTTGCTTTCGCTCCTCCGTCGGACCGGCAATCGGATGCGCCGGGTCACACTCCGTATCGACGGCCCGCTCGACGGCACCACCATCGGCGAGACGAACGTCCGCGAGGTGTACGGCGTCGCCATCCTCGCCGTCCGCCACGACGGCCAGTGGGTCGTCGCGCCACGGGGCGACACCGCGCTCTCCGGGGGCGACGACTGCTTCGTCGTCGGCCCGCGCGACAAACTGAGTGCGTTCGCGGAGGCGGTGGCGTGATGCTCGCGCTCCCCCTGCAGGCGGACGCCGTCGACTACGTCAGCGTCCTCATGGGCGGCGCGCTCCGCATCGCCGGCTTCGGCGTCTTCTCCTTCCTCGTCGCCGCCGTCGTCGGCGCCATCTACCGGTGGTACTTCCGGCAGGCCGCACACGTCGCGCTCGGCGCCTTCGCCGGTGTCTCCGCTGTCGCCCTCTACTTGAACACGAAGACGGCGCTCGCGTCCGTCGTCGCGAACCAGTCCACCATCTTCGACCCAGGCACTGTCGTCTTCAACGTCGTGGTGTTCTCCGTCGCCGTCGCGCTCGGGATTCCCGGCGCGAAAGCCGGCGAGCGCCTCGCCGTCGAGGCGTTCGCCTTCGTCGGCACGCGCGAACTCGAAGGCGAGGTCAGCCAACTCGTCAAGACGGTGGGTCGCGTCGTCGCCGTCGAGATCCCCGAGGACATCGAGGACGTCGAGGGCTACGACCCGGTGTCCGACGAGACGAAGGAGAAAATGCAGAACAAGACCCTGCTCTTCCCGCGCCGGCTCACCGTCGCCGCCCTCGAAGAGCGGGTGGCCGCACGCCTCCGGGACGACTACGACGTCGGCTACGTCGACGTCGACATCGACCCGAACGGCGACGTCACCTACCTCGGCGTCGGCACGCGCCTCGCGGGCATCGGCCCGACGCTCGGCCCCGGGATGGGCGCGACGGCCGTGAAGGCCGACCCGCCGAACAACGCGAGCCCCGGCGACGTCGTGCAGGTCTGGCAGACCGACCCGGAGCGCGAGCGGGTCGCCACCGCCGAACTCCGCGGCGTCGCCGACGACGTCGTGACGCTCGCGCTCGACGCGAACGACGCCGAACGCATCGCCGGCGGCGAATACCGCCTCCTCACGCTCCCGAGCGACCAGAACGCCGAACGACAGTTCGCGTCCGTCCTCCGGGGCGCCGACGAGACGATGGTGACCGTCACCGTCAGCGAGGAGAGCGCGCTCGCCGGCGCGACCGTCGGGGACGTCGACGCCACCGTCGCCGCCGTCCGCCCCGCCGACGGCCCCGTCCAGCCGATTCCGTCGCGCACCCGGACGCTCGCCGTCGGCGACGTCCTCTATCTCGTCGCGCGCCCGGACGTCGTCCGCGACATCGAGGAGCGCGCGACCACCACAGAAACCGACGGTGGTTCGCCCCCGACGACACCCTGATACGGCGCGCACCCGGACACACGAGTATGGACTGGAAGCTCTTCGCGGACCTCGCGGAAGTCGCGGGCGACGACGAGTGCGCCGTGTCGGTCGGCGACGACGCCACCGTCCGCGACGCCCTCGAGGCTCTCGTCGCGGAGTACCCCGCGCTCGGCGAGCGCGTCCTCGACGACTCGGGCGACCCCCACGAACACGTGAACCTCCTGCGAAACGGCCGGCAGGCCGACCTGGACGAGAGTGTCGACGCCGACGACGAACTCGCGCTCTTCCCGCCCGTCAGCGGCGGCTAACCGTCACCCACGTCGCGCGCTGAGGTCGCAGGCCATCACGAAGTCGGGTTCGTCTCCGACGTCGACGCGCGCCGTCGCGACGTCACTCACCGCGCGCGCCGTCTCGGGAATCAGTACGCGCGCCTCCGTCGCGTCCTGCGCGGCGGCGTCCCGCGCGATGGCGGTGAAGACGTCTCGGCACGCCGCATCGGAGTGCCACGCGGCGACGGCGTACTCGGCGCGCGCGACCTCCGCGAGGCCGTCCGTGCGGGCACGAAGCGCGAACCCGCGCGTCCCGACGCCCGGTTCGTGACAGACGAGCAATCGACCTTCGTCGGCGGCCTCGTGGAGGCGCTCGCGCGAGAGCTCGGAGAGCGCCCACGGCTCGTCGTCGTCCAACACGAGGCCGTCGAGGTGCTCGCGGGCGTCCGCGTGCGTCCAGAACGCCCACGCGGCCTCCGGGTCGTCGTGAACGTCGCCGACGGGCGTCGCGTCGGCGTCCGGCTCCGGGTGGACCCAGCGGAACTCGCTCGCCGCCTCGAACCCCACCGCGCGGGTCTGTCCGAGGCCCTGAACGTTCCACGAGAAGACCATGCAGCGTGCGACGGCGGCGCCGGCCTCCGCGGCCCAGTCGAGGCTCGCCTCCATCAGCGCGGTGCCGGTACCCGTCCCGCGCGCCTCGGGGGCGACGCGCAGACCCTGAATCCACGCCTCGTGGTCGCTCAGGAGGACGGCCTGCACGACGCCGACGGCCTCATCGGCCGCGTCGGCGGCGACGAACGTCCGGCGGGTCGGCCCGCCCGCCTCCACCCAGTCCTCGAAGACGTCCGCGAGGTAGTCGCCGTGCTCCCAGGTGTCCGCGGTGAACTCGGCGACGGCGTCGGCGTCCTCGCGGCGCGCCCGGCGAATCTCCATCAGGCTTCGGGGACTGAGCGCTCGGTGAGTTCGCCCGCGAGCGGCGTCCGCATCGTCTCCTCGGGGGACTCGGTGTTCGCGAGCGCCCACATCAGTTTGGCCTTCGCCGTCCCGGGGAGGAGGTCCTCGCCCTCGACGACGCCGGCGTCGAGCAAGTCACGGCCCGTGTCGTAGACGCGGTCGCAGACCCGCCCGCCGAGACACTGCGAGGTCATCACCACTGTCGTCCCGTCGTCCACGAGGTCGCCGAGGACGTCGACGAGGTCGGAGTGGACGTGGCCGAGGCCGGTGCCCGCGACGACGACGCCGTCTTTCCCTTCCAGTAGCTCGAAGAACTCGGGGTCCATCCCGGGCGTGAACGTCACGAGTTCGACGTCCTCCGCGAGGTCCGCGCGAAGGTCGAGGTCCGTCTCGCCGCGTGCGGCGAGGTCCGCGGACTCGTCGAATTCGACGGTCTCGGTGTCGTAGTCGACGTGACCGACCGGCGACCCGTCGACCGTCTCGAAGGCGTCGCGACGCGACGTGTGGCCCTTCCGGACGCGCGTCCCGCGGTGGAGCGCACACCGGTCGTCGGACTGCGTCGCGTGCATGCAGACCATCACTTCGGCGACGTCGGCCTTCGCGGCCTCGACGGCACAGACGGCGTTCATCACGTTGTCCGAGGACGGCCGGTCGGCCGAACGCTGACTGCCCGTGAAGACGACTGGGACGGGCGTGTCGAGCATGAAGGAGAGGACGGAGGCCGAGTACTGCATCGTGTCCGTCCCGTGCATCACGACGACGCCGTCCGCGCCCGCCTCGATCTCCTCGTGGACGGCCTCGGCGAGGTCCCGCCAGATGTCCGGGTCCATGTTCTCCGAGAGGATGTTCGCGACGACGCGGCCCCGGTAGTTCGCACGGCCCGCGAGGTCCGGCACCGCGCGCAGGACGTCCTCGGCGTCGAACTGCGCCGTCACCGCGCCCGTCCGGTAGTCGACCGTTGAGGCGATGGTGCCGCCCGTCGAGATGAGCGAAATCGTCGGGAGGTCGTCGTCGAACTCGACCTCCGAGCCCGATTCCTCGGCGTCCTCGCCGGCGTTCCCGTCGATGGCGTAGACGTCCGACTCCAGCACTTCGACGTCCGCGCCCTCGCGCTCGATGCCGACGTTGTACCCGCTGTCGAGCTTCAGGACGAGGTGCTCCGGCGTCGAGGACGGCAGGAGGACGCCCTCGTTCACCAGTCCGTCGTGCGCAACGCGGACACGGTCCCCTGTGTTCATACCTCGACGAAGCCCGGCGCCGACCTTGAAACCATCCGTTCGGTTGCGCCGCGGTGCGGGACAAGAGTGATGGGGCGAGCGCGCGCCTAGGCACGTATGTCCTCCGACGGCTCCGGGGCGCGCGACCGCGACTGGGACGCCCTCCTCGACGACGCGGGCGACGGTGACGAGTCCAGCGGTGACGAGCGCGCGGACGCCGACGCACGCCGCTCCGGTCGCCTCGCTGGCGCGCGCCGACGTCTCGGTCGGCTCTTCTCGCCGCGCCACTTCCTCCTCCTCCTCGCCGTCGCGCTCGCCGGCCTCTTCGTCGGCGGTTTCGTCCCGCTCGTCGGCGCGATCACGCGCTTCCTCGGCCTGTTCGTCGCGACGTTCCTCGTCGGCGTCCTCGGCGGGCGGCGCGTCTACGCCGAAGTCGCGTCCGCGTCGGCGCTCGCCACCGTCGCCGCGCTCCTCGTGGGCCTCCTCTCCTCGGGGCTCTTCCCGGTCGCCGCCGACTTCCTCGCGCGCCACGGCGTCGCGTTCGCGCTCGGCGCCGCCGCTCTCGGACTCGTCGTCGGTACTGTGGGGTATTACTTCGGGCGGGACCTGCGCGCTGGCGTCACTCGGAGTCTGTGAGCGCCCACTCCCCCGCCTCCTCGTCGCGTTCGAGCACGTCGCGCTCGCGGAGCGCCGCGAGCGCCGCCTCCACGACGTCCTCGGGGGCGTCCACGCGCTGTGCGATGGCTGCCGGGTCGTTCGCGCCGCCCGCGACGGCGGCGACGACTTCCGCGTAGAGCCCCTCCCGGCCGTCGTCGGCGAGTTCCTCCGCGAGGTCCTCGCGAACGTCCGCGAGCCGGCCCTGGACCCAGCGCTGGGCGAGCGAGAGTTCGCGCTCCAGGGCTTCGAGCTCCGCGAGTTCGTCCGCGAGCGCGTTCACGTCCTCGCCGCCGTCGAGGTCCACGCCCTCGATGGAGAGGTAGTGACAGCGCGTCAAATCGAGGTCGGGACTCGCCGGGTAGGCGGACTTCGCGCCGAACCCGTGGCGCGAGACGGTGACTTCGAGGCGGAGGTTGCTCGCGATGTGGAAGTACTTGCGCCGTTTCTCGTCCGTCCGGCTCTCGACGAGCCCGGCCTCCTCCAGTTTCCGGAGGTGGTCGATGACGGCCTTCGGCGAGACCCCGAGGTACTCGCTTATCTCGGTGACGTAGCAGGGCTTGCGGGCGAGCAAGCGCAGGATGCGTCGTCGGTTCTCGTTGCCGAGAATATCAAGGAGTGCCCCGGAATCCATGCCACTACCTCAGAGTTGACGGCGCGCGCTCAAAAGGGTAGCGCAGTCAGACTCTCCGCGCCGTCGCCTCGCGTGCCGTTATTCGCCGCCGTGTCGTTTCCGGGCCCCGCACCGGGCGCGTCCTCGCTGTGCCCGGGCCCGTCGCTCGCGTCCTGCCCGGGGCTCCCCGACGCTGATCCGTTCTCGGTCGCCTCGTCCTGGCCGGGCGGCGTGTCGGCCGCGCCGCCGTGGCCGGGTGTTGACCCTGGAGCGCCGCTCGACCCGTTCGAACCGTGGCCAGGAGCGCCGTCGTGTCCGGGCGGGTCGGGATGTGTCGCGTTCCCCGTGTCGCTGTGGCCGGGAGCGCCGTCGCGTCCGGGTGCGTTGGGGTGCGTCGCGTTCCCCGCGTCGCCCCCAGCGTCGTGGCCGGGCGGCGTGCCCCATCCGGGGCCGTCGCGGGCGTCGTCGTCCCCGCTACTCCGGTTCGTCGGCGGTCCGGCCCACGGCGGCGCGTTCCCGTGGGTGGCGCGCACCGCCTCGTTCGTCGCGCGGCGCAACTCGTCGAGGCCGCGCGGCGTGGCGTTCGTGCGCGCCGCCACCGTCGCGGTGTCGTTCACCGCGGCTGCGAGCGCGCTGATGCGGCTGTTGAGCGCCGCGAGGCGCGCCCGCGCTGCGATCGGGGAGCCGTTCCCGCGCGTCTCGTTTAGCAGCCGCGCCCGCTGGTCGTGGAGTCTGTCGAGGCGCTCGCTGAGCGTGTCGACGCGTTGCTCGAGGCGCTCCGTGCCCGCGTCACCCGCGGGACCGTCGGCGTCGACGCCGGCGTGCCAGACGCCCTGATCGACGGCGCCTTCGGCGCTCGCCGACGCGGACGCCATGAATCCCGAGAGCGCCCCACCGAACGCACTGGTCTCGTTCGTCGTGTTCGCTGTGCTCGTCGCGTTCACCACCCCGCCCTCTCCCGTCTGTACGCCCTGCGCGCTCGGGCCGGGCGGGGCGCCCGTCTGGGCTGCCGCCGCCGGCGCCGTGCACGCGAGGATGGCGAGTAGACAGGCCACCGCGCGTCTCATCATCTCTTGATACCGTACTCATCCCTAAAAACCCGCGGGACCGTTCGAGCCGTTTAGCGCCGTTCGAACCGTCCCTATGGCCGCTCTCGCCCGGTCGGGCGACGGCGGGCAATGCACTTTTCCGTTAGTGTGACAAACGTTACCATGTATGTTCGAGGTGTTCTCGTCCGGCTACTACCTCGGGCGGCTCTACGTCGAACCGTCCGACGGCGACACCGCCGCACTCCAGCGACGGCAGCACGAACGCGTCAACGAGCAAGTCTACGCCGACGACGGCGTCTCGCGGACCGACTACCCGCTCGTGATGAAGGTCGGCACGCGTCACTACCGCGTCGAGGGCGACGCGGACGTCCCCGCCGACACGCTCGTCGTGCCGCGCGACACGCTCGATGAGGCGGGTATCGACAACCCGCCCGCGCTCTCCGAAGTCCTGCTCGCGCGGCCCGGCCACGCGCGGCGGCTCTACGAAGCCGGCGCCGTCTGAGCGTGGCGCACGGCCCGCGGCGTTCGCCGGCCCGCGAGACTGCGCTCCGCTCGGACTGCTCGTGGCTCGCGGTGCTCACCGCCCGCGTGTTCGTGGGTCCCGCTCCGTTCGGGCGTTCGCGCCTCACTCCGTTCAGCGCTCCCTGTTCCGCGAGTTCTCGCGCTGCTCGCACTCGCGGAGACCACAACCCCTAAGCGGCGAGCGGACGCCGTTCCGGGCATGTTGGACCGACTCCTCGGCCGCGCGAGTCTGAAGGAGCGCATCGCGGAGCTGGAAGACGAGGTGGAGAGCCTCCGCAACCAGTTGGAGGCCGAGAGCGAGCGCCGCCGGGACGCCGTCGCCGCCCGCAACGAGGCCGAGGAGGAGGTCAACCGCCTCGAGGACCGCATCGAGGAGCTCGAGGACCGCGTCGAGCGCGCCGAAGCGACCGGCGACGGCCGGCGGGACTTCCGCGAGCGCAGCGCGCTCCGCGGCCGGCGCCTCGACGACGTCCTCCACCGCCTCGAAACCGTCGAGGCCGGCACCGAGGGTGCACTCACCGCGATGGTCCCTGACGAGCACGACATCCCCGAGGCCGTCAGCGACGCCGTCGGCGACCGGACGCCGCTCGTCGGCGCGGCCGCGCCCTGTCTCGTCTACGCTGACGACGCGGGGGTCGTCGCCTGCACGCTCGACCCGCCGCTCGCCCCCGACGCCTTCTGGGAGTGGGACGACGGCTTCCGCATCCAGCGCGAGTGGTTCGAGCCGTCGGGCCGCTACGCCCTCGCGCTCGTCCGCGCCGACCTGTTCGCCGTCGGCGTCTACGACGCCACCGGCGAGGGCCGGCCCGAGCGCGTCGCCTACGAGGGCTTTGAGAGCGACGTGAAGGGCACACACTCCAAGGGCGGGTTCTCGCAGGGGCGCTTCGAGCGCCGCCGAGAGAGCCAGATACGCGAGCACCTCGACGACGCCCACGACGTCCTCGACGGCCTCGACTACGACGCGCTCTACGTCACCGGCGAAACGACGCTCCTCGGGGAGTTCGACGCGGACGCGACGGCGCCCACGGACGCCTCCGGGCCGCCACGGGAGGCCCTCGAGAGCGCCGCCGAGGACTTCTGGACCGTCCCCTTCCGCGCGCTCTGAACCGGGTGGAGACGCCGACGCGACGCGCTTAACACCGCCCGCGACGACCGTTCCGGTATGCGAATCGCCATCCTCGCCCACGAGAAGTTCCCCGACGGCGCGAAGACCGCGACCGGCGTCCTCCGCTACGGCCAGCACGACGTCGTCGCCGTCCTCGACCGCGAGCACGACGGCGCGAGCGCGAGCGACCTGCGGCGCGACCTCCCGGACGTCCCGGTCGTCGCGTCGTTCAGCGACCTCGCCGAACCCGTCGACGCGCTCCTCATCGGCATCTCGCCCATCGGCGGCGGCTTCGACGAGACGTGGCGCCCGGACGTGCGCGCCGCCCTCCAGCAGGGCTGTGACGTGATTTCGGGCCTTCACTACTTCCTCGAGGACGACAGCGAGTTCCGCAACCTCGCCGAGGAGCACGGCTGCGAGCTCTGGGACGTCCGTCGCCCGCCGAACGACCTCGGCGTCGCGGACGGCGTCGCGGACGACGTCGAGGCCACCGTCGTCGCCACCGTCGGGACGGACTGCGGCGTCGGGAAGATGACGACGACGCTCGAACTCGTCGAGCGCGCCCGCGAGCGCGGCGTGGACGCCGCCTTCATCCCCACCGGGCAGACCGGCATCATGATCGAGGGCTGGGGCTACCCCATCGACCGCACGGTCTCGGACTTCACCGCGGGCGCCGTCGAGGAGATGATTCTCGAACGGGGGAACGACCACGACTACCTCTTCGTGGAGGGGCAGGCGAGCATCGTCCACCCCGCCTACTCTGCGGTCACGGCCGGCATCCTCCACGGGTCGATGGCGGACGACCTCGTCCTCTGTCACGCGACCGGCCGCGAGAACTTCCACGGCTTCACGCAGGAACTCCCGAGCATCCCGGAGTTCGTCGACCTCTACGAGTCGATAGCCGCACCCGTCGGCGGGGGCGAGGTCGTCGCGGGCGCGCTGAACACGAGCGGCGTCGCGGACGCCGAGGAGGCCGCGGCGGCCGTCGAGGCCTACGCGGACGCCCTCGGCGTGCCCGCCGCCGACCCCGTACGTGAGGGGCCGGACGCCATCCTCGACGAGATACTGTGAGCCTCACCACCGAGTTCGAGCGCCTCGAACTCCCGCTCGAACACGAGTTCGCCATCGCGCGCGGGTCCTCGGCGGTCGCCGAGAACGTCGTCGTCCGCATCACTGACGACGACGGCGTGACGGGCGTCGGCGCGGCCGCGCCCTCTGCCCACTACGGTGAAACGGTCGAAACGGTCGAGGCCGTCCTCCCCGACTTCCTTAGTGCGGTCGAGGACGTCGGCGATCCGACGAACCTCCAGCGTATCGAGGTCGAACTGGCGACCGTCGTCCGGGACAACCCCGCGGCGCGTGCCGCCGTCAGCATCGCCTGCCACGACTACGCCGCGAAACGAGCCGACATGCCCCTGTATCGCTATTGGGGCCTCGACCCCGCGCGGACCGTCGAGTCGTCGTTCACCATCGGCCTCGACACCACCGAGCGGATGCGCGCAAAGACCCGAGAGGCCGTCAACGCGGGCTACGGCATTCTGAAGGTGAAACTCGGGACACCCCGGGATAGGGAAATCGTCGAGGCAGTGCGCGACGCCGCGCCCGACGCGACGATTCGCGTGGACGCGAACGAGGCGTGGACGCCCCGCGAGGCCGTCGCGAACACCGAGTGGCTCGCCGACCTCGGCGTCGAGTTCGTCGAACAGCCCGTCCCCGCCGAGAACCCCGAGGGGATGCGCTTCGTCCGCGAGCACGGCGCGCTCCCGGTCGCGGCCGACGAGTCCTGCGTCACGCTCGCGGATATTCCCGAAGTCGCCGAAGTCGCGGACGTCGCGAACGTGAAACTGATGAAGTGCGGCGGCCCCCGTGAGGCCCGCCGGCTCATCGCCGCCGCGCGGGCACACGGTCTGGAGGTGATGCTCGGCTGTATGGTCGAGACGAACGCCGCCATCGCCGCCGCCCACCACCTCGTCCCGCTCGTGGACTACGCGGACCTCGACGGCTCGCTCCTCCTCGCCGAGGACCCCTACGAGGGGGTGCCGGTGCCCGCCGGGCACGTCGACCTCGCGGCCGTCGAGCGGCCCGGAACCGGCGCGCGACCCGTCGAATCCGGCGACTCCTCGTAGGTTCGGGGCGCCGTCGCTATCGGCGGACGGACACGCTTATGTGGGCCGTTGGCCGTATCACGCCCCATGAGCGACATCACGGTCACGCTCCCCGACGGCTCCACGCTCGACGCGGAGTCCGGGGAGACGGTCGAGGACATCGCGTACCACATCGGTGAGGGACTCGGCCGCGACACCGTCGCCGGCGTCGTCGACGGCGACCTCGTTTCCAAGGAGACGCCCCTCACGGAGGACTGCCGCATCGAAATTGTGACGGACTCCTCCGAGGAGTACGTCGACGTCCTCCGGCACACCGCCGCGCACGTCTTCGCGCAGGCCCTCCAGCGCCTCTACCCCGAGTCCAAACTCACTATCGGCCCCTACACGGACGAGGGCTTCTACTACGACATCTACGGCGTCGACCTCGACGAGGACGACCTTGAGGAGATTCAGGCGGAAGCCGAGGACATCATCGACGAGGACCTCGACGTCGAGCACGTCACGCTCGAGCGCGAGGACGCCCTCGAGTATTACGAGGACAACCGCTTCAAGCGCGAAATCCTGGAGGAGGAGGCCGCGGGCGAGGACCCCGTCTCCTTCTACCGGCAGGGTGAGTTTCAGGACCTCTGTAAGGGCCCGCACGTCGAGTCCACGGGCGAAATCGGGGGGTTCGAGCTCCTCGACATCTCTGCCGCCTATTGGCGCGGCGACGAGGAGAACGAGACGCTGACGCGCGTCTACGGCACGGCGTTCCCGTCCGAGGACGAACTCGAGGAGTTCCTCGAACTGCGCCGAAAGGCCGAGGAGCGCGACCACCGCAAGATTGCGCGCGAACTCGACCTCTTCAGCATCCCCGAGCACTCCCCGGGCTGTGCGCACTACCACCCGAACGGGATGGCGATTCGCCGCGAGCTCGAGGACTACATCCGCGCGAAGAACGACGAACTCGGCTTCGAGGAGGTCCGCACGCCCGAGCTGAACAAGACGGACCTCTGGAAGCCCACCGGCCATTACGAGACGTTCACGGAGAACGGCGAGATGTTCGCCTGGGAGCAGGACGACACCGAGTACGGCCTCAAGCCGATGAACTGCGCGAACCACGCGCACATCTACGACTCACAGACCCACTCCTACCGTGACCTCCCGCTGCGCTTCTCCGAGTTCGGGAACGTCTACCGCAACGAGCAGTCCGGCGAACTCTCCGGTCTGCTGCGCGTGCGCGGCCTGACGCAGGACGACGGCCACGCCTTCGTGCGCCCCGACCAGATTCAGAGCGAGATTCTCGACATCCTCCAGACCATCGAGGAGGTCTACGGCCACTTCGGCCTCGACGTCCTCTACAAGCTCGAGACGCGCGGCGAGGACGCGATGGGCAGCGAGGAAATCTGGGAGCAGGCGACGGACGCGCTCATCGACGCCCTCCGCGAGGAGGACCTCGACTACGACGTCGAGGAGGGCGAAGCCGCCTTCTACGGCCCGAAGATCGGCGTGAACGCCCGCGACGCCCTCGGCCGCGAGTGGACCATCGGCACGGTGCAGGTGGACTTCAACATCCCGCGCAACCTCGACCTGACGTACGTCGGCGAGGACAACGAAGAGCACCACCCGGTGATGATTCACCGCGCGCTCCTCGGGAGCTTCGAGCGCTTCATGGGCGTCATCATCGAGCACTTCAACGGGAAGTTCCCGACGTGGCTCGCCCCCGAGCAGGTGCGCGTCCTCCCCATCAGCGACGACAACCTCGATTACGCCCGCGAAGTCGCCGCCGAACTCGGCGACTACCGCGTCGAGGTCGAGGACCGCTCGTGGACCATCGGGAAGAAGATCCAGGCAACCCACGAGGACCGCGTCCCCTACATGGTCATCGTCGGCGGCGACGAGGCGGAGTCCGGGACCATCTCGGTGCGCGACCGGAAGGAGCGCGAGGCGAACGACGTCGACCCCGTCGAGTTCCGCGAGCACCTCGAGCGCGAAGTCGAGCAGAAGCACCTCGAGCCGACGTTCCTCGCTGGCCAGTAAGCGTGCGTCCGGGCGACGTCGAGCACGCTGTCCTCCTCACGTGGCTGCTCGGACCGCTCGCGCTGCTCGCGTGGCTGACGGGGATGCCGTTCCTGCTGCCGAGTCTCGGCCCGTCCGCGTACGTGCTGGTGACGCGCGAGCGCCCGTGGCGTGCGACCGCCCGCGAGGTCATCCTCGGGCAGGCGGTGGGGGTGCTGCTGGCGTTCCTCGCGGTGCGCGTGCTCGTCGGCCCGCTCGCGGGCGTCACGCTCCTCCCGCACACCGCCGTCGGCCTCCGACAGGTCGCGGCCGTCGTCGTCGCCGTCGTCGCCGCGACGCTCGGAATGGCGGCGCTGGAGGCGCGCCATGCGCCGGCGTACGCGACGGTACTCATCTTCACGCTCGGCATTCCCGGGCGGGCCGTCGACGTCCTCGTCTTCCTCGGCGGCGTGGGCCTCCTCCTCGTGCTCGACGCGGCGCGCGTGAAGGCCCGTGCTATGCGCGCACGGTGAGGACGGGCGCGTCGGAGCGCCGGATGACCTGCTCGGTGGTGCTGCCGACGAGGAAGCGCGCGACGCCGCTGCGGCCGTGCGTCCCCATCACGACGACGTCGATGTCGCGCTCGCGGACGTAGGACACGATGGTCTGATGGGGGCGTCCCGTTTCGATGGTGGTCTCGACGTCGAGGCCGCGCTCGCGTGCGCGAGCGGCGACGTCCGCGGCGGTGCGCTCGCTCTCGGCCTCGTAGGCGGTGGCGAGCGACCCGGTGGCGGCGGGGCCGACGACGGTCGTCGTCTCCTCCGTCGGGACGACGGAGAGGACGTGGAGTGTGGCGTCGTACTGGGCCGCGAAGTCGAGTGCGTGCGCGACCCCGCGGGCGGCGACGTCGCTCCCGTCCGTCGGAACCAACACGGAGTCATACATGCGTGAGACACACTAGCACCCACAACTATGTTAATCTATCGTGTAGAATCCTATTCCGTCTCGCCGTCGTGCTCGTCCCACTCGAAGTCGTGCGACCGGTCCGTCTCCCGGAGGATGAACGGGCCGATGGAGAGCGTTCGCTTCGTCACCGTCGCGATGCGCAGGACGTACGCGAGCAGGATGGCGAACGGCAGGAGCGCCACCGAGACGGTGGCCGCCGCGACGACGAGCGCCACCCAGCCCTGTGCCACGTCCCGCGGGTCGAAGAACAACAGCGACCCCGCCGCCACCGCGAGCGCCGGAATCGAGGCGTAGAGCACCGTTCGCGAGAGATCGACGAGCTCCCACTGGAAGTACAGCGTCTTGAAGTGCTCGCGTGCCGGCCCGAACAGCTCCAGCGCCTCGATGAGGTCGTCGAGCGCCGCCGTCCCTCGCTCCGAGAGCGCGTCGGCGTGCGCCACACGGAGGCGACGCGCCGCGTAGAGCTTCCACGAGTAGTTGTAGTTCAACGCTGAGAACACCACGTCGAACTCGCCGAACTGTGAGCCCTCGAGGTTCGACGCCACCCGTTCGGCGTTCCCCACCACGTCGTCGACGAGCGTCGCCGCGCGCTCCGCCAGTTCACCGTCGTCCAGTTCCGCGACGGCGTCGCCGACGGTTTCCGCCCGGCGCTGCGTGACCGCCACGAGCGCACGGAGGAACGCCGACGGCTGCGCCGGACTCACCGGCTCCCCAACGACGTCCGCCACGTCGTCGCGAAAGGCCATCGCGCCCTCCATGCGCTCGCGCTGGTCGCCCGCCGGTCCCTGCTCCTGTGAGAGCACGAGCTGGCTCAGCGTCAACACGAGCGTCACGCCCGTCACCGTCGAGCCGACGAGCGCCTGATAGAGCGTCTCCAGCGGGTCGCCACGCGTCAACAACGCCTTCACCGGCGTCGGGTGCAGCAGACCCGCCGCGACCAGCGTGCAGAACACCGACCCGAGGAAGAGGCTCGCGACCAGCCACCGGTCGGCGTCGAGCAACACCCAGAACGCCCACCTGCTCTCCGGCACCCGCTCGCGCATCGTGTCCCCCGGTTCGGAGTTCCCGTCTCCGTCCGACATACGCGGGAGTCGCGTCCCGACGCGCCAATAGCGTGGCGGCCCCTACTGCTTCTCCGCGTCGTCCTCCTCGCGCAACTCCTCGAGCTCCGCCTCGACGGCCGCCTCGTCCACGTCGACGTCCGCCTCCACGTCCTCGGTCTCGGCCGTCTCGTCCGTCTCGATCGACTTTCCGGACTCGGCGCGGAGCGTCTCCAGTTCGGCCTCGACCTCGCGACTGGCACGCCCCTGCGAGAGTTCGCGGTCGATGGCGTCCTCGTCCGAGAGTTGGTCCTCGAAGACGCCGCGGTCGGTGAGTTCGTCCATCGCCGCCGCGCGCGCCTCCATCTCGTCGGTGCGCTCCTCGGCGCGCTCGATGGCGCGCCCGACGTCCGCCATCTCGTCGCCGACGCCCGTCATCGCCTCCGAGACGCGCGTCTGTGCCTCGGCGGCCTCGTAGCGCGCCTTCATCGTCTCCTTCTTCGTGCGGAAGCGCTCGATGCGGTCCTGTAGTTGGCTCTTCTTCTCCTCGAGGTCGTGCTGCGTGGACTCGAGCGAGGAAATCTGCTCCTCCATCTCCTCGATCTGGTCGAGTTTCTGCTGTTTCTTCTCGAGGGCGCGTCGCGCCAGGTCCTCGCGGTCCTGTCGCATCGCCTCGCGCGCCTGCTCGTTGTGCTTCTCGACGTTCTTCTGGAGGCGCTCGCGCTGGACTTCGAGACGTTTCTTCTGCGCGACGAGGTCGGCGAGGCCGCGCTCGACGTCCTTCAGTTCGTCGCGCATCTGCTCGTACGAGTAATCGAGGGTCTCCGTCGGGTCCTCCGCGCGGTTCAGGAGGGAGTTGAACTTCGAGCGGAGGATGTAGGAGGCCCGCGAGAGTAGTCCCATACTCCAAACACGTCGTTCGAGGGTTAAAGTTCTCCCCCGCGCTCGTACCGGTATGCGACAGGAGACGGTACTGGTGCCGGGCGCGCGCCGCGTCGAAGCCACCCGTGACGCGCCCGAGGACGGCGCGGCCGCCTGCGTCGTCGCGTGCCCGCCACACCCACGGATGGGTGGCCATCGCGGTGACGGACGGCTCACCGCCGTCAGCGACTACTGCACCGAGCGCGGCGTCGCCTGTCTCCGCGTCGACTACGGCGAGTGGGACGACGGCTACGGCGAGCGCGAGGACGCCCGGAACGCCCTCCGGTGGGCGGCCGAGCGCTACGACCGGGTGGGCCTCTACGGGTTCAGTTTCGGCGGCGGCGTCGCCGCCCTCGCCGCCGCGGACGTCGACGTCTCCGTCGACGCGCTCGCGCTCCTCGCGCCCGTTTCGGCAGTCGGCGACGAGTTGGACGCCGCCGCGGCGATACGCGACATCGACCCCTCGACGCCGGTCTGTGTCGTCTACGGCGAGCGAGACGACACCGCGGACTGGCAGGGCGTCGTCGACGCCGTCCGCGAGCGCGGTGGGCCAGTCCGGGCGCTTAACGCGGACCACTCCTTCGTCGGCCAGCAGGACGCAGTCGCGGAGGAAGTCGGGTCGTTCCTCGTCACGCGCCTCACGGCGTGAGGACGGCGCGGAAGCGGACGTCGGCGTTCAGCATGCGCTCGTAGGCCTCGCCCGCGTCCGCGAGGTCGAACGTCTCGACTTCGGGCGTGACGTCGCGGAGCGCGCTGAACTCCAGCGTGTCCTGCGAGTCGCGCGCGGTGCCCGAGGCCCACCCGGAGACGGACCCGCGGGTGCCGACGAGTTGGCCGACGTGGACGTCCACGGGGTCGGCGGGGATGCCGACGGCGAGCACCTCGCCGTCAACACCGAGGCCACCGACGACGGAGGAGATGGCCTCACTAGACGGCGCAGTGGCGAGGACGACTTTCGCCCCGCCGAGCGCCTGCAGGGCTTCGGCGGGGTCCTCGCGCTCGGTGTCGACGTAGTGGTCCGCGCCGAGTTCGCGGGCGTACGCCTCCTTCTCGGTGCCCCGAGAGAGCGCGACGACCTCGAAGCCGGCCTCGTGGGCGTACTGGATGCCGAGGTGGCCGAGGCCGCCCACACCCTGCACGGCGACGAGGTTGCCGGGCCGGGCGTCGCTGTTGCGGAGCGCATTGAACGTCGTGATGCCCGCGCAGAGGAGCGGTGCGGCCTCGGTGGCGTCGAGTTCCTCGGGCACCGCGGCGAGCGCCTCGCGGGGCGCGACGGTGTACTCGGCGTAGCCGCCGTCGAAGTCGATGCCGGTGACGTCGGCGTGCTCGCAGTTGATGAAGTCGCCACGGCGACACGCCTCGCAGGTGAAGCAGTGGCCGCCGTGCCAGCCGACGCCGACGCGATCGCCCTCCGCCCACTCCGTCACGTCCGCACCGACGGCGTCGATGCGCCCCACGACCTCGTGGCCGGGCGTCCGCGGGAACTCGATGCGGGGGTAGACACCCTCCTTCGTCATCTCGTCGCTGTGACAGACGCCGCAGGCCTCGACGGCGATGCGGACCGCCTCGGGGCCGGGGGTCGGGACCTCGCGTTCGACGACCTCGAAGTCGGCACCTGCCTCCGGAACTTCGACTGCGCGCATCGTCTCTGACATACGCGAGGCGTCGGACGGCGCGCCGTTAGTTCTGTGGCTACGGGCACTCCGGGCCGCCTCCACGCCCGGGCGGACGCGTGGCACCACACCGCACTCTGCGGCCCGTCCCGAAACCGTTTTCATCGCTTCGTCCGGAGACGCAGTATGCCGCAGGAGACCGGATACGACCCCGAATTGGGGAACAAGTTCGTCTTCGTCACCGGCGGCGTGATGTCCGGCCTCGGGAAAGGCATCACCGCCGCGAGCCTCGGCCGCCTCCTCACGAACGCGGGCTTCGACGTTACCGCCGTCAAAGTCGACCCGTACCTCAACGTGGACGCGGGCACCATGAACCCCTATCAGCACGGCGAGGTGTACGTGCTGAAGGACGGTGGGGAAGTCGACCTCGACTTGGGCAACTACGAACGCTTCCTCGACGTCGACATGACGTCGGACCACAACGTCACGACTGGGAAGGTCTACCAGGAGGTCATCGAGCGTGAACGCGCCGGCGACTACCTCGGGAAGACCGTCCAGGTGATTCCGCACGTCACCGACGACATCAAGCGCCGCATCCGCGAGGCCGCGGAAGGCACCGACGTCTGTATCGTCGAAATCGGCGGGACCGTCGGCGACATCGAGGGGATGCCCTACCTTGAGGCGCTCCGCCAGTTCAGCCACGAGCAGGACGACGAGGACCTCCTCTTCACGCACGTCACGCTCGTCCCGAACTCGAAGAACGGCGAGCAGAAGACGAAGCCGACCCAGCACTCCGTGAAGGAACTGCGCTCCATCGGCCTCCAGCCGGACATTCTCGTTGGGCGCAATCCCGAGAAGCTCGACCCGGACGTCAAGGAGAAAATCGCGCTCTTCTGCGACGTCGACACCGAGGCCGTCTTCTCCAACCCCGACGTCGAGGACATCTACCACGTCCCGCTCGTCCTCGAAGACGAGGGCCTCGACGAGTACGTCATGGAGCGCCTCGCCATCGCCGACGACGCGCTCCCCGAGGGCGAGCGCTCGACGGAGTGGCGCGACACCGTCACTCAGGACACGACGGGCGAGGTCGACATCGCGCTCGTCGGGAAGTACGCCTTAGAGGACGCCTACATCAGCATTCACGAGGCGCTCAAGCACGCCGGCCTCCAGCAGCAGGTCGACGTGAACGTCCAGTGGGTGGACGCCGACGAGATGACGGACGCCCACGAGGAGCGCCTGAAGGAGGCCGACGGCGTCGTCGTCCCCGGCGGGTTCGGTGCGCGTGGCACCGAGGGCAAACTCGAGGCCGTCCGCTACGCCCGCGAGAACGGCGTCCCCTTCCTCGGCCTCTGTCTCGGCTTCCAGCTCGCCGTCGTCGAGCACGCCCGGAACGTCGTCGGCCTCAAGGGCGCACACTCCGCCGAAATCGACCCGGACACGCCCCACCCCGTCATCGACCTCCTGCCCGAGCAGTACGACCTCGAGGACCTCGGCGGCACGATGCGCCTCGGCGCGCACGTCACCGAAATCGACGAGGGCACGCTCGCCGAGGACGTCTACGGCGATACCGAGTGCACGGAGCGCCATCGCCACCGCTACGAGGTCAACCCCGAGTACATCGAGCGCCTCGCCACCGAGGGCTTGACGTTCTCCGGGCACGCCGGCAACCGCATGGAAATCGTCGAGCGCGAGGATCACCCGTTCTTCCTCGGGACGCAGTTCCACCCCGAGTTCCGCTCGCGACCCTCGCGTGCGTCGCCGCCGTTCGTCGGCCTCGTCGACGCCGTCATCGAGCAGGCTGGCACCGAGACGGCCACGGAGGTGAGCAACTGATGGTGGACGTCGAGGAATTCGTCGCGGACGCGAAAGCGGAGATTCGCGAGGAACTCGGCGACAGCACGGCCATCATCGCGCTCTCCGGCGGCGTCGACTCCTCGACGGCCGCCGCGCTCGCCTACGAGGCGGTCGGCGAGCAGCTCGTCCCCGTCTACGTCGACACCGGCCTGATGCGCAAGGGCGAGACCGAGGAAATCGAGGAGGTCTTCGGCTACATGGAGCGCCTGCGCGTCGTCGACGCGTCCGAGAGGTATTTCGACAAGCTCGAGGGCGTCACCGATCCCGAGGAGAAGCGCCACGTCATCGGCGAGCAGTTCATCCGGGAGTTCGAGACGGTCGCGAAGGAAGTCGACGCCGACTACCTCGTCCAGGGCACCATCTACCCGGACCGCATCGAGTCCGAGGGGAACATCAAGAGCCACCACAACGTCGGCGGCCTTCCCGACGTCGTGGACTTCGACGGCCTCATCGAGCCGCTGCGCGACCTCTACAAGGACGAAGTGCGCGAGGTCGCGCGCCACCTCGGCCTCGAGGAAGTCATTTCGGAGCGCATGCCGTTCCCCGGTCCCGGCCTCGCCGTCCGCGTCGTCGGCGAAGTCACCGAGGAGAAGGTCCGGGTCGCCCGCGAGGCGACCGCCATCGTCGAAGACGAACTCGAGGAGTACGACCCGTGGCAGGCCTTTGCGGCCGTCCTCGGTCGCGCGACCGGCGTGAAGGGCGACAACCGCGTCCACGGCCACGTCGTCGCCGTCCGCTCCGTCGAGTCCCGTGACGGCATGACCGCCCGCGCCCAGGAACTCGACTGGGAGACCCTCCAGCGCCTCCAGTCGCGCATCACGGGCACCGTCGAGGACTGCTCGCGCGTCGTCTACGACGTCACGCACAAGCCGCCCGCGACCATCGAGTACGAATAACGAACCGGCGTTCCGGAGTCGTCGTGGCCCGGTACGTCTTTTTATCTCTCTATTTACGTGTCACGTATGGACCGCTACAGCGACGTCGACATGGACGTCGACCCGAACGAAGTCGAGACGACCGAACTCCACTACTCGCCGGACGTGCTCGTGAAGGCGTTCGCGCTCGGGCCGGGCGCCCGAGTCGACCCACACGAACACCCAGAGCAGACGAACGTCTTCCACGTCCTCGAGGGCGAACTCGTCGTCGTCGCGGACGGCGAGGAGGAGCGCGTCGGCGCGCCCGCCGTCGTCCCCTTCGAGCGCGGCGTCCCGCACGGCGCGCGCAACGAGAGCGAGTCAGTCGCGGTGTTCACGGCGACGATGGGACCGATGGAGTGAGTCACCACGGTTGCTGACGGGTGCGCTACTCCCGCAGTTCTCCGCCATCTCGTCGCCGTCGCGACGTCCATGGCGACGCCGCCGCTCCTCCGCCGCACCCTCGCACGCCTCCCCGCCGACGCGTAGGCTCGCGGCGTGTCTCGCTCTAGCCGTAACGTCCGTTTTCCCGACAGTCGTACGTTCGCGTGTATGGGAGCGTCGGAGACCGATACCGGGTCGGTCGACGACTCGACCGGCCACGTGCGCTCGCAGGAGGAAGTGCTCGCCGCCCAACTCGACTACGGGCTCGACGAACTCCGGCGGCCGACCGACGGCCTCCTCCTCTCCGGCGTCTCGGCGGGCCTCGACGTCGGCTTCGGCCCGCTCTTCATGGCCGCGCTCTACTCCGTCGCCGCCGGCGTCTGGTCGGCCCCAACGCTCGAGTTGACGCTCGGCGTCCTCTACGCGACGGGGTTCGTCTTCGTCGTCCTCGGGCGCGCCGCGCTCTTCACGGAGCACACCACGCTCGCGGTCGTCCCTGTCCTCGACGGCCGTGCGACCGTCCGCTCGCTCCTTCGGCTCTGGGGCGTCGTCTACCTCGGGAACGCCGTCGGCGGTGCCGTCTTCGCGCTCGCGATGGTCGCCGCCGCGCCCGCCTACGGCATCGTCGACCCCGCGGCGTTCGTCCACCTCGCCGAGCCGCTCGTCTCCCATCCGTGGTACGTCACGCTCGTCGCCGCCGTCCTCGCCGGCTGGCTGATGGGCCTGCTCTCGTGGCTCGTCACCGCCGTCCGCGACGCGACGACCCAGCTCGCGCTCGTCGTCCTCGTCACCACCGTCATCGGCTTCGGCCACCTCCCGCACGCCGTCGCCGGCACCGTCGAAGTGCTCGCGGGCGCGTTCGTCGCCCCCACGATCACGCTCGCCGACTACGCCCGCTTCGTCGTCCTCGCCGTCCTCGGGAACGCCGTCGGCGGGTCGGTGTTCGTCGCCCTCCTGAAGTACGGCTACGTCGTTCGCGGCCAGCGCGAGTGAGGACGGCAGTCGGCACGCACCGTACTCGCCACATTCTTAGGCGCTCGTCGCGCAGAACAGGCCATGAACGTAATCATCGTCGGCCCCGACCGCGGCCTCGGCGCCGCCCTCGACGCCCGCGGCGCGGACGTCACGCGCCTCGAAGGCGCCGCGTCCGGCGACCGCCTCCGCGAGGCCGGCATCGAGTCCGCCGACCTCCTTGTCGTCACCGACGTCGGCGAAGCCACCGCGATTCCGGTCGCCCTCGAACTCAACGAGGGCCTCAAGACCGTCGTCTACGCCGCCGACTCCGTCCCCGAGTTCGTCCGTGGGAACCTCGACCTCGCCGTCCACCCGGACGTCCTTCCCGTCGAGGCCGTCGCCGAGGAACTCACCCCCGACGTCGAGTGATGCCGTCGCGCCCGTCGATTCCCGAATCGCTCCCCGAATTCTCGCTCCCGAAGCCGTCGCTCTCGGCGCCGAAACCACCTATTCCGTCCCCACCCGTCTCGTTCCCGCGGCCGCCGCGTCCGCGCTCGCTGCTGGCGGCGCTCCGGCCGTCCCGCGAGACGGTGGACCTCGTGCTCGCCGTCGGCGCGCTCGGGACTGGAGCCGGTATCGTCGCGACGGCAGCCTACACCGCCGCGAACGCGGCCCTGCCGCTCGCGCTGCTCTCCGGCGTGCTCTCAGGTCTCCGCGAGCGCGTCACTCCCTGAAGGAGTCGAGGGGCACCGCGATGGGGCGCTCGCTCGACTCGGGCGACCCGTTCACGTCCGCGGCGTAGGGACTGACGTGCTCCCAGCAGGCGAACGTCGACACCCGGTCGGCCTCGTAAAGGTAGAAGTCGGCGGACGCGGGACAGACCGAACACGTCGGCTTGCCGCCGCAGGCGTCCATTGCCGCGTCGCGGACGGCGAGTGCGGCGGCGTCCGGCCCGTCCGGGTCGTCGCCGCCGTCGGTCGCGTCGCCCGAAGACATGCCGTACAGTTCGGATCGCTGACTGATAAACTATCGGCCCGATTCCGCGAGTTCGTCGAGGATCGGGATTTCCTCGCGCTCCGTCGCCGAAACGGCGTCCCAGTCGATGCCCGCCGGCCGGTCGTAGGGCGTCTCGGTCTCGATGACGCGCTCGGGCGTCACCACGAGGTCCATCGGGACGTCGTGGGCGTCCACCGGCCACGACGCCTCGGCGAACACCTGCTCCTCGTGGACGGTCGTCGCGACCGTCGTCTCGTCGTCGCTTGTGGTTTCACCGCTCGCCGTTCGGTGGGTTCGACTCGGGGCCGGTCCCACCAACCCGGCGTCGGTGAGGATCGCGAACTCGAAGTCGCTGAACCCCTCGCCCTTCCCGACGCGCGCGCCGTCCTCGGAGACGGCGACGCTTCCCGAGAGCACCAGATCGACGTGTCCGACCGCCTCGGGGCGGACCGCCGTCGCGTACTCGTCGACGTTCGAGAGGGCGGGCGCGCGGTCGTACTCCGCCTCGTCGATGCGCTCGGGGTCGAGTTCGAGGAAACACTCGGGGTCGCGCAGGCGCGGCACCGCCATGTAGAGCGTCTTCCCGTCGTGGAGCGCGCGTCGGCGCGCCGGGAGTTGGGGCGCGTCCGGGTTCGCCTTCACGACGTCGGCGTCGCGCCACGCGTCCGTCTCGGCGAGGCGCTCGGCGGCCTCGTCCGCCCCCGCGAAGTTCGGGATGCGGCCGTGCGGCGGGAACGGGAAGCGCGCCAGTCCTTCCTCCTCGAGGGTGTCCCACACCGACTCGCGGACGTCGTCCTTCTCCATGCGGGGGCGTTCGGGCGCGTGCCCTAAGTCAGTCGTCGTCCGCGGGCGTGAACGTCACGCCGCCAACCTCGATTTCGTCGGGGACGCGGGAGGTGTCGTGCTCGCCGACCGGCGGACGGTTCGCGTCGGCGGCGGGCGAGGATTCGAGGTCGGTCTCGTCGTCGATGGTGCTCATCTTGCCGTCGTCGCGGGCGTCGCGGGCGTCCTGGTCGATGCGCATCGAGCAGAACTCCGCGCCGCACATCGAGCAGAAGCGCGCGTCCTTGTAGTTGTCCCCGGGGAGTGTCTGGTCGTGGTAGTCGCGGGCGCGTTCGGGGTCGAGCGCGAGCGTGAACTGCTCGCGCCAGTCGAACTCGTAGCGGGCCTCGGAGAGCGCGTCGTCCCAGTCGCGCGCACCCGGCAGGTTGTTGGCGACGTCGGCGGCGTGCGCGGCGATGCGGTAGGCGGCGAGGCCGTCCCGAACGTCCTCCTCGTCGGGAAGCCCGAGGTGTTCTTTGGGGGTGACGTAGCAGAGCATCGCGGCACCCGCGCGACCGGCTTCGGCGGCGCCGATGGCGCTCGTGATGTGGTCGTAGCCGGGCGCGACGTCCGTGACGAGCGGGCCGAGGACGTAGAAGGGCGCGCCGTCGCAGACCTCGCGCTGGCGCTCGACCTGTCCGGCGACTTCGTCCAGCGGGACGTGGCCCGGGCCCTCGACCATTACCTGCACGCCGTGCTCCTGCGCGGTCGCGGTGAGCGCGCCGAGCGTGTTGAGCTCGGCGAACTGGGCGTCGTCGCCGGCGTCGGCGAGACAGCCCGGACGGAGGCCGTCGCCGAGCGAGACCGTCACGTCGTGCTCGACGAGTATCTCGCAGATATCCTCGAACTCCGTGTAGAGCGGGTTCTCCATCGCGTTCTCCTCCATCCACTGTGCGAGGACCGACCCGCCGCGCGAGACGATGCCGGTCTTGCGCCCGTCGGTGAGCGGGAGGTGTGCCATCCGCACGCCGGCGTGTATCGTCATGTAGTCGACGCCCTGCTCGGCTTGCTTCTCGATGACGTCGAGGAGACCCTCGTGGGTGATGTCAGCGGGGTCGCCGGCGCGCTTGACGGCCTCGTAGATGGGGACGGTGCCGATTGGGACGGGCGAGTGTGCGACGTTCGCCTCGCGGACGGCGTCGAGGTTCGGGCCGGTCGAGAGGTCCATCACGGTGTCGGCGCCGTAGTGGACGGCGGTGTGGAGTTTCCGGAGTTCGCCCTCGCGGTCGCTCGTCTCCTCGCTGTTCCCGATGTTCGCGTTGACCTTCGTCGCGAACGCCTCGCCGATGACCATCGGGTCGAGCGAGTCGTGGCCGTGGTTCGCGGGAATGACCGCCCGTCCTTCGGCGACCTGCTCGCGGACGAACTCGGGGTCGCGGCGCTCGCGCTCCGCGACGCGCTCCATCTCGCTGGTTATCTCGCCGTCCCGTGCTCGTTGCAGCTGCGTTCGAGCCATCGATTACTAGGTTATACTACCACGTTATAGGACTAGGGGTGCCGACTCTCACTCCTCGCCCGACTGCTCTCCCCCCACCGTGTCGTCGCCATCCTCGGCGTCGCTGCCGGTCGATTCGGTGTCCGGTTCGTCCTCCTCGGGGCGCGTCGCGAGGCCGACGAGGTGGCTGATCTCCGGGAGAATCACCTCGGAGACGCCGAGGCGGACGGCGTCCTCGCTCCCCGGTAGCGAGAAGACGGGAACGCCGTTCGCGACACCCGCCTCCGCGCGCGTGCCGACGACGCGCGTCCCGATGTCGTCGTAGGAGAACCGTCGGAAGAGCTCACCGAAGCCGGGGAGGCGCTTGTCGCAGAGCGGCCGCACCGCCTCCACGGTCACGTCGTCGGGTGTCACGCCCGTCCCGCCCGTCGTCACCACGGCGTCCACGTCGTCGCGGCGGACGATGCGGTCGACGGTCCCCTGCACCTCGTCCAAGGCGTCCGGTACGAGTTCGCGCGTCACCACCTCGTGGCCCGCCTCGGCGAGGAGCGAGACGATGGCGTCGCCGCTCGGGTCGTCGTCCTCGGTCCGCGACGACGACACCGTCACCACGCCGACCGCCACCGACTCGACGTCGTGGGCGTGATGGTCGTGGCCGTGCTCCGCCGCATCGTGCCCGTCGCGGTCCGCGTGCTCGTCGTGGCCGCCGTTCTCCTCTCCCTCGCTCGCCTGTTTGTCGCCCTCGTCACTGTCGTCCCCGGCCGCGAGACGGCTGTCGCGGGACTGAAAATCGACCATACTCGTGGTGACGCCGCCACCCGCAAAGCCGTTGTCACCCCGGCGGGCGACCGGCAAGGCTTTGGCCCCGCCGCCGATACCCACGCCGTAATGGCACAGGACGCCGAGGACCCGTACGTTCACGAACCGGCGAGCGCCGAGAGCGACGCCGAGGGACTCTCCGAGCGCCAGTCGTGGCTCCTCGTCGGCGTCCTCGCGTTCGCCGGCATCGTCGCGCCCGGCATCGTCTACCTCTGGCCGCCCGCCTTCCTCAGTTTCGAGAACGCCTACATGGCCGCCGCGATGGTCCCCGCGCTCATCCTCGCCGTCGCCGCGCTCTGGTCCGTGCAGGCCTCGCGAAACTAGACGGGTTCCTCGGGTGCGCGGAACGCCTCGCCCATCGGCCCGCCACCCGCGAGACGCGCGAGCCACAACACCGTCTCGACGCCCTGATTCTCCTCGTCACCGGCTTCCGCGGACGCAAAGGCCGTGTTCGCCATCAGCCCGCGCGTCCCGTACTCCGCGTCGAGGTAGCGCGTGAACGCCGCCAGCCCCGCCTTCGAGACCTGATACCCCGGCGACCCGGACGTCGTCTCGCCCGGCGCACCGAGCGCGCTCCCGACGTTCACGACCCGCGGGGCCCGCTGCTGGAGGAGCAGCGGGAGCGCGTGCTTACAGAGCACCATCGGCCCCCGGACGTTCGTCGCGAGCGCCCGGTCGATGCGCGAGGGGTCCTCCGTGACGATGGTGTCGCTCCCCTCACCCTCCGGGCGGCCGAACTCCGCGGCGTTCACCAGCACGTCGAGGCGCTCCGTCTCGCTGTAGATGCCGTCCACGACCGCCTCGGCGTCGCCCTCCTGTGTCACGTCGAGCAGGACGTGCTCGCAGTCCGCGGGCACGTCGTCGTTCATCGACTGCGTCGCCGCGTACACCGTCGCGTCGTACTCCGCGAGGCCCGCTGCCACCGCGCGCCCCACGCCCGACGCCGCGCCGGTGACGAGGGCAACCTGTCCCGTCAGTGACTCCTGCGTCTCGACCATACTCGTGGGAAACGGCCCGCCCCCAAGAGACCCGCGGACGCGCGGCGTCGCCCGCGACGGGTGCGGAGAGAAAAATACGGCTCGGTCAGCGCTCGCGTATCGCGGCCCTCACACGGTGAGCGCCGAGGTTGCTCGCGTCTCACTCCGTTCGCGCTCCGCTCCTCGTCACGCGTTGCGTGACGGTTACTCGCGCGGTCCGCCGGCCTCGGGGTCCGCCTCGCCGGTGAGGTCACGCCGGAGCGCGATGTCGAACCACGGGCAGAAGCGGAGTTGGCGGTAGTGGCGCGGGTTCTCCCAGAGGTCCTCGTAGTCCGCCCAGAGGACGCCGCCGACCTCCTCGGGGTCCGGGTCGAGCGTCGTGTCGTGGAGCGTCGCCTTCAGCACCGCGCAGACCTCCCACTCGACGCCCTCGTCGAGGTAGTGGCGCTTGTACTCGAAGCGGTCGGTGACCTCGAGCTCGCCATACTGGTCGGGGGTCACGCCCAGTTCCTCCTCGAGGCGTTCCTCGGTCGCCTCGATTTGGGACTGGCCCTCGACGGGGTGGGAGGCGACGGTGCCGTCCCAGTGGGTGTCCCAGAGGCGCTTGCGCGCGGCGCGCTGTGCGAGGAGGACGCGGCCGTCCTCGTCGAAGAGGAGGCAGGTGAACGCGCGGTGGCGGACGCCGTCGCCCGTGTGCGCGTCGAGGCGGTTCACCAGCCCCTCGGGTTCGTCCGCGTTGTTCACCGCGACGACGTCCTGTCGCGCGTTCTCGACCTCCTCCGCCGTTCGGACGATTTCCTCGTCCTCGCGGCCGGCGTCTGCGTCGCTCATGCTCTCAGGGAGGGCGAGGCGCTACAAATGGCTTCGGACTTCCGTCGTCGCGCCGAGGACCCGGCGAGGGTGACGCTTTTCCCGCTCGTCCCCGCACCAACGAGCATGAAGGCCGCAGTGCTCCGCGAGTACGACGACCCGCTCGCCATCGAGGACGTCCCCGAACCGACACCGCCCGAGCACGGCGTGGTCGTCGACGTCGAGGCCTGCGGGGTCTGCCGGAGCGACTGGCACGCGTGGAAGGGCCACGGCGAGTGGGCGGACGACGCCGTCGAGCGCGGCCAGGTGCTCGGTCACGAACCCGCCGGCCGCGTCAGCGCCGTCGGCGAGCGCGTCACCGAGTGGGCGGTCGGCGACCGCGTCGTCGTCCCGTTCTCCCTCGGCGACGGCACCTGTGAGCACTGCGTCACCGGCCACGGCAACCGCTGTACGGACGGGTACGCGCTCGGCTTCGAGCAGTCCGTCCCGGGCGCGTTCGCCGAGCGGGTCGCCGTCCCGCACGCCGACTACAACCTCGCCGCGCTCCCCGACTCGCTCTCCGTTCGGGACGCCGCCGCGCTCGGCTGTCGCTACGCCACCGCGTTCAACGCGTTCACCAATCAGGCCGCCGTCGGGGCTGGCGACTGGGTCGCCGTCCACGGCTGTGGCGGCGTCGGCCTCTCGGCGGTCCAAATCGCCGCCACGCGGGGCGCGACCGTCGTCGCCGTCGACATCAACGAACAGGCGCTCGACCTCGCCGCCGCCCTCGGCGCGGACGTCCTCGTGAACGCCCGCGAGAGTGACGTCCGCGCCGAAGTCCGCGAGCACACCGATGGTGGCGCACACGTCTCCGTGGACGCGCTCGGCCGCGCGGAGACCTGTCGGAACTCCGTCGACTCGCTCCGACGCGCCGGCACGCACGTCCAAATCGGCCTCACGACGGACGCCGAAGAAGGCGAGGTGTCGCTCCCGACGGACGCGATGACGCGCAACGAGCTTACGTTCGTCGGGGCGCGCGGCCTCAGCCCCACCGACTACCCCGCGCTCCTCCGCTTCGTCGCGGGCGCGGACGTCGACCCGGGCGCGCTCGTCACGCGCGACGTGTCGCTTGACGAGGTGCCCGCGCGTCTCGCCGCGATGGACGACTACGACACCGCCGGCGTCGAAGTCGTCACCGAGTTCTAGGCGCCGTCGTCCGCTGCGGCGTCCTCGCGCTCCGACTGCACGAGGGCGAGCATGAGGCTCCCGAGGAGGTAGCTCACCGCCCCGACGGCGAGCAGCACCGCGAGCGGGCGGAGGACTGGCGTCGTCCGGTCGGCGATGCCGCGATACATCAGCGAGCGCGTGTAGGCGAGGAGGAGCGCCGCGAGCGGGAGCACCAAGACGGCGGTACACCGGCGGAGCGTGCGCTGAAGGGAGTCGTCGGACATACCCGTCTCGACGACTGCCCGGAAGAAGGAGGTTCGGGTGACTGAGACGGCGACTGAACCGTCACGTGGGCGCGCGCCGTGCCGGTCAGTTCCCGAGTCCGACGCACACGAGGACGTCCGCTAGCGGCCCTCGCCGCTGCCGACACCCGGAATCGCCACCTCGTCCTCGACCTTCGACATCGCGTAGGAGGCGGTGACGACGAGCACGAGGTAGAACACCGCCGCGAGGACGTAGGAGTTCGTGTACGCGAACGTCTCCGAGCCGACGTCCTGGGCGTTCTTGAATATCTCGGGCACGGTGATGAACGTCGCGAGCGAACTGTACTTGATGAGGTAGACGAGCTCGTTCGTCCACGACGGAATCGCGTACCGGAGCGCCTGCGGGAGGACGACGAAGCGGATGCCCTCCAGTTTGTCGAGGCCGACGGCGCGCGCCGCCATCAACTGGCCGGGGTCGACGCTCTCCACGGAGCCGCGGATGTACTCGGCCTGATAGGCCGAGGAGTTGATGGTGAAGCCGATGATGGCGATCCAGACTGCCTGCCCCGGGACGATGCCGTGCCCGACGAACGGGAGTTCGCGGATGAACTTCGAGAGGAACGGCGCGCCGAAGTAGAGCAGGAACAGTTGTGCGACGAGCGGCGTCCCGCGGATGAGTTCGATGTAGACGAGCGCGACGTACTTCGAGACGCCGCCGTAGACGCGCGCCGCCGCGAGCGGCACCGCGATGACGAGGCCGAACAGGATGCCGAGGACGGTGAGCACGACCGTCAGCCACGCCGCGACGGCGAGCTTCGGGCCGTACTGGCTCGCGAACCCGACCATCCCGACCGCCCAGCCGAGGAAGTCGAAGGCGACGGCGACGACCGGGACGCCGTTCGCGACCGCGCCGACGCTCGCGCCGAGCGACTCCAGCGACGCCGCGAACGACTGCGGGACGAGCGGCTCCGTCGGCCCGACGACGACGCCGCCGAGCCACGAGTTCAGCCACCGGAACACCAACCAGAGCCAGACGAACCCGCCGACGGCGTACGTGAGGGCGCGTTCGAGTCCGGCGTGACGGCGCTCTCGCTCGACCGACATCTATGACTCCGGTTCGGTGCCGCCGTGCAGTTCGGTGAGCCGGCGGAGGAACTGCTCGGTGCGTTCGTGCTGCGGGTTCGTGAACAACTGCTCGGGGTCGCCGTGCTCGACGAGGTGGCCGTCCTCGAGGAACATGATGTCCGTCGCCACCTGCCGGGCGAACCCCATCTCGTGGGTGACACAGAGCATCGTCATCCCCTCCTCGGCGAGTTCGCGCATCACGCCGAGGACGTCGCCGATGAGTTCGGGGTCGAGCGCTGACGTCGGCTCGTCGAACAGCATCAGCTTCGGGTCCATTGCGAGCGCGCGGGCGATGCCGACGCGCTGTTTCTGCCCGCCGGAGAGCTCCGCCGGGTAGGAGTCGACCTGGTCGGCGAGGCCGACGCGCTCGAGTTCCGCCAGCGCGCGCTCGTTCGCCTCCGCCTTCGACTGCCCGAGGACGCGGCGCGGGCCGAGCGCGACGTTCTCCCTCGCGGTGAGGTGCGCGAAGAGGTTGAAGTCCTGGAAGACCATCCCGACCTGCCGGCGCAACTCGTTGACGTCCATCGCCATGACGTCCTCGCCGTCGAGGCGAATCGTCCCGCCCTCGAACTCGGTGAGGCGGTTCACACACCGCAGGAGGGTGGACTTCCCGGAGCCGCTCGGCCCGATGAGCACCTGGACGTCCTGTCGGTCCATCTCGAAGTCGATGCCCTCGAGCACCCGTTCGTCGCCGTAGCTCTTCTGGAGGTCCTCGGCGGTGAGGAGGTGGTCGCTCATTGCGACGCACCTCCGCCGGGGATACTGAAGACGTCGTCGACGTACTCGAGAATCCGGTTCCCGGCCAGCGTCAACACGAGGTAGATGACGGCGACCGTGACGAACAGTTCGGGCGTCGCGGTTGTCTGCTGGGGGATGAGGTTGTACATCTGGTAGAAGATTTCCGTGTAGCTGATGGCGAACGCGATGCTGGTGTCCTTCAGGACGATGGTGTACTCGTTCTGGAAGCCCGGGATGTAGCGCCGGAGCGCCTGCGGAATCATCACGTGGCGAATCGCGCCGAGCTTCGAGAGGCCGATGGCGCGCGCGGCCTCCATCTGGCCGCGGCCGATGGACTGGAGCGCCCCACGGAACACCTGCCCCTGATAGGCGGCGCTTCGCACGCCGAGTGCGGCCGTCGCGGCGACGAACGCCGGCGAGAGGCCGAGCCCGAAGTACGTGATGAACATCAGGACGATGATGGGCGTGCCCCGAACGGCGACACCCACCTTCCGGGCGAGCCACGCGCTCCGTCGCCCGCCGTACACCTCGAGGACGCCGAGGGGAAGCCCGGCGACGAACCCGAGGCCGAGTGCCGCCCCGGTGAGCTTCAGCGCGGGCCAGACGGCCGCGAGGAGCGTCCAGAGGTTGTCCCTGACGAACCCCCAGTCAGACGCCGCGAGCGGCAGGGCGACGGACGACATGGGTTAGTTGCTGCTGTTCTCGCTGCTCGTCGTCGTCGTAGTCGTCGTCTCGGCGGACGCGAACCACTTCGTCTTCAGGTCGGCGTACGTCCCGTTGTCACGGACGGCCTGCAGGCCGGCGTTGAGGCCGGACTCGAGGTCCGGCGAGTTCTTCCGGATGCCGAAGGCGTACTGCTCGCCGGTTTCGACGACGGTCGAAATGACGACGTCCCGACTGCTGACGAAGGTGTCCGCGACGGGCTTGTCGAGGACGACGGCGTCGATGTTGCCGTTCTCGAGGTCGGTGACGGCGAGGACGTAGTTCGAGTAGGCGTTGTAGTTCGCCTCCTTGAGGGTGCCGTTCTCGATGAGGCCTTGGATCTGGGACTCGCCGGTCGTCCCGGACTGCGCGCCGACCTTGTGGCCGGCGAGGTCCGAGAGGCTCTGGGGCTTCCACGAGGAGCCCTTGCGGACGAGGATGGCCTGGTTCGCGTCCCAGTAGGGGTTCGTGAAGGCGATGGACTCCTTTCGCTTCTCCGTGATGGAGAGGCCGGCGGCGAGCACGTCCACCTTGTTCGCGGTGAGCGCGCCGATGAGCGAGCCGAACTCGTACTGCTCCCAGGTCTTGAGGGTATAGCCGTCGGACTGTTCGACGACGGCTTCGAGCAGGTCGATGTCGAAGCCGACGAGCTTGCCGTTCTGAATCATCTCGAACGGCGGGAAGCCGGGGGCGGTGCCGGCGACGATCTGAGTCTGCTGCTGGCTGGACGTCGTCGAGCCGGTGGTCGTGCCGTTGCCGCCGCCGTTGGACGAACAGCCGGCGAGCGTGAGCGCCGCACCGCTCGCTCCGAGTGCTTTGAGGTAGCTCCGTCTATCCATATCCACTCAATCGGGCGGGTTCTACATAAATTGAGGCAAAAGTGAGCGACGCGCGCCGAGAAACCCGTTTGGCGGCCGACACGCCGACCAGATGGTTACGACGGACGACGAACCCCCGTCTCGACGCAGACCATAGGTTTTTGGCGTGGGCCGTCGCCGTAGTGGACATGGGATTGGACGAAGACGCGCTCGAGTATCACGAGCGCGAGCCACCAGGCAAACTGGAGATCGCGACGACGAAGCCGACGAACACGCAGCGGGACCTCTCGCTGGCGTACTCGCCCGGTGTCGCCGCGCCCTGCCGACGTATCGACGAGGACTCTGAGAAGGCATTCCGCTACACGGCGAAGGGGAACCTCGTCGGAGTCGTCTCGAACGGCTCGGCGGTGCTCGGCCTCGGTGACATCGGCGCACAGGCCTCGAAACCCGTGATGGAGGGGAAGGGTGTGCTCTTCAAGCGTTTCGCCGACATCGACGTGTTCGACGTCGAACTCGACCAGAACGACGTCGATGCGTTCGTCGAGTCGGTGGCGGCGATGGAACCGACGTTCGGCGGCGTCAACCTCGAGGACATCAAGGCTCCCGAGTGCTTCGAGATCGAGGAGCAACTCCGCGAGCGGATGGACGTCCCCGTCTTCCACGACGACCAGCACGGCACCGCCATCATCAGCGGTGCGGGCCTCATCAACGCCCTCGACATCGTCGGGAAGGACATCGAGGACGTCGACATCACCATCTCCGGCGCGGGCGCCTCCGCTATTGCCTCCGCGAAGTTCTACGTCTCGCTCGGCGCGAAGAAGGAGAACATCACGATGTGCGACTCGACGGGCATCCTCACCGAGGAGCGCGCCGAGGCCGGCGACCTCAACGAGTACAAGGCCGAGTTCGCCCGCGACCTCCCCGAGGGCGGCCTCGCCGACGCGATGGAGGGCGCCGACGTCTTCATCGGCCTCTCCGCGCCCGGCATCGTCTCCCCCGAGATGGTGCGCTCGATGGCTGCGAACCCGGTCATCTTCGCGATGGCGAACCCGGACCCCGAAATCGGCTACGAGGAGGCGAAGAACGCCCGCGACGACACCGTCATCATGGGGACCGGACGCTCCGACCACCCCAACCAGGTGAACAACGTGCTGGGGTTCCCGTTCATCTTCCGGGGCGCCCTCGACGTTCGGGCGACCGGCATCAACGAGGAGATGAAGGTCGCGTGCGCGAAGGCGCTCGCGGAACTCGCGCGCGAGGACGTGCCCGACCAGGTCGTGAAGGCCTACGGCGACCAACCCCTCCAGTTCGGCCCCGAGTACATCATCCCGAAGCCCGTCGACCCGCGCGTCCTCTTCGAGGTCGCCCCTGCCGTCGCCGAGGCCGCCATCGAGTCCGGCGTCGCCCGGCGCGACCTCGACCTCGCGGAGTACCGCGAGCGCCTCGAGGCCCGCCTCGGCAAGTCGCGCGAGATGATGCGTGTCGTCCTCAATAAGGCGAAGAGCGACCCGAAGCGCGTCGCGCTCGGCGAGGGCGACGACGAGAAGATGATTCGCGCCGCCTCCCAGATGGTCGAGGAGGGCATCGCCGAACCCGTCCTCATCGGCGACGCGGACACCATCCACGAGACCGTCGAGGATCTCGGACTCGGCTTCGACCCCGAAATCGTCGACCCCGAGCAGTCCGACTACGACGAGTACGCCGAACGTCTCTACGACCTCCGCAAACGCAAGGGCGTCACGGAGAGCGAGGCCGCCGAACTCGTCCGCCGTGACCCGAACTACCTCGGGAGCGTCATGGTCGAGAAGGGCGACGCTGACGCGCTCCTCACCGGCCTCACCCACCACTACCCCTCGGCGCTCCGCCCGCCGCTCGAAGTCATCGGCACCGCGCCGGACGCCAAGCACGTCGCCGGCGTCTACATGCTGACGTTCAAGAACCGCGTCGTCTTCTGCGCCGACACCACCGTCAACACCGACCCCGACGAGGAGGTGCTCGCCGAAATCGCCGAGCACGTCGCCGCGCTCGCCCGGCGGTTCAACGTCGAGCCGCGCGTCGCGATGCTCTCCTACTCGAACTTCGGCAGCGTCGAGAGCGAGGGCACCGAGAAGGTCGCGGCGGCCGCAGAGCGCCTCCGCGAGGACCCCGCGGTCGACTTCCAGGTGGACGGCGAGATGCAGGCCGACACCGCCGTCGTCGAGGACATCCTCGAGGACACCTACGACTTCGCGGACCTCGACGGCCCCGCGAACTGCCTCGTCTTCCCCAACCTCGAGGCCGGCAACATCGGCTACAAGCTCCTCCAGCGCCTCGGCGGCGCAGAGGCAATCGGTCCGATGCTCACCGGCATGGACGAGCCCGTCCACGTCATCCAGCGCGGCGACGAGGTCAAGGACATCGTCAACCTCGCGGGCGTCGCCGTCGTCGACGCACAGGAGGAGGAAGCAGAATGAGTGACGCGACCTTCCTGCACGTCTGCCTGAATGTCGCGGACGTCGAGGAGTCCGTGGCGTGGTACACCGAGCAACTCGGCTTCGAGGAGTCCTGGGGCTTCGAGCTCGAGGACACCGTCAATCGCTACGTCGCCGACGAGGCCGGCGTCGAACTCCAGCTCTCCGAGACTGAGGGTGTGACGCCCTCCGAGTCCGGCGACCGCTGGGACCACTTCGCCGTCAAAGTCGAGGACGTCGACGCGGCGTTCGCGGACATCGACCACCACGGTGTCGTCCAAGCACCCGAGGACAACGAGACCGCGGGTGCGCGCACCGCGTTCATCGAGGACCCCGACGGCCACGTCATCGAACTTGTCGGTCCGCTGAGCGACGAGTAAGCGCACCTACCTCTCTCGGTTTTTCGCGCTGAATACGTCATGTTGCACTTGCCGGGCAGTCGTTACGATGGGCGCAAGGAAGTGGCTCGTCGTGGACAACCGGGTCCGCTCAGTCCCCGGCGTGGCGGTTCGCGCGACTCGGCGGCGGAATCTGTGGCTCCTCGGTCTCCACGTCGGGGAGGCGACACTGCGCGGGTTCCTCGTTGACGTGCGCGTACTGCTCGGGGGCGTTCGCGAGGACGTGCGCGGGGTTCTCGCCGCTCCCGAGTTCGGCGGCCCGGAGTTCGCCGAACCCGGCGACGCGCGCGCGGATGCCGCGCCAGTGGTTCGCCGCGCCGGACGGCACGGTGACGTCGCGCAGCGCCCGGTAGTTGGGGTCGCGACCCGCGAGGACGGCGAGGTTCACGTCCCCGGCGAGGTCGCTGTGGTCGACGAGGACGCCGACGTTCGCGTCCGCGGGCGCGCGGTGCGCGAGGACGTCGAGGCCGAGGTGGAGCGCGCGGTACTCCGCGACGTTGTTGTCCGGGGCCGAATCGGGGACGGCGAGTCGAGCGACGCGCTCACCGCTCCTGGTCTCGATGATGACTCCGAGCCCACCCCCGTCGGGTGCGAACGACCCGTCCGTCGCCACGTAGAAGTCCCGGCGGTGTGTCCGGGGGTGGTGGGCGATATGGGGGGTCGGTGAGTCGTCGAACAGCTCGCGCAGCCGTTGCCGGCCCACGGTGGCCATACGCGTCAGTACCTCCTGAGGGGACTTAAACCGTATGCTGGACCATGTCACAATTACCCATGGACCGGTCGCCCCACAACTACTACTACCGTCTCCACCGACAGGCCGGTATGGCGCTCACTGCCCGCGATTTAATGACGACGGACGTCGAGACCGTCTCGCCCGACGACGAAATCAGCGAGGTGCTCACGAAACTCGCCCGGCGCGACTTCACGGGCTTCCCAGTCGTCGAGGGGGGCGAACTCGTCGGCATCGTCACCGAACACGACCTCGTCGACATCTTCCAGCCGAGCGACCGCACCCTCTACGTCCCGTTCGGCCTCCCGCCGTTCCTCGAGAGCCTGACGTACGCTATCGACCTCTCGTGGGACGAACTCGACGTCGAACTCGACCTCGTGAAGAACGCCGGGCGGCCCATCCGCGAGGTGATGACGACGGACGTGAAGACGGTCACGCCCGACGCGCCCCTCGACGCGATACTCGCCGTGCTCACGAACGAGGACGAGGACGTCAACCGCATCCCCGTCGTCGAGGGCGACCACCTCGTCGGCATCGTCACCCGGCAGGACGCCCTGCGCGCCGTCTACCGCGAGCGGACAGGTGTGGACGTCGACGCGGCGTGAGGACCACGTGGGACGAGCACCTATCGAAACGTTGAGTGACGGCAGGCCCGTCCCTCCGCCGTGTCCCGATATCGTAACCTCCTGTTGTTCTGCGTGCTCGCGCTCGCGTGGGGGTCGGCGTTCGTCGCCATCAAGGCCGGCCTCGAATTCTTCGACCCCGTCTTCTTCGCGGCGCTGCGCTACGACGTCGCCGCCGTCCTGATGCTCGCGTACGCCGCCTACACCACCCGACAGTGGCGGCCCGAGACGCGTGCGGACTGGGCCGCCGTCGCCGTCGGCGCCGTCCTCCTCATCGCCGCCTACCACGCCTTCCTCTTCGTCGGCGAAGACCTGCCGGGCGTCACCTCCGCCTCCGCCGCCGTCGTCGTCAGCCTCAGCCCCGTCCTCACGTCCGCGTTCAGCCGCTACCTCCTCCCGAGCACGCGGCTCACCCTCCCTGGTGTCGCCGGCCTCCTCCTCGGCCTCGTCGGCGTCGGCGTCCTCGTCGTTCCGCCGGAGGTGTTCGCGACTGGCGACCTCTCGGCGCTCGTCGGGCCGAACGCGCTCGGACCCGTTCTCGTCTTCCTCGCCGCTGCGTCGTTCGCGCTCGGGAGCGTCCTCACCGAACGCATCGACGCCGGCCTCCCGCCGGAGACGATGGAGGCGTGGTCGATGCTCTTCGGCGCGCTCCTGATGAACGTTGCGAGCGTCGCGCTCGGCGAATCCCAACGCGTTCCGCTCACCGTCGAGAGCCTCGGTGCGCTCCTCTACCTCTCCGTCGTCGCGAGCGCGCTCGGCTTCCTCCTCTACTTCGACCTGCACGAGCGCCTCGGCTCCATCGAAATCAACCTCGTCTCCTACGTCGCGCCCGTCGTCGCCGCCGTCGTCGGCTGGATACTCCTCGGCGAATCCCTCGACGTCACCACCGCCGTCGGTTTCCTCGTCATCTTCACGGGCTTCTGCCTGCTGAAGCGTCGCGCGATGGCCGCGGAGCTACGGCGTCTCGGCGTGCTCGCCTAGAAAAAGCGGTCACTCGGTGTTGTACTCGCGCCCGACGACGAGCGCGACGACGTGGAGGGCGACGAGGAGCGCGAAGGCGTACTGCGTCCCCGTCGTCTGGAGGCCGCTGAGCACCAGCGGCACGTAGAGGAAGGGAAGGACGACCGCGCTCCAGAAGCCGAGCGCTTCGACGGGGCGCCGGAGGAACGCGAGCCCGTCGGCGTGACTGTTGAGGCGACGCAACGGGAGTTCGTGGAGGGGATGGTTGGACATGGGCGGGCTGACCTCAGCGGATACCATGAACGCCACCGGCATATAGGGGGCCGATACTTCCGGTCGTTTCACGACGCTCAACCGGAGTTGTCACTCGCACCCGGACGTTTCACGACTTGCTCAGAGACCTTTAGATGTTTTATCGGGCACCCTCAGTCTGTTTCGTAGATTATAACGAACGTTCCTGTCTATATAGCGGTATGAGGGCGTCCGGCCGTCGTGGTACCCCGTGGGACCGACCGCCGGTTCGCGGCCGCCGACCCCTCGGGCCAGTAGCGGTTTCACGGGTCCGGGAGAACACCCGCCCATGACCGACGGCCTCACGACACCGCCGAACTGGACGCGCGACGACCCCGACTGGGAGGAGGACGCCGGCCGCAAGTACGACCCACGCAGCGTCGTCGAGTACGAACACCTCGACCAGCCGCTCCGCGTCGTCCTCGCGCCCGCCCGCGTTCCCGAGCGCGTCGTCGCGGACGAACGCGGCTACCGCGTCGACGTCCGCCACGGCACCGCCGAGGAGGGCCTCGACACCTACGAACTCGCCGCCGTCCCGACGCTCGCCGACGCCCACGACGTCGCCGAGGACTTCATGCGCCTCTACACCGAGTTCGGTGCCGGCGGCGTGCGCGTCGAGCGCGTCATCGAAGACGTCGCTCGGGCGAAAGACGAGACGTGGCATGAGGACCACGACGCCGCCACCGGCGACGTCCACGAACCGGTGACGGCGTAACGGCACGCGAAATCGGCGTCGACGGACGACGAGCGATGCGACTGACGGCGCGTTCGCTCCCGAGAGAGAACGACAGTAGAAATGCCCGGGGAGGGAGTTGAACCCTCGGCCTCCGCATGTCCCAGGTTCGAGGCTCGGCGGGCCTCGGGGGACACGCACAGCCACCGAATGGCTGCCGCACCGAATCTCTGAACCCTATGAGTGCGGCGCTATGACCAGACTAAGCCACCCGGGCTCACTCCCGGCTAAGCGGAGGTTACCTATTAAAGTTCTCTTTCGTCACCGGACTACGGCAACACGGTACACGAACTCGGCGTCGGGTTTATGCTCGGCCAGAGGCACGACGCGGTATGGACGTACCCGCTGCCGTCGCGGACGCACTCGGCGACGAGTCCGTCGTCGCGCGCGTCCCGCTCCGGGGCGACGACGCGCTCTTCGTCACCCCGTCTCGAACGCTCGTCTACCGCGCCGACGGCCTCCTCAGCAACGAATCCGTCGCCACGTACGGCCACGACGCCGAACGCGTCACCGTCAGCGAGGGCCGCCGGAAGGCGACGGTCACGCTCGACTACGGCCTCGACGGCGAGCAGTCCTTCGACGTACCGGCACGTACTCTTGATGACGTGCTCCACCCCGTCCTCGCGGGCGTGTTGAGCGCCGCGGGCGTCACCGACCCCGGCGAGCGCGTCGTCCGGACGTACCGCTTCAGCGAACTCACGCTCGTCGTCACGAGCGAGCGCATCGTCCGGCACGTCGGCGCCGCCGTCTGGGACACCGACTACGACGAAATCCCCTACGGCGACGTCACGGACGTCACCGCCGAGGAGGGCACCGTCGCCAGCCAGCTCGTCCTCGAAACCACGGGCCGCACCCAGCGCATCAAGGTGCCCGACGAGCAGTTCCGCGACGTCCGCGAGACCGTCGAGAGCGCGCTCTTCGAGGCGCACGGCGTCTCCGGCTACGCCGCCTTCCGCCGCGCCGTCCGACCCGACGAGGACGACGGGGAATCCGCCGACGAGCAGGACGCGACCGCGCTCGCCTTCGAGACTGACGAGGGCGCGACGGCAGGGCACGCGGACACCGACCGCGACGAACGGCCGCACGGCGAGCCGGCCACCGCCGAGCCGGCCGGTCCCGATGTCGACGTCGACTCGCTCGAAGCCGACCTCGAAGCGCTTCGGGACTCCCTCGACGACCAGCGGGCGCGCGCGGAAGCCCAGCGCGAGGCCATCGAGCGCCAGCAGGCCGCCATCGACGCCCAACTCGACGTGCTCGACGAGCAGGCGGCCCGCATCGAGGACGCGCTCGAGGCTATTCGCGACCGGTGACCTTCCGGATACAGGAGGAGCCGAACGGTCCGATTTCGCCCGCGTCGAGCTTGATGAAGTAGCCTTCGGAGAGACCGGTACCACAGCGTCGACAGGAGAACTCGCCCTCTTTCGTCACGACGTCCGCGCCGAAGCGCACGTAGCCACCGCCCTGCGGCCGGACCGTCGCGCCGTTGCGCTCGATGACGCCGCGCTCCTCGGCAGCCTCGATGATGTCGCTGACGACCCGCGGATGCGTCGAAACCGTCTCGACGCGGTCCATCAGGTCCGCCATCGACAGCTCCTCGTCTTCGAGGCGCTCGATGAGCGCGACGCCGAGCTCGACCGGGTCGGCGTCGTCTGGGTCCGTTGAGGCGGCGCGCCGGTCCGTTGTGCTGCGCTCCTCGCGGTCGCCGGTCTCGCCGTCGGTCGCGTCCGCCTCGGTGCGGAACCGCGGGTCGCTCAGCGTCGCGTCCTCACGGCTTCGCCGTTCGGCGTCGTCCTCGTCCTTACTCTCTCCCGTATCCTCCTCGCTCACTACGCGGGGGTGCGCCCTCCGACAGTATAGCGCCTACGGTCGGAGAAGAAGACCTATCCTCGCCCGCGACCTATGCCCGGGAAGTGAGTCGGAGTCCGTCCGTGCGGGGCGTCGCCGCCGTCTGCTGTGTCGCCGCGGTCGTCGCGTTCGCCCTCCTCGTCTCCCCGACGTCTGTTCTCGCGCACGTCCGCGCACTCCTCTCGAGCCCGTGGTTCCCGCTCGTCCTCCTCAGTCTCTACCTCTTCCGGCCCTTCCTCGCGTGGCCAATTACCGTCCTCTCGGCGCTCTGTGGCTACCAGTACGGCTTCGGCGTCGGCCTCGTCGTCGCGCTCTGCGGCGCCGTCGCCACCAGCCTCATCCCCTACTACGCCGTCCGTCGCCTCCCCCCGACGTGGCCGCTCGTCGGGCGGTTCCGCGACGGCAGCACACGTTTCTTCGACGCCACCGGTGGGTTTCGCGGCGTCGTCGCCGCCCGGCTCGCGCCGACGCCCGCCGAAGCCATCTCGGGGGCCGCCGGGGCCGCTCGCGTCCCCGTCGGCGCGTTCGTCCTCGGCACCGCCGTCGGCGAACTCCCGTGGACCGTCGCCGCCGTCGCAATCGGCGTCGGCCTCGACCAGTTCGCCGTCGCCGCCGTCCACTTCGACCCCCTGCTCGTCGTCGCCGTCGCGTCGCTCGGCGTCGCCCTCCTCGCTGGCCCCGCCTACAGCGTCTGGCGCGAGCGTTAAGCGGGCACGAGGTGGACGACGCTCCCGGACGTACCGGACACCGTCCCGGTCTCGGTCGTGCAGACGAGGAGTTCGCTGTCCGCGTCCTCCCCGAACGCCGTGACGTACCCGGAGAGCCCGTCGACGGGGAGGGTGCGCGTCGGCCACGAGTCGCCTTCCGGCGTCGCGACGAACACGCGGCCGTCCGCCTGCCAGTCCGCGAAGACGTACTCGCCGCGCAGACCCGACAGCGCACTCCCCCGATAGACGTAGCCGCCGACCACCGCGATGCCCGCGACGCCCTCGCCGCTGTGCGGGTACTCGATGACGGGATCGCGCAGACGCTCGCCGTCCGGCGTCGCCGTCGGGCACGACGCCGGCGGGGTCGAGGGAGAACTCGTCGAGAAGCAGTGGCTCCCCTCCCGGACGTTCCACCCGTAGTTCCCGCCGGCTTCCACGACGTTCACCTCCTCGTAGCGGTTCTGGCCGACGTCCGCGACCACTAATCGACTCTGCCCCGGTTCGCCAGACGGGGCAGCGCCGCCGTCGAAACTCATGCGCCACGGGTTCCGGAAGCCCCACGCGTACTGCTCGGGGTACGGCGAGTCCGGGAGCGGGTTATCGTCGGGAATTCCGTACGGCTTCTCGCCCTCGCGGGTGTCGACGTCGATGCGGAGGACGCTCCCGAGGGGGTTCGCCGCGGTGTCCTGCCCGTTCCCGCCGCCGTTCGCGTCGTACCAGTCCGAGACGTGCCCGAGCCCGGTGTCGTTCGCGCCGCCGCCGTCGCCGACGCCGACGTAGAGCAAGCCGTCCGGACTGAAGGCGAGACTGCCGCCGTTGTGATTCGACTGTGGCTCCGGGATTTCGAGGAGAGCGCGCTCGCTCGTCGGGTCGAAGCGGCCGTCGCGCCACGTGAACTCCGCGAGGACGAACGTGTGACTGTAGTCGTCGGGCGTGCCCGCGCGCCGCGGCGCGCTGTAGCGGACGTACGCCCGCGGCGTCTTGGGGAACTCGGGGTGGAGCGCGACGCCGAGTAGGCCGCGCTCCTCGTAGCCGGAGAGACTGACGAGCTTGTTCCGCACGTCGAGGGCGGTTTCGGTGCCGGCCGCGGTGACGCGGTGGAGTCTGCCCGCTTGGTCCGCGACGAACGTCTCCCCGCCGCCGACGGCGACGTCCACCGGCGAGGCAAACCCCGACGCGACCGATTCGACGGCGACGCTCGGCGTCTCGTCCGTCGGTGCGCTACACCCGGCGAGCGCGCTCAGGCCGAGGAGGCCGCCGGCCCGGAGGGCGTCCCGTCGCGAGTACTGCATACGGGGCCGTCGGCGCGCGGGCGGAAATAGCTACCTCAGAAGACGAAGGGGTCCGAGCAGTCCACAACGATGCCGTGCTCCGGGCAGACGTACTTGCAGTGGCGTTTGTACATCGGGCGCTCGCACATCGGACACGGGCGGCCGCCCTGCTCACCGTCAGTGGCGTCGTCGGCGTCGCTCATACTGGGGGGTCGGCGCTCGCGAGTATGAGCGTTACGTCGCGAGAACGCAGAGAGAAGAACGGAGAGCCGTGGGTGTCGCTACGCTACGTTACGAGCACTCGGACCAGCCACACGACTGGCAGGTCTTGCAGCCCTCGGAGTAGTAGAGGTCCATCGAACCGCAGTCGGGACACTCGGGGCTCTCGCCGGCCGCGAGGAGGTCCGCGGTCGCGTCCGCGTCCGTGTCAGGCTTGCCGCTCACGCCCTCCTCGAGGTCGTCCCCGACGTCGACGTTCGGGGAGGCCGCGTCGCCGACGTCGACCGCGCCGGCGCCGTCGGCCTCGACACTCTCCGCCTCACGCTGTTCGGCTTCCTCCTCGGTGAGCTCGGTGAGGTTCTGCTGCTTCGGGACCTGCTTGTCGATCTCGCCGTCGAGGTAGCGGCGCATCGCGGTGCCGATGGCGTCCGGGATGGAGTTGATCTGCTCGCCCTTGTCCCAGGCGACCTTCGGCGACCGGATGCCCTGCAGCTCGCTCGCGATTTCCTCGGGGTCGACGCCCGCGCGGAGCGCCGTCGAGACCGTCTTCGCGAGCGACTCCGTGAAGGAGGCCGTGAAGCCACCGGAGTTGCCGATGTTCGCGAAGAGCTCGAACGGACGACCGTTCTCGTCCTCGTTGATGTTCACGTAAAGCTTCCCGTAGCCCGTGTCGATGCGCTGGGTGACGCCGTAGAGGACGTCCGGACGCGGGCGCTTCTGCGCGCCCTCGGGGGAGACGTCGACCTCGACGAGTTCCTCGACGTCCTCGCCGACGGCCGATCGGACCTCCTCGTTCTCGAGGAAGCCCTCGAGATCGCCGAAGGTCTCCTGGATGCTCTCCAGCATCGCCTCGGCGGCCTCGTCCTCCTCCATGTCGGAGAACTCGGAGTTCTCCGCACGGGTCGTGAGCACCTGCTTGTTCCGGGTGCCGTCGCGGTAGACGGTGACGCCCTTCCCGCCGTGCTCGTAGATGTACTCGTAGACCTCGCGCATGTCCTCGACGGACGCGTCGTTCGGGAAGTTGCAGGTCTTCGAGATGGCGGAGTCGACGCCGTCCTGGCACGCACACTGCACGGCGGCGTGCTGCTTGCCGGAGAGGTCGGAGGTGACGACGAAGAGTTCGCCGATGGCGTCCGGGACCGTGGAGAGCCCGGAGACGCCGTCGAACTCGTTGTTCGCCATCTGCTCCTGGGCCTCCTCCTTCACGGCCTCGACGTCGATGTCGTTGGCCTCGAGGGTGCGGAGGAAGTAGTCGTCGAACTCGACGAGCATCTCGTCGCCCTGCACGTCGTCGCTGACGTTCTTGTAGTAGGCGACGTTGTAAATCGGCTCACAGCCACCCGTGGTGTTGCCGACCATCGACGTCGTGCCGGTCGGCGCGATGGTGGTCGTGTTGTGGTTGCGGATCGGGTAGCCGTCCGCCCATTCCTCGGGGTCCTCGCCGGTGTGGTGCTCGAACCACTCCGCGTACTCGGTCGGGTTCGCGTACTTGGACTTGTCCCACTCGTCGAAGGAGCCGCGCTCTTCGGCGAGCTCGTGGGAGGCCGTCTTCGAGCCGTGGTTGATGTGTGTCATCACCTGGCTCGCGACCTCGTTCGCGGGCTCGTCCCCGTAGCGCATGCCGAGCTGGACGTAGAGCTGCGCGAGGCCCATGATTCCGAGGCCGATCTTGCGCATCTCGGCGACCTTCTCCTCGATCTCCTCGACCGGGAAGTCCGACATCGTGACGACGTTCTCGAGGAACCGGGTGCCGGTCTCGATGCGATAGTCGAACTCCTCCATGTCGAGTGCCTCGTCGAGGAAGCGCGAGATGCCCTCCTCGAGCGTGTCGTAGTCGTTCTCCTCGCTCCAGACGCGCCAGTCGGGCGCGTCGTCGTCGACGAGCGTGGAGAGGTTGATGTGCCCGAGGTTGCAGGCCTCGTACTCCTCGAGGGGCTGTTCGCCACAGGGGTTCGTCGCGAGCATCCGGTGGTCCGGGTGCTCCTCGACGTCGAAGGAGTGCTCGTCGTTCGCGCGCTCGAGGTAGATAACGCCGGGTTCGCCGTTCTCGTGGGCGCCCTCGACGATGCGCTCCCAGAGGAGTTCCGCGGGGATGGAGAACTCCTCGCCGACCTCGACGTAGTCGCCGAGGTCGTAGCGCTCGTACATCTCCTTCGTCTCCTCGGTGGCGATGTGGGGTTCGCCCGTCCGCGGGTTCGTGAAGGTGTACTCCTCGTCGTTCTGGAGGGCCTCCATGAAGTCGTTCGTGACGCCGACGGAGATGTTGAAGTTCGAGAGATGGCCCTCGACGGCGTTCCGGAGGTGCTTGGGGACCTTCCCGTCCTCGTCGATGAGGTCACGGGCTTCCTCCAGGGCCTCCGAGAACGTCGTGTAGGTGTAGTCGTCGGGGTCGTTGAGCTTCAGGCAGTGCGCGAGGGAGACGTCCTTGTTCTTCGCGTGGATGAACTCGATGACGTCCGGGTGCGAGATGCGCATGACGCCCATCTGCGCGCCGCGGCGCGTGCCACCCTGCGCGATGGTCTCACACATCTGGTCGAACGTCCGCATGAACGTGATGGGGCCGGAGGCGATGCCGCCGGTGGAGCCGACGGGGTCGCCGAACGGCCGGAGCTGCCAGAAGGCGTAGCCCATCCCGCCGCCGGACTGGAAGACTTCCGCGGCCTCCTTTGCGGTCTGGTGGATGTCGGTCAGGTCGTCGCCCGGCGAGTCGACGAAACACGCCGAGAGCTGCTGGAGCTCGTCGCCGGCGTTCATGAGCGTCGGGGAGTTCGGCATGAACGCGAGCCGGCTCATCAGGCCCTCGAAACGCTCGGCGGTGTCCTCGACGTGCTCACGAACCTCCTCGGGGAGTTCGGGGACGACGGTGTCGTAGGCGAACTTGTTGACGTTCTCTTCGGTCAGCTCGGTTTCGACGTCGTCTTCGGCGGTGACGCCCTCGCCGAAGACTTCCTCGGCGAGTTCGTCACGGCGCGGGTGGTCGGGCTTCAGCTGGTCGGGGGAGACGAGCACCTCGACGCCCTGGTTCTCCGCCTCGTAGACGGCCTCCGCGAGCGCGATGTTCTTCGCGACGCGCGGGAAGAGGTCCTCCTGGTCCTCGATGAGGTTGCCGTCCGCGTCCTGGCGGAGGTAGCGCGCGGGGAGAATGTTGTTGTAGGCGTTCTCCGTCATCCGCTCGGCGAGCGTGTCGCCGTCGACACGCTTGATGGGGAGCGTAATCTCGTCCGCGCTCAGATTGTTCGAACTCATGCAGCGGCCCTCCGTTCCGTTCTCGGTGTACAGGTTGGTTTCGGCGTCATGTGTAGTGGGGGTGAAACGGTCGTTTCGAGACGACCAATCGTTACTGGCGGACCGGTCATAGTAGTTGCGTTCACGGGCTAGCGGGCGTGAATCAGTGACAACCGCACCGGTCTCGCGCGTGCTACCTCCGTACTCTCGCCGGCCGTATAATCTCTCGTAAACCGGTGTGAAAGTGGACCTCCAAGCAGTCCGACGCCCCGCCCGAACTCGGTGCGAAGTCACCGGCAGCGGCCGGACGCGTCGCCCTCGTTTAGTTTCACTAGCGACCGGGTCGTGCCGCCGCGCGGGGGCGTGCGTCGTCGCGTGCCGCGCCGTCGGGTGCCCCCAGACTTTTCGTCTCAGCGGCCGACGCTCACTCCATGTCCCCCACGACTCTCGCGCTCCCGCTCGCGTTCGGCCTGCCCGGCGGCCAGCTCGGCACGCTACTCGCCGCCCTCGTCGCCGCGCTGGTCGTCGTCTTCGTCGGGAAGTTCGTGCTGAACGTCGCGTGGAAACTCCTCGTGCTCGCCATCGTCGTCATCGGCGCGCTCTGGGTCGTGACGACCTTCCTCCCCTAGTAGCGCCAGTGGGGTAGGCGATGACGGTCGCATCGCCACCGTTCCGGCGAGTGGGCCGAGACCGCCGAGCGTGGATTCCGCCACGTCGCCCGGTGGCCGCGGTGGGAGAAACAGTTACTCGCGGTCCTCGACAGCCGTGAGGAAGTTCGAGATGACGTCGTGGCCGACGCCGGTGAGGACGCTCTCCGGGTGGAACTGGACGCACTCGATGGGGTAGTCGCGGTGGCGCATCCCCATCGCGAGTGTCTCCCCGTCGTGCTCGGTGGTCGCCGACACCTCGAAGCAGTCCGGGATGTCCGTGCAAATGAGCGAGTGGTAGCGCCCCGCCTGGAAGCCGTCCTCGAGGTCGGTGAAGACGCCTTCGCCGTCGTGATCGATGGGGTAGGCCTTCCCGTGGACGGGTTCGGGCGCGTGCCCGACCGACCCGCCGTACTCGTAGACGGCGGCCTCCATCCCGAGGCAAACGCCGAGCGTCGGTATCTCGTGGCTCAGCGACGTGAGCACGTCGGCGGTGACGCCGACGTCCCGGTCGTTCTTCGGGTGGCCCGGGCCCGGGCTGACGACGATGGCGTCCGGGTCTTCCGCGCGCACCTCGGCGAGCGACGCCGTGTTCTTCAGGACGGCCGTCTCGACGTCCGGATGCTCGCTGACGTACTCCACGAGGTTGTACGTGAACGAGTCGAAGTTGTCCACGAAGAGGACCTTCGTCGTCATCGCTCCACCTCCGCGGAGTCCGTGACGGCCTCGAGGGCGTCGAGCACCCCGCCCATCTTCTTCTCCGTCTCCTCGTACTCGCTCGTCGGGTCGGAGTCCGCGACGACGCCCGCGCCCGCCCGGACGCGGACGACGTCCGCGCCGCCCTCGCCAGCGCCATGGTCGACCGTCGCGGTCCGAATACAGATGGCGACGTCCGCGTCGCCCGTCCACGAGACGTAGCCGACGCCGCCACCGTAGATACCGCGCGGGGTGCGTTCGAGTTCGTCGATGAGCTCCATCGCGCGGACCTTCGGCGCGCCCGAGAGCGTCCCCGCCGGGAAGGACGCCCGAATCGCGTCGAAGGCGTCGAGCCCGTCCTGCAAGTGGCCGGTCACGGTCGACTCGATGTGCTGGACGTGGCTGTACTTCAGGACGCGCATGAACTCCGGTACGCGGACGGAGCCCGCCTCGCTGACGCGTCGGACGTCGTTGCGCGCGAGGTCGACGAGCATCGTGTGTTCGGCGCGTTCCTTCTCGTCCGCGAGCATCTCGCCGGCCAAGCGGCGGTCCTCGACGGGGCTCGTCCCGCGCGGGCAGGTGCCGGCGATGGGGTTGTTCAGCACCTCGCGGCCGTGGACGCTCACGAGCGTCTCCGGGCTCGCGCCGACCACCGTCCGGTTGCCGTGGTTCAGGACGTACATGTAGGGCGACGGGTTGATGTCCCGGAGCGCCGCGTAGAGCGCCAGCGGGTCGAGGTCGCCCTCGAGCTCGCGCGTGCGCGAGATGACCCCCTGATAGATTTCGCCGTCCAGCACCGCCTCCTTCGCGCGCTCGACGGCCGCCTCGTACTCGTCCTGTGGGCCGGCGCGCTCTGCGACTTGCTCGAAGCCGCCCGTCTCCGGGTCCGTCGCGTCCGCGAGGGCGGACTCGACGCGCTCGGCCTCCGTGACGAGGTCCTCGTAGACTGCGCCCACGTCGTCCTCGTTCGGGTCGACGACGGGCGTGCAGACGAGCGAGAGCGTCCCCGTCGCCCGGTCGAAGCGCAGCACCGCCGTGTTCAGCACGAACTCGGCGTCCGGCACGCGCGTCTCCGGACGCTCGACGCCGACCTCGTCGAGCCAGAGGTCGTAGACGGCGTCGTAGGCGACGAAGCCCACGAGGCCGCCGTCGAGCAGTTGGCGCTCGCTCTCCGGGAACCCCCGGCGGTCGGCGTCCGGGAGCGCCCCGCGGAGCTGGTCGAGGACGTCGCCGTCCCCGGGTTCGACCGAGCGGGCCGCGCGCGTGTCCGCGAGTCGTTCGACGGACGCGCCGTCGGGCGTCGCGCGCACCACGGCGTCGGGGTCGTAGCCGACGAACGAGTAGCGCGCGTGGCGCTCGCCCGCCTCGACGTCCCGCGGGCGGAACGCCCCGCCGGGGTCGGAGGCCGCCGTCTTCTCCGCCGATTCGAGGAGGAAGGCGTAGTCGCCCTCCGCGAGCGCCGCGTACGCCGCGAGCGGCGAGACGTCCACGTCGAGCGTCGTCTCCGCGTAGACGACGCCGGGGCCGTCGCCGGCCGCGCGCGCTTCGAACTCCTCGCGGGTCACGTCGAAGCCCATCAGGCCGACACCCCCGTCTCGTCGTCCGCGCCCTCGAACGCGCGCGTCGCGCGCCGCACGAACGCTCGCACCGCGTCGTGGTCCTTCTGCCCGCCCGTCGCCTCAACGCCGGACGCGACGTCGACGGCGTATGGCTCCACCGTCCGCACGGCGTCCGCGACGTTCTCCGGGGTGAGACCGCCGGCGAGCACGACCGGCGAGTCGAGCTCGGCCGCGAGGCCACGCGTCACCGTCCAGTCGTGCGTCCGGCCCGTCCCGCCCGCGCCCGACGCGTCCGTCGAGTCGACGAGCAGCGCGTCGACGACGACGTCGTAGGCGTGCGCCGTCTCCGCGTCGTCGGCGTCCACCACCTTTACGAGGTCAACATCGGTGCCGTCAGCGAGGCGCTCGACGGCCGCCGCGTCGAGGTCGTTGTGAATCTGGACGGCGTCCGGCTCTATCTGTGAGAGAAGCGCCTCGACGTCGCGGGCTGTCTCCGGCATCGTGACGAGCACCGTCGAGACGAACGGCGGCACCGACGCGACAAGGTCCGCGGCGCGCTCGGGCGTGATTTCGCGGGGCGTGTCCACCGGCACGTCCACGATGAACCCGAGGGCGTCAGCACCCGCCTCAACGGCGGCGTCGACGTCCTTGCGGTTCGTGAGCCCGCAGACCTTCACACGCGTCGCCGACATCACTCGGCGCTCGCACCGCGCAGGTCCTCGAGTTTCGCGGCGGCCGCGCCGGAGTCAATGGCCTCGCGCGCGGCGTCCACTCCCGCTTCGAGGCTGTCGGCCTCGCCGGCGACGTAGACGGCTGCGCCCGCGTTCGCGAGGATGACGTCGCGTTTCGCGCCCGTTACCGTGCCCTCGACGATGCCGCGGAGGTCGTCGGCGTTCTCCTCGGGTGTGCCGCCCGCGATGGCGTCGATGGGCGAGCGTTCGAGGCCGAGGTCTTCGGGAGTGAGCGTGTACTCCTCGATGTCGTCACCGTGGACTTCCGCGACGACGGTCTCGTCGTGAATCGTGATTTCGTCGAGGCCGCTCCCGTGAACGACGAGGGCGTCCCCGGCGGGCATCTCGGTGAGCGCCTCCGCGATGACGGGGACGAGGTCCGGGTCGTAGACGCCGAGGACCTGCGCGTCCGCGCCTGCGGGGTTCGTCAGCGGCCCGAGGACGTTGAAGATGGTGCGCATCCCGAGTTCGCGCCGCGGGCCGATGACGGCCTTCATCGCCGGGTGGAACGCGGGTGCGTGCATGTACCCGATGCCGTACTCCTCGATATGTTCCTCGACGGAGTCCGGGCTGGCGTCGAGGTCGACGCCGACCTCCTCGAGGACGTCGGAGCTCCCCGAGGAGGAGGAGACGGAGTAGTTGCCGTGCTTGGCGACGGGGACGCCTGCGGCGGAGGCAACGATGGCGGACGTCGTGGAGACGTTGATGGTGTTGTAGTCGTCACCGCCCGTCCCGCACGTGTCGACGAGCGGGCTCCGGTCGGGGTCGATGGTGAGCGCGGCGTCGCGCATCCCCTGTGCGAAGCCCGCAATCTCGCCCTCCGTCTCGCCCTTCGCGCGGAGTGCGGCCAGCAGCGCGCCGATCTGCGCCTCCGTCGCGTCCTCGAAGACGGCGGTGGCTGCGTCGCGCGCTTCGGCGACCGACAAGTCCTCTCCCTCGGTGACGCGTGCGATGTAGTCTTGCATGGTGGAGCACCGGTGTACGATTTCGGCTTATGATGTACAACTCTGTACACCACTATAAGCCTGTCGCGGACTCGACGGGGTGGGAACCACTCACGGAGGCACCCCCGGTTCGAAACCTTCAACTATACCCCCGGACTACGAAGAGATGCGTTCGGAGGCGCACGCCACCGAGGGTTGGTGGTCTAGTCAGGCTATGACACCTCCTTGACATGGAGGAGGCCGGCGGTTCAAATCCGCCCCAACCCACTTCTACTTAACTCACACCGGGAAGCCGACGCTTCGTCGGCGCCGATACCGGTTTTTCGCCGCTCTCGACACCGAGTCCGTGGCACCCGTCCGTCGACTCTCGACACCCTATTTCGTGTGACGTCGTTGGCGCGCTGGCGGTCACGCCGATGCTGGACGTGACGGACTCCCCCTGTCGTCGGCGGGATGCGCTCCGTCGGTGTGCCGACGGCGTTCGGTCTCGTCGCCGTCGCGACCGTCGACCAACCCTCCCGTCACTGCGAGCCTACCTGCAACCGTCTTCGCGGTCGGTTACCTCCTCGCGACGGCGGTCGGCGCACTCTACGGGGCCTGGGCAGCGTTCTGACGGGGATGCAGTCGTGGGACACACACCACCGTCGCGAGTGTAAGCGAGGAGGTGCACGGCACGAGTCGAGAAACGGCGTCGGGAGCCGGAGACGGAATCATATATCTATATATTGTCGTCCTTCGTTAGAGCCCATTAGCTTATCTTCGGGAACTAGTACGAGAACGAACTCTTCGTTCTCCGGACGTTCCTGCCGCGTTCGCCGTTCCGGACTTCTCACCCTTTCCTCGTCGCTCTCCCGCGTTCCTCTCCCACCCCGCTCCCACACTTACATTCGCGACGGTGGTGTGGGTGTGGTCGGGGTCATTCGCCTCCTGACACAGACTCCCTCTCAGAGACTCCGGCTTTTATGGCCCAAAATACGTGCCTGCCGGCATTTACATTCGCGACGGCACCCCGTCTTTGGGAGTTCGTGTCGCGCACGGCGCCCGTTCCGTGGGCACCGCTGACATACACTCGCGAGGTCGGTGATATGACGGTTGGCGCCCGAACCGTGACGAATCGGGCTGTCAGACCGCTTTCGACGCCCTTACATCCGCGACGGAGGTCCGCTATCCTTATTCGTCCGCTCGCCGAACCGGAGGTATCCCGAATGGACTCGCGACGTGACGACCGAGACCCGCTCTTTCGCTACGAGGAACCCGTCTTCGCCCGGGAGGAACTCCTCAAGATCAGCCACGTGCCTGAACCAGACCGCATCGTCGGGCGCGACCAGCACATGCAGCGCGTCGCTGAGGCACTCAACCCCGCCGTCTTCGGGCGCGAACCCGACGACCTCCTCGTCTTCGGGAAGACGGGGACCGGGAAGTCGCTGACCGCGCGCAGCGTCACCGACCGCGTCGTCGTTGAGGCCGAACGCGATGACCACGTCGTGCAGTCCGCGTTCATCGACTGCGGCGAGCAGAACACCGAGACCGCCGTCGTGAAGAACATCGCGAAGGCTATCAACGACCCCGAGGTCTCGGGGACGACGGTGCCCGAGCGTGGCCTCGGTACCGGCGACTACTACAACCGCCTCTGGACTATCCTCGAGTCCTGTACGGACGTCGCCATCGTCATCCTCGACGAAATCGACCTCCTGGAGGACGACGAGGTCCTGCGCAAGCTCTCGCGCGCGGGCGAGAACCGCAACCTCACCGACGCCTCGCTGGGCATCGTCGGCATCTCGAACAAGATCGACTTCCCGAGCGACCTCGGCGAGCGCGTGAAGTCGAGTTTCAGCCCGGACGACATCGTCTTCCAACCCTACGACGCCGGCCAACTCATCGACATCCTCGAACACCGGCGCGACGCCTTCCACGACGGCGTCCTCGAGGACGGCGTCATCAACCTCACCGCGGCGCTCGCCGCGCGCGAACACGGCGACGCGCGCAAGGCCATCGACATCCTGCGCAACGCGGGGAGCATCGCGACGAACGCCGGCGACGAGCGCGTGACCGAGACCCACGTTCGGCGCGCGAAGGAGAAGACCGAGGCCGACCGCTTCGCCGAACTCATCGACGGCGCGCCCATCCAGACGAAGGTCATCCTCGCGGCGCTCACGCGCCTCAGCGCGACCCACAGCGAGGACGAGTTCGCGACCAAGCGCGTCTTCTCCGCCTACACGCAGCTCGCGGACGAACTCGACCTCGAGCGGCTCTCCGAGCGCCGCGTCACGGAGATTCTGAAGGAACAGGACTTCCTGAACGTCATCCGGAGTGAGAAGCACAGCCGCGGGCGCGGGCGGGGCGTCTTCTCGAAGCACCGCCTCCTCGAGGACCCGGACGTCGTCCGCCGGGTCATCTCGCGCGACGACGCCGTCGAACCCGTCCTGTGACGTGACGCCCGGTCCGGCCGGAGTGTGACCTACCCGTCGAGGTCTGCGCCGCAGTCGGGGCAGGTGTCGTCGACGTGCGTCAGCGACGCGTCGCACTCCGGGCAGAACTCACGATAACAGACACGTTCTCCCATGGGTATTAATACCACTCCCACCGGTAAGTGCTTTTTCCTCGGGCGAACGACCCTGAAACGCCGAAAATTGTGTTTTGCCAGTCGTCTGTACCCGCAATAATCTTTTAGACCCTACCGGGTCAAGTCCGACGTACATGGACATCTCTGATATCGCGACTCAGGACTACGTCGAGGTCGACGCCGAGGAACGCCTCGGCAAAGTCCGCTCGCTCTTCGAGGAGGAGAACCCGAAGGGCGTCATCGTCACGCGCGCCGGCGGCGCCGAGTACGTCGGCGTGATCACGCAGAAGCAACTTCTCAGCTCTCACATCGAGGACAACACGCGCGCCGTCTCGCTCGTGAACCCAGAGGGCCACGCGCCCAAGCTCAAGCGGACCGAGGACGTTCGGGACGCCGCCCGCAAGCTCGTCGAGGGCGGCTCGAAGGTCGCACCCGTCTTCGAGGCCGACCAGCTCTGGGGCATTCTCACCGAGGACCACGTCCTTGAGGCCGTCATCGACAACCTCGACGCCCTGACGGTCGAGCAAATCTACACCGTGGACGTCGTCACCGTCCGCGACGACGCCAACATCGGGACGGTCATCAACCGCCTGCGCGAGCACGGCATCTCCCGGCTCCCCGTCGTCGACGACGAGGGCGACCTCACGGGCGTCGTGACGACGTACGACCTCGTGGAGTTCGTCACGCGCGACATCCAGAAGACGACGCGCGGGGACCGACGCGGCGAAATCGAGCGCATGCTCGACCTCCCGGTCTACGACGTGATGTCGAGCCCGGTCGAGACCGTCACCCCGAGCGACTCCGTGGAGGATGCCGTCCGGACGATGCTGAAGAACGACTACGCGGGCCTCGTCGTCGCGCCCGAGGGCGAACCGACGACGGTCGCCGGCATCCTCACGAAGACGGACGTGCTGCGCGCGCTCTCCTACACGGAGAAGGAGCGCATGGACGTCCAGATTACGAACATCGAGCTCCTCGACACCATCGACCGCGAGGAGGTTCGTGAGGGCATCGAGGAGGTCGTGAATAAGTACTCGAAGATGCGCGTCCGCCACGCGCACGTTCGCTTCCATGAGCACAAGGAGACGCTGCGCGGGACGCCGCTCATCCGCTGTCAGATTCGCCTGCGGACGAACAGGGGCCAGGTCGCGGGCACCGGCGAAGGCTACGGCGCGGACAACGCCTTCTACGTGGCGCTCGACCTGTTGGAGCGCAACGTCCTCGAGAAGAAGGACATCCGCTCGGACGAGGAGTACCGCGGCCAGCTCCTCCGGAAGCTCGGCGAACTCTAATTCGCGAGGAGTAGCCCGAGCGTCGATATCGAGACGGTCCCGACGAGTCCGACGCCGGTGATGACGCAGAGGACGACGACGGGACCGCTGATGACCGGGGCCGTCTCCCCGGCGAGCAGCAACTGCACGTTCTGCGTGACGTCGGCCATCAGCGCCGTGCCCAGCGCACAGATAGTCACGACGGAGAGCAGGAGCATCGCGAGCGACGGCACTCCTCTCACGGCCGATCACCGTCGCGTGGGTCGGCGAGCCGCCGACGCGGGGTTGGTATCATGCGACCGACTACTGGATAGAAGGGTAAATACTCCCGTCCGGACGAGAACCCGGGCTACGTCGGGCCGTCCGACGCGGTTTCGATGCCCGCGTCGGTGATGGTGAAGCGCGCGCGTTCGCCCGCTGGCTTCGCGCGGTGTTTCTCCAGGACCGCACGGCGGGCGTCACCGCGGAAACGTTCGAGGCGAACGACCGTCGCCGTCCAGTGTTCGAGGGTCTGCCCGCCCAGCGGCCGCGTCCGCTCGGCCTCGGGGTCCGTGTAGACTTGGTTCGTCACGAGGACGCCGAGGTCGTGGCGACGCGCCAGCGAGAGCAGGTGGGTCACCTGCCGAGCGACGTCGCGTAACGCCTCCCCTTCCTCGCCGGCCTCCTCGGTCCGTCGGAGCCGATAGAACCCCGTCGCCGAGTCGAGGACGATGAGGTCCGCGCGCTCCGCGAACTCCTCGGTGTCCTTCACCGCCTCGGCCTGCTCGTCGAAGTCGTAGGCCTCGCTCACGACGATGCGTTCGGCGGCCGCGTCGGGGTCGTCGGCCGTCGCGCCGAGCACCTGCTCGAAGCGCTCCGGCGAGAGCCCCTCCGTGTCCACGTAGACGACGGTCATCCCCGCCGCCGCGGCGTGCGCCGCCGTCGAGAGCGCGACGTTCGTCTTCCCCGCGCCCGGCGGCCCGTACACCTGCGTGACCGCGCCGCGCTCGACGCCGCCCCCGAGGAGGGCATCGAGCGGCGCGCATCCCGTCGTCAGTGGCTCGCTCACGCCGTCTCGTAGTGTGGCACCCGGGAAAAACACCCCGGTAGGCTTTTTCCGCCCGCCGCCCGACTCACGGGCAGTGATAGTCGTCGCCACCGCCGACTTCGAGGTGTATCACGAAGTCGTCGGCGAACTCCGGGACCGCGGGGCTGCCTTCACCACCGTCGAGCCCGGCGACGCCCTCCCCGAGGACGCCGCCGTCGTCATCACGGGCCCCGACGACGAACTCGACGTCCCCTGTGACGTGGTCGTCGCCGACCCCGACGACCCGCGCGCCGCCGTCGAGGAAGCGCTCACGCTCCTCCGCGGCGGTGGCGGCCGCACCGTCGTCGGCGTCGACCCTGGCCCGCAACCCGGTATCGCCGTCCTCTCCGGCGACCTCGTCGTCGCCGTCTTCGACGTTCCCGTCGAGGACGCCGCCGACGTCGTGATGGAGGAGGTGGCGGACGACCTCGACCCGCTCGTCCGCGTCGGCGACGGCGCGCGTCTCCACGGCGCGCGCATCATCGAGGGCCTCGAGGATGTTACCGTCGAACTCGTCGACGAGACCGGGACGACGCCCTACCTCGGCCGCGGCGCGCGCGGGATGGCCGACGTCCTCGCCGCCGTCAACATCGCCCGCTTGGAGGGTGAGGTCGTCGGCGAACGCACCTTCGAACCGACCGCCGGCGAACTCGACGTCATCAAGCAACGCTCGCGCGAGCGCTCCGCCGAGAACCGGACCATCACGGAGGCGCTCGCCCGGAAGGTCGCCACCGGCGAACTCACCATCGACGAAGCGCTCGAACGACACAGGGAGGAGTAGCTACCGGACCGCTTCGACGGCGCGCCGCATTACCTCGCGCACCGGCAGCCCGGTTTCCCGCGCCACCGCGTGCGCGTCGTCGTACTCCGCGCTGTAGTCGTAGACCGTGCCGTCCTCGTCGCTCGCGACCTTTACCGACACCTCGTAGTGCTCGCCTTCGACCTCCAGCTCGGCGGTCTCGAACGCCCGCTCGGCAATCCAGCGGTGGCGCGCGCCCGACTCCCGAACCCCGAGCGTCCCCGTCTCCTCGGCGAGTCGACGCGCCACCCGTCCGGCGTCCTCCGGCTTCGTCACCACCTTCACGAGGTGGCCAGGTCGGGACTTCTTCATCGTCACCGGCAGCACCGAGACGTCGCGCGCGCCGGCCTCGGCGAGCGTCTCCTGCAGTCCGCCGAGGACCTCCGGCGTCGCGTCGTCGAGGTTCGTCTCGAGGACGACGACGTCGTCCCGGACGAGGCCGCTCTCCGCGGCGTGGCTCGCCTCGCTCGCCGTGTGTGACGTGTCTTCGACCGACCCCTCGCGCTCCTCGCCGACGGCCGCACGGATGACGTTCGGCCGCCCGTCGAAGTCCTTTGTCCCCGCGCCGTAGCCCGACTCCCGGACCTGCATCGCCGGCGTCTCGTCCACGCCCGTCGCGAAGTGTGCGAGGAGCGCCGCGCCCGTCGGCGTGAGGAGTTCGACGTCGATCGGGCCGCCCCGGAGTCGCCAGTCCGCGCGTTCCGCGATTTCGACGACGGCGGGCGCGGGCACCGGGTAGACGCCGTGGCTCATCTCGACTTCGCCGCCGCCCGCGCGGACGGGTGTCGTGACGACGCGGTCCGGATCGAGGTCCTCGAAGAGGAGCGCGACGCCGACGACGTCCGCGATGGCGTCGTCCGCGCCGACTTCGTGGAAGTGCGTGGATTCGAGGTCGGTGCCGTGGACGGCGGCCTCCGCGCGCCCGAGTATCTCGAACGTCGCGAGCGCGTCCGCCTCCACGGACGCGGGGAGGTCCATCCCCTCGACAACGTCGACGACCTCGCGGTAGGTCCGGTTCGGGCCGTGGCCCTCCGCGTCGTGCGTGTGGGAGTGCGCGTGGCCGTCGCCGCCGTGCTCGTGAGAGTGCGAGTGCTCGGCATCGCCGTGTGAGTGTGCGTGGTCGTCGTTCCCGCCACTGTCGGTTTCGTCGCCGTGGCGGACCGTCACCTTCGTCGCGCGGACGCCGCACCGCGTCACCTCGCGGACGTCGTAGGTCACGTCGAGGGCGGCCTCGACGGCGTCGAGGGCGGCGGGGTCGGCGCCGGCGGCGACGAGGGCGCCGAGGAGCATGTCGCCGCTCGCGCCCGTCCGGCCGTCGAAAGCGAGCGTGGTCATGCCCAGACGTGGGTGCGCGGCGGCGAAAAACGTGGCCATCCGCGCGACATCGACACCGGCCGGAATCCGTTCGAGCGTCAGCGATTTGTACGAGGGTGTGCTACTGGTACACATAGCCCTCGCCGTCCGGGGGAAGGGCTTTCCCCCGCCGGCGAGAATCTCAACCTATCGGACACAAGAGACAATGAACGAAGTCCAACTCGAGGTCGCGAAGGCGTACCCGAACGACTCGGGACGCGGTATCGCACGCCTCGACCCCGACACGCTGTTGCATCTGAAGCTCAGCCCGGGCGACATCATCGAGATCGAGGGCGCCGAAACGACCGCCGCGAAAGTCTGGCGCGCAGACCGACAGGACTGGAACACCGACACCGTCCGCATCGACGGGTTCACTCGGCAGAACGCCGACGTCGGCATCGGCGAACGCGTCAAGATCCGCAAGGCCGACGCCGAGAAGGCCGACTCGCTCGTCCTCGCACCCCCCGAGGAGGCGAGCGTCCAGTTCGGCAGTGACGCCGCCGGGATGGTCAAGCGTCAGATTCTCAAGCGCCCGGTCGTCTCGCGCGACATCGTCCCCGTGATGAGCTCGACGAACCACCCGTTCATGCGCTCGCCGGGACAGGCGATTCCGCTCATCGCCGTCGAGACCGAACCCGAGGGCGTCGTCCTCGTCACCGAGGACACCGACGTCGAGTTGCGCGAGGAGCCCATCAGCGGCTTCGAGCGCACTGGCGGCGGCATTACCTACGAGGACATCGGCGGCCTGCAGAACGAGATTCAGCGCGTCCGGGAGATGGTCGAACTCCCGATGAAACACCCCCAGATCTTCCAGAAGCTCGGCATCGAGCCACCACAGGGGGTGTTGCTCCACGGGCCGCCCGGAACCGGGAAGACGCTGCTCGCGAAGGCCGTCGCCAACGAGACGTCAGCGAGTTTCTTCTCCATCGCCGGCCCCGAAATCATCTCGAAGTACTACGGCGAGTCCGAGCAGCAACTTCGCGAAATCTTCGAGGACGCGAAGGACGACTCGCCCTCCATCATCTTCATCGACGAACTCGACTCCATCGCGCCCAAGCGCGAGGACGTCACCGGTGAGGTCGAGCGGCGCGTCGTCGCCCAACTCCTCACGATGATGGACGGTCTCGAGGGCCGCGGGCAGGTCATCGTCATCGCGGCGACGAACCGCGTCGACGCCGTCGACCCCGCACTCCGCCGGCCCGGCCGGTTCGACCGCGAAATCGAGATCGGCGTCCCCGACGAGGTGGGCCGCGAGGAAATCCTCAAGATCCACACCCGCGGGATGCCGCTCTCCGACGACGTCAACCTCAGCCACCTCGCCGACGAGACGCACGGCTTCGTCGGCGCGGACATCGAGAGCCTCAGCAAGGAGGCCGCGATGCGCGCGCTCCGGCGCTACCTCCCCGAAATCGACCTCGACGAGGAGGACATCCCGCCGAGCCTTATCGACCGGATGATCGTCAAGCGCGAGGACTTCCGCGGCGCGCTCAGTGAAGTCGAACCGAGCGCGATGCGCGAGGTGCTCGTCGAGCTCCCGAAGATGTCGTGGAACGACGTCGGGGGGCTCACCGACGCGAAGAAGAACGTCCAGGAGTCCGTCGAGTGGCCGCTCAACAGCCCCGAGAAGTTCGAGCGGATGGGCATCGACCCGCCTGCCGGCGTCCTCCTCTACGGGCCGCCCGGCACCGGGAAGACGCTCATGGCGAAAGCCGTCGCGAACGAGACGAACGCCAACTTCATCTCCGTAAAGGGGCCACAGCTCCTCTCGAAGTGGGTCGGCGAGTCCGAGAAAGCCATCCGGCAGACCTTCCGGAAGGCACGGCAGGTCAGCCCGACCGTCATCTTCTTCGACGAGCTCGACTCGCTCGCCCCCGGCCGGGGTCAGGATGTCGGCAACAACGTCTCCGAGCGCGTCGTCAACCAGCTCCTCACCGAGCTCGACGGCCTCGAGGAGATGGGCGAGGTGATGGTCATCGGCGCGACCAACCGCCCCGACATCATCGACCCCGCGCTCATCCGGAGCGGGCGCTTCGACCGGATGGTCATGGTCGGCCAGCCCGACGTCGAGGGCCGCGAGCGCATCCTCGAAATCCACACCGAGGACATCCCGCTCGCCCCCGACGTCAGCCTCCGCGAACTCGCCGAAATCACGGACGGCTACGTCGGCTCCGACCTCGCCTCCATCGCCCGCGAAGCCGCCATCGAGGCACTGCGCGAGGACGAGGACGCCGAGGAAGTCGAGATGCGCCACTTCCGCACGGCCATGGAGAACGTCCGGCCCACCATCACCGAGGACATCCTCGACTACTACGAGGAGGTCGAGGAGCAGTTCAAGGGCGGCAACACGCCCGGACAGGACCGGCGGGAAGGCGGTCACATCGGCTTCCAGTGAGCTTCTTCGCTGGTCGGGTGTGCTGACGCGTCACTCGAAAGGCGCGAAGCGCCTTTCGTGATGCCGAGGAGTACTGCTCTCTCGAACCGTACTGCACCTAACAACACCCGTCACTAAAGAGGTGGTGCGGCGAAGCCGCGCCGAGAACCGCGCGGTATGCTCCGTTTCTCTCGCCGCTGATACCTAACTCATATCGGACACTTTTTCGCGTTTGCGGCCGCGCGTCTACGAGATGCCCGCCACGACACGGCGCGACTACCTGCGCGCAGCGGCCGGGGTCGGCGTCGCCGGTGCGCTCGCAGGATGTAGTAGCGACGACTCGACGACGCCGCGACTCGGTGACCTGACCGCACTGAACTTCCACGACGAGCCCCACACGGTTCGTGTCCTCATGCTCGACGGCGAGGACGTGGTGTACTGGGAACAAACGCACCTCTCCGCTGGGTCGTCCGATGCCCCGAGCGGCGCGGCGTTCGCCGGCTATCCGACCGAGTCCGGCGAGTACGTTCTGTCGGCGCGTGTCGACGAGCGAGCGCACGAGCGGTGGGCGCGCGTCGACTTCGCCGAGCACGACGCCGCTTGCCTCGGCCTCAAACTGTTCGTCGGCGACAACCGGACGGACGGAAACGACCTCTCCGTCATGTACACGACCGACTCGGGCGTCTGTCGTGACGAGCGCACGAGGACGACTGCGAGCGCGACGATCGCGAACGGAACGCCAGAATAGCTATTCGGCGCGTTCGGCTTCGATAGCCTCCGCGAGTCCGCCGAAAGCGTACTGGAGGACGAAGCCGCCGAGGAGCGCGGCGACGGTGAGAGTGGCGGCGACGGGGTGGTCGACGGAGAGGCCGACGGCGAGCAGGACGAGGAAGCCGAAGGCGAGCGCGGCGGTCGCGAGGCCGCCGGGCGCGCGGAACGGGGCGTCGACGTCCGTGCGATGGACACGAAGGCCGACGAAGGAGGCGACGTTGATGGCGTAGGGGAGGACGGTACCGACGAGGGCGGCGAGGACGACGCCGCCGACGACCTGTTTGCCGACGACGACGGCCGCGGCGGCGACGGCGACGACGCAGAGTGCGACGTAGGGCGCGTTCGTGGACTCGTGGGTCGCGGCGAACGCACGCGGGAAGGCGTCGCGCTCAGCGAGCGCGCGGAGGACGCGCGCGCTCGAGGTCAACCCGACGAGCATCGTGGTGAAGATGGCGACGAGCGCGGCGACCGGCAGCGCGTAGTTCGCGAGAACGGGGAGGCCGGCGTCGACGACGACGGCGGAGAGCGGGGCGACCATCACGAGGGTCCCCTGCGTGAAGGCGCTCGCGGGGACGGTGAGGTGGAGTGCGAGGACGACGAGCGTGTAGAACGCCGTCGTGAGGAGGAGGCTGCCGACGATGGCGCGCGGGATGGTCCAACTCGGGTTCTTCACCTCGCCGGCGGCCGCGGGGACGACGGTCCACGCGCCGTAGCCGGTGATGGCGACGCCGATGGCGGCGAGGAAGCTCGTCGCGCCGCCACGGAAGAACGGCGTCGCGTTCGCGGGGTCGCCGTTCGCGAGGCCGACGGCGGCGACGACGGCGAGCACCGCGAGGACGAACGCGGTGAGGACGAGGTTCGTGCGCTTCGTGACGTCGATACCGGAGAGGGTGACGGCGAGGCTCGCGGCGATGGCGAGCAGGCCGAAGAGGACGGTGTGGCCCCGAACGCCGGCGAGCGGCGGGATGGCGCCGAGGTAGTTCGCGACGTACCACGCGGAGACGGCGACGCCGAAGACCCAGCCGAGGGCGTAGGACGTCCCTTCGAGGTAGCTGAAGAAGCCCCGGACGGCGGGGTTCGACCCGAGTGTCTCCGCGGGGAAAACGGCGGGTCCGCCTGATTTCGGGAACGCCGTCGCGAGTTCCGTGTAGCAGAGCGCGATCGCGACCATCCCGACGCCCGCGAGGAGCCACGCGAGGACGGCCGCGGGGCCGACCCACTGCCCGGTGAACGCGGGGAAGAAGAATACCGCGGAGCCGATCATGCCACCGACGCTGAGGAGGAGGAGGTCGCGGAGGCCGACGGAGCGCGGGAGGCCGTCGTCCGTCGCGTCGCTGTCCTGCATCGACGGCTACTCCGTCCGACGGCGCGTTAACCGTTTCGAAGTTGGGGAGCGTAACGAATCTGTGACAGCGGCGTGCGCAGCGCCGTCGCTGTGCGGCGTGGAGAACGGAGAAACGCGAGCGGGATGCTCGCGGAGAGGGGTGTGACTTACTCCTCGACGGCGACGGCGTTGACCTGCCCGCTCTGGCCGGGACGGGAGGTGACGCGTGCCTTCCCGGCGTCCGTCTCGATGATGGCGCCCTTCGTGATGATGTTACGGCGGGCGTAGTTCGGGTTCGCGTCGTTCTCGACGACGTCCTCGATGGTCGCGTGCGTCGTCTCGCCGTCCTCGGTGACGTTCGCGACGTTCGTGGAGAGCGCGCGGAGCTTCTCGTCGGTGCCGCGGGAGTCGACGACGCGGAAGCGCGGTTCGCCGAGCGTCGTCTCCGTCGGGGAGCGACCGAGTTCGTGCTTCTTCTTCTTCGAGTGGGGGCGAGTTCGCGCACCCGTCTTCGTGCGCTTGGAGCGGCCCTGGTACTGCATACCCGGAAATGGCGTCGTTACGTACTAAAGCCGTTCGGTCCGCCGTAGACTCGCTGTCTTTAGGCGTCGCGCCCGCCTCCACGCGACCATGAGCCTCCGCGTCGCCGCCGGCGCGCCCTTCGTCTCCCGCGGGCGCGAGCGCCTCGGCGAGCACGAGTTCGTCGTCGCCCTCTCGCTCGACCGGGACTGGATGAGTCCCGACCAGGCGAAACGCCTCATCGACGTCGCCACCAGCGAGGGCCTCCTCGCCCGCGAGGACGGCGACCTCGTCGCCACGTTCGACGTCGAGGACGTCGAGGTACCTGACGACTTCACGCCCGACGAATCCCTCTTCCGGGAGCGCTCGGCGTTCGAGACGGCGCTCGGCGCCCTCGACGCCGCCGGCGAGGACCGGCAGGAGGCCGTCGCCGCCGTCAACGCCCTCCAGCAGGACCTCGGCGTCACCGCCGACGTCGCCGCCGTCCTCTACGCCCGCCGTGAGGGTGTCGATGTCGAGGACGCCGCCGCGAAGGCCGCGGAGGGCCTCTGAATGGTCGAGCGCGAACTCGATGACGGCGTCCGAATCGCCCAACTGCTCGCCTCCGAGCTGACCGGGCGGGCGATTCCGCCGTTCGACGACGTCGCCGTCACCGACGCCGACTCGGACGTCGAGCCGACGCCCGAAGGCGCGCGCGCCTACGACGTCACCCACGACGGCGAGCGCGTTGCCACCGTCTACGTGATGCCCGAGCGTGCCCGCCTCGAACTGTTCGTCGGACTGGAGGCCGCGAAGCGTGCCGCCGATGACGTCGGCCTCCGTGCGCGTCCGCGCGCGTCGACGCCGCCCGCGCTCGTAGTCTTCGTAGAGAACGGCGCACACGCCAAGCGGGTGCTCGACGTCTTCGAGGCCGCGCTCGTGGCAGCCGACAGATCGGGTGTGGACACGGACGCGGCCGCCGGCGACGAGTAACAGTACGTTTAGGCGCTCGCCGGCCACAGACCACCCATGGGCTTCTTCGACGACCTCGCGGCCCGCATCGAGGACCGCGACACGATGGTCTGCGTCGGCCTCGACCCCGACACCGACCGCCTCCCCAACGAGGTGCGCGACGCCGAGCTGCCACGCTGGCAGTTCAACCGCCGCATCATCGACGCGACCCACGAGTACGCCGCCTGTTACAAGCCGAACGCGGCCTTCTACGAGGGCGCGGACGGGTGGCGCGCGCTCCGCGAAACAATCGCGTACGCGCACGGGAAGGACGTCCCCGTGATTCTGGACGCGAAACGCGGCGACATCGGGAACACCGCCCGCCAGTACGCGAAGGCGCTCGACGACGCGGACGCCATCACCGTCAACCCCTACATGGGCCACGACAGCCTCCAGCCGTTCCTCTCGCGCGAGGACAAGGGTGTCTTCGTCCTCTGTCGCACCTCCAATCCCGGCGGGAAGGACTTCCAGAACCTCGAACTCGCCTCGTTTGACGAATACCTCTACGAGCACGTGGCGCGCCGAATGAGCGAGTGGGACGAACACGGGAACGTCGGCCTCGTCGTCGGCGCGACCCGGCCCGCGGAACTCGAACGCGTGCGGGACGTCGCACCAGACCTCCCGTTCCTCGTGCCGGGCGTCGGCGCGCAGGGCGGCGACGCGGAAGCTGCCGTCGAGCACGGCCGCACGAGCGGGGGCGTCGGCGTCGTCAACTCCACGCGCGGCATAATCTTCGCGGGCGAAGATTCGGAGAACTGGGACCGCGCCGCCGGCGACGCCGCCAAACGACTGCGCGACCGACTGAACCAGTATCGCTAACGCGGACCGCCGACACCCGTCCCCTCGTCCCCTTCGACGACGCCTTGCGAACGGCGTTGCTCCGACGCGCACTCCGCACAGACGCCGAGTTCGGCGTCGTAGTGCGCCCGACAGACGACGGCTCCACAGCGGTCACACGCGAACCGCGCTTCGGCGCTCTCGCAAATCTGACAGAGCCCGGTGACGCTCATACCGAACGCGGACGGCGCGCTGACACATCAAGGCGGGGGCCGAACGCGGCGAAAAAACGAACTCCCTTCTCACGTCTCCGATTCGGCCTACTCCCCGTCGGTGGGTTCGTGCTCGTCGATGGCGTTCTTCGGCATCGAACCGGCGTCCGACCCGGACTGCGTGCTCCGGTTCGTCCGTGAGGACTGCGCACCCGCCCCACCTTGCGAGCCTTGCTCACCGTGACCGGGGAACGACCGCTGTGGCGGCGCTTGGGCCTGCGCCCGGCGTGGCGGCTTCCCTGCGCCCTTCGGGTGAACGTAGTCGAGGCGGTCGTAGGGGACGTAGGCCTTCAACTCACCCTCCTCGTCGAGGAGCTTCAATCCGTGCTCCCCCTCCTCGAAGCTCTGGCACTTCACGCGCTTTCCGGCTTCCAACAGGTCGACAACGAGCGGGTCGGACATATCCATATTTCCATACGACCGAGAAGGATATAAACGGCGGCGCGCACCCCGAGACGGGTCCGAGAGCGCGTCTACGGACGACTCGTGAGCCCTCCAGAGCCCTCGTGCGAGGAAGGCTTTTGGTAGATGGTCCCTAACACGGACCTATGAGCGTCGACCGGTCCGTCCTGCACCGCGCGCTCGAGCGCGGGGAGCAGGAGGGGGGGAACGTCGAGTTCAAGGAACGCCTCACTCGCGACGTCCACCTCGCTGACGGACGCCTCGAAAGTCTCGTCGCACAACTGCGCCATCGCGTCCTCTCCGGCGACGGCGAAGCCCAGTACGTCGTCGGCGTCACCGACGACGGCGGTATCGCCGGCGTCGACCCCGATACCTTCTCCGAGACGCTCGACGTCCTCAGCCTCCTCGCCGAAGAAGCCGGTGCTCACATCGACGACGTCGAGACGTGGGGTACCGAGAACGAGGGCCTCGTCGGTGTCGCCACCGTCCGCGACGGCGGCCAACTCACCGCCGACGACGACCACATCATCGTCGGCACCGCCGGCCACGTCGACCACGGCAAGTCCACGCTCGTCGGCTCGCTCGTCACCGGCCGACCCGACGACGGCGACGGCGACACCCGCTCCTTCCTCGACGTCCAACCCCACGAGGTCGAACGCGGCCTGTCGGCCGACCTCTCCTACGGCGTCTACGGCTTCGACGGCGACGGCCCCGTCCGCGTCGAAAACCCCCACCGTAAACACGAACGCGCCGCCGTCGTCGAGCAGGCCGACCGCGTCGTCTCCTTTGTCGACACGGTGGGCCACGAGCCATGGCTCCGCACCACCATCCGCGGCCTCGTCGGCCAAAAACTCGACTACGGCCTCCTCGTCGTCGCCGCCGACGACGGCCCCACCGCCACCACCCGCGAACACCTCGGCGTCCTCCTCGCCACCGACCTCCCCACCATCGTCGCCATCACCAAGACCGATCTCGTCTCCGAAGAGCGCGTCGCCGAGGTCGAACGCGACGTCGAACGCATCCTCCGCGAAACCGGACGCGTCCCCCTTCCCGTCGAACGTCACGGCGTCGACGCCGCCGTCGAGGAAACCGACGACGCCGTCGTCCCCGTCGTCCGAACCAGCGCCGTCGACAGGGACGGCCTCGACGTCCTCGACGAACTCTTCGAGCGCCTCCCCAAGACCGCCGCCGCGGGCGGCGACTTCCGCCTCTACGTCGACCGCTCCTACAAGGTCACGGGTGTCGGCGCCGTCGCCTCCGGCACCATCGAGTCCGGGACTGTTGAGGCCGGCGACGAACTCCTCCTCGGGCCCTTCAGTGACGGCTCCTTCCGCGACGTCGAAGTCCGGAGCATCGAGATGCACTACCACCGCGTCGACCGCGCGGAAGCCGGCCGCATCGTCGGCATCGCACTCAAGGGAGTCCGGGAGAGCGAAATCGAACGCGGGATGGCGCTCCTCCCGCGCGACGCCGACCCGACCGCCGTCCGGTCCTTCGAGGCCGACGTCATGGTGCTCAACCACCCGACGCGTATCGACGCCGGCTACGAACCCGTCGTCCACCTCGAAACCGCCAGCGAGGCTGCGCGCTTCCACCCCGAAGGTGGCCAACTCCTCCCCGGCGACACCGGCACCGCCCGCATCGAGTTCAAGTTCCGCCCCTACGTCGTCGAGGAAGGCCAGCGCTTCGTCTTTCGGGAGGGCTCCAGCAAGGGCGTCGGCACCGTCACGAACATCCCCGACTGAGCGCCGCCTCGCCGACCGGCGCTACGCGCGCACGTAGCCCGCGTCGCGCGCCTCCGCGAGACCGACCAGCACCGCCCAGTCGAGCAGGCGCCGCACTAGTTCTTTCTCGCCCACGCGTGCGGGAACGCGCGACGTCACCTCCTCCGCGGAGCGCGGGGTGTCGGTGAGCGCCTCGATGACCTCGCGCGCGCCGTAGACGCTCCCGACGAACGCGCCCGCAAGCGACTCCCGGTCGACCGGCGCGTCCGTCCGTGCGTACGTCCCGCCCTCCTCGCTAGCGAGTCCGAGCGCGCGCAGAAAGCCGAGCCACTCCGCTGCCGTCTCGCGGTCGGGTACGTCGGCGTCCGCGTCCGCCCGCAGAACGAGCGCACAGCAGTCGGTTCGCGCGTTCGGCTCCGCCGGGAGGGCCGCCCGCAGGTCCGCGAGCGCCGACAGCGACGCCGGGACCGGCGGGACGGCCGTCCACCTCACAGCCCGAAGGACTCCGCGAGGACGAACTCCTCGGTCTCGCCGAGCGCGTACGTCGGGCCGCCCACGACGTTCACCGTCACCGACGCCGGGCCGAAGACGCCCGCCGCAACCTCCGAGAAGTCCCACTCGACCTCGTCGAACACCTCACCGAGCGGCCGGCCGTGCTCCTCGCCCGCCGTCGACGGCACCGCCTCGAACGCCTCCTCGTCGTCCTCCTCGACCGTCATGTAGACCTCGCCGCCGTACGCGAGCGCGTCCATCTGCCGGGCGATGGCGGTCTCCTCCTCGTCCGCGACCGGCGCGACCGGCGCGCGCCCGTTCACCGACAGTACGTTCTGCGGGTCGTAGCCGGCCTCGAAGAGTCGGAAGACAGCCATCTCCGCCGCGCGCGCCGCCGCGGAGACGCTCCCCGCGATGGACCCGGCCGCGTAGACCGGGAGGTAGACGCCCTCCGTGTTCACCTCCGCGCGCTCCGCGATCACCTGCGCGACGCGCTCGTCCGGCAGAACGTCCGACTCCAGCGTGAGCGCCGTCAGGTCGAAGGCGTCCGTGTAGCCGAGTTCGCGGAACTCCGCCTCCTCCGCGACCAACGCGCGCGCCGGCCCCGAGCCGAGCCCCTCGAAGCCGTCCACCGACACCTCCCAGCCCGCCTTCTGCGAGCAGAGCAGCGCGAGGTCCGGGCGGTCACACGCCAACTCGACGTACGTGAACGGCGCGTCCGCGACGGTGTCGACGCGCGTCTGGACCGTCGCCAACCCTGCCGTCTGCAGTTCCGCGAGCAGGAGGCCGGCCTCGATGCCGCCCGTGTGCTCCACGCCGAAGTCCAGTACTGTCGCGCCGTTCTCCAAGTCGAACGCGCCGATTTCGAGCTCCCCCGCGAACTCGAGGGCCTCGTCGGCCAGCTCGACGGCCATCCGGTTGATGCTCTCCATGCATCCGGATTCGACCGTCTCTCGGTAAAGGGTTTCCAGTGCGGGGCGCTACGCGTCGTCCGCCTCGTCGCCCGTTCCGCTCCGCGCCGGGCGGCCGAGCGCCCGCTCGACGCCTTCCACCTTCTCGCGCGCCGACGAGGTGGACGTGCGCTTGTCGTCGATCTTCAGGAACGTGCTCACCCGGTCGCCCGGCACCGCCTTGTGCGCTGCCCCGACGGCCTTGAGGAGCGTGTCGACGTCCTCCGCCTCGATGACGGTCCCCATCGGGTTCGTCTCGTAGGTGACGTCGAAGTCTTCCAGAGCCTCGACGGCTTTCGCGACGTCCTCCGCCATACTTCCCTCACGGACCGGTGCGACACTGAGGAGTGCGACGACGGTCATGGTCGGGCGCACGCCGGCCTCCCGCATAGCAGTAGCGGTAGTTGTCTCACACGCACGCGTACGCGCTAAAGAACAGAGAGAAAGCGACGCTACCTGTCAAAAGTCAGAGAGCAGAGTGATGAAGCCGTCACTCCAGAGGAGCAGTGAACGGAAGGATGGAAGTGCACTAGCGGGGATTTGAACCCCGGTTGTGACCATGGCAAGGTCACGTGATACCACTACACTACTAGTGCGCGTCTGCATTCTATCGAAGTACCCGGGTATAAAAAAGACTTTCGAAGCGACATCGAGCTGTCGGGCAGTTCCACGGGTGAATGTACCACGCCGACGCCGGCGAGACGGCCGTGATACGGCTTCACGGGGCCACGAACGAAACAACACCCTTTTTACCGCGCCGTCGGTAGAACATCTACAGTCTCGTGACGAGACGTGGACGCGACTAAGGCATGACACGCACCGTACTCGTGCCGTCGTCCGTCGTCCGGGAAGCCGAGGACAAACGCGAGGCGACTCGCAAGCTCGGCTACGTGGCCCGCGCGGCCGCGGTCTTCCGGGCCGACCGCCTCGTGGTCTTTCCAGACCCCGACGGCGAGCGGCGATGGGGCGGCGGGTTCGTCGAAACGGTGTTGCGGTACGCCGCAACGCCACCGTACCTCCGAAAGGAGGCCTTCGACACTCGCGACGAACTGGAGTACGTGGGCGTGCTGCCCCCGCTCCGCCTCTCGTCATGGACCGGCTCCGAATCGAGCGGTTCGGGGTCGCATCGAGAAGGGATCGTGACCCAGGTCGGACCTGAAGGGCGCGTTCGGGTCAATTGCGGAATGCAACACCCGGTCTCCCTCCACCTCCCCGGCGATATGGAGGTTTCGGAGGGGGAGCGCGTGACCATCAGGATATCTTCGCGACGACCGGTCCGGGCGAAGATCATAGACGAAGCCCCACCGGGCTTCCAGGTCTTCACCCGGCCCATTGGGGACGAACTCGACCGTCCGGACGCCGGGTTCCGGGTCGCCACCTCGCGCTTCGGCGTGCCAGTCGGCACGTCGGGGCTCGAACGACTCACCCAGCGCGTCCACGACGACGGACTGACCGTCGCCTTCGGCTCGCCCGGGCGTGGGCTTCCGCCCATACTCGGCGTCGACGCCGAGGCGGTCAGCGAGTTCGACCCCGACCAATCCACCGGCGCTCCCGGGGGGTTCGACGTCTGGCTCAACACCATCCCGAACCAGGGTAGCGAGGTCGTGCGAACTGAAGAAGCGATGTTCGCCTCCCTCGCGTGCCTGACGCTCACGGAGTGATACGATGCCACAACCAAACCGACCACGCAAAGGCTCTCTGGGGTTCGGACCCCGAAAGCGCGCGACGACCGAAGTCCCGCGCTTCAACAGCTGGCCCGATGACGATGGCCAGCCTGGACTCCAGGGTTTCGCCGGGTACAAGGCAGGCATGACTCACGTCGTGATGGTGGACGACAAGTCCAACTCCCCCACCGAGGGCATGGAGCAGTCCGTCCCCGTCACTGTCGTCGAAACACCCCCGATGCGCGCCGCAGCAGTGCGTGCGTACGAGGACACCCCGTACGGGCTCAAGCCCGTCACGGAAGTCTGGGCCGAGGACCTCGACGCGGACCTCGACCGGACCCTCGACGTGCCCACTGACGAGGCGCGCGGCGGCTACGACGCCCTCCAGGACCTCGTGGAGAACGGTGAGGTCGACGACCTCCGTGTCGTCACCCACACCGTTCCCGCGGGCCTCAACGGCGTCCCGAAGAAGAAGCCCGACGTGATGGAGACGCGCGTCGGCGGCGGCTCGCTCGCCGACCGCGCCGAATTCGCGCTCGACCTCCTCAAAGAGGGCGGCGAGCACGAGTTCGGCGACGTCTTCCGTGCCGGCGAATTCCTCGACGCCTCCGGCGTCACCAAGGGGAAGGGCACGCAGGGCCCCGTCAAGCGATGGGGCGTCCAGAAGCGCAAGGGTAAGCACAAGCGCCAGGGCTGGGTTCGCCGCATCGGCAACCTCGGTCCGTGGAACCCGAGCCGCGTTCGCTCGACCGTTCCCCAGCAGGGTCAGACTGGCTACCACCAGCGCACCGAGCTCAACAAGCGCCTCGTCGACTTCGGCGAGGGCGAGGACGTCAACGCCGAGGGCGGCTTCCCGAACTACGGTGAAGTCTCCGGCTCGTACGCCCTCATCAAGGGCTCGCTCCCCGGCCCCGAGAAGCGCCTCCTGCGCTTCCGACCGGCCATCCGCCCGAACGAATCGCCGCGCCTCGACCCCGAGGTGCGCTACGTGAGCACCGCGTCGAATCAGGGCTAAATCATGCAGGCAACAGTCCGTGGCCTCGACGGCGACGACTCCGGCTCCGTAGACCTCCCCGAGGTCTTCGAGACGGAGTACCGCCCCGACCTCATTCGTCGGGCGGTCCTCGCCGCGCAGGCCAACCGAAAACAGAAGTACGGCGCTGACGAGTACGCGGGTCTGCGCACCCCCGCCGAATCCATGGGTAGCGGCCGCGGCATGGCCCACGTCCCCCGAACGAACGGACGTGGCGCCCGCGTGCCCCAGACTGTGGGCGGTCGGAAGGCGCACCCGCCGAAAGCAGAGAAAGACCAGGGACAGACGGTCAACAAGAAGGAGCGCAAGAAGGCTATCCGGTCCGCCATCGCGGCGACCGCCGACGCCGAACTCGTCGCCGAGCGCGGCCACGAGTTCGACGAGGACACCGAGCTCCCGATCGTCGTTGATGACGAGTTCGAGGACCTCGTGAAGACGAAGGAGGTCGTCTCCTTCCTCGAGGCCGTCGGCGCGCACGACGACGTCGAGCGCGCGGACGAGGGTCGCACCGTTCGTGCGGGCCAGGGTAAGCTCCGCGGTCGTAAGTACCGCGAGCCTAAGTCCGTCCTCTTCGTCACCTCCAGCGAGACCGGTCCGTCGAAGGCTGCCCGCAACCTCGCGGGCGTCGACGTCGCGACCGCCGCCGAGGTGAACGCTGAGGACCTCGCGCCCGGCACGCACGCCGGTCGACTCACAGTCTGGACCGAGAGTGCCGTCGAGGAGGTGGCCGAGCGATGAGCGGCATCATCGAGTACCCGCTCGTCACGGAGAAGGCCATGAACGACATGGACTTCGGCAACAAGCTCCAGTTCATCGTCGACATCGACGCGACGAAGACGGACGTCAAGGAGGAAGTCTCCGAGCAGTACGACGTCACCGTCGAGTCCGTGAACACGCAGGTGACGATGGACGGCACGAAAAAGGCCATCGTCAAGCTCTCCGAGGAGGACGACGCGCAGGACGTCGCCTCCCGCATCGGGGTGTTCTGAAAATGGGACGCAGAATTCAGGGTCAGCGACGTGGCCGCGGTACTTCGACGTTCCGCGCGCCCTCGCACCGATACAAGGCAGAACTGTCGCACAAGAAGCCAGAGGGCGACGTGCTCTCCGGCGAGGTCGTTGACATCGAGCACGACCCTGCCCGGAGTGCGCCTGTCGCACGCGTCGAGTTCGACGACGGCGACCAGCGCCTCGTCCTCGCCGCCGAGGGCGTTGGCGTCGGCGACACGCTCGAGGTCGGCATCTCGGCGTCCGTCGAAGCCGGGAACACGCTCCCGCTCGCGGAAATCCCCGAGGGGATTCCCGTCAGCAACGTCGAGCGTCAGCCCGGCGACGGTGGCGTGTTCGCGCGTGCCTCCGGCGTCAACGCGGACCTCATCACGCACGAGCGTGACGCCGCCGTCGTGCAGCTCCCGAGCGGTGAGGTCAAGCGCCTCTCGCCGGACTGCCGTGCCACCATCGGCGTCGTCGCCGGTGGCGGCCGCACCGAGAAACCCTTCGTGAAGGCCGGCAACAAGCACCACAAGATGAAGGCGCGTGGCACGAAGTGGCCGCGCGTCCGTGGTGTCGCGATGAACGCCGTCGACCACCCGTTCGGTGGCGGTGGCCGCCAGCACCCCGGTCGCCCGAAGAGTGTCTCGAAGAACGCGCCGCCAGGCCGCAAGGTCGGGGACATCGGTTCCCGCCGCACCGGCCGCGGTAACAAATAACCCATGAGTACGGAATACCGAACCGGCCGCGAAGGTGAGTTCACCTATCGTGGCTACGACCTTGACGAACTCCAGGAAATGGACCTGGAGGAAGTCGCCGAACTGCTTCCCGCTCGACAGCGGCGAACCATCACCCGTGGACTCTCCGAGGAACACCAGAAGGTCCTTGAGAAGGCGCGCGAGCGAACCGCCGAGGAGACCGCCAACAACCCGATTCGCACGCACCTGCGTGACATGCCGGTCCTCCCCGAGTTCGTCGGCCTGACCTTCGCGGTTTACGACGGCCAGGAGTTCGGGCGCGTTGAGGTCCAGCCGGAGATGATCGGCCACTACCTCGGCGAGTTCGAGCTGACGCGTAGCTCGGTCGAACACGGGCAGGCGGGTATCGGCGCGACCCGCTCCTCGAAGTTCGTGCCGCTCAAGTAAACCATGGGAATCAGTTACAGCGTCGACGCCGATCCGGAGACCACCGCCAAGGGTATGCTCCGCGAGCGGCCGATCAGCCTGAAGCACAGCAAGGCCATCGCCCGCGAAATCAAGGGCGAGACGGTCGCGGACGCCGAGGAGTACCTCGAAGCGGTTCTCAACGAGGAGAAGTCGGTTCCGTTCAAGCAGCACAACACGGGCGTCGGACACCGCTCGGACCTGCAGGGTTGGGACGCCGGTCGCTACCCGGAGAAGGCGACGAAGGACTTCCAGAAGCTCCTGACGAACGTCTCGAACAACGCCGAACAGCAGGGCTTCGAGCCCGAAAGCATGGTCATCAAACACGTCGCCGCCCACAAGGTCGGCGAGGTTCAGGGCCGCAAGCCCCGTGCGATGGGCCGTGCGACCGCGTGGAACACCCCACAGGTGGACGTCGAACTCATCATCGAGGAGGCAGAATAACATGGCAGACGAACTCGAATTCATCGAGGAGGGGCTTCAGCGCTCCCAGATCGACGAGTTCTTCTCGGAAGAACTCGCCCGCGCCGGCTACGGCGGCATGGACGTCGCTCACACGCCGATGGGAACCCAGATCGTCCTCAAGGCCGAGAAGCCCGGGATGGTCATCGGGAAGGGCGGGAAGAACATCCGGAAGATCACGACGCAGCTCGAGGAGCACTTCGACCTGGACGACCCGCAGATCGACGTCCAGGAAGTCGAGGAGCCCGACCTGAACGCACAGATCGTCGCGGACCGACTCGCGAACGCACTCGAACGCGGCTGGTACTTCCGCAAGGCCGGTCACACGACCATCGACCGCATCATGGACGCGGGCGCCCTCGGCGCCGAGATCGTCCTCAGCGGGAAGGTTACCGGCAACCGCGGCCGCGTCGAGAAGTTCAACCGCGGCTACATCAAGCACAACGGCGAGCCCGCCGAGGAGATCGTCGACCACGGCCAGGGTGTCGCGGTCATGAAGCTCGGCACCATCGGCGTGAACGTCAAGATCATCCCGCCGGGAGCCGAGCTCCCCGACGACTTCGAAATCGACGAGGACGCCGACATCGAGGACCTCATCGTCGAAGAGGAGGAACTCGAAGGCGAAGGTGTCGAGGAACTCCTTGAGGGCGAACCCGAGGAGACCGAACTCGGCGGCCCCGAAGGCGAAGCGCCCGGTGAGGACGCCCTCACCGAGGCCGCCGACGACGAGGCGGAAGAGGAAATCCTCGAAGAGGACCTCGAAGCGGGCGCACGCCCCGACCGGCACGCGGAGGAGGGCGCGAGCTCCACCTCGCCGCCGGAGTCCGAGGAGGCCGTCGAGGAAGCCCTCGACGAACTCGAGGAGGAAGTCGTCGACACCGACGAGTTCGACGAAGTCGAGGCCGACATCGAAGAGGAGGCCGACGCACTCCTCGAAGAGATGGAGGAGTCCGAGGAATCCGAAGAGGAGGGTGAGGAATAATGGCGATTCTCCACACCCAGGAAATCCGCGACATGACGCCCGCCGAGCGTGAGGCCGAGCTCGAAGAGCTCGAGACCGAACTGCTCAACGAGAAGGCCGTGAAGGCGGCCGGCGGGGCGCCCGAGAACCCCGGGCGTATCGGCGAACTGCGCCGTACCATCGCGCGCATCAAGACAATTCAGAACGAAGAGGGCGACCTCGAGGAGTAATTCGGAATGGCGCTGACACCCGAGACACTACCGCGACACGAACTCGTCGGCCTGCACGTGCGGGTCGTCGAGTCGACCGACCCTTCACAGGTCGGTATAGAAGGTACCGTCGTCTCTGAGACGACGAACACGATCGTGGTTGAGACTGTCTCGGGTACCAAGCGCGTTCCGAAAGCGGGAAGAACGTTCGAGTTCCGACTGGTAGATGAAGCCGCGGCCGACCGCAAGGTGGCCGGGACCGCGTCCGAACCCGAAACGTGCGGCGGCACTTCGGGCGAGGACGTGGCCTACGTTACGGTGGATGGCGATACACTGCTCTCACGACCCGCATTACGCTCCGAAAACGGAGTCGAATCACAATGGCGATAGGATTGAACGTACCCGAGCCCGACGGCACTTGCGCCGACGATGACTGCCCGTTCCACGGGAGTCTGTCCATCCGCGGACAGGTCATCGAAGGCGAAGTCGCTTCTACGGCCATGGAAAAGACCGTTGTCGTCGAACGCGAATACGACGTATTCGTCCCGAAATACGACCGCTACATGAAGCGGCGTTCCCGGGTTCCGGCACACGCGCCGGAATGCTTCGACATCGCAGAAGGCGACACGGTCCGCATAGCAGAGACACGACCGCTCTCGAAGACCAAATCCCACGTGGTCGTCGAGCTCACGGAGGGTGAGAACTGATGGAGGCCATTAAGGCAGACATCACGCCCGGACTCGAGAAGGGTTCCCTCATCACGTGCGCCGACAATACTGGCGCGCGCGAGCTCAAGATCACGTCCGTCTCCGGTTACCAGGGGACGCACAACCGACACCCAAAGGCGGGTGTCGGCGACAAGGTCACGGTTTCCGTGACCAAAGGGACGCCCGAGATGCGCCGTCAGGTGCTTGAGGCTGTCATCGTTCGACAGCGCAAGCCCATTCGGCGCCCCGACGGCACGCGCGTGAAGTTCGAGGACAACGCCGCAGTCATCATCGATGACCTCGGCGAGCCTCGCGGGACCGAAATCAAGGGTCCCATCACGCGGGAGGTCGCGGAGCGGTACGGCAGCATTGCAAGCACCGCGACGATGATCGTATAGAACCATGAGTGAGCAACCACGCAAACAGCGCACCCGCACGGAGAACGCACCGCTGCACAAGCGGCAGAAGCAGGTTCGTGCCCACCTCGCGGAGGATCTCCGTGATGAGTACGACCAGCGCCGCGTTCGCGTGAACGCGGGCGACACGGTCGAGGTCATGCGCGGCGACGACGCCGGCGAAGAAGGCGAAGTCACCGACGTCGACCTCAAGGATGCCGCCGTCTACGTCGACGGCGTCACCGTCGAGGCTGCGGACGGCGAGGAGGTTCCCCGGGCGCTCGACGCCTCGAACCTCCGCGTCACCGAACTCGACCTCTCCGACGACGTGCGCGAGACCCGACTGGAGGGTGACAACGAATGAGCAACCACCAGAAACGACTCTCCGTTCCGAAGTCGTGGCCGGTCGAGCGGAAGACCGCCACGTTCACGGCGAAGGCTGGTGCCGGCCCGCACGGCGAGGCCGGCGTCCCGCTCGTCGTCGTGCTCCGGGACGTCCTCGAATACGTCGACACCACGAAGGAAGCGAAGTACGCTGCCCACAACGACAGCGTCCTCGTCAACGGCGACACCGTCCGCGACGTGACGCTTCCCATCGGGATGTTCGACATTCTGGGCTTCCCCGAGCGCGAAGAGTACTACCGCGTCTTCCCCGACGAGGGTGGGCGTCTCGCCCTGACCGAGATTCCGGCCGCTGACGCGGACGGCAAGCTCGCGAAGGTCGTCGACAAGACGCTCGTCTCCGGTGGCGACGTGCAGCTGAACCTGCACAACGGCCACAACATCGTCGTCGAGGAGGACGAGTACAGCGGTAACGACAGCATCGTCGTCGATCTCGAGTCTGACGACGTGCTCGCGCACTTCCCCTACGAGGAAGGTGCGCTCGTCACCGCAGTTTCCGGCCAGCACGCCGGCGAAGTCGGCGAAGTGACGGACATTACCGTCTCCCCCGGTAGCGCAGACAACACGGTCGAAGTCGAGACCGACGACGGCTCCTTCGAGACCGTCGAAAGCTACGTGTTCGTCATCGACGAGCAGTTCGTCGGCGACGAGGAGGGTGAGGAAGAATGAGCGAGGCCGAATTCCACGAGATGCGCGAGCCCACCATCGAGAAGGTCGTCGTCCACATGGGCGTCGGCCAGGGTGGCCGCGAACTCCAGAACGCGGAGGCCATCCTCGAGGAGATTACCGGACAGGAGTCCGTCCGCACGACGGCGAAGCGGACGGAACCCGAATTCGGGATCCGCGAGGGTGACCCCATCGGTGCGAAGGTCACGCTCCGTCACGAGACCGCCGAGGACTTCCTCGAGCGGGCTTTCGACGCAGTCTCCCTCGACCGCGCGCAGTTCGACCAGACCGGGAACGTGAGCTTCGGCATCGAGGAGCACACCGACTTCCCGAGCCAGGAGTACGACCCGAGCATCGGGATCTTCGGGCTGGACGTCACGGTCAACCTCGTCCGCCCCGGCTACCGCGTCGCCAAGCGCGACAAGCGGAGCCAGCAGATTCCCGCGAACCACCGCCTCGATGCTGAGGACGCCGTTGCGTTCCTCGAGGCGAACTTCGACGTGGAGGTCACGCAATGAGCGAAGCAGAGCAAGAGCACGAAGAAACTGGCCAGACCCACGAGTGCCGACGCTGTGGCCGTAATCAGGGCCTCGTCGGTAAGTACGACGTGTGGCTGTGCCGCCAGTGCTTCCGAGAAATCGCCCGACCGATGGGCTTCAAGAAGTACAGCTAAACCATGACAGGGAAAGACCCGCTCTCCGACGCCCTCTCCGGCATCGATAACGCCGAGAGCGTCGGGCATCTCACCCACACGGTATCGACCGCCTCCAACACCATCGGGTCCGTCCTCGAGGTCTTCTACGACCGCGGGTACATCGACGGCTTCGAGTTCGTCGAAGACGGCAAAGGTGGCAAGTTCGAGGTCGAACTAAAGGGTGCCATTAACGAGTGCGGCCCCGTGAAGCCCCGCTATTCGGCGGGCGTTGAAGACTTCGAGCAGTGGGAGAAGGAATTCCTCCCCGCTCGTGACTACGGGACGCTCATCGTGACGACCAGCCATGGCATCATGAGCCACTACGAGGCCCGCGAAGAGGGCATCGGTGGCCAGGTCATCGCCTACGTCTACTAACAATGACGCGAATAGAACTCGAAATCCCGGAAGACGTCGACGCGGAAGTCGACCACCTGGAGCTGACCGTTGAGGGGCCGCAGGGCTCCGTCACGCGTCGGCTCTGGTACCCGGACGTACGCGTGTCCGTCGAGGACGGCGCCGTCGTCATCGAATCGGAGAACGAGGACGCCAAGACGAACGCGACGGTCGGGACGTTCGAGAGCCACGTCGAGAACATGTTCCACGGCGTGACCGAGGGCTGGGAGTACCGGATGCAAGTCCACTACTCTCACTTCCCCATGCAGGTCAACGTGGAAGGTGACGAAGTGGTCATCGAGAACTTCCTCGGTGAGAAGGCGCCCCGGCGCGCGCAGATCCGCGGCGACACGGACGTTCAGGTCGACGGCGAAGAGCTGACCCTCTCGGGCTCCGACATCGAGTCCGTCGGGCAGACCGCCGCCGACATCGAACAGCTGACCCGTGTCACCGACAAGGACACGCGCGTGTTCCAGGACGGCGTCTACATCGTCGAGAAGCCCACGAAGGGAGGTGCCTGATAGATGGCAGACGAACCCCAGGAACTCGAAGACATCAGTGGCGTCGGCCCGAGCAAGGCCGAGGCGCTCAGCGAGGCCGGCTACGAGACTGTCGAGGACGTGAAGGCGGCGAGCCAGAGCGACCTCGCAGACGTCTCCGGCATCGGGAATGCGCTCGCGGCCCGTATCAAGGCCGACGTCGGCGGTCTCGAGGTCTCCGAGGAGACCGAGGCCGAACTCGAAGAGGAAGCGCCCGAGGCCGAGGAGGCCGAGGAAGAGGCGGAAGAAGTCGAGACGGAACTCCGTCCGCGCGGCCACGCCGACAAGACGCCGGAGCTTGATGAGGAGGCAGAACGCCTCCTCGCCAAGCGCCGCCGTGAAGGCAAGCCGCAGTTCAACCGCCAGGACTACCACAAGAAGAAGCGGACGCCGACCTCGTGGCGCAAGCCCCGCGGCGGCCTGTCGAAGCAGCGACGGGGCGTCAAGGGCAAGGGCCCGAAGGTCGAAGCCGGTTTCCGTACGCCGAAGGCCGTCCGGGGCAAGCACCCGAGCGGCTTCGAGGAGGTCCGCGTCCACAACGCGGACGACCTCGAAGGTGTCGACCCGGACACCGAAGCGGTCCGCATCGCCTCGAAGGTCGGTGCGCGCAAGCGCGAGACCATCGAGGAGCAGGCTGAGGAAGCAGGCATCCGCGTCCTCAACCCGACCTACGTCGAAGTGGAGGTCGAAGAATGACTGACCTGAGCGCACAGAAGCGACTTGCGGCCGACGTCCTCGACGTCGGGCAGAACCGCGTCTGGTTCGACCCGGACGCCCAGGAGGAGATCGCGGACGCCATCACGCGTGAAGACATCCGCGACCTCGTCCAGCAGGGCACGATTCGGGCCGAGAACAAGCAGGGCAACTCGCGCGGCCGTGCCCGGGAACGGGACGCGAAGCGCGCGTACGGCCACCGCAAGGGGCCGGGCAAGCGCCGCGGCAAGGCGGGTGCCCGCCAGAACAAGAAGGACGAGTGGAAGAACAGCATCCGCGCACAGCGTCAGGAGCTCCGTGAGCTCCGAGACAGCGGCGAACTCACGCCCGCCCAGTACCGTGAACTCTACAACATGGCGAAGGGTGGCGAGTTCGACAGCGTTCGCCGGATGCACAACTACATCGAAGACCAATACGGTGAGCAATAATGGCTAGCGGACCACGATACAAGGTTCCGATGCGCCGCCGCCGCGAGGTCCGGACGGACTACCATCAGAGGTTGCGCCTCCTCAAGTCGGGCAAGCCCCGACTTGTCGCTCGAAAGAGTAACAACAATGTCACGGCACAGCTGGTCGCGACCGGTCCTAACGGCGACGAGACGCTCGCGAGTGCACAGGCGACCGACCTCGAAGAGTACGGCTGGGAAGCGCCCACGGGGAACCTCCCCTCGGCCTACCTGACCGGCTACCTCGCGGGCGTTCGAGCCCGCGATGTTGGTCTCGACGAGGCCGTGCTGGACATCGGGTTGAACACCGCGACCCAAGGGTCGAAGGTGTTCGCCATCCAGGAAGGCGTCATCGACGCCGGCCTCGACGTTCCGCACAACGAGTCCGTCTTCGCGGACTGGTCGCGCACGCGCGGCGAGCACATCGCGGACTACGCAGAACAGCTCGATGAGCCGCTCTACAGCGGTGACTTCGACGCAACCGAACTCCCCGAGCACTTCGACGACGTGCTCGAATCCATTCAGGAGGACTAACGAATGAGCTACAACGACAGTTGGCAGCCCCAGACCCGACTCGGTCGACTCGTCCAGGACGGCGAGATCGAGTCGATGTCGGCGGCGCTGAACTCCGGTCTCCCGCTGAAGGAGCCCGAAATCGTCGACAACCTCCTTCCGGGGCTCGACGATGAGGTACTGGACATCAACATGGTCCAGCGGATGACGGACTCCGGCCGCCGGGTGAAGTTCCGGTGTGTCGTCGCCGTCGGCAACCGCGACGGATTCGTCGGGTACGCCGAGGGTCGTGACGACCAGGTCGGTGGCGCCATCCAGAAGGCCATCGAAGTCGCGAAACTGAACATCATCGACGTCTCCCGCGGCTGTGGGTCGTGGGAGTGTGGCTGTGGGCGTCCGCACACGGTCGCACTGAAGACGACTGGGAAGGCGGGGAGCGTCTCCGTCGACCTGATTCCCGCACCGCGCGGTCTCGGCCTCGCGGGTGGGGAGACCGTCCGACACGTTCTTGAGCTCGCCGGTATCGAGGACGTCTGGACGAAGTCCGCAGGGAAGACCCGGACGACGGTGAACTTCGCGAAGGCGACGTTCAACGCGCTCCAGAACACGGCGGAAGCGCGCGTTCCCGAGCGCACGCGCGAGAAGCGTGAGGTGATCGAATGATGCAGGCAATCGTTCAGCTCCGCGGTGAGGTCGACATGCGTGAGACCGTGCAGGACACGCTCTCGATGCTCAACCTCCACCGCGTCAACCACGCGACCTTCGTCCCCGAAACGGACGCGTACAGCGGGATGATCGCGAAGGTGAACGACTACGTCGCGTACGGCGAGCCGTCGCTCGAGACGGTGAAGACGCTTGTCGCGAAGCGCGCCGAACCCCTCGAGGGCGACGCCGACATCGACGACGAGTGGGTCGCCGAGAACACCGACTACGACGACGTCGACGACCTCGCCCGCGCAGTGTACAACGAGGAGACGACGCTCCGCGAGGAGGGCGTCTCGCCGGTGCTGCGCCTGCATCCGCCCCGTGGCGGCCATCAGGGCATCAAGAAGCCGCAGTCGCAGGGTGGACAGCTCGGTAAGCAGACGACCGAGCAGATCGACGAGCTCCTCGAGAGGATGCGATAACCATGACGAGCAAGAAACGACGCCAGCGCGGATCTCGGACGCACGGCGGTGGGACGCACAAGAACCGGCGCGGTGCCGGTCACCGTGGCGGGCGCGGACGCGCCGGCCGCGACAAGCACGAGTTCCACAACTACGAACCGATCGGCAAAAGCGGGTTCAAGCGCCCGGAGAAGGCGAAGATCGACGTCGCCGAGATTACCGTCCGCGAACTCGACGAGGACATCGCGCTCCACGTCGCCGACGGTGTCGCCGAGGAGACTGAGAACGGCTACCGTGTGGACGTCCGCGACGTCGTCGAGGACGGTCACGAGGTCGATGCCGTGAAGGTCCTCGGATCCGGTCAGGTCTACAACCAGCTCGAAGTCGTCGCTGACGCCTTCAGCGAGTCCGCCGTCGACCTCATCGAGGCCGAGGGTGGCGAAGCCGTCCTCACCGAGCGCGGCGAGGAGCTCGCGAGCGAAGACGACGAAACCGAAGAGAGCGAGGACTAAACCATGGGCTGGAAGGAAGCTGCCGAGCCGTACCTCACCCGGATGCCTACCGTCGAACGGCCGGAGGGCCACGTGCCCTTTAAGCGCAAGCTGGCGTGGACGGGCTCCATCCTGGTGGTGTACTTCTTCCTGACGAACGTCTCGCTCTGGGGGCTCGGTGCGGGGGCGTCCGACCTGTTCGGACAGTTCCGTAGTCTGCTCGCCGGCGGTCAGGGGACGGTGCTCCAGTTGGGTATCGGCCCCATCGTCACGGCGAGTATCGTCCTCCAGTTGCTCGGCGGGGCAAACCTGCTCGGATTGGACACCAACGACCCACGCGATCAGGCCATCTATCAGGGGCTCCAGAAGTTCCTGGTGCTCGTGATGATTTGCCTGACGGGCCTCCCGATGGTGTTCCTCGGCGGCTTCCTGCCGGCTAGTGACGCTCTCGCGGCCTCACTCGGCATCGGCACGACTGGAGTGAAGTGGCTGATCTTCCTCCAGATCTTCGTCGGTGGCGTCCTCATCCTCTACATGGACGAGGTCGTCTCCAAGTGGGGCGTCGGCTCCGGTATCGGGCTGTTCATCGTTGCGGGGGTCTCACAGAGCCTCGTCGGTGGGCTGCTCTACTGGGGCGGCGGCACGGGCAGCATGGGTGTCTTCCCGTTCTGGATTAACGTCCTGCTCGGGAACATCGAGAACGTCACGTTCAGCACCGTGCTGTTCAACTCGACGGTCGGCCTGCTCCCGATTATTACGACGATCCTCATCTACGCGGTCGTCGTGTACGCGGAGTCGGTCCGCGTCGAGATCCCGCTCAGCCACGCTCGGGTGAAGGGTGCTCGCGGTCGCTTCCCGGTGAAGCTCATCTACGCGAGCGTCCTGCCGATGATCTTGGTGCGCGCCCTGCAGGCGAACATCCAGTTCTTGGGGCGAATCCTCAAGAGCTGGCTCGGCCCCGGGATGCCCGCGTGGCTCGGCCAGTACACGAGCGAGATGCAGGTGACCGGTGGCCTGTTCTACTATCTCGCCCCCATCCACAGTCCGTCCGACTGGATGTGGTGGGTGTCCGGCATCGGCGCCGAGCCGTGGCAGGTCCTGCTCCGGGTCGCCATCGACCTGACCTTCATGGTCATCGGCGGTGGCATCTTCGCGATCTTCTGGGTGGAGACCGCGGACATGGGCCCGGAGGCGACCGCGAAGCAGATCCAGAACTCGGGGATGCAGATCCCCGGCTTCCGGCAGAACGTCGGGGTCATCGAGAAGGTGATGGAGCGCTACATCCCGCAGGTCACCGTGATCGGCGGCGCGCTCGTCGGCTTCCTCGCGGTCCTCGCGAACATGCTGGGCACCATCGGCGGCGTCTCCGGTACGGGGCTGCTGCTCACGATCTCCATCACGTACAAGCTGTACGAGGAGATCGCCGAGGAGCAACTCATGGAGATGCACCCGATGATGCGCCAGATGTTCGGCAACTAATCGGCGCGTTCTGTCTTTTTTCGCTTTCTTCGCCGTGTAGCGACCGCGTCGTCGAGCGACGCCCCGGGGTGTCTTGGTGACTCTGCACGAGCGCGTTTCCGCAGACATTTATCCCGGGAGAGTGAACGCCTTGCTATGAGCGACCCGCGCATTCTCATTCTCGGCGCACCGGGCGCTGGGAAGGGGACGCAGTCGAAGCGGCTCTGTGAGGAGTACGACATCGAGCACATCACGACCGGTGACGCGCTCCGCGCGAACAAGCAGATGGAGACGGAGTACGGGACGCCCGCCGAATACATGGACGCGGGCGAGCTCGTTCCGGACCCGCTGGTGAATGAAATCGTCGCGGCGGCGTTAGAGGACGCGGACGGCTTCGTCCTTGACGGCTACCCGCGCAACGAGAGCCAGGTCGAGTACTTGGAGGACGCGACGGATCTCGACGTCGTCCTCTACCTCGACGTGGACGAAGAGGAGCTCGTTCGCCGCCTCACGGGCCGTCGCGTCTGCCCGGAGTGTGGGGCAAGCTATCACGTTGACTTCAACCCGCCCGAGGAGGAAGGCGTCTGCGACGAGTGCGGTTCGGAGCTCGTGCAGCGCGACGACGACACGGAGGAGACGGTCCGCGAGCGCTTGAAGACCTACGAGGAGAACACCGAGGACGTCATCGAGCACTACCGCGGTACCGACGAGTTCGTGCAGATCGACGGCGAGCAGTCCCCCGACGAGGTCTGGGCGGACGTGAAGGACGCCGTCGACGCGCAGGCGGAGTAAAAGGTTGATGAATGCCCCCACCGGAGGTACGTAGTACATGGCACGGACTGCGGAGAAGGTACGCGAGCTCGTCTCGGAGGACCCCGAGATGCGCGACGCCATCGCCGCGCTCCTCGAACACGAGGGGGAGACGGTCGAGTGGCGCGACGTCAAGGGCGAGTTGACGAGCGGCCAGTGGGGGCGCCTCATCGAGAAGGGCGTCCTCGTGGAGTCCGGCGACGGGTTCCGGGTCGAGGATGCGGAGGCGGTCCGCGACGGTCTCTCTGGCGAGGACGAGGAGCCGGTGTCGACGGCGGACGTCGACGTGGACGACGACGAGTCCTCGTGGACGACGTACGACAAACTCGCCGGCGTCGTCTCCATCGCGATGATGGCAGGCTACTACTACCACCCGATTCGACGGGTAGTCGGCGGCGTCGTCGACGTGGTGCTCGGCCCGCTCGACGCCGTCCTCCCGTTCTTCGTCGTCATCATGGTGCTGGCGACGTTCACGGGCTTCTACACCTCCATCATCCAGGCGAACCTGATGGACTTCGAGAAGATGTCGGTCTATCAGGAGCGGATGCAGGAGATTCAGGAGCGCCAGAAGGCCGCGAAGGAGCGCGGCGACGAGGAGGCCTTAGAGCGCATCCAGAAGGAGCAGATGGAGGCCATGGGCGACCAGCTCGGCATGTTCAAGATGCAGTTCCGCCCGATGGTCTGGATCATGCTCCTGACGATTCCGGTCTTCCTCTGGATGTACTGGAAGCTCCTGAACGGCATGGTCACGGGCGCGGAGGCGTCCTTCGTCATGCCGCTCGTCGGCGATATCCACCTACTCGACCGCATCGCCGGCTTCCTGCCGGCGTGGATCGTCTGGTACTTCCTCTGCTCGATGGGGTTCAGCCAGGTCGTCCGCAAGGGCCTGGGCATCCAGACGACCCCAACCTGAGGATGTAACACCGTCGCACGCGGCGACGCGTCCCAAAAACGTCTTTTCCGCTCCCGTCGTGGTTCGCATATGTTGATAACCATCTCCGGGCCGCCGGGGAGCGGCAAGAGTACGGTCGCGGCCTTTCTCGCGACTGAACTCGGCTACGAGCACGTGAGCGGTGGCGACATCTTCCGCGCGCTCGCGGACGAGCGCGGCTACACCCTCGCGGAGTTCAACGAGCTCGCGGAGGAGGACGAGAGCGTGGATCGGGACTTGGACGCCCAGCTGCGCGAGACGGCGCGCGAGCGCGACGACCTCGTCTTGGAGTCGCGGCTCGCGGGATGGATGGCTGGCGAGTACGCGGACTTGAAGTTCTGGCTGGACGCCCCGCTGGACGTGCGCGCCGAACGCATCGCGGAGCGCGAGGAGAAACCGGTCGATGTCGCGCGCCGGGAGACGGCCGAGCGCGAGCGCTCGGAGAAACAGCGCTATGAGGAGTATTACGGCATCGACTTCGACGACCGCTCCATCTACGACCTCGCAGTGAACACGGCACGCTGGGGTGAGGCGGCGGTGCCGCGCCTCGTCCTCGACGCCGTGGAGGCGTACGACCCCGAACGAGACGAGGGTGAGACGCCGGTCGAGAACGTCCGCTACGAGTTTTGATGCTCCGGGACGCACCGTCCGAACGGGACGTCGAATCACTCTGCTCGTTCGGGGTAGTGAACCTCGACAAGCCGCCGGGCCCGTCGGCCCATCAGGTGTCGGCGTGGGTACGGGATATGATGGGCGTCGAGAAGGCTGCACACGCGGGGACGCTCGACCCGAAGGTGACGGGATGTCTCCCGATCCTCACGGGGGCGGCGACGCGACTCGCGCCGGCGCTCTTGGAGGGAGCGAAGGAGTACGTCGCGGTCCTCGAACTCCACGCGCGAGCGCCGACGGACTACGAGGCGGTGCTCTCGGAGTTCGAGGGGCGCCTCTACCAGAAGCCCCCACGCAAGAGTGCGGTGGCGCGGCGCCTCCGGGTTCGCGAGGTGTACGAACTGGAGGCGCTGGAGGTGAGTGACGACCGCCGCCAGCTCCTCCTGCGGATCCGCTGCGAGAGCGGCACGTACGTCCGGAAGCTCTGTCACGACCTCGGGCTGGCGCTCGGGACGGGCGCGCACATGGGGCATCTGCGACGGACGGAGACCGGCCCCTTCGACGACGGCGATCTCGCGTACTTGCAGGACCTCTCGGACGCGCTTGCGCGCTGGCGCGAGCGCGCGGAGGACGATTGGCTCCGGGAGGTCGTCGCTCCGGCGGAGCGTGCGCTGACGCATCTGCCGTCGGTGACGATTGCGCCGTCGGCGGCCCGCGAGGTCGCGGAGGGCGCACCGGTGTTCGCACCAGGCGTCATCGACGCCGAGGAAGTGGATGAGGGGTCGCTGGTGGCGTGCTACACGCCGAACGGCGCGGTCGTCTGCCTCGGCCGGTTGGTCGGCGACCCGGACGCGGCGCACGGGGAAGTCGTCTCGCTCGAACGCGTCCTCGTCTGACTAGTTCTGGGCGTCGACAGTTGAGACGTCGATGCTACCCTGGAGTGTGCGAATCGGGCACGGCATCGTAATATCCTCCTCTTGGAAGCGCCGCTTGACGGCTTCGGTGATGTCCGACTGGGCGCTGATGGCGCGCGCGTGCGTCGGGTTCTCGACGTAGAAGCGGACGTCGAGGCCGACGGCGGACGGCCCGAGTTCGGTCACGACGACGGACGGGGCGGGGTCGTCGGTGACGTTCGGGTGGCTGTTCGCGACGTCGAGGAGGATTTCGCGTGCCCGCTCGATGTCGTCCTCGTAGCCGATGCCGACCGTGCAGTGTTCGCGGAGCGCGCCGTTGGACATCGGGTTGACGACGACGTCGTCGGTGAGGTTCGAGTTCGGGACGAGGACAGTCTCGCTGTCGAAGGTCTCGAGTTTGGTGACGCGAAAGGAGATGGCCCGGACGACGGCGGCGTTGTCGTCCCACTCGATCCACGAGCCGATGTCGATGTCCTCGTTGTTCAGAATGAAGAAGCCACTAACGAGGTTGCGGATGATTTCGCGCGCGCCGATACCGGCGGAGAGCGTAGCGGCGGCGAGGACGGCGGACGCCGCGGTTGGCATCGGCCCGACGTGCGCGACGGTGAGTGCGACGAGGAGCGAAACGACGACGAGAAGCGTCGTATAGGCGTCCTCGAGGCTGTCACGCATCACTTCGCTGTAACCCTGGTGGCGGAGGAGCGCGGTGTACAGCGGCCGGCCAACCAAGTGGCCGGCGGTGAGGACCAGCGCGGCGACGAGGACGAACGTGAGCCACGACGGGAGCGAGACGTACCACTGCGCGAGTTGGTCGAGGAACGCCATCGTTGTTGTTTCATACATCATCTGTCTGGGCGGAAAATATGTGATGGTCACGTCGACGAAACGAAGGCCTTAATGCCGGCACCCACGTCTTCCCGAGTGCGGGGCCGTGGGGTAGCTTGGTATCCTCGGCGGATGGGGTCCGTCGGACTTGAGTTCAAATCTCAACGGTCCCACTTCTCAAACTCCTGAATCCGGACACCTCCGGGTTCAGCACTCCACTTCTCAAATTACTCCATACTCGGGAGTGCACGCAACACCCTCTTTCAAGTAGTCGGTTAGTCGGGGGTGTCGGTGCGTGAGCGGTCAGTCTGTCCGTGGTGAGGAACGCAGCGAGATGGAGGTCGGACGATTCACGGCCTGGGCAGAAACTGACGCTTGGAAGGTGACCATCAACCTCGGCACGCTCTCGACCTGCTTCTTGCTCGGCTACCTTCTTGGGCGGCGAAAGATGCGCACAGGAGGTGAGTGCGATGGAAAGTGACGGTACTGCACGGTTCTCGCGAGTCATCCGTGCTGTGTGGACTGACACGCGCGAGCGAAGTTTGTGGTGCGCAGTCTGGGTGACCGTGTCGTCGTGGCCTGCTCTGCTGGTTTGGGCATTCTTCTCGGATGTCCCGTCCGACGAGATTCGACAGCGGTGCGCGCGTCCAATCGATGCGGATACTGAGAAATCTGCGGACACGGAGGAGTCGCGATGAACCTGCTCAAGCAGTCGACCTCCCGGATTCGCCGGTTCCTCTTTGGGATGAGCGAGGAGGAGAAAGCGCTGGAGCTGATTAAGAGAGAGTTAGAGGAAGCCGACCCGGAGGATATCGAGGTCAAATGGACACAGTTGCCGTGTCCGCTCTGTGATTTCTGTGCCACAGGCGAGGAAGACGTCGTCGACGAATGGGCAGACCACGTCCAGGAACACGGAGTGGAAGTGCGAACTGAAACCTCACGAGGTGATGGTGCGTGAGTTTCGACCGGGACGCGCCCGAGTGCGACTGCGCGACCTGGAAGGACGCACGCCACCGCCGCGAACGCCGCGACGGCCAGACCATCCTCGTCTGTGACAGCTGCAACACCACCCTCACGGAGGGATCGGCATGACGCGCCGCCCCGGACGCGACCAGCACGACTTCGGCGACTTCGATGAGCCCGCCGACGCCGCCGACCTCGACGAAGACGACGCACTCGCACTCTTTCGTGGCGGCGCCCTCGACGGCGACCAACACGAGCGCGACGTCGACGAAGAGGACGACACCGACGACGAGGTGTCCCTCGAGGAGATCGACGGGCGCTGCTGTCGCTTCTGCCAGGAAACCTTCGACCGCCGCGCCGACGACGGCCGGCACCGCTGCGAGGGTCGCTTCGACCTGGACAAACTTCTCCACGAACAGCAGACCACGACCTACCAGCAGACCGCGCCCCACGAATTCCAGGCGTACTTCTACTACGGACAGCATCGTTCGACCCCCGGTCGGAAGCCATTCAGCGCCTTCTACGCGATTCGGAGCGCGATGCTCGGCGACGGCCGCCTCGACGAACTCCCGCTCGGGAAAGACTTCAACCCAGCCGACCATCCCGACCTCCCGCGCTTCCAGTTCCAAGGCGAGACGTGGCGGCTCTCCGGCCTCACCTACCAGAAGGGGAACATCGAGCCACACGAGAACATGGACTTCGAGCACACCTACGAGTTCTACATCTCCGTGTGCGCCGAGAACGGCCTCGAGGAGAAGAAGGCCAGCCTCCACATCACGCCCGCATGGAGCGGGATGCAGTCGAAGTCCGGAAAGTCGATTCCCGCCCCGAACGACTTCCACGGCCTGAGCGTCGACGTCCAAGGCTCGAACCTCGAACTCGACGCCTATCCGCGGCTCGTGAACCGCGTCATCGACGAGATCGTCGACACCGAGACCGGCGGCCGGATGCACCGCTACGTCGCCCCGAAACTCGTGCATCCTGAGAGCCGCATCACGCAGTTCGAACGCTACGTCCGCATTCACAGAGAGAAGAGCCAGCAAGTCGTCGGCTGGGAAGGCTCGCTAAAGCGCCTTATGGAGTTCGCCGGCCGCGAAGGCCAGAAACTCGTCTACTACCGCGACGACACCGACATCGAGGGCCACCTCCACCGCGTCGAAGTCGACAACCGCGCCGCCGGGAAGCTCATCAGCGGCCACGGGCTCGGGAAGAAGTTCAAGCACTACCACCCGCGGAACGTCAACGACAACGAGGACAGCCCGCTCTACCACCCGAAGATCGGCGTCTCCCTCGACAGCAAGAAGTCGGGCGGCTCGATTACCTGGAGCGACCGCGACCAACTCGACCGCGAACTCGACGAGGCGCTCATCAACATCCTCCACTGGTCCGACCTGCCCACCGGCCCGCATCCGTGGATCTTCGTCGAAGACGACTACTTCAAAGTCGGCGGCGAGGACCGGAACATCGCGACCCACCCCGACCCGACGCCCGAGCTCCGCGCCGAACAGGAACACCTCGTCACCCGCGTCTTCTCACCCGACACGATGGGCAACCGCGAACTCGACGTCCTCCACGCCCTCACCGACGGCGGCGAAGACCGCCACTACGAGGACGTCGCCGACGACGCCAACATCTCCACCCGCACCCTCTGGCGCGCCCTGGAACGCCTCGAGGGCATCGTCGAGAGCGACAACGGACGCCTCCAGTTCGTCACGAACCACCTGAAGAAGTCCGTCCACCAGGCCGTCGACTCGCTGCGCTCGGCAGTGAAGAACACCGGCCGGAAGCTCGCGAACCAACTGTCCGCCGCGAATCTCGAGGCCGACTCCGCACTCGCGAAGTGGATGAACCGCTACGGCGTCTCGTTCGGCGACGCCGCCGAAGACGACCTCGAAATCGACCTCGGCGCGACACGCTACAGCCGCAAGGAGGTCGCGGCCATCCTCCGCGCCGGCCACAAGGCGTGGCTCCGCGCCGGACTCGACCCCGAGCGCTTCGAAGACGCGAACCTCCGCTGGATCAACGACGACGGCGAGCGCCAGACCGAGACCAGCCGTCTCGTCCGCGTCGTCGGAAGCGAACTCCGCTACCTCGGCGAGGCAGAACACGCACTCTCCGCGAGCACGGTCCTCGACTGACCTGCTCCGAGGTAGTGGCAACACTATTCAGCGCTCTTCTTTCGCTCAGTCTCTGAACCGCCGTAGCGCTCCTCTTTCTCACTCCTATGGCTGTCTCGGGCGCTCGCGCAGTTCTCGCTCGCGCGCGCCCAAACACTCGGACAAGCGACACTTTCGACGTCGAGCACGCTCGACGAGGTCGCGGCCCTCGCGGGGCTGCGACACACCGTGTCGGCACCCCCTTAGGAAGTGTCCCTAAAGAGACGGGCAAAAAATACCCGCCACGCCACAGCACAGCAGCACTTGAAACACTTGCAGAAAGGGTCCGCACCGCCGCCGTGACTACAGCCGCTCCCGAAGCGCCTGCGAGCGCTGCTCGCCGACGTTCGGAACGTCCTCCAGCTCCTCACGCGACGCCTCGCGAAGCGCGTCCTCGTCGTGGAAATGCTCCGCGATAGACCACGCAGTATCCGGACCGATGCCGGAAACCGTCTCGACCGTCCGCCGTAGCTTGTCCGCTCGCGGATTCACTGCGACGGAGAGGCGGCGCTCCATCTCCTCCATCGATATCTCGCCCTCGACGTACGCCAGCTTGATTTCCTCCTCAGTGCGCGGATCCTCTAAGTCGAGGCCCCCGAGCCAGACGCGCACACGAACCGGAAACTGCTCCTCGAAGCGTCTCACGACCACCGCCACCATCCACAGGCCGAGAAACAGCAGCCCGAGAAGCTCGACGTCCATTCACGCTCCCCTCCATGCGCCGACAGCGAGACCGAGGACAGCCGCTACGACCAGTCCAGCAGGATTCATCGTAACTGCCTCCCACGTCACGCGATTCCCGTACGGTCCGTAGACGCCAAGCGAGCCGTGTATCACGGATCCGATGCCGCTCGAGAAGAGGGCCACGAACACGACGCCGACGATGAAGAGGGCGAGCCAGCGCACGGTCATCGCGACTCCTCGTCGTAGTGTACGGCGTCGAGCATCAGAGCACCACCTCAACGAGACGGCCGAGCCACGGTCTCGCGATGTGCCATGCCGTGCCCGCCAGCGACCCGAGCGTCCCAAAATCTACGTCGAGGTCGATTCCGGGCACCAGCCCCGAGTACGCGACTGCCGCGAGTATCGCGAGGAGGCCGCTGAAACGGAGCCACGTCCCGAGCAGCGCACCGAGCCGGAACAGATGCCGGCCGTGATAGACCGTCAGCGCGACCGATCCAACCAGCACGATCGAGCCCGACACGCCGAGCCAGTGCAGGAGGTCGGTGAGCACTACTGCCCACCTCGACGCCTCCGGACTGCATCGACGACGACGTTCGTCGTTTTCCCTCGCCGGTACGCCTTCACGGCACGATACGCGACGTAGATGACGCCGATACCGAGGAACGGGAGCATCTTCTGCACCGGCCCAGCCGAGAGAATCGTCGAAACGAGATTCCCCGTCAGCTGGAGGCCGAGCAGAATCGCCGCCCCGGAGACGACGCCGAAGACCGGCAGACTGAACGACCCAGTCCGTCGGAGGACGAAGAACGTCCCGAGCGGAATCGCCGTCACGAGCAGGAGGACGCCCGTCCCCGGCGGCAACTGAATGACACCGGTTACGAGGGCGCCCACGAGCCCGAGTGCGAGCAACGCGCCCACGACCTTCGGGTTGCGTGCGACCAGTTGCGCGCCGCCCGCGACCGAGCGAAGCACGCGGCCCGTCCGGGACGACGACCCGCTCGAGGAGCCGGCGAACCGGCCGCCGACGTAGAGCACACCGATACCGCCGATGAGCAGGACGCCGAGCCCGAGCCAGTTCACGCCGCCCATGCTGCTCGCCGTTGAGCGTGCATACTGACCGATGACCCGAACCGTACTGCCACTGTCGTCGCTGTCGGAGCTGCTCGTCCCGTCTTCGAAGCGGAACTCCAGCGTCTCTCGAGAGTCGTCGTCCGTCAGCGTCAGCGGCGAGTTCGCCGTCCCACTGTCGCGGACCATCTCGTAGGTCTGCGACCACAGGATGTACTTCGTCTCGTCCTTCGCGTTCAGGAACGTGAAGTCGACCGAATCAGACGGCGTGTTACCCGAGGACACCGTGAACACGGGCTCTGACTGCCGCGGAGTCTCGACTGTCACCGCAACGTCACCCGTCTGCGGCGACGCCTTCACCGGAATCGTCGAGACACGGACTGTGCCGTTCTCCACGGCGTTCGGTAGCACGAGATGCTGGCCGCTCGACGATGACTGGAGCGCATACTCGGAAGAGTCCGACCACGACGCCTCGTACGCGTAGTGGACTCTATCGCCGGACAGCGTACCGCCGACGTTGAGCACGAGGTCGCGACTCTGATTCACGCTCGTGACCTTCAGCTTCGAATCGAGCGCGCCCTCACTCTCCGTCGTCGGGTCGGTCACCTGAATCTCGCCACCATCAACGCCGACCTTCACACCGTTCGCACGGACACGCGCCGTCGTGTCCGCCGGCACATCACCGATATCGACAGTCAGCGTCCCATTATGGAACGCCGTCGCCGAGTCGGAGACCGGCATCCACGACCCACCACCGATACGCTTCTCGACGGCACCGATTTCCACGACGTGCGACGCGAACGGCACCGTAAACGTCGCCCCGGACTTCGCGCTCGCGAAGTGCGTCGAGACGTTGTAGCGCTCCGACCACGCCGACGAGGTGTAGTTCACCGACTGCCTGCTCGCCGAGTCGTGTCGGAACGAGAGGTTAACCGCCTGCGTCGGCGCGTCGCTCGACAGTGTTCCGTCTCCGACGCCGACCTCGATCGTGTTCGTCCCCGATTGGATCCACGACGTGTCTGTCGACAGGCTTGCCGTTTCGCCCGGTGACAACGTCTGCGACGTCGAGGTCGTGTTCCCGTTGACTGTCACGCTCGGCGCGTGGGTCTGGACGCGCTCCTCGTAGCTTAGCGACCACGAGAGCGACGACTGGTTATCGAGCGTCGAGAGGTCCAGTGACGACGCGCCTGCCGGGACATCGATGCTACGCGTCTTCGTCTCTCCTTCAGCGAAGTCACCGAAAGACACCGTTGAACCGCCGATGTTAGCAGAGACATCTCTCGGTGTCGACCCAACGATTTTGATGTAGTCGAGGTACCCACTCTGGATATCGCTGTAGAGTGTGAGTGAGCCACCCGTCTGGACGTTCAGCGTCTTCGTGTCTGTGAGAGTGACCGCGTAGTCCGTCGACCCGGATGCGACCGTCGTGTTGTGTCCGGATGCATTCTCAAGCGCAACTGAGTACGACCCAGCGTCACTCTTCTCAATCCGATATTTGACCGTTACCACCGTAGACGGCGGGTCCGAGAGAGACCTTGACGCCGTTTGATGAAGGTCCTCGGTGTGGTTGATTGCACGTCGCTCTCCCGTTATCGTGAGCGACGGGTCTGTTGCTCCACTCGGACCCTGTGGTTCGAGACTGCCGGCTATCGAGAGGCTCGAGGAGCCATCGCCGGTAATCGTCCCACTCTCGCTGTCCTGCTCGTGCCCGACAGCACCAGTCACGTTGACGGACAGGTTCGACACCGAGTCAGCATCCGCGAGGTCGTAGCTCGCCGTCGAGCCATCGAGGAAACGGCCGGACACAGTCGTCTCACCGCCGAACGAGACGACGTTACTACTGAACTCGGGCACGCTGAAGACGACGAAGCCGTCGTCGTAGCGAATCGTCCGCGACCAGCGCGTGCCGTCGTCGTGAACTCCTTGGACGACGCGCGGGAGGTAGCCGAGTGCCTGTCGGAGCGCCGTCGCCTCGATCGCGACGCGCCGCCCCTCGTGATTCGTGTCGTCGGAGAGGACGAGCACCATCTCGTCGCCCGAGAGCGACACCGCGTCCGTGCCCATCACTTCATCAGCGTTCGCGGCCGTCGTCAGCGTCAGCGACATCGACGACGCGTGCGCCGACGACAGCACACGCCCATCCTCGAAAGCAGACGCTGAGACAGGAATCGACTCGCCACTCGGCACGTCCTCGCTGATCTGCTCGTCCGGAATCGAAACCATTCCGCTCGGCGGCGACTCGGCTGCGCTCGCGACGGACGCAACGCCACCGACCGCGGAGACGAGCAGGAGCGCGACGAGCACGAGTGCGCGACCGCGCTCACGCATGAGCGCTCACCTCCTTCGAGGCGCGAGTACCCGCGCGTGGCTGGCGGCGCTCGCGAACACGATTGGAGGCGCGCCCCCGCCCCCGGGGGGTTGTGTAAGTCGAATCGTAACGCGCGCGTGCGTCTGGTGTCGGCTCGCCGAGATGACGGCTCGATTTCGGCCGATCGACCCTGATCATGCCGAACCACCGACCGAGTTCACGAACTCGATCGCGATCTTCGCGACGACCGGCTTCGGGACGTCGCTCCAGCTGAACTTCGAGTAGTGGAGCGCCGTCCACCACAGGCCCTTCCCGACGTTGAAGTACTTCGTGTGCTGCTCCTCCATCGGCGCGTCCTTGAAGCCGACCACCTTGTCGCCCTTCGTCGGGTTCGGCCACCCCGGCATCGTGATCCGCCAGCGGAGCTTCCGCCGCACGAGGTCGTGTACGTCGGCCTCGTTGTGACCGAACATGTAGATGGACTTGTTGTTCTTCCGTGCGTCCACGAGCGCGTCCCGGAACGTCTCGACCTTCTCGTACCAGTGGTGGTTCTTCGGGCCACTCCGCGCGGCCTGCGGCAGGAGGTCGCCGACCTCGTCGAGGATCAACGAGAGGAACTCTGGCCCCATGAGGTCGACCATCCCGACGACGAACGCGAACCACCAGTGCGAGAGCGGCGTCGGCGTGTCGTAGTCGGACTCGTCGTCGCCCATCGACGCGTGATTGATCCACTGGAAGTTGTCCGTGCGCGCCGACTGAGCGAACAGGTCACTCACGCCGCTCCCGTACGGATCCGGGTAGACGACGTGGAGCTTCCCCGGCTCGAAGCGCTCGAACAAGTCGAAGATGCCCGTGTAGTACTCAACCTCACGAGCGATATCCTCGGGAGCCATCTCGAAGGACTTGGAGCCGTGCTGTGGCGGCGAAACCTTCACCGTCGCTTCCTGACTCTTCGGCAGGAGGAGCTTCGCCCACGGCGCGAGCGGCGTCCACTCCGCACGCGACGGCGTTCCACGCCAGACGACCGCCTCCTCCGGGTTGATCTCGAGAATCTCTCGAGTGAGGTCACACGCGAGTGTACTCTTACCGCTCCCTGGCTGGCCCGTCCCGAGGAAGTCAGTACCGCCGATGCTCATCTTCGAGAGCGCACGCTCGTCCGCTGCGAGCCAGCGCAGCACGTGCCGCCGCTCCTTCGGGTAGGCCGAGAGGTCCGGCGCGTCCTGTTTCAGGAGTTCGCGCTCGTCGCGACGCAGGTGGATGAGGCAGTCGGGGATGACCCCCGGGAACTTCACTGCGTCCGCTGTCGGGTCGATCGCCGTCGCGTCCGAAGACTGGTAGAGTTGTTTCCAGAACGGCTTGAGCCCATGCGTCCGCCGCATCGAGTCAGCGTCCCGGTAGCCATACGTGACGCCCTTGAACTCCTGCGTCCGCGTCTCGGGCTCGAAGGCCGCGATGACGTCCTCGGGCGTCAACTCGTTGTGTGTTGTAGTCGTGCTCATGAGTTAGACTTCGACGCCTCCAGAGTGCTCGGAGGTCGCCAGATTCGTCTCGCCGGCCTTCTCCGCGAGCGTCCGAACAGCGACGTTGAACGCTGGCAGGAGATACCGGGCAGCAATGCGTTCGCGAGCGAGCACGTAGCGCGGTTCATCGCGTAGGCACGCTCGCCGTGCGACCGCGTCGTCCAGGAGGAGGAAGTCGAACTCCGGCTCGACCTCCTTGATGGCGCCGAACGTCGCGAGGTCGAGATCGTGGAGCCACTCGTCGAGCGCATCCACGGACTCGAAGCCATCGAGGAGGTCCTCGAGTGCCGCCTCTTGGCGCTGGTAGTGTTCGTCGAGTGCTGGGCGCATCGCGAGCGCCGCCATCTTCTCCGGGTCCGGGTTGTCCTCGTCGAGGTACTCGACGGCACGCGTCCGTAATTCGCGGAACGCGTCTCGGCACGCCGGCCGCAGATAGCGCGCAACGAGCCGCCGCCGGAACGACCGCGCTTCCTTGAGCGTGATGTCGGTTCCATCACGCTCGCCGTACTGCCCGCGCTCGTCACCCGTCAGGACGACTGCAAGGGCGCTCGGGCGCGTCGCGATGTTGAAGTACCAGTAGTCGGGAAGCCGTCCCAGCGTACGATACTGGAGCCGCAGGAGCCACGTCAGCAGACCGCGACGCGTCTCCACCCCATTCTGGAGGAATCCACGGAGCGTCTCCATCTGCTGCTGGTGGAGCGTCGCGAGCGCCGGCCGGTACGTCTCGATGCGGTCCTCGTCGTGCTCATCCTCCGGCTCGAAGTCCGGCAGGACCGAGCCAACGACGTCACTCGACACGGTTAGTCACCCTCCGCGGCCGACTGGCCGCCGGTCACGTAGCCGCTAGGAGCGTTGTCGCGCTCAGCGGACGACCGGATGAGGTTCTCCTCGTCGAGCTCCTCGAGCTTCGAGACGAGTTCGTCATCGGTGTTCCGCTCGTCGATGAGCGCCGTGATGGCATCCTCGAGCGTCTCGTAGTTGTCGACCTCCGACTCGTAGTACATCGCCGTCGCGACCGCGTCCTGCGTGTTCCCGACCGCCGGGACGAACGCCGCGCGACCCGGCGAAACGTGCGTGAACACGACGCCGACGGTGAGCAGCGCCGACACGATGCCCGTCGCCGGAGACGCCATCCCGATAGCGCCGAACCCGAGGTAGCCGACGACGCCACCGAGAACGCTGTAGAACCCGATGGACGTGAGACCGGCCCAGTCGAGATTGTCGTCGTGGTCCGTGATCGGAAGGTCGAACTCTAACTCCTCAGGCTCGTAGTCGATAATCTGCTCGACGTCCTCGTCGACGAAGACCATCTTTGAGGCCGGCGACCGCGTCAACGACAACTCCGGCGAGGAGAGCGTGAACTCGTTCTGCAGCTTCTCCTGCCCGAGGAGCTTCGCACCGCCACCCCAGAGCCGAGCGAGCCACGGCCGGATACCGTCCGTGATGGCGAGGACATCGCCGTCGCCTGTGTTCGCGATGGTCGCAATCTCGAACTCGCCACCATTCGCCTTCGCTGCGAGGTCGCCGCGCGGATTCGTCTTCTCCTCCGTGAACAGACGCACGAACGCGACCCGGTCGACGCCGGACTCCATCGTCTCGAGCATCATGATGCCGATGACGGCCGCGATGAGGAATGCAACCACCCACGGCGCGCTCGCGAGCAGACTCGTAGTCCAGACGTACGCGCCCCCCGCGACGAGGCCGACGCCGATCGAGAGCACGATGAACCAGAACAACAGGCCCATGTTCGGCCCGCGGCCGGTGCGCCGGATACTCGCCGGGACAGCCATCGCGACACCCCCAACGAGCACCAGAATCGGCAGCAGGAGCGTGCCGCTCACGTACTTCCAGAATCCCGCCCACGTCGGCGCGAACGGGACGCTCTGCGAGGACTTCACCGACTTGTGCGCAAACCTCCAGCGCGCACCATCGTAGCCCTCGAGGAGCATCGTCACCTGCACGGCCTCGCCGTAGTTCTGCGGGAGCGAGACGTTGGCCGTGTCGTACCCACGCCCGAGTTCGACCTGTTTCGTGACCGCCGAGACGTTCTTCGCGACCGGTCGCGTCGCCGTCGCGTTACCACGCTGGACCGACTCCTGTCCCTTCTGCCACGTGACGACCGTGACGTTCATCGTCGCATCAAGTTCGTCCTCGGGCGCGAGCCGGACCGACCGCAGCGTCAGCTGGTTGCTGTGGATGGTCGTCCCCGGCTTGAGGTACTTCCACCCAGAGGCGATACCCACCGGCGTATGCCGGACCGTGATGCTTCCGTAGCGCCCCAGCCAGCGCATCGAGGATGGTGCGTCCTCGTAGCGCTTCCCGGCCCGCGCAAGGCCCTCATACGTCCACTCGCCCGACGTCGCTGTCGGGCTCGCCGCCGACTGTGACGACGATTCGTCGTCCGTCTCAGAGACGGACTGAATCGAGTCCTTCACCGACGCCGTCCACGACGCGCCCGACTCCTCTGCCGCCGCGAGCACGCGATTCGCGGTCTTCACCGGCAGAGTCTCGGTGACGTCGCGGGCGATCTGCTCAGCCGTCTGCGCGTCCAGCTGCGCCGTCGTCTGCGTGACGACGTCCGATGGCACACGCTCCTCGGCCGCACGCTGAAGCACCCAGCGATACAACTGCTTCGAGCGCTCAGTCGAGAGGTTCGAGAGGTCGTTACTGCGGACCCACTCGTAGACCGTCTCGGCCTGCGCCCGTGTGACGTCCGAGCCCTGCTCCACGATTTCGAAGACGTCGGCCTTCGAAGGCCCGTCATCGGGCGCACTTGCCGTCGTCGTAGTCGTCGGCGAGGTCGTGGTCGTTGGCCCTGCCGCGACGACACCCGCGGACGCGAGGCTCGCGACGAGCAGCACAGCCAGCATCAGGCCCGAACGTCCGCGCATCTACGCGGTCACCTCCTCGAGGGCGTCGTCGTCACCCACGAAGCGACCCGTGTAGTGACCCCACGCGTCGTCGAGCAGGATGACCGCCGTCCCGCCGAACAGTGCGACGAGAGGGAGTGCCTCTATCGACAGCCCGAACGCCAGGACTGCGAGGACGGCGAACGACCCGTGCACGAGGCCAAGACCGAGATGAGCAACGACCTCCATGACGTCGCCAGCGACGCCGAGCCGTTCTCCGAGTCGCTCGATCATGCCGAATCAGCCTCCCGGTTCCCATACCACACCATCAACGCGATGACGAGGATGAGCAGGAACGCGAACCCGAGCGTGTCCGTCGCGAGACCGAACTCAATACCCGCCCACGACAACAGCCCGTAGAGCAGGTATCCGACGAGGAACGGCACGCCGCCGAGCAGGCCGTTCAGGTCGCTCGCGAGATGCATGAACTCGATCGCGACCGTCCCGCCGATCCCCACGAGCCCGACGACGAGCGCACGGAAGCCCGAGAGAGCACCGCCCGTCACGGACTCCATCCGGTCCGTGATGCCGTCGACTGTCTCGCCAGCCGACTCGGCGTCTTCACGTTCGTCCCACCACCAGTAGGCGAGCATCGCCGTCAGTAGTGCGCCGAGCAGCCACGGCCAGTTGTCCGCGAGCACCTGACCGAGCGGGCTCACGTCGATACACCTCCTAAACCGCCGGTACGCGCGTAGTACTGCGCGTGCGTCGTGTGTTCAGTCATAGCTCCTTGTTCATGTCTTGGTAGACCGTGTACGCGAGACGAGCGGCGTAGGCGACCCCGGAGATCGCGATCACGGGGATGAGGAACGGCTTCACGAACGCCAGCGACGGAAACACGCGCGGCATCGTGAAGCCGCCAATCGTCGCCGCCGTGAAGATATGTCCCGCATTCCCGAGAAGCGCCCACAGGAACGCTTCCGCAGCGGCGGGATGGAGCAGCGCACCAAAGATGGCGAACGCGCTCGTCGCCGCCGCGTACGGATGCCGGACCGCCTCGCGGAGTTTGTTCATCATGTCTTATCCTCCGAACAGCAGCGTCTTGACGCCCGAGAGACCGGGAATCGCGCTCAGTAATGCCGGAGCCAGCCGTAGGAGCCCCTCCACGATGAGGCCGATCTCGATGGCGACCATCACGTAGAGCACGAGACCGGTCAGCGGCCCCGGATCGACCGGCAGGAGCGCAGCGTTCACGCCGAGCAGCGCGTCGACGACCGATGTCACTGCCCAAACCGCGAGGTTGACGATGCTCGTCCCGATATACAGGAAGACGTCCTCGACGCCCCAGACGGCGGTCGGCCCCATGTCGAGACCCGGCGAGGAGCCGCGCCCGAACATGAGGATACCGCCGATAATCGTCGAGACGAACCCGAGGATGCCCTGCACAATCGGGCGGAAGATGACGCCGCGAATCTTCGACGCGGGCCGCCAGACCCACGATGGGACTGCCTTCGCCATCGTTACGACCTCCACATCTTAACGGCAAATGCGACGGTCGAGAACAGGACGAGCAGGAGCAGGACGTTGAACGGAAGCTGGAACAGGCCGAGGTCGACTACTTGGCCGCTCCAGAGAGTGTCCGCCGCGTCCCGCACCCACGACAGGAACCGTCCGAGCTGGCCGGTCGTGCCGTCGAGAATCCCCGTGACGACCATCGAGGGCAGCGAGAGGACCGACAGCGTCCCCTCAATCCACGCGACGAATGTCGCGTAGACTGTACCCCCGGTTGCTGCTGCACCGAGCGCGCGCCACTTAACTCGATTCTCGGCGGTGAGGAACTGGTCCGCGAGGGCCATCATTGCCACCTCCGGGCTCGCGCTCGACGCATCGCTATTGCTCGCCTCCGGGATCCTCCTCCTGGACGCCCGTGAACGGACTGTCCCAGAACGTTCCTGGGAGGAAGTCGCTCGTACTCGGCCGCCGGAGGTACCACGCGATTATCGCGAACGTGAACAGCAAAATCGCGGTCCCCAGCGGGAGTCCGAATAACTCGAACTGTGCGACCGATGCCGCCGTCGCTTCAGAGCCGGAGATGACGATGGTGAGCGGCTTCAGGATCATCGCGTCGATGACCGCGTCACCGATGTTGCTAATCGCGATGACCGGGAACAGCAGCAGGTCCGTCACCGCCTTCGTCCCGCGGATGAATGATACCGAGACGGCGAGCATCCAGCCGCCCACACCCTGCTTTGCGAGGGTGGTGAGTGACTGACCGCGCGCCTTCTCGAGTAACGTCATCGGGCTCGTTGCAGCCATCGGAGATCACCGGTTCAGAGCCAATTTGCCTCCGAGCACGACGCCGACGAGGCTAATCAGAGAGCCGATGACCGGGAGCGAGGTGAGGTCGTAGCCGAAGACCGTCCAGCCACTCGCAGACGACGCGAACTGACCGACAGCGCCACCAGTCTGCACGAAGTTCCCCTTCTCGGTGTCCGTCACCGGGTACTCGAAGTGCAGCCCGATCGCCTGCCCAGACTGAATCGTCGAGTCCAGCGTGACCGTCTCACCGCGGCTGTCGAACTTGCTCGTCACGTCCGTCCACGAGGAGATGTCCTTGAAGTCCGTGTCACCGACGCCCTCCGCGACCTCGACGGTCTGGTAGCGCGATGCCGGGAGCGTCACCTCACTCGTCAGCTCCGCGTTGCTGTAAGAGAGGTCGTAGGCCGCCGGAAGCTCGAGCCGGTAGTAGACGTCAGCCATCCACTTGAAGTCCGGCCAGCCCGACGCCGTCGTGAACTCCACGTGCGCGTCCGTCTCCTTCGAGAGGTCCGCCGTCGAGAAGTTCATCGCGATATCCGCGTTGTGCACGACCGCATCCGAGAACGCGCCACCGAGCGTGTCGAAGGACGTGACGCCGTACGCACCAGCCGGCTCATAGACCGTCCGCGTCTCGTCCTTCGTCCCGTCGTTGTCCGTGTCGGCCTTCTGCTCACCGAGCACGTACTTCGACATCTTCTCGATGTTGATCACCGAGAACGCCGCATCGAGGTCACCGTCTTGGACGTGGACTTCGACGGAACGGATGTTGTCGAACGTCCCGTCACTGCCGGAGACCGTCTGCGTCGTGAGCTTCCCGAGCTGGCGCTGGCTGACGAAGCCCTCGCCCGTGCTGTTCGCGAGCACGCTGGCCGCGTTCGTCGAGTTATCCGCGTCGATGATGAGTCGCTTGTAGTCGCCGTCCTGGTCGACGACACGCACCGTCGCGTGCGTCGCCGAGTCGAGCGTCGACACGTCCGCGAAGATCTGGACGTAGCGCTTGTTCTCGTCCGAATCCACGGACATCGTGTAGCTCGCAGACGCCGTGTTCCCGGACGCCATCGAGCCGTTCGTCGCGACACCGAGCGCGTCCACACCGGACGCCGTCGACGTCTCGGAGACCGTCAGACCCGACGTCGTCCACTCGCTCGCGTCAAGCGCACTCGCGTTACTGTCACCGTGCGGGAACGCGCCCGCGTCCGAGAAGTTGATGTCCGTCGCAAGGAGCGTCACCGGATTCTTCGCCGACTCGTTCACCGACGCATTCAGCGACGACAGCGTCCCGCTGTCACTCTCGTACTCGATCGCCGACCAGTCGCCCACCCGATGGACGTCCTTCGTCACCTCCACCGGAATCTGTGCCGTCGCGACCGCCGTCGCACTGCTGTTGATCTTGTCCGGGTCGTCAACCGTCGTGTCGCCGGCCGCAGCCGCTGCGCCAGCGAACACCGAGACGACCATCAATGCCATCAGGAATGCCGTCGTAAAGCGTGACTTTCCGAGTTTCATGCTGTGTAAGAGCGTAGTTCACCGCTGCGCGCCGCAGCGAGCGCCTGTTCGTCACCGGGACAGGTGTCGCGGAGTGCCTCAACGTACGCCGCGAACTCCGGCGTCACGAAGAGCCCACGAGGCGACCACGTCACGCCGGATCACTCCAGCGCGAGCGGACCGAGACGTAGCCGACGAACACGCCGCCGGCCAACATCGCAAGGCCGGCGAGACCCGACGACGCCACCGGGCTCCCGAGAAACGCGCCCGACGCCGCGAGCAGAACGACGGCCAAGAAGAGCCCTATGTTCGCGTGCTCCTCCTGGAGACCGAAACCCCGCATCTCGATCTCCCGACGAGTCGTCGTGCCACCGTCAGCCGCGACAGCCTCATCGTCGACGTCATCGTCGTCCCAGTAGCCGACCGAGACCTTCGACGGAATGTGGAGCGTAGGATGCTCACCGTCGAGGTCGACATGGATCTGGCCCTCGAGGCCAGGCGCGTCGATCGCCGTCTCCTGTCCGTTCTGCTGGACAGCGACCTCACCAGACTCGTCGTCCGTCATCGCGAGAACCTCCCCGCGAGACGCTTCGACACGGCCTTCAGCCGCCCCTTCAGCGACCCGTGCTGACTGATGCAGCCCGCCCGCTGATGCTGCGGCGACTTCATCGATACTCACCTGCCCGAAGCTCGGCCTCGCGACGATCACGCGCCACCGCCTCCAGTCGCTCCTGGAGTCGGAACGCCTCATCGAGCGCGTCCATCACGCCGCACCTCCGACGAGCGCGCTCACGTCATCGTTGAGCCGCGCGACGTCGCGCACCTCGACCACCGTCGCGATAGACCGGTCGCTAAGCGATGCCTCCGAAAACGAGTGCGAGCCGTCCCGACGGGACGGCCGTGGGGTTCGTGTCGCCATGATTGGCACTCCGCCGCCGTCGCGGCGGACGCCTACACCCTCGACTCAGACCCTCAAACACCCCCGCAGAACGTACACCAAACTCATACCGTGTGTACACGACGTGCGCACCACGAGAAGTAGCCACAACAGCGGCTTGTTCTACACCAGTTAGGGCCGTGCGCAGTTTGATAGGGGAAGAAACCGACGAATTCTGTATGGTCGACTTACGGGATTTCGGTGGCGGGAGCGGGGATGACCCAGAACCGGAAGACGAGGTCCGGCTAAAACTGTCCCGCTGGCTCGCAGACCACGGCGCGAAGGTCTACTGGGATCAACGCCCATCTTATGGCTATCAGACTTTCGACCCCGGGAGACGTGCCCGCCCTGACCTCCTCGTTGAAGGTCAGTTCCAGACGTACGCACTTGAGGTGAAAGTTGGCGATGAGAGCGCGACGATTCACGATGCACTACCCCAGCTTGTCGGCTATTGGGAAACAGTGGCAGCAGATGAGACCGAATATCGTGTAGACGGAAAGGAGCGGGAGATCGACGCGTTCCTACTCGCAACAGGAAACTCTCCATTCGGACGCCTGTTCCAAGCTGAAGGTGAGAAGGACGTTCTCCGAACCGGAACGAGTGAAGGTCGACAGCGAGCAGTTTCTGCCGGTCAAATTCCTGAACGGGAGTTTGGAGCTAGCGAGACAGCGGTACGGGCTCTCTGGCGGTTCGCAAAGGACCGTCGCCCAGATGCTGAACTCGGTATCGGTGCCCTTCTGTCGTCACGTTTGGATGGTGATGCAGGGGGTGTTGATGAGGCAGCGCCACACGCGCTATACTATCGTCCGGGCGGATATCAGCCAGACCATTGGGACTCACCCGGATACCAGTTTTGGGAGTCTGTACCGTCGTATCTCGATAAGTAGATTTGAGGTTCAAGCACCCCCAGCCGCGACGTGGGTCGTGGGATTGACAGCGGCCCCACTATTGTCGACGAACGAGAGCGTCGCGCTCGTATAATTCCCGTTCGCGTCCGTGCCGTAGCTCACGCTCCAGTTCGCTTCCGACTCGACGACCACATCGAGCAACGGCTTGGCCGCGTAGGGCTTCGCAAACGAGACCGTCACCGACCCCGACGACGGCGCCAGTCCGCGGTGCACGTCGAACTCGTTGAAGTTCGATAGGACTCGCGTGTTCGGTCCCACAATCCGCCAGACGCTCTCGTCCGTCGGCGCCTTGTTTGCGACGAACAGGTTGTTATCGCATCCGTCGCCCTCATAGAACGAGGCCGACCCCGTGTCTTTGCTCATCACGAGCGTTCCCGTTACGATGCAGTCGGACGCGTTCACCTCGACCGGCCGGTAACTCGCCATCGAGATGATGTTTCCTCTCGCCGTTGTGTCGTTTCCGCGGAGCAGGAGCCCCCGGGCATTCGGGTTCTTGATGCGGTTGTTAGACACTGCACACCCGGGTGCGGTGGTTTTTATCCCCTGAGCGTCCGCACCGTCGATGAGGCAGTTTTCGATCGTCGTGTCCGCGGACTGCGACCAAATCCCGTCCGAGTTGGAGCCGCTATCTGTCCCGGTATTCACCAGCCGGCACGCGGATATCGTCCCATCCGATCCCGTCGTTTTGATTCCCTCCAAGCCGACATTTTTCACGATGCAATAGCCGATAGTGAACCCAGTTCCACGAATCCGGAGGCCGCGGTCCGCGTAGCCGTCGAGAAGACAGGCCACGACGGTAACATCGGTCGCCTGCGTGTCCATGTGGATGCCGCTCGTCGTGCTCGAACTCGTCTTCCCGATGTTCGCGACCGCAATGATTCCGGACGGGCCGCTCCCATTGACTCCATCTTTGATATGGATTAGCGTCCGGTGGTCACCGAGTCCGATGTTCGCGGTGAGTGTGGTTTTGCTCGTGGTCCCGTTGTGTTGGACCCCGATAATCGACCCCTGGGAATTGTCCATCGCGACGTTCGCGGTCGCGATGACGTGACTCCCGTTATTCGTCTGGAAGTTGATGGCCCGGTCGAATCCGGAGAGGAAGAAGCAGCCGACGACAGAGGCATCCCCGCTGAACACTTCGACTCCGCGGTCCCCGTTGTCGTCGAACCAGCAGTTGCGGACCGTGTTGTAGTCTGACGACCCTCTCACAGAGATGCCTGCTCCCCCTGTTGAGTGTTCGTGATGAGGGCTAGTCCCCGTGAAGAAGCTCTCTTCGACAGTGACCCGCTCGCCGTTGCTGATTTTCACTCCGTCCAGGTCGGTCACGGACTGGTCTTGGTTAGTGTGATTCCCGTCGTATCCGATGTCGCGGATGGTGATGTTGCGGCGAACGGTTCCGTTCGGTCCGACGTTGAATCCGCCGACATTAGCACCGTCGGCGACTCTCAGAAGGGTTCTGTTGAAGCCGTCCCCCTCGAATGTGACGTTGTCACGGTCGACAGTTATCCAGCTGTCGAGGAGCCACACGTTGTTCGTGTCCGGCCCCTGCGCGGGGAGGTAGACCTTCCCACCTGGATTGATCTGTCGCGATGCCCAGTTGATGGCGCGAGTGCCACGAGTGTCGCCGGTAACCCGCAGGACGTGCGCCCACGGACTGTGAGCGACGTATCCGACATTCACTGTTTCGAGGCCGAACAACCAGATGGCGGCCGTGTAGAACGTCCCGATAGTGGCCCACGTCCAACGCTGGATAAGCGTGAGTGATTGGGGTTCTGGCCGCGGTCGTGCGGCTTCGATGTACTCTCGGTACTCCGCCTCAACGTCGTTGAGGTCGGCCTCCGAGAGGTCCTCGATAGAGTCGATACCACGGGGCAGATTGGATTCGACCTCGTCGATGGAGACGTCCTCCGGGAGCTGGTCAGCGACATCGTCGCGGGAGAGTTCTGCGACCGTGTCTTGTGCGTCGCGCCCGCCGAGGAACTGGTCGGGGTCAACGTCACGCTTCTTGAGGTAGCGACGCTGTTCGTCTCGGGATAGAGTCCTGGGCCCAGGAATCTTCATTTGAGGTCTCCCGTAGCCGCGTTGATTTTTTCAGAGCCGGATTGGCCCGGGTAATGCTCCGCAAACAGGATGCTATTTAGATCCTCTGTCTGTACCTCTGGAACCCCCTCCTTGAGCGTCTCTTCGATTTGCGGCCGGCCCGATAGCGACTTGCCGTTCTCTGGGTTCACCATTTAGTTCTCACCTTCTTTGTGGATTCGGATGCCCTCGTACTCGCCGTCCTCGACGAGGATCAGCGCGGGATAGTCGTCGATCTCGATGCTCCCGTAGTCCTCTGTATCAGCTGCACGCCAGAACTCGAACTCGCCGAGTCGCTCTGCCACGTCGCGGTCACCTCCCCCACGCGCGGCTGGTAGCATCGCGCCCTGCTCGCCATCCGCCCCATCCGACGTCAGCCAGCCCGCAAGAAACGACCCGCCGCCGACGCCCGCGACGCCGAGGAACTCGCGCCGCGAAATCTTCTCCGCCATCACCAGCCTCCCGTTCGTTCGTCGATACGCCCGTCGATACTGTGGTGTCTCGGTTCATGCATTGTCACACCGGAACCATCGCCAACAGATTCTGAGCGATCTGCTGGGGGGTTCCATACGTCGCGCCGAACCACCGCCCGGCGGCGAACCCTCCAGCCGCGACCGCGACAACGGACAGGATCCGAACCGTCATCGCAGTGTCGCGCGTCGCGACAGCCGCCACCTGCGACCTCACCGTCCAAGTTCCGATGAGGAGCACTATGGCGGCTGCCGCGGCCTTCGGGTGCTCGAGGGCGAACGACACCACCCAGGTCACGACGTCGAAGACCACGTCGATCATGCTGCACCTCGCCGTCGCTGCTCGTCCGTCGTCGTCCAAGAGGGGGTGGCGTCTCTCATCTTTCTCGCCGCCGTCGCGGCAGACGCCTACACCCTCGCCTCAGAACCCCATACACCCCCGCAGAACGTACACCAGACTCATACCGTGTGTACACGACGTGCGCACGAGGAACGCTTTACTAGCTCCACGCCGATATATCGGCTATGCAGACGCTCCAAGTGCACAACGCGAGCGGGCAGGTCACCCTCCCAAAAGACGACCTTCGACGCGACGGCGTCATCGACGACGACTTCGAGGACGATTTCGAGCAGAACTGCGTCGTCGACCGGCTCGGCCGCGGCCAGTTCCTCGTCCGACTCGTCGACGTCGACGGCGAAGGCGATGTCCCCGATCTCCTCGAGTCCGAAGTCGTCCAGCGCGCCGCGATGCAACTCCTCCTCGACGACGACCGCCGCGTCAACCTCGCCCTCGACTGAGACGCTTCTACTCGTGAGGCCAAACGTCGATATCCCGTGGGGCACGCATGGACGAATCAAGGAGTATCAAGAGAACCACGATGTGACGCTCTCCGAAGCGTACGACGTTCTTCTTCGGCGCGGCCTCAACCACTCCACTCGCTCCCTCCCAGACACGACCCGATACCGGTGCCAGCAGTGTGACGAGGTCTGGGTGTCAGAGAGCACCCAACTGCCGGTTAGAACCTGTGGGGAATGTGGTGGTGTGGCCGTCGCGTCGCTGTAGCTACTCGAACTCGACGTCTACCGACGGCCCCTCGTACTCGACCCGCACGTTTCGGGTGGAGACTGAGTCAGATTGTCTCGAAATGGTCGTACTCGCGCTCAGTCGTGAGAATCGTCGCGTGTCGGAGTCGATTCCGGACGTCGTACAGCGTGTTCCCTTCCTCAACGCGGAGCATCCGCCATGCGACGCTATGCCGGAGCGTGTGCGCCGTCACGTCGTCGGGCTCGCCACGACCTTCGTAGGAGTGCGGACGAATATCGGCGCGTGCGGCGAGCCGCTTCACGACGTCGTTGATTGCCTTCCCGGTGAGCCGGTCAGATTTTCGCGACGGAAATAGCGCCGGGCTGTCGTCGTCGCGGGCCTGGAGGAACATCCGGAGCGTGCGGACAGTTCGAAGCTCGCCGCTCGGGTCGAGCGCGAAGGTCGCGGCGCTCGGCGTGTTGTCGTTCGGGTAGTCCTTCTGGATGCTCGCCGGGATGCGGAGCTGCTCGTCGTCGAGGTCCACCATATCCCGGTTCACCTGCGCGAGCTCGGCGCGCCGGAGGCCGGTGTCGTAGAGGAGCGTCACGATCGCGTCGTCGCGCGGTCCGTGGTGTCCCTCGTGCGCGGCGTCGCGCATCGCCTCGACCTGCTCGGGCTTCACCCAGCACTTCCGAATGTTCGAGTTTGCAGACGTGGTTGTCGAAGGCATGACCAGTATATAAAGAACGTCGGAGGGATACGGCTTGAATGTTCGCTTCCATTCGTAGAGTCGAACATTCAGAGTGCGGGAGCAATCTCGAGATACGTCACTCCACACGCGGTCACGCGCAGACAGACTGTCCCTGCATACATTGGTATGTTATAGCACGTTCGGTTGGACGCTGCCTTTTTAGAAGTGTATGCTCACTATCTGTCCGTTGATGGCTCGAAAGATGATTGCGGTCTTGATTGCTACCGCCCTCCTGTTGCTTAGCGCGCCTTCCGTCGCTGCTGGTGGGGCCGGTCTGGCAGTACAAATTGATGCTCCTGGTGAACCGGGAGAGGAAGAACCGACGAAAGTAACCGCTGACCTCAACGCAGGAGAGGCATTCCACGGCAACAAGCACGAAGTTCAGGTTCAGCTTCTCGTCAACGGAGAAGCCCGATCTAACCAGAGTACCATGCTGTCGTGGACAGACGGTAATGAGTCGGTCAGTCTGTTTACTGACCTCGACCCTGGTGAGAAAAACCTCACTATCGTCGCGACGTACCAAGATGGCGGTCAAGAATATCAATCGAGCGCGACGCAACACGTTGTCGTCAAATCATCTGGAAACGGTTCTGCGGATACCGGATCGGATGATGGTCTTTCAGCTTTTGAGCGCTGTAATGCTCGTGCCGAACTTGGCTGGGGTAGCCCGTACGAGGTCACCTGCCTCCTCGACCATCGCGGCGTTTCGGGAGTTATTGAAAACTTCCTCGGATAGCTAACTCACTGCGTCTACGTCTTTTCCAGATTACTTTCACTCCGTTCTGCGAGCTTTCATATCCCCACACCTACTCGGAAGTTGTATGATTACTAACCTCCGGGCGCTGGAGGAGGCCTACGTCCCCCGCGACCTGCACCACCGGGAAGGCCAAATCAACCAAATGACGGCCTCACTGGAGCCACTACTCAACGACCATCCCGGTGAGGACCTGTTCGTCTTCGGGCCGAGCGGCGCCGGGAAGACGACCATCGCGAAATTCGTCCTGCGACAACTCCACCGCCAGGCCGACATCGCGTGGGGGTACGTCAACTGCATCTCGGACTCCGGGAAGTCCGCCGTTCTCCATCGTCTCCTGCGCGACGCCGGGCTGGGCCTCGACCTCCGACAGGAGGGAACATCGCCTTCGACGTTCCTGAATCGGCTTCGCGACCTTGACCGGCAGTTCATCGCTGTCCTCGACGAGGTCGACGTCCTCGCTGACCACGACACGCTCACCGCCCTCTACGAAATCCCGAACGTCACACTCCTCCTGATCACCGTCGACGAAAACGACTTCTTCGCCAGCCTCGACGGCCGCCTCCAAAGTCGCCTACGTGGTACCGTGCGCGTCGAACTCCGCCCGTACAGCCACAACGAGATGGTCGACATTCTGCGCTCGCGCGTGAAAGCCGGCCTCCGACCAGGCATGATTCAGGATGAGGTCCTCGAGCACATCGCGGACCTCGCGACCGGCGACGCCCGCTACGCCATCACCCTCCTGCGACGCGCCGCTCGTGCCGTCGAGTCGAGCGAGCGACGCTACATCACACGCGACGTCGTCGATAGCGTTGCTGGAGAGGCGCGCGACGTCATCCACGACCAGCGCGTCACCTCACTCTCCACGGAAAAACGGCTCCTCTACGAGCTCGTCACACAGGCCGGCACAATCTCGGCATCCGACCTCCGCGCCCGATACAAGGAGCAACGCACCGACCCGATCGCCAGCCGGACGCGACGCAAGTACCTTCGCGCCCTGGAACGCTACGGCCTCGTCGAATCGAGCGGACAGGGCCGTGGGAAGACGTTCTATGCAGGTGGACGATGAGTCGAGACGGGGAGTCACTCGACGATGTGTATCGTAGTAGCGAGGAAGATGGCCAGTTCGATCTCGCCTACTTCGTGGGCGACTACTCTGAGCTATTCGCAATTATGGGGGTCTTTGCTGCCCTTGCGGTGTATATCTCCCAGTCTAAGACTGGAACGACACCCGATTTTAGCCTTATGAGGAGTGTCGGGTTTGTTTCGTCGTTCGGGCTTTCATTGCTCATGTACCTACTAATATATTCGAAACTTGCAGAGAAACTCGGTGGATGGCCAGCATTGTATCGTACCCATATCCGTGTTGAGAACGGATTATTAGTGGTGTTCTCCTTCCTGTCCGCTATGCTCATGGGTTCTCTTACGTCACTTCTCCTTGAGCGAGAGCCGGCCTTCTTTATGATTCTCTTGGTCGCAGCGGTGTTCCTCACCTATGTGATCTCGTTCCGCGTCCTCCGAACCACTTCCTCATTTATTCCGGACGATGAGCTTTCTAGGGCTGCTGTTCTTCTTGTCAGTTCCTGCGCTATTCTCCTCATCACGGAGGCTCTTTACACACAATTTGTATCTTCCTTCCAGATGACTACTGTCTGGGAATTGTCTCTGTCTACCCCTCTGCTGGTGGCAGCCAATATAGCTGCACTCGTAATTGCAGTTATCCGGTCACTCGCTATGTATGCCGTCGTCATCTCAGCCCTCTACGCACCAGTTGCTCTCTACAGGCGGTATCGATAGATAACTCTCCACAACCTGTTCCCGTAGGTACAAGTGCCCGATATTCCATTCAAGAATATGGTACGAAGACGGACGCTCTTACTCGCGGCACTCGTCGGCGCGATGATACTGACGGCTGGTTGCAGCGGTGTCCTCGACTCCGGCCCGTCAGTCTCGAACGCGCAGACACAACTGACCGAGTACGGACCAGCAATCGAGTTCAACTACTCCGTCGGCGACTACTCGAAGGTGATGCTCCAGCGGCCTGACGGCGAAGTCGTGACCGAAGACACCATCGAGCCGAACCAGAGCTCGAGCGCACTCCTGATGGGCGACCCACAACCCGGGACCTACAAGCTCATCGTGCAGCAGGGTGGCGAGACTGTGACGACGAAGAAGGTCACATTCAGCGGGCCAAACGCGCACGTCCGCGACGTGAGCGCGAACTGGTCCGGCAGCGTCCTCCACGGCGTCTCTGTGACGGTAGAGAACACGGGCGACCTCCCGTTCCGCGTCTCGAACGGCACCGTGTCGGCGCGCGACGCGTCGATCAACGGCTCGGTCTACCAGTGGGTCTCGGCGAACACGACCGAGACGATTACGATCGGGGCGCCATACAACGCGCTCGTCATCGAGAAGCCCGGCGACGTCCGCGGGACGGTGGCGCTCCGGACGTCGAACGGGACGCTGACAGGGACGTTCACGAAGTCCTTCGAAGGCCCGAACCTGAAGGTCGTGAACACGACCTCGAAGTGGAACGGTGACACCCTCACTCGCGTGACTGCGACCGTGCGGAACACGGGCGACATGGGCACGACGGCGAGCGCCGCCGTCTATCGAGGTGAGCAGTCGCTTGCGTCTGCCGGATTCGGGACCCGTGTCCCGGCTGGTGAGACGGTGCGATACGATATCTCCGCGCTCGGCTATATCTACCAGGCATCCTCCGGCGGCAACGTGAACCTCTCGCTCGTCGTGAACTCCTCTGCTGGCTTCACGACGACGTCGCTCTCGCACTCCGTTGCGGGCGCGGACGTCACGCTGCAATCGGTGTCTCCCGACTGGCAGGGCGGCAAGCTCCAGAGTCTCGAGTTCACCGCGACGAACAAGGGAGACGTGACGAGTGACTTCACCGCGACAGTCACCGTCGGCGGCGAGGAGATCGGCACGCCGACCTACCGTATCGACGGCGGTACGACCACGACATTCTCCTACGGTAACGGCCTCGCATCCGGATACGGCCCCCTCTATACGGTCACGTCCGGCGGCGAAGTTGACGTCACTGTCTCGGTCAGCACGCCCGGAGCGACTGGCACGAGCGAGAAGACCGCCTCGGCCACCTTCTCGGACGTCTCCGGCTCCATCACGAACGCCGACGCGACGTTCTTCAGTCAGGCGAACGGCGACGGCTCGGAACTCTCGTCCCTGAGCTTCAACGTGCAGAACGACGGGAATCTCCCCATCACCTACGACTCCATCGAGATCGAGATGGGCGGTACGACGCGCTCCTCCTCACTCTACTCTGCTCGCTCCGTCGCGGGCGGGTCGAGCGCGATGGAGACAGTCTCGTTCACCGATGGCATCGTCGTCTCCAGCGGGAGCCACGAGGTGACTATCCGGCTGAAGAACGGCGGCGAGACAGTCATCACCGACACCGTCACCGTCTCGACGTAACCCTCGATTCCTTTCCGGCACGCTTCTGGCATACACTTCCGGCATGGAGTAGCGCGCCTCTCGCGTGCGTATTCGCGCGTCTTGGACGTCTGATTCTGCTTCCGGCACGCGCCGCTGTAGCGCCTTATCCATCCCCTGTCTCGATTCGTCCATGTCCGACGCTGCGCATGGACCACCGACCAGAACCGTCACCGAACACCTGCCGTGGGGGGCGCGTGTTCGCGCTGCGCTCCACGACGAGTTCGTCGTCGTCACCTGCGACGGCGAGCGCTGGGTCTTCGCCGTCGACATCGAGACCGCACGCCTCCTCGAGGCGCGCTCGACGGCCGCCGCGCCCAGCTGGATGCCGCGCTTCCTGCGAGAAATCGGATTCGACGAGGTGGACCTGTGACGGCTACTCGTCCTCGAGGTCGTCCGTGGGAAGGTCGCCACGAAGCCACGCCCGCCCCTTATCGGAGAGTTGGTGGAGAGCAGCGTCCTCGTCGTAATACTCTACGAGACCGTGTGAGCGGAGAGCCATCAGATGGTCTCGAACCGTCTGCCGCCCCCAGTCGAGATTCGCAGAGATCACTCTCGGGGTCAGAACGAGTTCCCCACAATCGTCGTTCTTCAGCTGCTCGAGGATGTCTCGGTCAACTGGAGTCATCCACGAAGCAAGCTGTGGTTGCATCGTTTATTCAGTCTTCAGAGGCTCACATTACTATTTTCATAGCCCAAGTTGTAGAGACAAAATCGACTTGTAGAAAGACAAAACTGTTGCCAAAGACTAAGTACCCGGGAGACAGTTCTGTCGTTAACGAAGGCTCTTCGCGGACCCGTCGCTCCTCGATGGGTCCCTCTCGAAAACGATGCGGACCCCGCTGCTTGGGACAGCGGGTCCGCGTGGGCCTTCGCAACCAGACTGCGAAAGCCATGTACGACAACGACTCAGGGGTTCTTGAATACCCCGCAGACGGCAGCGCATCGACGCGATTAATGACCGACGGCGGCAGCTCTCCGAGTGACCGCGCGGAACGGTTCTGGTCGCGCTACGAGATTCCGTTCGAGTACGACACCTGCATCAAGGTTCGGCGCTCGGGCCTTCTCCGCGGGAGCGCCGGAACAGGCCACGCATCAGACACGGTCGTCCACCTGCACGTCAAGGAGGCGTTCAGCGCCGGACGCCTCTCGCGAACTGCTGACTCCTTCCTCTGCGAGAAGGATTCGTACGTTCCTCGCGACGGTCGCAAAGAGCGCCACGTCGACGACGGTGAGAGCTACGTGCCGGCGGTGACGTGCGAGACGTGCCTGAAGCGCATGGAGCGCTGGAAGGACGTCGCAGTCCGGACGGACGGCGGCGAGGACGTCGTCGAGGTCGCGGTGCCGAGTGCGGACTCGTCGGGCGAGTGCTACCACGCGCCCGGCGCGCCCTGTGGCTCGTACACGACCGAGACCATCGAGACGACGCCGACCGACCTTCTCGAGCGCGACCTCCGGCCGTGCGGGAACTGCCTCGCCCACCACGACCTCAACGACCACACCGAGTGGCGCGAGAAACTCGACCTGCTCGCCGACCCCGCGAACCACGTCCAAGAAGACGTGAACCAACGCGGCTTCTCGACGGCCGCCCTCCGCGACGACGAGCGGCCCGACGCCACTACGCACGCGCGTCGGAATGCCGAACAACTCGCGATGGCCGACGACGAAGACCTCGTCACCGACGGCGGCGAGGACGAGTGGCCGGCTCTCGACGAGATGAGCGTCGGCGAACTCCGCGAGCACTACAATGACCTCCTCGACGTGATCTACCCGGGCGACCCGACGATTCCCGAGACGGAGATTCCCGAGTGGGACCGCCACATCGAAGTCTGGCGCGCGCTCGAATCGCGCTCCGACGTCGAGATTCCCGCGTGTCCCGAGTGCGGCACGCGACACTGGAACCACGAAGCCGGCGAACCCTCGACGTGCGCAGAGTGCGGTACTCCCGCCGGCCCCGGCGTCGCGGAAGACGTGCAGTCCGCCACCCAGCGTGTCCTCCACGGGAAGCCGATCATTGACGGCGGCGAGGATTCGACGCTCGCCGAGCACGATGGTGGTGTGTCCGACCGGTCAGTCATCCCGGTGAGCGCCGGCAAGCTGCTGAACCGACTCGACGCCGCTGCGCGACTCGTCGATACCGCGACCCTCCACCTGAGCGCTGACGGCGTCTCGTTCACGACAAGCGACCTCTCTCACTCCGTACTGATTCACATCGACATTCCCGTCCCTGACGACCTGGAGGCAGACGTCGTCGAACCCACGACCTACGAGGTCGAACTCAACGCGTTCCGCGAGGCAGTCAGCACAATTGCCGGCCGCCACGACACGGTCGACCTGACGTACTCACACACGGACGACTCACTCTGGGCGACGATGGGCGACGAGCCGATGCACGTCCCCGAGCTTGACCGCGACGCACTGGAGTGGCACGACCCGGAGATTCCGGACGCGCCGCGCGAGATCTGCGTGACGAGCGTGGACACCGGCCGCCTCGTCGGCATCGTCAACGGAGTCGCGCACAACGCCTCAACCGGAAACCCACTCGTCTTGGTCGCCGAAGACGGCGAGTTCGGCGCTGGCCGCCTCATCCAGAACGGCCTTGATAACCGCTGGACAGTCCCCGAGACGCACGTCCGCGAAGTCTCCGGAACCGGCCGCGCGGCCTATGGCGCGGAGTTCCTTCGCGACATCGTCGAAGAGCTTCCAACCTCCTGGAGCGTGGACCTCGAGTTCGCGCAGGACTCGATTCTCTACGTCACCGTCTCGGACGAGTGGTGGTACGCGCTCTGCCCACGCCGTATCGAAATCGACGGTGAGGAGGTGCCAGTCTGATGTCCTCGGTCAGCCCTGAACGTCCGTGGATCTACTGCACGGCGTGCTGGGAGGCAATCGCCGGCTGGGACGAGTGGGACGAACACCAGAATGGAGGCTGCCGGGGCTTCCCTATCGACGGCCACGAGAACCGCGCGAGTTCGGATAACGCGAACCCCGACGGAGGTGAGTCGGCGTGAGCACCGACGCCGAGTCGGGCTCGCCGTTCGACGCGGTGGACCTCGAGACGTCGCGCATCTACGCACACCACTCCCCGAACATCGACGCGGGCGTGAGCGAGACGGGCGTCTTCGTCACGTTCGACGTGAACTACCCGACGGTCGAGGCGCTCGGCATCCCCGAGCAGACCGACCACGACTCGACGACGAAGTGGATCGAGGCGCGCGTCCGCGAGGACGTCGCCGGCCTCGACACACTCACCGCGGAGGAAGACCGCGACGAGTCCGCGCCCTCGGTCGGCACGCTCCGCTACGCGCCCGGGAACGTCGTCGTGGACCTCGACCTGACCAGCGAGGTGGAGCGATGAAGCCGCGCGCGGACCGCATCCAACTCTCCCGCGAGGGCAAGGTGCCAGCGTGCCCGCACTGTGAGCGCGCGACCCTCAGCAAGCGCCAGACGGACGACGGCACACGCTGGTACTGCCGGCAGTGCCTCACGCACGTCGACGAAGCCGACTGGCGTCCCCGCCGCAGCGACGGCGGCCCGAACTCCGAAACGCTCGCTGCACGCCTGATGGACGCTGACCCCGACGACTTCGGAGGCCAGGCATGACCACGCTCGACCTGGAGGACCTCACCGACGAGCAACGCGCCCGCCTCGAGCAGACTGTCGTCGAGACCGTCGAGAAAGTCGACGCCGCACTCCGTGACCGCGCTCGCGAGGAGACTACTCGCCCATGAGGTCGCGAATATCGTCCTCGCCCCACGGCCGGATGACCACGCCGTCGTCCGTTGAGGCGACGAGCACCTGTCCGTCCGTCTCGATGCCGGCGCGCTCCATCGCCTCCTTCGGGATGCGGACGTCGACCGACCCAGAACTCGTCTCGCGAGCCTTCCGCGTTCCGTGGACTTCCGCCTCGTCGTCGCTCATGTACCGCCTTTCGACCGCCAGCAGTTCAACCCTTCCCAACACCACCATGACCACCGAATCCGACGCTCCATACCACTGCAACGCCTGCGACCGCGACTTCGTGACCGTCGAGAACCTTGTCGACCACCCCGGCTGTGGCGACCCCACGCCGGACGACGACGGCGGCTCCGGCGGCGCAGCACCCACACTCGCCGCCGACGGCGGCCCGAACGTGCGCGCCCGCCACGATTGGCACGACCTGAACGGCTTCCAGCGTGACGCCCTCACCGCCGCCGCAGCCGTCGAACGCGATGGCGAGACGCCGTACGGCCTCGCCATCAAACGCGAACTGGAGGACGCCTACGGAAAAGAAGTCAACCACGGCCGCCTCTACCCGAACCTCGACTCGCTCGTCAATAAGGGCCTCATCGAGAAAGGGAAGATCGACGACCGCACGAACGAGTACCGCGTCACCGAGCGCGGGTTCGCGCTCCTCGACGTCGGCCACGACGAACTCGCACACGTCGCGACCGATGAACGCTCACTGCACGCCGTCGCAACCGACGGCGGCGAGCCCGAGAAGGAAGCCGACGTCGTGAAACTCACACACGCGCAGGTTGCCGACCTCGCCAACGACGGCCTCGCGTGGGTCATCACGGACGACCGCGTGCTCGTGCTCGGCCGCGAAGACCGCTACCCCGAGCTGCTTGACGACGTCGCTGACGCCGCCGACCAGGACGAGGTCGTCCTCGAGCGCATCCGGGACGCATCCGGCGACGACACGGAGGCGAAGTAGATGGCCGACATCGAACGCGACTACGAGAAGGGACCGAACGGCTTCCCGTACGTCGACGCGGAGAAGATGAAGCTCGGTGGGTGGGAGAGTGGCGACTACCGATTCGAGCTCGTGCGGGAGGACGGCGAAACTCTCATCGCGAACCTGACGCCGGAACAGATGGCGGGGTTCGTGGAGATGGCGCAAGACGTCCACGACCGCCACGAGGCGGCAATGCAGGAGGCTCGTGAAGATGAATGACGAAACCGAACAGGAGTTCGACCACCCGATAGACGCGAAGTTCTGCCCATCGTGCGGTGAGACTCTGCCGACGAGGGCAGTCGAGATGTGGGCTGACGAACTCCTCAACCGCTATCGCGTCCAAATCCGCTGCCCGAGTTGTGGATACAACGGAGAGGTCGTGCGTCACGAAGGACAGGCTGGCAACCGTGAAGACGACGCGGATACCGAACACTCGGAGGGCGAGCGATGAACTCGCGACGCCATCTTCTGGCAGCCACCGGGAGCGCGGCCGCTGCCCTGCTCTCGGGCTGCATGAGCACATCTGACGACGACGTCTCGCCAGACACGACCACGGAAACGACGGCGAAGCCGTCCGTCGACGTCGACACGATCTGTGCCGGCACCGACGGGTGCCTGGTCGAGATCGAGGTCAGTGGCCTCGAGAGTGGCGCGGTCAACGTCCTCGCTGGCCCCTACGTCTTCGATATGTTCGAGAACGGAACCTACGTCTACCGCGTCAACGACGGCACGACAGTCAAGGTGACGTACCAGAACGAGTTGCTCTACGGCGAGCATCTCCAGACTGACGACGGCACTCTCGTTCGCGATGCAACCGGTCGCGCTGGCACTGACGGAGGTGAGTCGGCGTGACGCTCGACTGGCCGACCGGCTTCGAACGCACGGCACCGGCCGAACGCGAACGGAACCGGAGTTTCGAGGCGACGCTCGCGCAGACGACGAGCGACCTCCAGACCGAGATGGACCGCCTCGATCCCGACGACTGGCGCGCGTCCATCGGGAACCAGCACACGAAATCGAACGGCCTCCCACTCCACAACGCGAACCCGGACGACCCCGGCTTCGTCCTCCGCTGGACCGACGACGGCGAGGACTTCGCCGTCGCGTGCGACGCCTCACCGCGCCTGCGCGACAACGTCCGCACCGTCTACCTCTGGGTGCATGAGACGCGGATGCGCGGGAACCGCCCGGTCGTCACCGGCGACACGCAGTTCGCCGCTGCGCGTCTCCCTCCTGGAGACGAGTCGACTGCCGACGGTCGCGTCGTCGCACACTCACGGCCGCCGCACGAAGTCCTCGAAGTCGCACCCGATGCGCCTGACGCTGTCGTGAAGGCCGCCTACCACTCGCTCGCGAAAGAGCGGCACCCCGATTCCGGTGGCTCTGAGGACGCGATGGCGGAACTCAACGCTGCGAAGGAGGCGATGCTCGATGAGTAGGAGCATTGCCCGCGAACACCTGCTCGGCGCGACCGTCTGGGCGTACGGCGCTGGCGGCGCCCGCGTCCGCCCGTGGATTCGCCGTGACCAGTTCAGCGGATTCTGGAGGGTCGTCCGATGAGCGAGGACCCCAGCGCGGCGGACGTCCTCGACCGGCTCGACGAGCTCGAAGAACGCCTCGACCCCGAGGAAGACCTCGAACCGATGGCGCCCGACGCCGCTCGCGAGGAGTGGCTTGCACGCCTCGAGGACCGCTCGGAGTCGACGATTCGCTCCTATCGTAACCGGACAGTCCACTTCATCCGGTTTTGCGACCGGTTCGACATCGAGAACCTGAACGACCTGACGACACGCCACATCAAGGCCTACGAGTCGGAGCGTATCTCGGACGGCCTCGACGTGAACACGCGGAAGAACGAATGGGGAACGCTCCAGCGCTTCCTCGAGTACTGCGAGGACCTCGATGCGGTCTCCTCGGATATCCCGGACGCACTCGACGTCCCGAGCCCGACGAAGGAGGAGCGCATCAACACCGAGAAGCTCCCCATCGAGCGCGCGGAGACTATCCTCGAGAACCTGAACCAATTCCGCTACGCGACCCGCGAACACGTCACCTTCCTCCTGTTCTGGCGGACGACGATGCGTCTCGGTGCCCTCCACTCACTCGACGTCGAGGACGTCTACCTGGAGGGCGATGACCTCGAACGGCTTCGCCGTCGCTACGAGCAGCAAGGGTACGCACCGAGTGTCGTCGAGAAGATGCTTGAGCGTGCAGAGACGCCATTTGTCTTCCCGCAGCATCGCCCCGATACCGGGACGCCACTAAAGAACGGTTTCGAGGGTGAGCGCGCCATCAATCTCGCCGACGAGGTTGGCGAGATTGTCTCCGACTACCTGCGCGTGAACCGTGCGGACGTTGAGGACGAGCACGGTCGCGAGCCACTCTTCTCCTCCCAGAAGGGTGGTGGCCGACTGAGTAAGTCGGCGATCCGCAACTGGATGTACGTGCTCACGCAGCCGTGTGAGTTCGGCGACGAGTGCCCACACGACCGCGACCCGGAGACGTGCACTGCTCGCGAGCACGGTCGCGGGAGCAAGTGTCCCTCGAGCCGGAGTCCGCACAAGATTCGGACCGGGTCGTTCACGTGGCACCGAGACCGCGGCTGGCCGCGTCGCGACCTGGAGGCGAAAGCGAACACGACCGAAATCGACGTCTACGACCAACCCGAGCATCTCACGCGCGCCGCCGGGCGCCGTGACCTGCTTGATCGACTTGAGGAGGACGACGAATGATGTTCAACTCGCTACTAACGCGCCTCGCCGACACACCGTCTCTCGATGAATCGCGCAGCTCAACGGTCCCACTTCTCAAACTCCTGAATCCGGACACCTCCGGGTTCAGCACTTCGTTCACCGAATTCCGCGTACTCCGGAGTGTCCGTCCCACTTGCCATCAAGCACTGGGTAGACGGCAGTAAGCGACATCGCGCTGGTGGGACCGGAGATAAAGACGACCTTGATGCCGTCGGGGCCGACGTTCTCCGTGGCGTGAACGGCAGCAATGCTGGGCGTGGGTGAACGCAACAGAGAATGGTCGGACGGCGTCGCTCGCGTGTGGCGACGCGCTTCGTCGCCTAGTCGTCGCGCTTGACGGAGGGGTTCGTCACCGCGCCGTTGGCGGCGGAGTCGAACGCGTCGCCGTACTTGCGGAGGAAGCCGCCCTCGTACTGGAGGTCGGGGCGTTCGTAGTCCTCGAGGCGTGCTTCGAGTTCTTCGTCGCTGAGGTCGACGGAGAGTTCGCGCTCGCGGACGTCGACGGTGACGGTGTCGCCGTCTTCGAGCGCGGCGATGGGGCCGCCGACGACGGACTCGGGGGCGACGTGGCCGATCATCGGGCCGCGGGTCGCACCGGAGAAGCGGCCGTCGGTGAGGAGCGCGACGTCGTCCTCGTGGCCTTGGCCGACGACGGCGGCGGTGACGCCGAGCATCTCGCGCATGCCGGGGCCGCCGCGCGGGCCCTCGTTACGGATGACGAGGACGTCGCCGGACTCGATTTCGCCGCTCTGGACGTACTCCATCGCGTTCTCCTCGTTGTCGAAGACGCGCGCGGGGCCTTCGTGGTGGAAGCCCTCCTCGCCGGTGACCTTCAGGACGCCGCCGTCGGGCGCGAGGTTGCCGGTGAGGATTTTGATGGCGCCTTCCTCGTGGAAGGGGTCGTCAGTGGTCGCGAGGAAGTCCGCGTCGATCTCGTCGTCGTCCGGGAGGTCGAGCGTCTCCAGCTCCTCCTCGATGGTGTTGCCGGTGACGGTCATCGCGTCACCGTGGAGGTAGCCGCCCTCCAGGAGGCGACGGATGACGACGGGGACGCCGCCGATTTCGTGGAGGTCCTTCATGACGCGCGAGCCGCCGGGCTGGAGGTTCGCGATCTTCGGGGTGCGCTTGCTGATTTCGTCGAACTCCTCGATGGAGAGGTCGACGCCGGCCTCGGCGGCGAGCGCGAGGACGTGGAGGACGCCGTTCGTGGAGCCCCCGAGCGCCACCTGCACGGCGATGGCGTTCTCGAAGGACTCCCGCGTGAGGATGTCGCTCGGACGGCGGTCGTTCTCGACGGCGTCGAGGACGACCTTCCCGGCTTCGCGGGCGACTTCGACGCGCTCCTCGCTCTCGGCGAGCGGGGAGGCGGAGCCGAGGGGCGCGAGGCCGAGCGCCTCGCTGATGGAGGCCATCGTGTTCGCGGTGAACATCCCGCCACAGGAACCGGCGCCGGGGCAGGCCTCGTGCTCCATCTCGACGAGTTCTTCCTCGGTCATGTCGCCGGAGGCGACGCTCCCGACGCCCTCGAAGACGTTCTGGACGGTGATTTCCCGACCGTCGTGGTGGCCGGGCATGATCGAGCCCCCGTAGAGGAAGACGGAGGGGAGGTCGGTGCGGATGGCGGCCATCATCATGCCGGGGAGGTTCTTGTCACAGCCGCCGATGGTGACGAGCGCGTCCATGCGCTCGGCGAAGGAGACGAGTTCGACGGAGTCCGCGATGACCTCACGACTGATGAGGGAGGCTTTCATCCCCTCGGTCCCCATGGAGATGGCGTCGCTGACGGTGACGGTGCCGAACTCGATGGGCATGCCGCCCTCCTCGTCGATGCCGACGGTCACGGCGTCCGCGAGGTCGTCGAGGTGGACGTTACACGGCGTGATGTCCGCGGACGGGTTGGCGACGCCGACCATCGGCGAGGAGAGGTCCTTGTCGTCGTAGCCCATCGCGCGGAACATCGCGCGGTGGGGGGCGCGCTCGGGGCCCTCGGTGACCTCAGTACTCCGAAGGTCGGGGTCCTTCTCGGGTTTTTCCTCCGGGACCGACGGGGTCGCTTCGTCCGTGTTCGACTCGGGCTTACCGCTCATTGTTGATGCGAAATCGTCGCGCAACTATAAACCCCGCGTGAGTGGCATGATTTCGGAGCGGGCCCGCGACCGGAAGGTACACGGGCGTTCGCGCCGCGAACGGTGGTATGCACGTCGCGGTCGCACACTATCCGGAGGGCGCGGGCCACGCCACGCGGATGCTCGCCGTCGCGCGCGCACTCGAGGCGCGCGGCGCCACGGTGTCGCTCGCGGGCGGCGGCCCCGGGAAGCGCTTTGTCGACCTGCTGGGCTACGACGAGTACGTCCCGACGCCCGTGGACTTCATCGGTGACTACCAGGAGGACGGCGGCCTCCGCGAGACGCTCACGGGGAGCGTCCCCGATTCGGCGCGTCGCGTGCGCGACTTCTATCGTTGGTTGCAGCGCGAGGACCCGGACCGCCTCGTGACGGACGACATGTTCGCGGCGATGGCGGCGCCGCTCGCGGGCGTCCCGCTCTACGTCTGCACACACAACGCGCCCGGTCTCTACGACGACGCGGTGGAGCGCGCGGGCGCGTGGGGGCTCACCGAGTACCAGCTCCGGGCGGCGCGCGAGTTCTACTTCCCGACGGTGTGGCCGCACGCCGACGCGGACCCCGAGGGCGTGACGCGCGTCCCGCCGCTCGCGCTCGACGCGGACGCGCCCGTCGTCGGCGACCCGGACGTCGTCGTCGTGCCTAGCACCTACTCGACGGCGCTCGAGGAGAGCGTCCAACGCCTCCGCGAGGCCGGCCGGGACGTTCTGCAGGTCGGCGGCGAGGACTGGGAGCCGGTCGCCTCGACGCTGCCGACGCTGCGCGCGGCGAATCTCGTCGTCTGCCCGGGCTACTCGACGGTGATGGAGGCGGCGGTCGCGGGGACGCCGTGTCTCGTCTACCCGTTCACGTCCGAACAGCGCGGCGTCGCCCGTCTCGCGTCGCGCGCGACAGGCTTCCGGACCGTCACGTCGCCCGACGAGGTAGTCCGTGCGGCCCGGAACCCGCCAGCGCCGCCGGTCTACGAGAACGGCGCGGGGCGGGTCGCCGAGGCCGTGCTGGCGTGACGACCCACCAACCTCGTCGACACAATATTTAACTCTGGTGGCCGAGTCCACACGGACGGACCGTCCACCGGAACGCACGACGCCGTCGCGAACGGGAGAGGGGACCTCGGCGACGGACACGGTCGGGTGGGCGGGACGGTCTCTTGTCTTGCCACCGTCGAAACCACGAACCACCCGGGGGTGTATGTGGGCGTATGACCGTTCGCGTCAGCGCCGGCGCCCGCCTCCACTTCGGCTTCTGTAACCTCTCGCTCGCCCCCGACCGACTCTACGGGAGCCTCGGCGTCGCGCTCGACGACCCGCGCGTCGTCGTCGACGCCTCGCGCGCCGACGCCGTGCGCTGTGCCGACGATGCCGCCCGCCGGGCCGCCGAGCGCGCCTGTGACGTCCTTGACGTCGAGGGCGTCGACGTCACCGTCCGCGAGGCGCTCCCTCGCCACGTCGGCTTCGGGAGCGGGACGCAACTCGCGCTCGCCGTCTACACCGCCGTCGCGCGCGCCCACGACATCGAGCCACGAGTCCGCGAGCACGCGCCCGCCCTCGGACGCGGCGGGCGGAGCGGCGTCGGCGTCGCCGCCTTCGAACGTGGGGGGTTCGTCCTCGACGCCGGCCATCCCACCGAGCGCTTCACCACCGAACGCCCGCCGGACGGGACGTGGTCCGTCCCCGGCGTCAGCGCGCGCCACCGCGTCCCCGACGACTGGCGCTTCGTCCTCGCCGTCCCCGACGTCCCGCAAGGGAAGTCCGGCACCGAGGAGGAGGAGAGCATGCGCGACGTCGTCGAGCGCGCCGATTCGGGCATCGCCGACCGCATCGCCGGCGTCGTCGTCCGGCGCGTCCTCCCCGGCGTCGTCGATGGCGACATGGCGTCGTTCGGCGCCGGCGTCGCCGAAGTCGGCCGCCTCAACGGCCGCTGGTACGCCGACGAGCAGGGCGGCGTCTATCGGCCGCCCGCGGGCGCGCTCGTCGACGCCCTCCGCGAGCACGCCGCCGTCGCGGGCGCCGGGCAGTCCTCGTGGGGGCCGGCCGTCTACGCGCTCACGGACGCCGAACACGCCGCGGAAGTGCGTGCCGTCGCCGCGGACGCGCTCGACGAGGCCGGCGTCGACGTCGACGTCCGCGTCACCGGCGCGTCGAACGACGGGGCGCGAATCTCGGAATGAGGCACAACTGGTAAGCGAACGCACGGTGATGGGGCGAGTATGACGAGGATTCCGTTCGGCGTCTCGCGCTTCGACGGCCAAATCGGGGGTGGCGCGCCCGAGGGGAGCGTGGTGTTGCTCGCGGGGAGTGCCGGTGCCGGCGCACGCGAGTTCCTCTACACGAGCGCCGTGTTCAACGGCCTGATACAGAACGACCCCGACCTCTTCGACCTCCACTACGGGAGTCTCGCGCCCGCGGCCGAACCGCCTGAGGAGGTCCATTACGTCTCCTTCTCCGCGAGTCGCGAGGACGTCAAGCGCGAAATCTCGTTCTCCATGGACGAGGAAATCGTCAAGGCCGGCCTCGGTGGTGTCACCTTTCAGGACCTCTCCGCAGAGTACTTCCAGCTGAGCCCGGTACCCCGCGAGTGGTACGTCGACGAGCCGCGCTCGCTCGCCGACCTCGGCGGACAGGGCGAGCGCCGTACCGTCATCCAGGCGTTCGCCGACTACCTCGACGAGCACGCCGCGGACAGCCTCGTCGTCGTCGACTCGCTCACCGACCTCATCGGCGACGAACAGCCCGAGCGCCCGTGGTCGGACGTCGTCTACCTCCTCAAGGGGCTCCGGAAGGCCGTCCGGGAGTGGGGCGGGCTCGTCCTCCTCAACCTCTCGCGCGACGCGCTCACCGAGTCGCAGTTCGGCGAGCTGATGAGCTGCGTCGACGGCACCATCCAGTTCGGCTGGGAGACCGGCGGGAACGAGCGCGTGCGCTCGATGTTCGTCCAGGAGTTCCGCGGCGTCCTCAGCCAACTGGAGCAGGAGGACATCGTCCGCTTCGAGACGGAGATCCACGAGGCGGGCTTCGACGTCTCGAACGTCCGGAAGATCCGCTGAGGTCATCCCACCACCTTATGGTTCACCGAACCGACAGTCCGGACAGATGGGAGCGCCACGTCCAACCGGAGGGGAGCCGCGATGAGTGACGACGAGGAACGCGACGCGCCGGACGTCGCCGACGAGGCGGACGGGGCGGCGCCACTGGACGCCGAACCGACCGACGGCCACCTGGCCGATGACGACCCGACTGATGGCGCCGAGGTGTCGCCCGAGGACGAGTCCGACGCGGCGGTCGACCCGCTCGAACAGCCCTCGGACGACCTCCCCGAGTCGCCCGAGGACGAGTCGGCGCCGCTCTCGGACCCCGAGGACGTCGACGCCGTCGATGGCGACCCGTTCGAGGAGGTGGACGTCGACACCGACGCCGTCGACGCGACGGACGTCCTCGGCGCCGACGCGACCGACGCCGAGCAGGCGGCCGCGGCCGACGAGGCGGAGGACGTCCGCGTCATCTCGGACCGCACCTGCCACAACTGCGAGTTCTTCGCCGACCCGCCCGACCTCGCCTGCAACCACGAGGGTACCGAGATTCGCCGCGTCGTCGACACCAACCACTACGAGGTGGTGAACTGCCCGATGGTCCTCGACGACGTCGACATCACGGACGACCTCTGAACGGGGGTTTTTGAGTGCGTATCCGCTAGGGCGGGTATGCAGTTCTGCGACGAATGCGGCTCCATGATGCACGCCGACGACGACGGCGTCATGGTCTGCTCGACCTGCGGCCACGAACAGGGCCGCGACGACGACCTCGCCGCCGACTTCGTCTCCACCGAAGCACAGGACGACAGCGACGTCATCGAGACCACGGAGAACGCCGACGACGAAGGTAAACCCACCGCCGACGTCGTCTGCGAGGAGTGTGGGAACGACGAGGCGTGGTACACCATCAAGCAGACCGGCGCCGCCGACGAACCGCCGACGCGCTTCTTCAAGTGCACCGAGTGCGGCCACCGCTGGCGCGACTACAACTAACCGTCTTTTTCTTCGGGTGCGCTGGTGCGCACCGCTCAGGCCAAAAACACGGGAGAAAAACTTCCGGTCGGCGTAGCCGACCGGCGCACCGCTCACTTCATTCGCGGACGCTGGGTCATCCGCGACCGCGCCGTTAGTTCCCGCGGCCCTGCATCTTCTCCTCCTCGGGGAGCGAGACGTTCGCCTCGCCCTTCATGCCGGCGCCGATGTTCGAGGCGATTTCGGCGAGGCGCTCGGGGTCGTCGTAGTTGTTGACGGCGTCGACGATGGCGCGCGCCATCTTCTCGGGGTCCTCCGCGCCGAAGATGCCGGAGCCGACGAAGATGCCGTCACACTCGTGGTACATCATGAGCGCGGCGTCGGCGGGCGTCGCGATGCCGCCCGCGGCGAAGTTCACGACGGGCAGGCGGCCCATCTCGGCGGTCTCGTGGACGAGTTCCGCGGGGGCCTCATGCTCGCGCGCCCACATCTGGCGCTCCTCGTGGTTCATCCCCTCGAGCTTGCGAATCGCGCTCTTGATGGTGCGCTGGTGGTGGACGGCCTGATTGACGTCGCCGGTGCCGGCCTCGCCCTTCGTCCGAATCATCGCGGCGCCCTCGTCGATGCGCCGGAGGGCCTCGCCGAGGTTGCGCGCGCCGCAGACGAACGGCGCGGTGAAGTCGCGCTTGTCGATGTGGTACTTGTCGTCCGCGGGGGTGAGGACTTCGGACTCGTCGATCATGTCCGCGCCCGCGACCTCCATGATTTCGGCCTCCTTCCGGTGGCCGATTCGGACCTTCCCCATGACGGGGATGGAGACCTCGTCGATGACCTCCTGAATGCCACCCGGGTCGGCCATCCGCGCGACGCCGCCGCGCTTGCGGATGTCGGCCGGCACGGCCTCGAGGTGCATCACGGCGACCGCGCCGGCGTCCTCGGCGATGCGCGCCTGCTCGGCGTTCACCACGTCCATGATGACGCCGCCCTTCTGCATCCGTGCGAAGCCGCGCTTGACGAGGTCCGTCCCGCGCTTGAGGTCCTCGATGTCCGTCTCGGTCATGTCTGGCGGTAACGCCGGGAGTGCCAAAGGAATGCCGATTGCGGTCACGTCCGCGGCGTCGCCGTCGGCGAAACGCCAACACCTATGCGCGCCGCGTTCGTCGCCTCGCGCATGCCCTCGCTCCCGCCGTGGCTCCTCCGCCCGCGCGAGACGCTCCCCGAGCCGGAGGGCCTCCCGCGCTCCGTCGCGCCCCTCCCGACGTGGGTCGAGGACCTCGGGTTGCGCCTCGTCTGGCCCGTCGTCCTCGCGAATTTCTTGGGGACGCTGTTCGGCTTCTGGTACTACATCCCGCAGTTCTCCGCGGAACCGCTGCTCGCGTGGCCGTTCGTCCCGGACTCGCCGACGGCGACGCTCTTCGTCGCCGCCTCCTTCGCGCTCTGGGCGACCGGGCGCGACCGTCAGTGGGTGCACGCGCTCGCGTTCTTCGGCTGTCTCGTCCTCGGCCTCTGGACGCCCTACACCCTCCTCGTCTTCGCGGACGGCTTCGGCTACCTCGCGTGGCCGATGTACGCCTTCCTCTTCACCTCGCACGTCGCGATGGCCGTCGAGGCGTTCGTCATCCACCGCTACGCCGACTTCACCGTGCGCGCCGTCGCCGTCGCGTTCGCGTGGTACATCGTCAACCTCGTCCTCGACTACTTCGTCCCCGTCGTCGGCACGCCACACCACTCGACGGTGCCCGCACAGACGCTCGGACAGGTGACCGGGTCGGTCCTCGGGATGGCGACCTACTCGGGCCCCATCACGCACGACCCGAGTGCGCACGCGCTCGCCGGCGTCGGCGCCGTCGTGCTCGTCCTCCTCGCGACGTTCCTCGCACTCGCCACCCGCGTCGCGAAGCTACGCTAACCCTTTTTCCCGCTCGACCGACACGGGACACGTATGTCTCTCTACGACGCGCTCGCGGACCTCCCGCTCGTCATCGAGGGGACGGGCCGCGAACGGAACGCACGCGACACCTCGAGCGACTTCGAACGCGTCACCACCACGTTCTCCCTGCACGGCCGCGGCCTCGCCGGCCGCGGCGAGGACGTTACCTACGACGCCGACGAGCACGACGCCCTCGACACCGACTTCGCCGACCTCGAGGGCGAGTGGACCTTCGACGGGTTCTCCGCGCACCTCGCGACCCGCGACCTCTTCCCCGACACCGACCCCGAGCGCGAGGACTTCCGGCACTATCGGCGCTGGGCGCTCGAGTCCGCCGCGCTCGACCTCGCGCTCAAGCAGTCGAAGACGTCGCTCTCCGACGTCCTCGAACGCGAGACGTCGCCCGTCCGATTCGTCGCCTCCACGCGCCTCCCCGAGGGCGATACCTCGCGCGTCGAGCGCTTCCTCGACGTCGATGAGACCCTCGAGTTCAAACTCGACCCGACCGACGAATGGACCGAGGACACCTTCCGCACGCTCGAGGAGACGACCGCCGTCCGCGTCCTCGACCTCAAGGGCTACTACGAGGGGACGGACGTCGACCAGGAACCGGACCTCGACCTCTACGAGCGCGTCTTCGACGTGCCGGGCGCCGTCGTCGAGGACCCCGCGGTCACCGAGGAGACGCGCTCGCTCGTCAAAGCGAACCGCGGCCGCGTCTCGTGGGACGCCCCCGTGACAGGTCTCGACAGCATCGACGAGTTGCCCTTCGAGCCCGCGTGGCTGAACGTCAAGCCCTCGCGCTTCGGGAGCGTCCAGTCGCTGCTCGACACTGTCGAGTGGGCGCTCGAGAACGACGTCGAACTCTACGGGGGCGGCCAGTTCGAACTCGACGTCGGGCGCACCCACGTCCAACTCCTCGCGGCGCTCTTCTACCCGGACGGCCCGAACGACGTCGCACCCCCGATGTACAACGACCCGAGCATCCCCGAGCACCTCCCGCCGAGCCCGCTCTCCGCGCCCGCGAACACTCGCGGCCTCGAGTGGGGCTAGGCGGCTCGCCTCTCCGCGCTTCCTGCGAAATCGCGTTACTCGTCTTCGTCCCGGTGTGCGCGCACCCAAAGCTCGCCGATGCGCGAGAGGTAGGTCCGGTGGGCGTTCCCGTGGGCGTCCTGCTCGACGTAGCCCTTCCCGTTCGGGCCGAGGCGGTCGACGTTGTAGATGACCTTCGAGCGGAAACTGTCGGTGTACTCCTCGCCGAGTTCGCCGGCGAGCGTCTCGGCGAGTTCGCTGACGCTATCGAACTCGCCGTGGTCGCCGAGCGTGTAGAGGATGAGCTCCTCGAAGGGCTTGACGTTCGAGAAGGAGGCGACCGGGAACTCGATGATGTGTCCGCCTTCGAGTTCCTTCGCGCCGATGGTGGTGCCGCGCTCGTCGAACTCGTCGAGGAGGTCGCGGGCGGCGTCGGCGCGCTCCGCGGCCGCGTCTTCGTCGACGTCACCGTCGGCGGCGTCGTCCAGCAGGTCGACGGCGGCGCGCAGCTCCTCGGCGAGCTCGGTTTCGAGGTACTTCTCGGGCGCCGTGTAATAGGTGTGGACGCGGTCACGGTCGTCGTCGCGCTCGATGACGACGGAGTCGGCGGCCGTCGCGAACGCGAAACTGACGGTGCGGGGCATCGAGGAGATGTTTACCCAGACGTCGCCCTCGCCCCGGTCGAGTTCGTCGTTGATGAGGTCGAACGCCTGCTCGAAGGCGGCGTCGTAGTCGTAGACGTCCGCGACGTCGAGGCGTTCGGTCTCCGCACCGAGCAGGTTCTCGAAGTCCCGGGAGAGCTTCTCCGCGAGGTTCCGCGAGTACTCGACGTTCGCCTCGCTCCCGACCGCGCCCTCGAGGAGGACGACGCGGTCCACGGAGAGGCGCTCACGGACGAGCGGCGCGATGAGCCGGTCGTAGTCGAAGCCGACCGGCACGACGTGCGTGGCCATGTCTCCGTAGAGGGTCCGAACGACGGATAAGCGTTGCCGACGCCGTTCGAAGAGAATTTTTCTTCGATGCGGCAATCCGTTCACCTACCATCCACTATTATTAGCTCTTGTACCGGACGAGGGTGTACATGACTGAGTCGAACGCGACGGGCGTCGCGGCGGCGCTCGACCGGATTCCGGTCGGCGCCTTCCACCGGCGTCTCCTCGCCATCTGCGGGACTGCGTGGGCCTTCGACGGCATGGAAGTCATCCTCATCAGTTTCACCCTCCCCGTCCTCCTCGACGCATGGAGCCTCAGCGGCCTCTCCGCCGGACTGCTGGGCTCCGCGAGCCTCATGGGAATGATTGCCGGCAACTGGGGTTGGGGCTATCTCGCCGACCAGTACGGCCGCAAACCCGCCTTCCAGTGGACCGTCCTCACCTACGCCGTCTTCGCCGGCCTCACCGCGCTCGCCGTCGGCTTCTACAGCGGGTTCGCCCTCCGCTTCCTCACCGGCGTCGGCCTCGGGGGTGCGCTCGCCGTCGACACCTCCTATCTCTCCGAGCACCTCCCCACCGACCGGCGCGGGCGCTACCTCGTCTACCTCGATGCCTTCTGGCCGCTCGGCTACGGCTTCGCCGTCGCGCTCGCGTGGTTCTTCCTCTCCTACCTGCCGGGCGGGGGCACCGTCGCCGTCCCCGTCTTCGGCGCCGTCGAGAGCTGGCGACTCCTCTTCGTCGCCTCCGCGCTCCCCGGCCTCCTCGTCTTCGTCATCCGCTACGGGCTCTCCGAGACGCCGTACTACCTCGCTCGCGTGGGGAAAATCGACGCCGCGAACGAGCGCCTGCGCGCCATCGCCGAGGAGTCCGGTGGCGACTACACGCCCATCGAGGCGAGCGAGGTCGGCACGCGGAACGATGGGAGCGTCCGCGACCTCTTCGCCGCCGGCCTCCGCGGGCGCACCGCCACCATCGCGTTCGCGTGGTTCGCCATCAACTTCGGGTATTATGGGGTCTTCATCTGGCTCCCGCAGACGTTCGGTGCGAGCGGCACCGTCCCCGCGCTCACCGTCGGGGGCGTCACCTTCGGGAGCGTCTACAGCTACTTCCTCCTCATCGCGCTCGTCCAGTTCCCGGGGTACGCGAGCGCCGCCTACCTCGTCGAGAAGGTCGGACGCAAACCCACGCTCGGCACCTACCTCCTCGCGTCCGGGCTGTTCACGTTCGTCTTCGCCGCCGCGATGCCCGGTGCCGGCTTCGGGTTCGGCCTCGAGGGCTTCTGGCCGTTCTTCGGCGCGCTCCTCGCCTCCTCGTTCTTCACGCTCGGCGCGTGGGGGGCCATCTACGCCTACACGCCCGAACTCTTCCCGACGCACCTGCGCGCCACCGGGAACGGCTTCGCGGGCGGCGTCGGCAAAATCGCCGCCGTCATCGGGCCGATTCTCGCCGGCGCGCTCGTCCCCGTCGGCTACGTCGCCGCGCTCCTCCCGCTCGCCGTCGCGTTCGCCCTCGGCGGCGTCGTCGTCCTCGCCTTCGGCGTCGAGACGATGGGCGAGCCGCTCCGGTAGGCGCCGCCCGACAGCTATTTCTGTCGGCCGGGCGTACCTCAAACGGACTCCAGAGTGGTCTCTATGGAAGACACGGCCAAATATCTCATTCACGCCGACCTCGTCGCGGACGGTGTCGTCGAACGCAGCGACGTCGTCGGGGCCGTGTTCGGCCAGACGGAGGGACTGCTCGGCGACGACCTCGACATCCACGCCCTGCAGGACTCCTCGAAGCTCGGCCGCCTCGACGTCACCGTCGAAGCCGAAGGCGGGCAGTCCTTCGGGCGCATCACGCTCGCCTCCAGCCTCGACCGGGTCGAGACGGCCGTCCTCGGCGCCGCCCTCGAGGCCATCGAGCGCGTCGGCCCCTGCCGGGCCACCGTCGAGGTCGCGCGCATCGAGGACTTGCGGGCCGCCAAACGCCGCGAGGTCACCGAGCGCGCGAAGGAACTCCTCGCCACGTCCTTCGACGAGGGTGCCATCGACAGCGACGACATCCTCGAGGAGGTGCGCGAGTCCGTCCGCGCCGGCGACGTCACCGAGTACGAGGGCCTCCCCGCCGGCCCGAACGTCGCCTCAAGCGACGCCGTCGTCGTCGTCGAGGGCCGTGCAGACGTCCTCACCCTCCTCAAGTACGGCGTGAAGAACGCCGTCGCGGTCGAGGGCACGAACGTCCCCGAGGCCGTCGCCGACCTCACCCGCGAGCGCACCACGACGGCGTTCCTCGACGGCGACCGCGGCGGCGACCTCATCCTCCGGGAACTCGAGCAGGTCGGCGACGTCGACTACGTCGCGGCCGCGCCCGCGGGGAAGTCCGTCGAGGACCTCTCGCGCGCCGAAGTCGACACCGCGCTCCGCGAGAAATCCCGGGCGAGCACGGTCACCGGCGCCGACGCCGATGTCGACACTGTCGCCGCCACCGACGGCAGCGCCGTCCCCTCCCCACCCTCGACGCCGGACGTCCCCTCGGGGACGCCGTCCGTCCCGGACGCCGCGGAGGAGCGCACGGACGAGCCTGCGGACGACGCCGATGACACCGAGACAGAGACCGACGGCAGTACGGAATCGACCGGCCCGACTTCCACGCCGGACGCCGCCGACACCGTGCAGGGTACCGGGCGCTGTCACCTCTACGAGGCCGGTTTCACGCTCATCGAGGACGTCGACGCCGCCGACGCCTTCGAGGCGCTCCGGGACGCCGACACCGTCCCCGACGTCGTCGTTCGGGACGGTCCCATCAGCCAGCGCCTCCTCGACGTCGCCGCCCAACGCGGCGTCGGGACGCTCGTCGGCGCCGAGCGCGGAGACGTCGTGAAGGAACCTGCGTCAGTCGCCGCCCACCGTTTCGACGACCTCTGAGGCCGCCACCCGGTGACGCCATGCCGCCCCGTGGCGAAACCTGGCCAGTCACCGACCCCCGCACTTCTTATCACTCGCGTACATATTTCCCCGTAACTGTGTCCGAGCGGAACCTCCCGTACGTCCTGAGCGGGTTCGGTCTGCTGCTCGGAGCCGTCGTGGTCGGCGGGTTCGGCTACGTTCTGTTCGCCCGGGGCCTCACCCCCGACGCCATCGTCACCTACGCCAGTAGCCTACCGTTCGCCGTCCTCCTCGTCGCCGGCGGCCTCTGGTTGCCGCGCAGCGACGTCTCGCCCGAGCACTATCGCCGTATCGGACTCTGGACGGCCGCCGGCACCGCGTTCCTCACTTCCCTATTCGCCGTTATCGCCCTCGTCACGCAGGACGACTGGGTGGTCCGCATCGCCATGATCGGCTGGGCCGCTTCCACCGGCGGCGGTGCCGGCCTCCTTATCGGCGTCTTCGAGGTGCGCGCCGTCGAGCGCGCTGTCGCCGCCGAACGCGCCCGCGTCCGCAACGAGGAGCTCCGCCGGCAGAACGAGCGCCTCGACGAGCTGGCGAGCATCATCTCGCACGACCTGCGCAACCCGCTCACCGTCGCGCAGAGCTACGTCGACCTGCTCCGCGAGGACATCGATGCCGCCGAGCGGACGGAACGCCTCGAAACCGTCGCGCGCACGCTCGAACGGATGGAGCGCATCGTCGAGGAGACGCTCACGCTCGCGCGGAGCGGCCGCGTCATCGACGACCCCGAACCGGTCGCGATCGCGGCGCACGCCCGCCAATGCTGGGAGAACGTCTCGACGGCGGACGCGACGCTCACCGTCGAGTCATCGACCGTCGTCGTCGCGGACCCGAGCCGGCTCGCCCACCTCTTCGAGAACCTCTTTCGGAACGCCGTCGAGCACGGCGGCGACGACGTGACTGTCCGCGTCGGTGCCCTCGCCGACGGCGACGGCTTCTACGTCGCTGACGACGGCCCCGGCGTCGGCCCCGAGGAGCGCGACGTCGTCTTCGAACCCGGCTACTCGTCCTCCGAGACCGGGAGCGGGTTCGGCCTCGCCATCGTCACCCAGATCGTCGACGCCCACGGCTGGGAGATCCGCCTCACGGACGCGGACGGCGAGGGGGCGCGCTTCGAGATTTCCGGCGTCGAGACGCTCCCGTCGCTTGAGGCCGACGCGTCCGCGGCGAGGACTCGCGCGTCCTTCACGAACTGAGACGGAGCGGGTCGGCGTCTCGCCGGCCGACTCAGAGCACCGCGAGGCCGACCGCGACCGCGAGCAGGCCGCTCGCGACGGCGCCGCCGAGCGTCGCGAGGAAGTTCACCGTCTGGTTGCCGACGCCGCGGCCCTCGATGGTCGCGCCCGCGAGGCTGTCGACGGTCATCCCGACGGCACCGCCGACGAGGACGACGCCCGCGCCGAACGCCGAGAGTCCGAGGAGGACGAAGGAGAGCGCGGCGATGACGGCGGCGCCGAGGAGGCCGGCGAGTTCGCCCTGCCACGTCACCGCGCCGTCCGTCCCCGGCGGTACTTCCTCGAACGTCGTGACGAGGCGTGGAGGCCCGTAGAGCGTCCCGATTTCCGAGGAGAGCGTGTCCGCGAGCGCCGTCGCGACGCTCCCCGCGAACGCGAAGACGAAGACGGCCGCCGAGACGTCGAGCATCGGACTCGCAGCGTACCCCAGCAGCGCGAAGAGCGCGGCGAGCGAGTTCCCGAGGACGTTCCCGCTCCCGCGCGCGCCCTCGTTCTCCTCCGCGACGCCGATGTCCGCCTTCTCCTCGTAGCGGAACTTCGAGGAGAGCCCGCCCACCGAGAAGAACGTCACGAGCACCGCGAACCAGCCGTAGCCGCCGAGCACGACGGCGAGTACGCCGAGGAAGACGCCGGTGAGCATCCCGGCGACGGACGCCGCGCCGAGCCCGTAGGAGAGGCCGCCGAAGACGACCGTGAGAACGAGCGCGACGCAGACGCGCGTCCACGACGGCGACACCGCGAGCGCCGTGAACAGCCAGCAGAGGAGCGCGACGGTGAGCACGACGTAGGGGTAGTCACGCTCCGTGAACACCTCGCGCAGCAGGCCGGAGAGCAGGCTCGCGGTCGCCGCGAGGAACGCCATCGTCGGGGTGAGCGCCGCCGCGACGACGACCTGCCCGAGCAGCGTCCCGACGAAGGAAACGACGACGAACCCGACGCTGCCCGCGACCGCCACCGGGTAGTACTCGAGGGCGAGGCGCCGCCCGAAGTCGCCGTAGCCGACGGCGAGCACCGCCGCGGCGAAGACGCCGATGGGCAGGTCGAACGCGGGGACGAGCACGCCGAGGCCGGTCGCGGCGAGCGCGAACCCGAGGAGCGTCCAGAGGCGCTCCTGTTTCTCGTCCCACGGGTAGGCGAACAGGCGGAACGCGGGCCCGTCGGTCACGACGAACGCGAAGGCGGCCACGACGACGAACGGCGCCGCCGTGAACCGCCCCAGCAGCGGTGCGGCGAGCGCGAGCGTCGAGACCAGCGCGTACGCGGCGGCCCGACGGAGCGGGAGAGTCACTACCGGCGGATATCACCGCCGGCATACTTAATAATCCCGAACGACCGAGCGCGTGCGAGGACTTTAGGGTTGTCCGGCCCCCTCGTTCGGTCGTGGGACTCTACGACCGCTACCTCGCCCGACGCGTCCGCCACGACGACGCCTCGACCCCGGGCCACGTCGCGCTCGTCATCACCGAACGCGACCTGCTCGAGAGCGGCGCCTACGACACCCTGGAGCGCTTCCTCGCGCTCGCCTTCGAGCACGGCGCCCGGCGCGTCACCGTCTACGTCAGCGTCCTCGACCGTGCGGTCGTCCCGACGCTCGAACGCGAACTCGCCGGCCTCGACGCCCCCCGAGAGGTCGCCCTCCGCGGGCCCGGCGATACCGAACGCGCCGACGCGCCCGTGCAGGTCAGCGTCGGCCTCGGCGGGAAACACGAGTTCGCCGAGGCCGTCCGCGCCATCGCCGAAGCCGTCGATCGGGGCGACGCCACCCCTGAGGACGTCGACGAGGCCGCCGTCGAGGAGCACCTCGTCTTCCCCGCCGACCCCGACCTCGTCATCAAGACCGGCGCCGAGCGCCTCAGCGACTTCATGATCTGGCAGTCGGTCTACAGCGAACTCTACTTCACCGACGTCAACTGGCGGGACTTCCGCGACCGGGACTACCTCCGCGCGCTTCGAGATTATCAGGACCGTCAGCGGAGGTTTGGACGGTAAGCGAGCGCCAGCGAGTGAACCGTCCAAACTCAGTGAGGCCGCAGGTCTCACGCATGGTTGGAAGATGAGCGCTAGCGAATCTTCCGAATCAGCGGGCCACACCTAAAGACACTTGCCACTCCGCGTACATCTCGGCAGCGTGAATCGTCGGCAGACAGTCTCACTTCTCCTCGGCGGTCTGGGCGTCCTCGTCGCCGCCCTCCATTCGTGACGATAGTTCCCGCGTACGTGGGTGACTAGTCGCCCGTCGTCGCGCCGTCCTCGCCCTCGACCTCGACGTCCGCCCCATCCGGAACGTACTCGCGGAGGCGCGAGAGGACGGCACGGGCCTCCCGGAGTTCGACACTCCCGAACGCACGGACGAGCGCGAGCGCACGCTCGGCCTTCGCGCGCTGCCACGACGCCTCGCGGGACTCGTAGGTGCGGATGGCGCGCAGGAAGTCCACCTTCGAGAACTCCGGCCAGTAGGGCGTACAGAAGAAGACCGCCGCCTCGTTGCCGTTCGCGTGCCACGGCAGGAAGTTCGATGTCCGCTCGTCGCCGCCCGTCCGGACGATGAGGTCGACGTCGCGGACGGGGCTGTCGTGGAGGCGCGACTCGATTTCCGCGACGTCCACGTCTGCCGGCGCGAGGTCGCCGTCATCGACGGCGCGCGCGACGTCGCGGGCCGCGCCAAGGAGTTCCGCGCGCCCGCCGTACGCGAGCGCGACGTTCAGCGTGAACCCCTCGTAGTCGGCCGTGCGGCGCTCCGCGTACGCGACGGCGTCCCGGACGCGCTCCGGGAGGCGCCCCGTCTCGCCGATGGCGCGGATGCGCACGCCCTGGTCGTGGACGCGCTCGGCGTCCGCGAACTCCCGAAGCTTCGACTCCAGGAGGTCGAAGAGGTGCTCGCGCTCGTCCGCCGGCCGGTCGAAGTTCTCCGTCGAGAACGCGTAGAGGGTGAGCTCCTCGACGCCGAGCTCCGCACACCAGTCGAGGACCTGCTCGGTGGTCTCCGCGCCCGCGCGGTGGCCCGCGCTCGGGTCGTCGCCGCGCTCGCGTGCGTAGCGCCGATTGCCGTCCTGAATGACGGCGACGTGCTCGGGCGCACCCGAGAGTTCGTGGCGGAGCACGCGCTCGTAGGCGGCGTCGAACTGGCGACGGAGCCACCCTCGCAACATACTCCTCGTTTGCGCGGCGGCGGGTATGAGCCTTGTCCTCCGCACCTGTCACGACAATCGTGCCGGCGGCGCTCGCTCGTTCGTCCGACCCTCGCTGGCGCTCGGGCCGGACGGGACCGTGACCCATTTAGTCCACTCTCGCCTCGCATCACGTATGACAGAGACGGAGAAGGCGGACCTCTACCGGCGCACGGTCGAACTCCTCAAGCCCGGGGACATCACGCTCCACGGCGCAGTCGTCCACACCGACCTCGGGGGCGACGAGGAGAGCGTCCTCCACCAGCTCACCCTCGAGGCCGGCGACGTCGTCGCCGAGCACTCCGGTATCGACGCGACGGACACCTACGTCTACTCCGGGAACGACGACGAGCGCTTCGGCGTCAACCAGCATCAGGGCCTCACCGTCGAGGGCGACGAGTTCGTCTGGGAGTGCCAGCAGCTCATGCGCGACACGTACTACGACCTCGTCCTCTACTGGGAGGCCGGCGACGACCTCGAGCGGGTCGTCGCGGACCTCGAAGCGCTCGACGGCGCCGAGTCCGTCGTTGGCGTCACCGAGGACGGATGGGAGTGAACGCGGCTCCGTCGAAGCCGCGAATACCGCGACCGGGGAGCGAAGCGAGCGCGCGTCCCGCGCCGCGACACCGGACGTGCGCCTAGCTAGCACGGTCGAACTCAACCCTTATACCGAGTGAGTCCCCACTACGGGCTATGACCGACGCGGACCTCGACGAGACGGACCGCGCCATCGTGAACGCCTTCCAGGGTGGATTTCCGGTGGTGCAACGGCCGTTCGAACCGGCGGCACACGCGCTCCGCTCGCAGGGCGTCGACGTCGACGCGTCGACGCTCGTCGCGCGCGTCCGCCGGATGGTCGAGGCGGGGACGCTCTCGCGCTTCGGCGCGCTCATCAACGCCGAAGCCATCGGCGGACACGCGACGCTCGTCGCGATGCACGCACCGGAGTCGCGCTTCGAGGAGGTCGCCGAGACCGTGAACGCACACCGCGAGGTGGCGCACAACTACGAGCGCGAACACCCACACCTCAACATGTGGTTCGTCGTCTCCGTCGCGGAGCGCGACCGCGCCGCGGAGGTGCTCGCCGAAATCGAGGCCGAGACCGGCCAGGAAACCTACGACCTGCCGAAACAACAGGAGTTCCGCGTCGAGGCGAAGTTCCCCGTTGAGGGACCCCTCGAGGAGACGGACATCGACCTCTCGCACCTCGGGCCGAACCCGAGTCCGACCGACGCCGAGACGCTGACGCCCGCCCAGCGCGACCTCGTCGTCGAGATTCAGGGCGGCCTCCCCGTCTCGGAGACGCCGTACCGCGACGTCGCCGACGAAATCGGGCAGGACGCCGAGTGGGTCGTGGAGACGATTCGACAGTTCAACGTCGAGGGGAAAGTCCGACGGGTCGGCGTCGTCCCGAACCACTACGCCCTCGGCTACAGCGAGAACGGGATGACGGTCTGGAACGTCCCGGACGAGGTCGTCTCGGAGGTCGGCCCCGAGGTGGCGAGCCTCGACTTCGTGACGCACTGCTACGAGCGCCCACGTCACGACGGCGTCTGGCCGTACAACTTCTTCGCGATGACGCACGGCCGCAGCGAGGCCGAAAGCGAGGCGCGCGTCCAGCAGGTGCGGGACGTGATGGCCGAGCACTGGGACGTCGGCACGGACGACTGGGACACGCTGTTCTCGACGCGTATCCTGAAGAAGACGGGCATCCGCCTCGACGAGCGCGCGGACGCGAACACCGAGGACGCACGCGAGACAGAGCAGCACGCGTGATTCCGCTCGCGTTCGACTTCACGGACGAGGCGGTGCTCGTCGTCGGCGGCGGGCGCGTGGGCGCGCGGAAGGCCCGCCGCTTCGCCCGCGAGGCCCGCGTCGTCGTTCTCAGCCCCGCGTTCGCCGACGCCGACTTCGGCGACGCCGAGCTGGTGCGGACGGACGCGGACGCCGCGACGCTCCACGAGTGGGTCGACCGCCTCGACCCGGCGCTCGTCGTCGCGGCGACGGACGACGAGTCGGTGAACGACGCCGCGGTCGCGGCCGCCCGTGAGGTGGGCGCACTCGTAAACCGCGCGGACCACTCGGACGACCGGGCGTTCGACGACGTCGCGGTCCCCGCCACCGTTCGGGACGACCCGGTGTCGGTCGCGATTTCGACCGGCGGGTCGAGTCCCGCGCTCGCGAAACACCTCCGCGAGCAGGTTGAGGAGACGCTCGACGGCGCGGGCGCGATGGCCGAAGTGACCGCGAGCCTCCGCGAGGACCTGCAGGCCGCGGACGTCCCGCCCGGCGAGCGCCGGGACGCCGTCCGCGCCGTCGTGCGGTCGACACCGGTTTGGAAGGCTTTACGTAGCGCAGATACCAAAGACGACCAAGAGGTCGACGACGCCGTGCGTCGAGTGGTCGCGAACGTCATCGGTTCTGACGTCTCCGGCGGGCCGCGCGAGCGCGACACTCCCACGGACGTCGTCGACGAGGAGTAATACACGTGAATCGGAATACGAGCGTCGTCTCCGGGGTCCGGGTCGCACACCCCGAGGCGACCGTCAACGACATCGAGGCCGCCCGTGCGGAGAGCATCGCGGCACTACTGGGGACGCTCCGCGCCGAGTCGGGCGTCGAGGAGGCGTACGCGCTCCAGACCTGCAATCGCGTCGAGGCGTACGTCGTCACCGCCGACCCCGAGACGGGGCGCCGCGCGCTCGCCGCGACGGGTATCGCCGACCACGACGCGAGCGTCGAGACCGGCCACGAGGAGAGCCTTCGGCACCTGATGCGCGTCGCGGCGGGCGTCGAATCGCTCGTCCTCGGCGAGGACCAGATCCTCGGGCAGGTCCGCTTGGCCTACGACACGGCCGTCGACGCCGGCACCATTGGCCCCGTTCTCGAGGAAGGCGTGACGAAGGCCATCCACGTTGGCGAGCGCGCGCGCAACGAGACGGCCATCAACGAGGGCGTCGTGAGCCTCGGGAGCGCCGCCGTCCGGCTCGCCGAGCGCGAGCTCGACTTGGAGTCGGCGAGCGCGGCCGTCGTCGGCGCGGGCGAGATGGGGTCGCTCGCCGCGCGGGCGTTCGACTCCGCGGGCGTTGCTGACGTCACCGTCGTGAACCGCACGCCCGAGCACGCCAAATGGGTCGTCGCGGACCTCGACGCGTCCGGCGAGGCGGTCGGCCTCGACGCGCTCCCCGAAACGCTCGCGGACACGGACGTCGTCGTTGCCGCTACCGGGAGCGACATGCCGGTCGTCACACCAGACGAGACCGCAGACGCCGGGGAGACGCTCTACGTCGACCTCGGCCAGCCGCGCGACATCGCGCCCGCGGTCGCCGACAGCGCGGGTGCGTCCGTCTACGACCTCGACGACCTCGAGGACGTGACGGACGAGACGCGCGAGCGCCGGCAGGAGGCCGCGCTCGCCGTCGAGGACATCATCGACGAGGAGTTCGAACGCCTCCTCTCGCAGTACAAGCGCAAGCGTGCGGACGCGGTCATCGCGCGGATGTACGAGAGCGCCGAGCGCCTGAAGGACCGCGAGGTCGCGACGGCGCTCTCGCGCCTGGAGTCCCACGGTGAGGACGGCGTCGACGACGCCCAGCGCGAGGTCGTGGAGTCGCTCGCTGACGCGCTCGTCTCCCAGATTCTCGCCGCGCCGACCCGAAGCCTCCGGGACGCCGCCGCGGAGGACGACTGGGAGACCATCGCGACGGCGCTGCGCCTCTTCGACCCCGAGTTCGAGGACGACGACGCGGACCCCATTCGACTCGGCGAGGATGGTCCCCCGGCGCGGTTCGCGGCCGCGGAGACCGAGGACGACTGAGACGGACAGTACGGTTTTGGTTCTGGGCGGCGACGCCCTGAGTATGGCAGAAACACTGAGCGACGAGGACGTCGAGGAGCGACTGCCGTCCGAGTGGGAACTGGAAGACGACGAAATCAGTCGCACCTACAAGTTCAACGACTACCTCGCGGGCGTCGCGTTCGCGAGCGAGGTGGGCGAGCTCGCGGACGAGGCGTTCCACCACCCGACAATCGTCATCGAGTACGACACCGTCGAGGTTCGCTTCACGAGCCACGAGGCGGGCGGGGTCACCGAGCAGGACCTCGAACTGGCCGCGGAGTGTGACGCGCTCAGGTAGATGGAGGGGCGGTACGTCTTCGCGGTCCGCTTTCGGCTGGAACCGGCGGCGCGTGACGTCTCCCTCGAACCGAACTCGTTCGAGACGCGTCTCTACCGCGACGCCGACGAGCCGGGCGAGGAGGGCTGGCGGTTCTTCCGCGACAACCTCTGGCGCGGCGAGCTCGCGGACGACGCGCACTTCCGCGACCTCACCGCGGAGGCGCTGGATGTCACGGTGTTGAGCGTCGAGTATCGGTCGTTCGAGGTGGACGAGGAGTACCGGACGGCGTTCCGCGAGGCCATCGCCGACGACCTCGAGGCGTTCCGCGCTGACACCGTTGACGAGGTCGTGAACAAGTATCTCGGGAGTTCGCTCGAAGTGCAGACGGCCCCGAGCGAGTAGGGAGGGGTCGCCGAACGTGCGAACGCCGAAGGTGAGCCACGCGACCCCGGGTGACCAGTGAGGGTCGTCGTCCGTTCCGGGGCCGCGTAAGGGACTTATCGGGTGACGGCGTACGTCCGGGTAGATGGTTGACCCGGGCTACGACTACTGGTTGCTCGACCTCGACGGGACGCTCGTGGACACGGAGTGGTCGTACACGCGCGAGGTGTTCGACCGCGTTGAGGCCGAGCTCGGCGTGTCCTTCAGCGACCGTCAGGCCGAGGTGCTCTGGCACGGGCTCGGCGGCGACCGCGACGACCTGCTCCGCGAGTGGGGGTACGACCCGCAGGCGTTCTGGGAGGTCTTCGACGCGCTCGACGACCCCGTGGAGCGCGCGGAGGCGACGTACCTCTACGACGACGCGGCGTTCGTCGCGGACCTCGACGAGCCGGTCGGGCTGGTGACGCACTGTCCGGCACCGGCGACTGACGCAGTACTCGACCGCCTCGACGTCCGAGACTGGTTCGACGTCGTCGTGGCGTGCGACGACGAGACCGGCTACAAGCCCTCGCCCCGTCCGCTCGACCTCGCACGCGGCGACCTCGGCGTCGCGCCGACCGCGCACGGCGTCTACGCGGGCGACGGCGCGAGCGACATCGGGGCGGCGGCGAATGCCGGCCTGGAGTCCATCCACGTCGAACGCCACGACCCGCACCGGCGCGGCGTCTGCGTCCTCGGCGACCACCGCATCGAGTCGTTCGCCGACCTCGCGCTCTCGAGCAGCACGAGCGGGCGCGCAACGGGCGACCGCGAGCGACGCGAGACGTGAGTCGGCCCGGTAAGCGACTATGCCTCGTACCCGGGCAGGTCGGCGACGACGCTTTCAACGCCGTCGAGCGCGCGCTCTAGCTCCCGGACGCCCGCTTTCTCGATGCGCCCGGGGTTCGCGAGGACGCGCACCGACTCCGCGCCGACGGGGACGAAGTCGAGGCCGAGTTTCGCGGCGCTCGCACGGAGGCCGAGGCCGACGTCGACGTCGCCGGCCGCGACTTTCCGCGCGGGGCTCTCGTGGGCGCGAACAGTTCGTTCGTAGCCCGCGATACGCCCGGCGAGCTCGCGGCCGGTTTCGCCCTCGCCGGCGAGGTCGTCGAGCGCGGCGTCGAGGGACACGCGCAGGCCGCTCGCCGTTGTGCGATTCAGGAAGTCGAGGTCGGCATCGAGGAGGTCCACGAGGCCGTCGACGTTCTGCGGGTTGCCCTCGGGGACGACGAGACCCCACTCGCGCGTCCACGACGCGAGTGTCTCCGTTTCTTCCTCCGGTTCGAGCGGACCGCTCGCGACGACGACGTCCGGGAGGTCGTCGCGGAGCCGTCTGAATCCCGAGCGCGTGCCTTCCGCGAGGTAGCGCGGGTTGCGCACGCCGTCGAGGAGGCGGGCGAACGCGGGGTCGTCCTCGCCGATACAGAGCACGGACGGCGGCCGGACGTCCGGCGAGAACAACTCGACGGCCACGGACTCGCCGGCGGCGAGGTAGTCGGTGTCGGCGTCGACTTCGACGACGCCGTCGGCCTCGACGAGCGACGTGGTCGCGCCGCTCCCTTTGTCGACGGGATAGACGAGGGTGTCGCCCGCTCCGTCCTCGAGGAGGCCGACCGGCATGAGGCGGGTGCGGCCCTGACCGTAGCGTTCCTGGACGGCCATTCGGCCCTCGACGGTGGCGCGCTCGGGTTCCGGTTTCCCGGCGGCGTCCCGAATCGCCGGCGCGACGAACGTCCGGAAGATGGTGAGTGCGGAGACCGGATAGCCGGGGAGGCCGACGTAGGCGGCGTCCTCGAAGCGCCCGACGAGCATCGGCTTTCCGGGTTTGACGGCGACGCCGTGCAGGAGCAACTCGCCGCGCTCCTCGATGACGCGGTAGACGACGTCGACGGCCGAGGCCGAGGTGGACCCGGAGGTGAGGACGAGGTCGCACTCGTCGGCTGCGGTGCGGAGCTGACGCTCCATCTCCGCGTAGTCGTCGCCGGCGTGCGGGTAGAGGACGGCCTCGCCGCCCGCCTCCTCGATGGCGGCGGCGACAGTGTAGGAGTTCACGTCGTAAATCTCGCCGGCGCGATGCTCGAGGGGCTCGCCCGGCCGGACGAGTTCGTCGCCGGTCGAGATGACGCCGACGGTCGGCTTGCCACGGACGGGCACCGACTCGACGCCGAGCGCCGACAGGAGGCCGATTTCGCGCGGGGTCAACTCGGTGCCGGGGCCGAGCGCGCGCTCGCCGGCGGCGACGTCCGCACCGGCCGCCATCACGCTGTCACCGGGTGCGACGGCCGTCTCGAAGGCGATTTCGCCGTTTCGTTCGGTGGTGCGTTCGACCGGGACGACGGCGTCCGCGCCCGCGGGCATTACGGCACCCGTCGAGATTTCGACGCACTCGCCCTCACCGACTTCGACGTCTGGTTCCTCGCCGGCGTGGACGACGCCGGTCTTGGGCAGGACGACGGGGTCGGTCTCGTCCGCGCCGAAGGTGTCGGCGGCGCGGACCGCGTAGCCGTCCATCGACGCGCGGTCGAACCCGGGGACGTCGATACCGGCGTCGACGCGCTCGGCGAGCACCCGACCGCGAGCCTCCCGCAGCGGAACGGTCTCGGGGTCGGGGTCGATGTCGAGGCTCGCGACGGTCTCGTGGGCGTCCTCGGGCGAGGCGAGGTCGCGGAACTCCTTCCGGTCCGTCATGGTCGGACCTCCCACTGTTCGACGGTCACGGTCTCGCCGGCGGCGACGCCCTCCGCGGGCTCCGGAACCACGACCCACCCGTCGGCGAGCGAGACGCTGGAGAGGACGCCGGACCCGCTCGTGTGGACGGGGTCGGCGACGTATCCGTCGTCGGTCTCCTCGAGCGACACGCGCGCGTACGTCCGTACGCCGGGTTCACTCCGGAGTTTCCCCGAGAGTTCGGCCTCGATCTGTGGGAACGCCGGAATGGGCATCCCGCCTGCCTGCTTCATCGCGGGCCGGAGGAACTGGACGGCGTTGACGATGCAGGCGACCGGGTAGCCGGGGAGACAGAGGACGGGCGTGTCCTCGACGACGCCCGCGGCGACCGGGTGGCCGGGTTTGAGCGCGACGCCGTGGAAGACGAGTTCGCCGAGGTCCTCGACGACGTCCGGCGTCAGGTCGCGTTCGCCGACGCTCGACCCGCCGGTGGTGACGACGACATCGGCGTCGAGGTCGCCCTCGATAGCCGCGCGGAGAGCGTCCTCCTCGTCGGTCACGACGTCGCGGTAGCGTGCCCGCCCGCCCCAGCCTTCGACGAGGCGGGAGACGGTGAGGCCGTTCGTCTCGACGACCTCGCCGGGATCGGGGTCGGACTGGACGAGTTCCTCGCCGGTCGGAATCACGGCGACCTCGGGGCGGTCGTACACTGTCACGTCGCGGACACCGCTCGCCTTCAGGAGGCCGAGGTCGGAGGGGCGGAGGCGGTGGCCGGCGTCGTGGAGGTGCTGGCCCGCGGCGACGTCCTCGTCGGGAGCGCCGACGTTCTCGCCGACCGCCACCGCGTCAAGCACCTCGACGTCCCCGCCGACCTCCGCCACCTGCTCGATCATCACGACCGCGTCCGCGCCCTCGGGGAGTTCGCTCCCGGTGTGAACGCGGACGGCGGTCTCGGGGGCCATCGTCTCGCTCGCGCGGAGGACGGCGGGGTCGCGCTCGCTCGCGCCGAAGGTGTCGGCGGCGCGGACCGCGTAGCCGTCCATCGCCGCGCGCTCGTAGCCCGGGACATCGCGCGCCGCGGTGACGGGGACGGCGAGCGTCCGGCCCGCCGCGTCGGCCACCGCGACCGACGTCGTTCGGTCGTGCGTGACGACGGCCTCGCGGAGTCGCGCCCGGGCCTCGGCCACCCGGGTCCGCTCCTTGAACCCCGCGCGCCGTCGGTCGTGAGTTCCGGTCATACCCACTCCTTCGTGGGGCCGGCCGAAAAACGCCCGGTCACCCGCGACGGCGACCGTTAAATCGAATTAATTCGGCTTAATCGGGCCTCAAACCGCCGGATACGGTCTCCCCGGTTCATTACCCGTCGGGCCATGGGACCCGGGTGGAGGCACGACAGATGAAGCTCACCCAACTCGGTATCGTGGCGCTCGTCGCCCTGCTCGTCACCGCGGGCGGCGCGTCCGCGATCGACGTCAGCACAGACACCGGTGTCACGGTCGACGGCACCGCGAGTAGCGACGACGGCTCCGCGAGCACGAGTGCGTCCGCGGACAGCACCACGTCCGCGAACACCTCGGACGGCTCGAGCACGTCCGGCGACACGAACACCACGTCGAGCGCCGACGCGGACAGTGACGCGAACGCGTCCGCGGACGGTTCGACGTCCGCCGACACCACGACTGACGCCGACGCGTCAACTGACGCCGAGACTGACGCCGGCGTCTCCGTCTCCGCTGACGGTGACGGCGCCAGCGTCGACGCTGACGTGAACGACTCCGCGAACGTCTCCGCGGAAGCCAGCGCCGACGGCTCCGCTGAGGCCGAGGCGTCCGCCGGTGCCGGCGTGAACGTCTCCGCCGACGCGGAGGGTGACGTCGACGCGAACGCGTCGGCCGGCCCACCGGTCGACATGCCCGCGAACGTCCCGGAGCACGTGACCGAGATCCACTCGTCCATCCGCGCGTTCGTGAGCGGTGAGATCTCGAACCTCGGCGCCGCTGTCAGCGGTATCGTCGGCGGCTCCGCCGACGCGAACGGCTCCGCTACGGCTGACGCCAACGCGAGCGCCGACGCCGACGTGAATGCCTCGGCGAACGCGACCACCGACGCCCGCGCGACCGGCTCGGCTGCGGCCGACGGTGACGCGTCCGGCGCCGCTTCGGCGTCCGGTCAGGCCGCCGCGAACGCTGCCGCGAACGCCGACGCTGACGTGAGCGCCGACGCCTCGGCGAACGCGAACGCCGCCGCCAGCGCGTCCGGGAACGCGCAGGGCGGCATCGCGTCCACGATTCAGAGTGAGGTCTCGAACCTCGGCGCCGCCGTCAGCGGCTTCTTCGGCGTTGACGCCGAGGCCGGCGGCCAGGCGTCCGCGAGCGCCGACGCGTAACGCCCGATGATTCCCCCTGCCGGCGGTGAGCACGCGCTCTCGCTCGCCGTCGGCCTCCTGCTCGGCGGCGGCGCGCTCGCGCTCGCCGCCCGCACGCTCTCGCGACCGTTCGGCTACGACCACGCGCTCGTGACCGCGCTCTGCGGCGCGCTCGCGTACGCGCTGGCCGGCGCCGTGCCGGTCGTCGATCCCCTGCTGGCGCTGCTCGCATGGGTCGGCGTCATCAAATGGCGCTACCCCGTAGATTGGCCCCGCGCCGCCGGTATCGGCGTTCACGAGAACGCGTCGTTCTCGTGAGCCAGCCGGGAGCCTCGCTTCCGGCGCTGGTTCGCGTGGGTCGTCGCCGCGCTCTCCGCCGCTGCGCTCGGCATCGTCGGCCTGCACGTCGACCCGCTCGGCGTGCCCGACCGCTGAGCCGCCGCGACCACCGCCTTTTTCGACCACGCGCCCGAAGCCGCGACCATGTCCCGGCTTCGCGACGCGCTCCGCGAACTCCCCGACGCCGTCTTCGCCGACTTCGCCGAGAGCGACGACGCCTACCGGCTCGTCTTCGACGTGCCGGGCGTCAGCGCCGACACCGTCGACGTGGACGTGCGGGCGTATACTCTCCACGTCGACGCCCGTCGCGAGAAGGACGTCCCCGACGGCTTCGACTACCGTCGCGAGGAGCGGGCCGTCTTCCTCGAGTTCGAGGTGCCGCTCCCGCCGAACGTCGCGAGCGCGGACGCCACCGCGACGCTGGAGAACGGCGTCCTCGACGTCGTCCTCCCGAAATCCGACGGGGACGGCGTCCGCGTGCCCGTCGAGGGGTAGCGCGTGGCGTCACTGCGCGCCTATCGGCGCTTCGTCGTCGTCACGTGGCAGTTCCTCCCACTCGTCTGGTCGTACGCCCGCGACAGGCGGCGTTTCCTCCTCTTCGGCGGGCCGCGCGCCGTCTCCAGCGAACGCCGCGTGCGACGCGCCGAGCGCCTCGTGGACAGTCTCCTCACGCTCGGGCCGACGTTCATCAAACTCGGGCAGTTGCTCTCGACGCGCCCGGACGTCCTCCCGCCGGAGTACGTCGAGGAACTCGCTCAACTCCAAGACCGGGTGCCGCCGGCCGACTGGCGCGAGGCTCGCGAGGTGCTGGAAGCGGAAGTCGGCCCCGTCGAGGAGGCGTACGACGACTTCGACACCGAGGCCATCAGCGGCGCAAGCCTCGGGCAAGTGTATACGGCGACGCTCAAGGGCGAGGACGTCGCCGTGAAGGTCCGACGCCCCGGAATCGAACCGCTCGTCACCGCCGACCTGCGCGTCGTCTCGTGGTCGCTCCCGATCCTGCTGTTCTTCGTGGACGACGCGCGCGCGTTCAGCCTCGAGAACCTCGCCGAGGAGTTCGACACGACGCTGCGCGAGGAGATGGACTACTCGCGCGAAGCCGCGATGCTTGAGGAAATCCGGTCGAACTTCGCAGACGACGACGCCGTCGCGATTCCCGCCGTCCACGACTCCCACTCCGGCGAGCGCGTCCTCACGATGGAGTACCTCGAAGGCACCAAGATCAGCGACGTCGACGCGCTCGATGCCGCGGGGGTGGACAGACACGCCGTCGCCGAGAACCTGGAGCGCACCTACCTCCAGATGATCGTCGAGGACGGCGTCTTCCACGCCGACCCCCACCCGGGGAACCTCGCCGTCCAAGACGACGGCACCATCGTCTTCTACGATTTCGGGATGAGCGGTCGGGTGGACGAGTCCGTGCAGGGCCACATCGTCGACTTCTACGTCGCCGTCGCGAACCAGGACATCGAGGCCATCCTCGACACCCTCGTCGAGATGGGCACCCTGAGCCCTGAGGCCGACCGTGCGACGATGGCCGAAGTGATGGAACTCGCCATCGCGGACGCCCGCGGCGAGTCCGTCGAGCAGTACCGCGTCCAGCAGATCGTCTCCAAGGTCGAGGACACCATCTATGAGTTCCCCCTGCGGCTCCCCTCGAACCTCGCGCTCGTCCTCCGCGTCGCCACGGTCGTCGAGGGCGTCTGTCTCACGCTCGACCCCGACTTCGACTTCGTCACCGTCGCCACCGACTACCTCGGCGAGCGAGGCTACTACGAACGCGGCGCGCGCGAGTTCGTCACCGACACCGGCGAGCAACTCTCCGTGTCGGCGCGCTCCTCGCTCCGCCTCGCGCCGAAACTCGAACGCGCGCTCGACCGCGTCGACCGGGACGACTTCTACGTCCGTGCCGCCGTCGAGGACTCCGGCGGCTACCTCGACGCGCTCGCCGCACGCCTCGTCACCGGCCTCCTCTTCGGTGCCGGCGTCGTCTCCACCGGGCTGCTCTACGCGGACGCCGCCCACCGGATCGCGGCCGTCGCCGCCGCCGCGACGGCCGTCGTCGGCCTGCTCTGCTGGCGTTCGTTCCGGCGGCGTCGCGGGACGCGCGGTCGCGACGCGCTCACCCCCGGAGACGAGCGCCCGTAGCGACACGGGAGTGGTGAGCGTTAACCCGATCGCGCGAGAGGAGCGACCATGGACCCGCTCCCGCCGTTCGAACTCGAACGCTGGTTCGCCGAGTACGAACACGACGCCGACCTGATGCTCGCCGAATCCGGCGTCCGGCCGCTCGAGGCTGCGCGCTTCGACTACGGCGCCGGCGAGCTCGGCTACGTCATCCCGACTGACGGCGATCCCGCGTTCCGCGAGCGCGTCGCCGAGGAACACGGCCGCACCCGCGAGGAGGTACTGTTCACCTGCGGGACACAGGAGGCGAACTACCTCGGCCTCCAAGCCATTCTGGAGGACGGCGGGCACGCCGTCGTCGTCACGCCGACCTACGAGGCGCTCCACCGGATTCCCGAATCGATGGCGGACGTCACCGAAGTCCCGCTTTCCGGCCCGGACTGGACGCTCGACGTCGAGGCCGTCCGCGACGCGATTCGCGACGACACCCGCGTCGTCGTGCTCAACAACCCGAACAACCCCACCGGGTCGTACGCCGACTGGGAGACCGTCGAGGAACTCTACGACGTCGCCACGGACGCCGGGGCCTACCTCTACTGCGACGAGGTGTACCGCGAACTCGCCGACGATCCCCATCCACCCGTCGCGACCCTTGGGCCGAACGCCGTCAGCACCGCGAGCGTCAGCAAGGCCTACGGATTGGCGGGACTGCGGTTCGGCTGGCTCGTCGGCCCTGAGGCCGTCGTCGAGCGCGCGTGGGAACTCAAGGACTACACGAGCATCTCCGTCGGGAAACTCGACCAGCACGTCGCCGAGCAAGCCATCACCCGGAAGGCCGACATCCTCGCCGAGAACCGCGCGCACGTCGAGCGGAACCGCGAGCGCGTCGCCGACTTCCTCGACGAGCACGGCCTCGACTGGCACGACCCCGTCGGGCCCAACGGCTTCGTCACCGTTCCGGAGGGATACACGGGCTCGCGCGACTTCTGTCGGACGGTCGTCGAGGAGGCGAGCGTCGTTCTCGCGCCGGGCGACTGCTTCGGCTACAACGACTACTTCCGCATCGGCTTCGGCCTCCCGTCCGACGAACTCGAGGCCGGCCTGACGCGCGTCGCGGACGTGCTCGCGGCCGACCACTAAGCGCGCTCGCTGGCGCGTTCCAAACGGTTTATACCCGGCAGGCGAGAATCGCGAGTATGGCGAAAGAGCAGAAGGAAGTCCGCGACCTGCAGGAAGGTAACTACGTCATCATCGAGGACGCCGCGTGTAAGATCGACGGCTACTCCACCGCGAAGCCGGGCAAGCACGGCAGCGCGAAGGCCCGTATCGAGGCCCGTGGCGTCTTCGACGGCAAGCGCCGTTCGCTCAGCCAGCCGGTCGACGCGAAGATCTGGGTCCCCATAATCAACCGGAAGCAGGGCCAGATCGTCTCCAAGGAGTCCGAGAGCGTCGTTCAGGTGATGGACCTTGAGACCTACGAGACCATCACGATGGAGATTCCCGGCGACGTCGACGTCGACCCCGACGACGAGATCGAGTACCTCGAGTGGGAAGGCAAGCGGAAGGTCCTCCAGTAATCGGAATGTTCCCCGGCGCGACGGCGGACACCTCTGCTGCAGCCTACGTGGTCGTCGGCGCGCCGCTCGACGTCTCTACGTCCTTCCAGCCGGGGACGCGCTTCGGACCGGAGCGCGTCCGTCGGTTCGCGGGGACGTTCGAGGACTACGACCGCGCCTACGACCGTTCCTTTTCCGAGCTATCCGTCGCCGACCACGGCGACGTCCACGCGTGGACCGACGCCGAGGAGTACTGTGAGTACCTCGCGAGTGTCTGTCGGGACTACGCCCGCGACGACGCCGTCCCGCTGACCGTCGGCGGCGAGCACACCGTCTCGGTGGCGCCGGTGCACGCCCTCGACCCGGACGTCTTCGTGGTCTGTGACGCCCACCTCGACCTCCGCACCGACTACGACGGTGACTCGTGGAGCCACTCGACGGTGACGTGCCACGCCCTCGAGGTCGCCGACGAAGCCGTGATTCTGGGCGCGCGCTCGGGCTGTGAGGCCGAGTGGGAACGCGCCGCGGAGTCGGACGTCACTGTCGTCGAACCGGCGGCCGTCCCCGAGTGGACGCCACCCGCCGACTTCGCCGAGCGGGACGTCTACCTCTCGGTGGACGTGGACGCCGCGGACCCGGCGTACGCCCCGGGGACGGGCACGCCGGAGCCGTTCGGCCTCACCTCGCGGGAGCTCCGTGACGTCGTGCGCACCGTCGCGCCCCACGCCTCGGGGTTCGACATCGTGGAGGTGAACGACCGGGACGACGGGCAGGCCGCGGTGCTCGCGGCGAAACTCCTCCGCGAGTTCGTCTTCGCGCACGCGGACGCGATGGCGGGAACGGGCGACGCCGGCGTGGGCGCTGACGCTAGCGACTAGGCGAACAGGTGGTGCGTCGCGTCCGTCGGGGGCCGCACCACCGGTTTCGCGGTGGCCGCCGACGGCCCGCTCTCGGCGCAGACGCGGGCGTGGCGTCGCCACCGCGTTTGAACTCCCGCACCCTTCTTGTCGCGGGGCGCTCTTGGCCCGAGTATGCAACTCTCGGAACTCGTCTCGCGTTACGACGAGCGCCTTCGTACCGATGATTTCGCGGACGTGGACGCCTCGGCGAACGGCCTGCAGGTCGGCCCCGAGGAAAAACACGTCGAGCGCGTCGCGTTCGCGGTGGACGCCGTCGCCGAGACTGTCGAGGCGGCCGCGGGGGCGGACGCGGACCTCCTCGTCACGCACCACGGCCTCTCGTGGGGTGGCATCGAGCGCGTTACGGGTCGGCAGTACGGCCGCATCGCCCCCCTTATCGAGAACGACCTCGCGCTCTACGTCTCGCACCTCCCGCTCGACGGCCACCCCGAGTTGGGGAATGCCGCGGGCGTCGCAGACGTGCTTGGCCTCGCGAACCTCGAAGGCATCGGGCACGTCGGCCCGGAAACCATCGGCCTCCGCGGTGACGCGGGCGGCGTCGCGCGCGAGGACGTCCGCGAGCGCCTCGAGTCCGAGCTCGACCACGGCGGGACGGGCGTGCGCGCCCTCGAGTTCGGCCCGGAGACCGTCGAGGACGTCGCCGTCGTGACGGGTGCGGGCGCGGACTTCCTCGACGAGGCCGTCGAGGCGGGCGTCGACACGTTCGTGACGGGTGAGCCGAAGGGCAAGACCTACCACGAGGCGAAGGAAGCCGGGATCAACGTCTTCTGTGGGACGCACTACGGCACCGAGACGTTCGGCGTGCGCTCGCTGATGGACCTCACCGAGCGGTGGGGGCCGGCGGTGACGTACCTCGACGTGCCGACCGGCCTGTAGGGCGAACCCGGACCCTTCAAAGCACTGCCGGCCCGAGTCGTCGGTATGAGCGACGACCACGACCACGAGGAACCCGAGCGCGAGGAGTTCCACCACGACCCGCTCGGCCACGCGGAGGTCAGCGCGGGCATGACCGTCGGCGAACTCGTCGAGCAGTACGGACACGCGGGCATCGGCGCGGCGGACGTCTCGCACGCCGTCGACGTCTACGAGCAGATGCTCGGCGACGACGACGTGACGAACTTCTTCGGCCTCGCCGGTGCGATGGTCCCGACGGGGATGCGCCAGGTCGTCGTCGAACTCATCCGTGACGGCCATATCGACGCGCTCGTCACGACGGGCGCGAACCTGACGCACGACGCCATCGAGGCCGTCGGGGGGAAACACCATCACGGCCACGCGGGCCCGCACGACCACCGGATGAGCGCGGGCGACGAGCACGCGGGGATGGACCCGACGGAGTACGACGAGCGACTCCGCGAGGAGGAAGTCGACCGGATTTACAACGTCTACCTGCCCCAGGAGCATTTCGCGCTCTTCGAGGCCCACCTGCGCGAGCACGTCTTCCCACAGGTCGAGCGCACCGTCTCGATTCAGGAGTTCACCGAGGCGCTCGGGAAGGCGAACCTCGAAGTGAACGAGGAGGACGACATCGAAGAGGACGCCGGCATTGCGGCGGCGGCCTACGAGCACGACGTCCCGGTCTACGTCCCGGCGATTCAGGACTCCGTGCTCGGCCTGCAGGCGTGGATGTACTCGCAGACGAGCGACTTCACGCTCGACGCCCTCGCGGACATGACGCACATCACGGACCTCGCGTTCGACGCCGAGAAGGCGGGCGCGATGGTCGTCGGCGGCGGCGTTCCGAAGAACTACGTCCTCCAGACGATGCTCGTCGTCCCCGAGGCGTACGACTACGCCGTCCAGCTGACGATGGACCCCGAGCACACCGGCGGTCTCTCCGGCGCGACACTCGACGAGGCACGCTCGTGGGGCAAACTGAAGCCCACCGCGGAGAACGCGACGGTCGTCGGGGACGCCACCATCACGCTCCCGCTCGTCGTCGCGGCGACGCGCGAACGCCTCTGAACCGAGACGGCACTCCCGAACGGTTTCTGGTCACCCCCGTCCACCGCGCTCCGTTTTCACGGTTTCCGTCAATCCGGGAGCCATCGCCGTCGCCTTCTCGGCGCCGGCTGAGCGCGTCGGCGGTGTCGAGACCATCGAACTACCGGCACATTGTGTTGGTTTCGTCGTCCCATACACCGAGAACCCAGTGTATAGTCGGATGGAATCCAAAAAGTGACTGTATTAGATATTCGTATACCAGTCCACAGTTTCAGAAAACACATGCGGAATACTTATCCGTGGGTAGGGCATTTGTCTATTTGCAATGGCATCCGGTAAGGTTGACTTCTTCAACGACACGGGCGGCTACGGTTTCATCGCGACTGAGGACTCTGACGAGGACGTTTTCTTCCACATGGAGGACGTTGGCGGTGAGGACCTAACTGAAGGCACCGAGATTGAATTCGAGATCGAAGACGCCCCCAAGGGCCCGCGCGCGACGAACGTCGTCCGCGCATAATTCGGACTAGTACTGTCGCCGTTCGGCGACACTAACGTTACTTCGGTTTTTTACACACCCGGGAGCGACGCGGTCGCTCAACGGGAGACACACGACACCTCGGAGCGACGGCCACGTCGAAAAAGAGCAGCGAGAGGCGGGGTGTTCCGACGATGGACGGCGGGCGTCAGGTATCGTCGCTACTGTCCGGGTCGAGGTTGAAGTCGACCGGGATAGTGCCGACGTCCTGCTGTTTGACCTTGTAGGTGACCTTGAGGTCGACCTTCTGCTCAGTGGACTTATACTCGACTTTGTAGTCGCCGACGACCTGCGGCATCACGGGAACGGCGGCGTCGCCGCCGTCGGCGTTACTGGTGTCGTCGAGGTCGACGTCGAAGGGGAGCTCGTCGACGTTCTCGACGGTGTTCTTGTACTGGAAGGTCACCTTCTTCTTGGAGTCGGTAGCCTTGTAGTCGGTCTTGTACTGGCCGACGATGTCCTCGCTGACGGGGTTAAAGTCGTCCTCGTCGCGGGGGTCGTCGTTGAAGTCGAAGCCGGGGACGTCCTTGTTGGACGCGCCGGCGTCGTACGTGTAGGTGGCCTTGAATTCGACCTTCTGGTCAGTGGCCTTGTACTCGACCGTGTACTTCCCGGGGACGTCCTTCGCGACGGGGTAGGCGGTGTCGTTGCCTTCGTGGACGTCGAAGGCAAGCGTGCCGTCGCGTTCAAGGAAATCACCGTAGGGGAGGTTGCGGTCCTCGAGGTCTCCCTTCGGCGTGATCTTGTACGTCTCCTTCTCGCCGTTCTCGTAGTTCACGACGAGTTTGTACTTGTACTTCGCTTTGTCCCCGGTCCGCTTGTAGTCGAACTTCACCTGAATTTTCCCGGAGAAGTTCGCGGGGAGGCGCGCGTCGTCCTCGTCGTCGTCCTGCGTGTCGAGGTGCTCGAAGCGATCGGTGTTCTGGTCGGTCTGCTGGGCGGTCACAGCCGTGGCGCCGGCGAATGCGGCCACGAGCAGCATTGCCACTGTCGCGGCAGTGTAGTGCGTACGTGATGGCACGGTGGATCACCTGCTGAGGCTGACAGGCACTCGACAGTTGCGTCGTGAGACGGAAAATAGTGGTGGCGGCTATATCGAGTATACAGGGCCTCAGAAGCGTACATACGGCAAATGATGGTGGGATAGGGAGGCCGGATAGAGACTGTTCGGTCGTGTGACGTGGCGGGATCCTATCGTATACCTCTACGTATTTGTTACCTGAGTGCCACCATCGCGCCGGCGCTGGTGTTCACTCACCCGTCAGTCGAATATAACACAAACGTCGAACCCCGATTCCGACGGTCGTCGGCCGCTGACGCGGCTATAGAACATGAGTTAAGCGGGTGGAGTGTGAGGCGTGAGGTAGCCCCACCACACTCTAACCATGTCCGGAGAGTACGACTTAGTCATCGTCGGCGGCGGTATCAGCGGCGCATCGCTCCTCTACACGGTCGCGAAGTTCACCGACGTCGAGTCGGTCGCGCTCGTCGAGAAGGAAGAGGAGATTGCCCAGATCAACTCCCACCACACGAACAACTCCCAGACCCTCCACTTCGGCGACATCGAGACGAACTACACACTCGAGAAGGCCGAGGAAGTGAAGGAGGGCGCCGAACTCCTCGCGGGCTACCTCGAGAACCACGACCCCGACCGCGAGATGCACTCGAAGCGCTCGAAGATGGTCCTCGGCGTCGGCGACGAGGAGGTCGCCTCCCTCGAAGAGCGCTACCACGAGGAGGGCTTCGGCGACCTCTACCCGAAGCTCCGCCCCATCGGCCGCGAGAAGATCGCGGAGCTCGAACCGAAGGTCGTCGAGGGACGCGACCCGAGCAAGGACCTGCTCGCGCTCCAGACGCCCGACGGCTACGTCGTCGACTACGGACAGACCGCCCAGTCCTTCGTCGAGCAGGCGAAGGCGGAGACGGGCGTCGACGTCTACACCGGCACGGAAGTCACCGACATCACGGAGACGACGAGCGGCTACACGCTCACCACCGACCGGGGCCCCTTCGACTGTGACGTCGCCGTCGTCGCCGCCGGCTCGCACAGCCTCCAGATCGCCAAGGAGATGGGTTACGGGCAGGACAAAGTCCTCCTCCCGGTCGCGGGGAGCTTCTTCCTCGCGGAGGACGGCCCGCTGAACGGGAAGGTCTACACGCTCCAGATGAAGAAGCTCCCGTTCGCCGCCGTCCACGGTGACGCGGACGTCCACGACGGCTCCATCACGCGCTTCGGGCCGACCGCGAAACTCGTCCCGACGCTCGAACGCGGTCGGCTGAACACCGTCAGCGACTTCCTCGACGTCTTCGGGCTGAACGTCGCCTCCTTCCTCAGCTACGGGAACATCCTCGCGGACCGCATCCTCCTGCCCTACGTCCTCCGCAACCTCGTCTACGACGTCCCGGAGGTCGGCCGGCGCTCCTTCCTCCCGGAAGTCCAGAAGGTCGTCCCGACGATGGAACTCGACGACATCAAGCGCGCGAAGGGCTACGGCGGCGTCCGCCCGCAGATCGTCGACACGAAGAACAAGACCCTCGACATGGGCGAGGCGAAGATCGTCGGCGACGACATCATCTTCAACATCACGCCGTCGCCCGGTGCCTCGACGTGTCTGAAGAACGCGATGCGCGACACGCACACCCTCATCGACTTCTTCGACGAGGACTACGAGTTCGACGAGGAGGCGTTCCGCGCGGACACCATCGACGAGTTCCCGCGCGGCGAGCGCGACGACGACGTCGAAATCGACGTCGAGTAACTACTCGCGCAGTTCGTCCGCGAGCGTCGGCACGAACGTCCCGACGTCCGTCACGAGGCCGAGCGCCTGCGCGCTCCCGCGGTCCAGCAGTTGGGTGACGGTCGCGGGGTTGATGTCGACGCAGACGACGCGCGCCGTGGAGGGCAGGCAGTTCCCGACGGCGACCGAGTGCAGCAGCGTCGAGAGCATCACCACCATGTCGGCGTCGTGGGCCTGTCGGCGAATCTCGTTCTGTGCCTCCACGGTGTCCGTGATCGTGTCCGGGAGCGGGCCGTCGTCGCGAATCGAGCCCGCGAGCACGAAGTCCACGTCGTTCTCGACACACTCGTACATCACGCCCTCCGTGACGAGGCCGTCCGCGACGGCGTTCTCGATGCCGCCCGCGCGGACGATCTCACTGATGGTGTAGATGTGGTGTTTGTGGCCCTTCCTGGGATGCTCGAGGGTCTCGATGTTCATCCCGAGGCTCGTCCCGTAGAGACCGCGCTCGATGTCGTGCGTCGCGAAGCCGTTCCCCGCCGAGAGCGCATCAACGTACCCCTCACGGACGAGTTCGGCGAGCGCGTCGCCGGCACCCGAGTGGATGACGGCGGGCCCGGCGACGACGAGGACGTTCCCGCCCGCCGCCTTCACCTCGCGGAGCGCGTCGGCGACTTTCCGAATGAGTGACGCGGAGGGTCGTTCGGCGGAGACGCCCCCACGCATGAACCCGAACGGCCCCGAGGAGTCGCGGGGGCGCTCGGGCGGCCGGACGCGGATTCCGGCTTCGCCGGTCACCACGAGGTCCTCCGCCTCGATGCCGTTCAACACCTGCGTGCGCGCCGTCGGGTCGCCGTCCGGGTCCTCGACGACGATGGCGCAGTCCATCTCGATGTCCTCGACTTCGACCCACTGCCCGTTCACCCGGACGTCCGTCGGGTGGTTCGTCGTCGAGTAGAACCCCTGTGGCACCACGCGGTCCGCCGGCGCGGGCGTCAGCGTCGCGTCCTCCGGGTCGATGGGGTTCACACCCGACTGGTGGAGCTCGTGGACGATGGACTGGAGCGTCCCCTCGTCCGGCGCGGTGACGCTGAGGCGCGCGTAGGACTCCTCGTCCTTGTGGCGCCCGACGTCGAATTGCTCGACGTCGAAGTCCCCGCCGAGGTCCATGATGACCTCGAAACAGCGCTGCATCGTCCCCGAGTCGATAATGTGGCCCTCCAGCTCGACTGTTCGCGAGACGGTCATACTCGCGCGTCGTCGCCGGACGCAATCAGGGTTGCGCCGTGCGGTGGCGTTTTACCGCCGTGGCGGCTACGGCCACGTGGCCGATGACGACGCCACCGGGCCGAGTCCGGGGTGGCACTCGGACGATGAGGAGCCCTATGAGTGCCGAGGCCAGCTTTCTATCCATACATTTCGGGAAAGAAGTGAACGAACGTCATAGAATCGCGTCTGCTACCTGCTGAGAGAGGACAGTCGTAATCAAAAGGCGAATAGAGTACACTCTGAGAGGCCACATAGGCCCCGACACTGTTCACTGCGAACCTGGGTGACTCGGTAAAAGGACTCATGCGGGTGAATACGACAGCAAGCGTTCTGAACAGAGTGTGATGGTATAGTGTTGCGCCTACTTGTTGGAAGAATCTGATTCGCGGAGTTGAGGCGGCACGTCCATCTCCTTCTTTAATTGGTCTTTTGCCTCTTCCCAAGTCTCCCGAAGGTTCCCTTGATGTGTTCGCGGTTCTTTCTCCCAATTCTCGTCATCTGCGGTCAAGTAATCCTCAATATCAGCACCAATCATTCCAAACTGCATCTTCATATCATAGAGTGCTCTCTCTTGTTCTTCTGTGAGGTATATCGAGTGCCTCATGAGCGTCTTGTGGAAGGATTCAATTTTTGGTTCGACGTTCTCTTCATACTCGGACAGAGGCGTTGTACGAGACATTTCGTCAATGAAGTCATCTACTGTCTGAAAACAATCTTCGAGTTCAGCATGCAGTTCAGCCATCGCCTCTACCTTCTGTTCCATATAGTATTCTGCACGAAGACGCTTGTTTGCGGCCTTCCGCTGTTTGCTGGTCACATAAATCGTAACTGACGCTGAAATCACTGCACCGACTACGACTCCAAAGAACCCGATTATTGCAGTGAACAACGAACTAACCGGCATACCTGGTACAAAGAGCTCTGTCTACTTTTAACGACTACTGTTCATCCATTCATCAATGTGGTCCGCCAACTCCGAGTCCCACCCTTCTTTCTCATCATAATGAGGTGATTGTGCTCTTCCGGCAGCGTTCCAGATTACGTCGATTTGGTTGCTTAATAGCTCTCGAATGTCCTCCTCATAGCTGACAACTTTTGTTTTTGGAGGGTGAATCGTACCCTCGTCAAAGTGATTATCATTAACCAATTCCATTGGGTTGTTCGTTAGCAAATTGAAGCCCGAAACTCCAGTGAGAGTGAGGCAAATGAACGCTGGAAGGGCAATACCCTGTGCTTGTAGAAAGCGGAGATATTCTTTGACTCGAAGTGTCAAGAAGAACTCGAAGTCCTGACTAGGGATGTAAGGGTCACCATCATCGATATCGAGGGTATCGAATATTCCGGTTGAAACTGATTCGATGATTCCAGTTCTGAAGACCTGAACGTAGCCGTCGAGGCTATCCGTTCTTCTATTAGTATCAGTATAGACCGCTCCCTTTGAGTTGAGTGAAAATCCACCCCCGACGTTTCTTCCTAATGGTTTCATTTTGTCATTCCTATACGATAGTTCACCGACCTCAATTTGGTAAGGGTTAGAAAACGCATCTTTAGGGACAATATGAATAATGAGGGCAGAGTCTGATTCGAAATCTACAGGAGCTTCTCCTTGCTGAATCTTTCTCACCCGTTCTGTGTGATGACTCTCTGCTCGCTCACCGAGGTCAGTAGTTAGTCCAGGTTCTGGGGGTATCTCCAAATAGTCCTCCCGAAGGTCCTGATGATAATTGTCGAGAAGAACTCTTAGTCGCTCTGCGTCATACAAATCTAAGACCCATCCATATTCGTCTTTAGCTTCCTCCTTGACGCTATCTTTCTCCGTACCACCTACCTTGCGGTTAGTTACAAAGATGAATTTCTCCCCAGAGAGGTCGTTCTCGTTTGCTTTCTGGAGGTCACTACGAAGTTTTGACCGCCATTCCTTCGCCGTGCTGAAGTGACAGACGATATCGCCATCTTCCGCATATATCAGAGCATCTTTTCCTCCGTCTTTTCCTTCGACACCTTGGGGGTCAATCCCTTCATAGCCCTGACGAGCGAGGATATCTGAACACAAACGCTCGAATTCCACGTAGTCAGTGAAATGTTCCAGCGCCTCAATCGTCCGTCTATACATTTATCGACACTATGGAATCCCTCGATTATGAATGCTTCCTGCTGATAGACTAGTCATTAAATAGGTGTCCTTCTGAAAGTACGGGATTTCGAAGTTAGCAAATCTCAATTTCCGGAATAGGACAGTCAGTAGTCAGATTAGTCCAGTTCTGTTTCAAGAACCGGCAGGTCCGCAAGTGCCTCCAGGTTACAGTCAAACGGACTCGGGAGTTCGTTGACGAAGGCCCGCACGAACCCCGGTGTCCCTGGTTCGACCATCACCTCTCCGTCCGCATGAACCGTCTCTCCGTCCTCGTTCTCGTAGGTCGTGGGGACGAGCACGGGGACGCCCTCCTGAAGATACTCCTGCGAGACACGTCTGAGCGCCTCACTCTCCGTGTCGAGGTTCCCGTTCGTGTCTATCGTCCCGACGACCTCGCCCCGCTCGTGATTGAGTATCTCGACCTCAACGACCTCGTGCTCGTCGTCAGGGTCATCCTCGTCACCAGCATTTGCCATTCCCTCAGCCACGGCCCGCCCGAAATCCTCCTCCATCCACTCCGCTATCTCGGCGGCATCAGCATCGGGCGGCGGGCGTTCGGGCCGTTCTGAGTCGTCCATGGTAGTGTATTCTTCCTGACTGGATTTAGTCGCTGGTGATGTTTTACTCGTCGCCTCCGAGAGCCCATAGTGCCATATCGAGCGTGCGGAGGCTCACGTCGTACTCGTTCGCTATCGCCCAGCATGCGCCGAGATAGAGTAGATAATCCTCGACAGTCGGGTCATCGGGCATCTCGTCGGGCAAGTACCCGTTCTCGTGCAGCACGTCCCATGCCCGCCAGTCGAGTACGGTGAAACGGTCAGGGTTCACGAACAGCAGAATTGCCGACGCCATTCGAACCTGCACCCCGTCGAGTTCCGTGAGGATGTCCACCTTGTCGCTAACGCTGTCAGCAGCGAGAGCATCGCTAACGTGCTGAGTTACATCTTCGCGGTCGTTGCGCTCGAAGTACCCAATGCTGCGACTGCTCTTCCATCGGACAATCCACTTCATATCCTCCATCGACCATGACCCATCCGCGAACGACGGAGGTAGCGTTTCGAGGCGGTCCACCTCCTCGCCGTATTGGTCTTCCTCCGCCCCGTAGACGACCTCCTGCTCTTCGAGTAACTGCTGAGAGAGTGTCATGCGAGAGAGTCCTTGCACAACCTTCCGAGCAGTAAGAAGTTATAGCTTACTCAAGTCGAGATAGACTACTTTGAATGTTATTTCATTTTTCCGACGTAAGTATCGCACTATCGCTGCGATATCCTCTATGCGATACTCCGCTCGTTGGATGACTATCTGCGACGAGCGTATCCTCGAACGTCTATCAGAAGTCGAGACAGACACGCCGAAGGGCATGGCCGACAGTGGAGACGTCCGGTTCAGTCGGCAGTACATCGGGGAACGCTGTCGAGAACTGACGAACTACGGAATGCTCCAGCATCTCGGAAACGGCGTCTACCGAATCACGGAAATCGGAGAGCAGTATCTTGAGGGCGAGATTGATGCAAAGGACCTCGAATCTAATTCAGACGATGAACAACCTGAGTGAGATGCCATGATGAACCGCTCTGAGATTAAACAACGAGTACAGGCGCTCAAAGAGGGAGACGTTATTCACGTCAATACCGACGTAGATATTCAAGACCGTGAGTTTCACGTGGAGAGGGTAGAACCAGCCGAGCTACATGTTCGGGACGGAGCCAAACACTATCGAGTCTACCTGAGAGGGACTGGTAATCCAAAGGGAGTAGGTCGATACGTAATCCATCTGGACCGACCCGAATGGCCTGAACGAACCAGCGACCACGCCCCACCTGAATTATTCTATATCGAGGACGAGGCGCTTCCGACCGGCAGAGGTGAATACACAGAAGGTTCGATAACGAGACTCGAATGATGGCACGTTAATTGTTACTAAACCAACACACTCTCCAAGACATTATCCACAGTGTAGGGGTGAGTATTAGATGTCGTCTATTTCTTCTTCGAACAACGGGTAATAGACATAGGGATTGTCACGGCGCTTCATGTCCTTCCTCCGTGCGAGTACATCGTGGTCACGTAGTTCTTCGAGCGCCTTCCGGGTCTGCTCTCGGCATACATCCACCTCTTCGTGGTTGGCGATTTCATCGACTGTCGCAGGATACAGGTCAAACGTAGCAGCGAGCACCCTATCCGACGTTACCTGACTCACTTCGGGCCGTGGGCCACGACCTGACCAAGGCGGGGTGTACGTGTCGTCATAATCGGGCAGTTCGATTGTATTCTCGCGATAGCCGTCATCGTCACGAACGAGCCACTTCCGGGGTTCGTTCCAGTCCGTCGTCGGATGCTGTTCACAGGCGAGCGTCATCAACTGGCTGACGACCTCGGGATTACCTTCGAAGAACCACCCGAGACGCCATGCGAGTTCAGCTTCAGCCCGGGAACGGTCGTCATATCCCGCATCCGAATACCGTCCTTCCCAGAGTGCTTTCCGACGGTCATCCCCGAGGAACGCTCGCAGGCGTGTGTCGAGCTTCCCGAACGGCGCGTCTACATCATCAACAGATGCCACCTCCAGTGACCCGGTCGATACCGCTGTTGATGAGTTCGGTTGCTGCGTGGTTTGCTCTGGCAGTCTCGATGGAGAGATTTGTGCGAGGGGGCGGTCATCACACACGATATAGCGCCCAGCGTCGTCGTCAGAGCAGTCGTGCCAGTCCTTCGAACACGAGTCGAGCTCAGAACCGGGACCGACAACGTACTGATTGGCAGCGCGGATTTCGCCCCACTCGCAATTACGGTTACTCACCGGGTCACTGACCGCGTAGTACCTGTGCTCGCCGCCATGCGGGGTTTCGACGGTGAACGTTGACGGTAAAGATGTAATCCAGTCGGGAGCAAGCTGGTCATCATCGTAATCATCGATATCAATGATGACCAGCCCGTTGCCAGCCATCACCCCGTAGTTGCCGTCGAGTTCGGCGACCGAGTACTGGTATGCGGGGTCTGTGTGGTCGACGCGACTCTGCTTCGTCCCGTCCCGCAGCGGTACGAACCGCTCGACGTCCAGCCCGGCGATTGCTAACCGATTACAAAGCGCGGTTCGCGGTTCAGTCTGTGCGGTCGTTCCGGTGCCGGGGCTATGCGCTGTGCTGTCTTGGCTCGACAGATTCCTAGGGTCGGAGTCCGTATCGTGATTTGTCCGGGTCATTGTCTTGGTGTCTATGGCTCGGAAGCCCGCTGCCCGCAGGCCTACCGTCCACATCGTCCCGCCCGTGCTCGCTCGTCAGGTCACAGCGAGCGAGCACCGAGACGGGGTTACGCGTTAATCAACGACCACCTCGCCAGATGCGTCTCGCTCGACGTGGTCGAGAATGCAATTCAGCAGGTCGTCGTAACTCTCGCCGCCACGTTTGAGAGCGCACAGACGGTCTTTCGTTGAGCCGTCGAGTGCAATGGTCGTTCGAGGCATATATTGTATAGCTGTTAGAAAGCAAAAAAGAGGCTGAAAGACGGCCTTTTACCGCTTAGAGATGGTCTTTTCGGCTTTCTCGTAATCCGCGAGCGCCTCAAGAACACGAGTGAACGCAGGCCCTTCGTCAGCGGGGGTGAAGTGAGAGGCAGCCTTGACAATCTGGGCGTGAGACCGACGCAATAGTATAAGTTCGGCAATTCGTGGCTGTAGTTTCAGGTCGCCGTCGTTGATATGGAACGGAGCCAGGTGCTCGATATTGTCAGCTATGTATTGGACCTGCTTGATGGGGGTCTGTCGAGGTCTGGACTCCACCTGTTGTACGAGTTCGTCTCGAGACACGGCTTCCGGAGCTAATGAGTCGGCGTCAGCCAGAACGTCACCGTCAGTAATGCTAATCCAATTACACGGCTCGGTGATTACGACAGACTTCGCCGCGTAATATTCCCATCTCAGGTCTTCGAGCTTCACGCTGATACGCAGGAGCTGGCCGCACTCCGCGGCTTTCCTGACTATCGTCTCACCGAACTCCTGGTCGCAGCCGTAGTTATCGCTGACCGCCAGGGACAGCGTATCTGACTGGAGGGGTGGTTCGCTCGACCCGGCGACCTGCTCGAATAAGCCCTGCCAGTCGGTATGGAGCCAAGGGTCGCGGCCAAGTTCCGCTACTGTACTTCGGTCGTCCGAATGGATTTCTTCCATTTTGAACACTTCCTGTGGAGTCTTCCAGCGAACGGCCACAACACGACTGAGCCATCGAAGCTCCACGAAGGAGAATCAGTGATGATACGGCATTAGGTACTCGTCAGAATTTCTTTATAACAGCGTAGGTCGTTTGAGGAGATATTTGCTGGTTAGTTCAGAGGGAGATTCTCATCCGAGAAATCACAAACATTCCTAAGTAGATTATATAGACCTCTGAGGGGAGATTAGCGTTCAATTTGATTTGAGAAACCGTAGACTCAACTCAAGGTAGCGTGCAGGGCAACACAATACCTCGCATTTCGGTCTCTACGAAGCGAACACAGAGGCAACGATTCGGACTAGTCGAGAGACAGGTCACGAAGTAAGAAGGAGAATCTCTATATCGGCGATTTTGGAGGTTTCGGAATAGGATTTTCTTCCACCACACCTACTAGCGTCTTCTCCGAGCGCCACGGCATGCCTGACCGCCACTGCCAGGCGTGTGGTACAGAGCTTGACGACGATGCCTCGTACTGTCCCGAGTGTGGTGCGGCAGTGGGAGACGAGCACGAGCCCGACACGACCGACAAGGTGACCTCGACAGACGGCAACTCGTGGGAGTGGTCCGACCCATCAGGACCGTTCAGGTCCCCACGGCGGGCGCTTGGGACACTGAACGTGCTCGGGTTCGTCTCGTTCCTGCTCGCCATCGGTCTCAACGCCGTGGGTCTTCCCATCACCGCGCTCCCCCACCCGCTGCCCATCGCTATGTTCGCGTTCTGGTTCGGCGTCCTCGTCGTTGGTCTCCCCCTGTGGGGCCTCCTGCACGTCACCGACAACGTGCTCGGGTTCCTCAAACCCAGATAACCACAACCGGAGAGCCGAAGCAGACTCGTCGCTCTCGGGAGGCAGGTTCTATCTGATACATCGTGAGGGCCGGTGGGAGGAACAGGGAGAGACCGTCGCGTCTTGTCGGAGACGCGAAAGCAGGTAGGCCGACGAACTGGATTATCGATAGTTCAACGGGTCAGAGTGGTTCTCTTACGAGGTTCGGTATGCTCGCCCGACTATTGCATCTGCAATTAGCTCTGCGTGGTCCCCGTCCCGTGACAGCGGATTGTGTGTGCTACTGTAAACGGGCCTTCCCGTTATTTCTTCGAGCAGGGAACTCGATAGACCATTCCCGGGGCTGAGGACTGCAAACCAGTAGACTGGGATATGGTACTCGTCCTCGTCGTGGTCCTTCGGGAGAACAAGACGTTCTTCTGGTTCTACAGGCTCTTCACGCCATTCTGCCAGTGCCTTACCCACAGCACGGGCACCATCACCATCGACATATGAAATGATATAATCGCCAGGACCGATATCTACGCCCCTATCGAATCCACCGAATTGAGCGGCGACCCCCTCTGAGTATATTACCGTGGTATCGACTTCGCCTTCGGTTCGCTCTTCAAGCCAACTCTTGCTCGTATTTAACATGTGATATTGAGGGCGCTCTACCTCGTCTTCGAGTGCCCGTTCGGTTATTGCGGAGACATTCATCCCCTTGGATTGCGCTTTTTGAAGGAGCGATTCGTCTACTGAAATTGTGGTGCGCTTCTTCGGCATGGCGACAACTGAGCATTTTATGCATTCTAACTTAGTTCTTATGCATATTATGGGGGGTAGTATTCACCGACTGGTCTGTCTTCACATCCTCTCAAACCCAAGACACCGTCGTCTCTCCGGTTTCAGTCATCATCCGATAGAACACAGGGACTCACGCCGTCGACTGCCAGACGAACGAGTCTCTTCGCGTCTCCGCAAAGTGCTCTACAAGGGGAATCTTACAAGTCGAGCGACTTGATGCACTCGAGATATTCCTGCCGAGCGTCGTATCGGTCAACGCGGGTGTAGACGTCCATTGTTCGGTTATTTGCGTCCCCGCGGATGTGCTGGAGGATGTGGTCCTTCATCCCCTGATTACGCATCAGCGTGGTGAAAACCGTCCGAAACGTATGCGGGGTGAACTTCTTGTGGAACCGCGTCTCATCCTCTTCCATCACGCCTGCCCTGACCGCAGCGTCACGGACGGCCCGTTGTACCTGCGTCGACTGGACACGGTTGCCCTGAATGCTCAGGAACAGGTACTCGGAGTCATTGTCCGGGCGAACGAGTCGATACCGCTTGATAGCGTGCTTCACCTCCTCGTCCACGGGCACGACGGTCTGACTACCGCCCTTGCGCTCTCGCAGACGAATGAATCCGTCGTCGAGCATTAGGTCGTCCTGTTCGATTTCGAGCGCCTCGCGGATGCGGCACCCCGTCTTCGCCAGCACAACGGCAATCGCCTTGTTCCGCGGGTCGGCGATGTTGTGGACGATGTTCTTCGCGTTCTCCCACGTTGCACAGTCGGGACGCTCGCGGTACTTCTGGGGAATCTCTTCGAGGACGACCGCCGCGGGATTGCCGGTGATGTTCTCGAACCGCGGGCGCTTCATCGCCCACCCGAAAAACGAGGAGAGCGACTCCAGGTATCGCCGTTTTGTGTTCTGCGAGAGGCCACGTGCCGAGAGGGAGCCGATGTAGTCCTCAATATGGCGCACCTCAACATCTCCCGGTTCAAGCTCAGGGAACTCCTCGTGGAAGAACGCTTTCAGGGTACGGGAGTAGGCGTTGAGCGTCCGGCGACTCCGCCCCATGTCGCGCTTCCGTTGGATGAAGTCGTTGACTGCGTCATGCTTGTTTTCGTAGATTTTCTCACGGGTCTTGCCCGTCATGCCTCGACCACCTCCGCGTCAGCATCGTCGTGAGCGAGTCGCCAGCCGTAGCCTTGCTTATACTCGACTGTGCCCTCTTCCGCGAGGTCGAACAGTTGCTCCTCGACTGCGTCCTTGACGATACCGGTGAGGACGCCGCTGCTCGTGACCTCCTTGAGAATGGTTTCGAACTCCTGGTAGCGGTCGGTCAGGAATGCCGTCACGAACTCCTCGTGTTCGATATCGATTTCTCTCGGCTCGGAGTTACGAGCGTTTTCGAGTTCGTCCTGCAACTGCTCAACCTGCAATTGCAGTTCTTCAACCTTCGACTCGTTCTGACTGTACGCTAGAAACCCCTCTTGACGCGCAGCACGAGCCTCTTGTATCAGTTCATAGAGGTATTTTGACCGGCTGCCATACCCCTGCTCCTCAGCCTCTTCCATCCACTCCTCGGCGTGCTTGCGACTCGGGTAGAGGGCGACGTAGGTCGTTTCCTCGGACAAGCCGACCTCGGTCTCCCATTCGGTCTGCTGTGGCTCTTCGTCACTCATTCGTGTCTCACAACAGATAATTACGACTGGACGCACCTAGGCCTATGGATAGCAACGACGGATGTGACGACCGAATGTACTTCTAATAACAGTCGTCTTTCCGATTCGGATAACAATCGGGGTCTATGGTATCGCTGTCTGCCATTTCGATATCCCCAATATCCTTGTAGAAGACACAGAGTGCCGATTCCATATCGAACATGGCGCTCGGCATCTCCTTGTCTAATTCCTCAAGAGCGAACTCCTCGAGTAATCGAACGCAGTGCTCGGCATCTTCATGGTCCAAGCCAATCCCGAACACTTCTTCGAATCCCTTTGGCGGGTTACTACCTGTGTTGAGATATCGCGGGCGCATTGTCGGTGGTGTGAATTCCTCGTGCCCGTGAACAAACGCTACCACTTCGAGCCAGTCATAGCCCGTCAAAGGACCGAAGTAACTGACTGATTCGAGCGAATCCCAGGCGGTTACGAAGGTCTCGTGAGCCGCTTGGTCTTCATCTTCTATATCGCTCCGGTACTGTTCGAGTATCTCGAAAAATTCCTCAAACGACGAGACAGGCTGGCCGGCAACGCTGAACGAATCTAGTGAACGAAACGATTCCTCCACACGAGAGGCGTTGACCTTCCTGTGAGAATGGCGTGTGTCGTACTCCGAGAAGTCGTCCAACTTGCCGGACTTGGCTGCTTCAATAGCGTCTGCCATCGATTCGATTCCGTGACCGTCGATAAGGGCTCTTGGTGTGTCTCTTGTCCAACCCCCGGCGATGTATGCGAACGTAGCGAAGTAGGCAATTTCCGAATCTAAGGAATAGCCTCGGTCATCCAGCCACTCAGCGAGAGTAGAGAAGTGCTCTGCTTCAAACAGGTCGATATCCTTAGCGTAGTATGCGAACTTGGAACCCTCCGGGGCGTCATGAAGGGTGCTGTAATTGCGAGGACTAGCCATGGACATTTTAGGTGAAAATAACACCTCGATATTGAATCTAATCCCGAGCACGACTTCGAAATCGATTGTCTGCGGCTAGTCTCTCGCCACCCCAGACGTTTTTGAGACGACTATCTGTATGTCGTTGCATGCCGAATCCACTCTTCTCGACTTACACGCAGGGTGAAAATCGGGTTACATCAACGGTCATCGCCGTTCTTGAGCACGTCAACAACCAATTAGCGGAAGACATCCTCGAAGCACTGACCGACGAATCCGACTTGTCCCTCGTCTCGTTCGATAATCAAGTGACAGGCGTCGACTCGGTTCCCGATGCTGCAATCAAGAGTTCAACCGCTCTCTGGTTCGAGACGAAGACGATTCGGGACGCTGTGGACAAGGAACAACTCGAGAATCATCTTCACGCACTCAACGAAGACGAAGCGGAATTGCAGCGTCTCATCGTTCTGACTCCAGATGCTCGACTCCCCGACGAAGTGGCTGAAATCGAAGACGAGCGTATTGTGTGGGCCAACTTTGACTCACTCATTGATACCATCGAGACGGTGCTTGAGCGAGATGTAGGGAACGCCAAGGCGAGTATGTCCGTCCCGACAGAACGTGAAGCGTTCCTCCTACGCGAACTCAGTCGCTTCCTCTACGACGAAGACCTCGTTAGCGGCAAGGAGGACCGCGTGCTGGTCGTCGCGGCCCGCAAGGCATGGCCTGAGTACCAGGAGCACGGCCTGTACTTTTGCCAGGCGAATCGGTCGTTCAAACCCGTCGACCACCTCGCGTTCTACACTGACGGCGAAATCAAAACCGCGGTTCCGTCAGTAGTGGGTTCTATCGAGAGCATCGAACTGACCGAGGAAACGGTGCGAAACCATCCAGACCTCTCGCAGTCACAGCGTGAGCAACTGCTTGATGCAGTAACTCAGTTTCGAAAGGAGGAGTCTGAACGGCACGGTGAAACGGAGAAAGTCATCTTCCTACAGGACGGTATCGAACTCGACCATCCGGTCAAGAACGACAAAACGGCGAGTGATTCCGACCGGACAGTTGCCTTTGTTCAAGGGCATAGGTACGTGGCGTTCTCGAAGTTACGGGCGAATCCCGATTATACAACTGAATTAGAGGATTCGGACTGACCGCGGCGCTATGGCGGGGTTGTGTCGTTGATAGCGTTCTCAAGTAGGTTCAGAAATCCGCTATCGTATCGCTCGCCGACGTGATTCACATTCCAGAGTCCCGATTCACGAATCTCCCGACTCTGACTATATCGACCGAGCCAGCCATCTCTTCGGGGGTCAATCGGTTGCTTATCGAGATTGCTGAGGAGGGCGATAGCGTTCTGTTCGAGGTTCGCTCGGTCGCTATCGGCACTCGGTTCGTCATCGAGATTTACCCAGAGGAACGGCTGTTCGCGGATGTAACTGCTGACCCGTCGTTCGAGAATGTATTCCTCGTCACGGACTTCCGACCGCTCCCGGTCGATGCTCGACCAGCGTTTGTCCCAGTCGGGATAGTCGTCGTGGAGGTCATGCTTCTCGATAATCGCCTCGCCGACACGCTTGCGATACACGGAGCCGCGGTGAGCACCACCGTGAGGATGGTTAGAACTCCCGCTGCCTGTTCCGTAGTGTTGTTTCAATCTATCCCAGAGCGACGTGCTGCTCCCCGCAGACACCGCGTGTGTCCCGACGCGGGTAACGCGCAACTGGTCTGTCGTGTCGCGTGTTTCGCCCGGTTCGAGGAAGAAGTAGACGCCTCGGTCGGGCCAGTCCATGTACCCGGTGCAGTTCTTGAGTTTCCGTGTACCGCCGACTCGTTTGTCAAGGTCCTCGAGCAGCGTGTAGAGGCGGTCGAGGTCGTCCTGGCGGGTCATATCCTAACGTCTCACCTCAACTATGGAAAAAGAGTTTCATCGCCCCACCAATCACTTCCCGAGAAACGACACTTGCCGGGAGAATTTGACGCTCACCGCCCGTCTCTCCCCATAAGCACGGCAAGATTTATTTTCTGTCAGACTGATTTTCAACCGTTTCCCAATGAAAACCACGCGGAGACCGGAGAGTTCAAATGAGTTCTGGAGAGGCAACCACAGGCACGAGTAGCGACGCAGCCAAACCACTGGGGAAGAGTAAACCAGGATTTAGTCGAGAGTACCCCGTAACGGGGGTCGTTAACCGGGTGAAGGTTCCCGACGTGAATGAGCGGGATGCTGTTCTATCTGACCCCTCGATTGAGACGGTAATGCTGTCGATTGACTCTGCACGCAGGCTGGTCCACCACCACGACGAAACCGCTGGTACGTACTTTCGGGATGACCAGACAGTCATTACCACCACAACCACATATGATGCTACACTCAGAGGGTTGGGGTGGGCCAACGAGTTAGATTTAGTCCGTAGATTTGGACCGGACTATCACATTCCGACCGAGTACTCTGTTTACCAAACTATGTCTCGTTCCCAGCAGGCGGAGGCTATAGATGACTGTATGGAGGGGACGGAGTGGATGGCGAATATGCTGACAAACCACTCGACAGAGGTCTTGGTTCAGGCTAAAGGCTGGCTGCCTTGGCAGTTCAAACGATGTCTACCGACGATGAGGACGTTGGATACCGACTTTCTCGTGTTCTATGCGACAGGCTATAAAAACAGAGTCTACGAATTAAAAGACGACCTGAGCACGCTAGTTTCCGAGATGAAGCCCTCCGGGATTCTCCTAATCGGAAAACAGTCCGGTCGATTCCTCAGCAAGGCAATACCCGAAGTGGTCAGTGCTGCGGGTGGACGGTGGAGATGGGAATCTGGTCTAGTTGGAGAGGGACACGACCCGAAAGCGCACAGCAAATGGAAATCGAGGATTGAGAAGGAACTCTCGTGCGGACAAGCAATACTCGACTCATACGATTCGACCGAGGTGGATGAAGATGGGTAACAAGTACATGCCTTCGAGTACAGGAGATAGTGGCAGCAGCCCCCGACAGGGAACACGCAAACCGAGCGGAAGTGGTGGCGGTGCAGGAACCACGACGGACAGGCGTCAAGACTACGCAATCTTCGTCTCTCACTCGTGGGATTACGACCAGGAGTATGCACGGTTAGTTCGTCTGTTAGAGGAGGCAAACCGCTTCGATTTCAGGAACTACAGCGTTCCTGAACAAGAGCAATTCGACACGGAAAGCGACGAAGAATTAGAAAATGCCCTACGAGAGAAGCAAATCAAACCTTCATCAGTAGTGGTCGTTCTGGCGGGCCTGTACTCGACACATAGCAAATGGATTGGAAAAGAAATCCGTATCGCTAAGGAGGAAGGGAAGCCCATTCTCGGCGTAAAGCCGTGGGGGAATGACCGAACCTCAAACTACGTTGAGCAGCATGCTGACGAAATGGTGAGTTGGAATACTGATTCAATCGTAGACGCAATACGCGACTTAGCACCATGAGAAGCGGCCGATTCAGAGGCCTTGAAAGAAAGACGGCAATACCACGAGTGAGGTAGAGTATGGATTTGCCGAACCGTCCGGGGCGAACCTGGCAGGATATTCGCCATAACGTCCTCATCAACAATTCTATTGAGTGGGTTCAGCAGGATGAGGTTCCGCCCATACCGCCTGACCTCGATGCACACACAGATGTTCTTCCTGGTGTCAGAGTTCACCACCGGAGCTGGGCCAGCGGGGATGATATCGCCGTGTGGGAACCCGGGAATACTAACGTCTACTTCGTCACGCGATATGAAGTCGTAAAGCAACTCCTCAATAGCAAGGACGATATCCCACAAGGAGTAATTACAGTACTACTTCTCGCTGGAGGTGCTGTCGTCGTCAAGTTCCTATGGGATATTCTACAAAATATCACCGACGGCAACACTGGCGCTGCTTCTAGCAGTTCTGGGAGTACCGTTCAGACGCGTCCACGTCCCGAGAACCGCCAGTATAACATCTTCATCAGCCATGCGTGGGACTACAATGACGAATATGAGCGGGTTGTAGACTTTCTCGATGATTTCGACGAGTTAGAATGGCAGAACCACAGTGTTCCCCTGGATGACCCGCTAGACACGGTGAACGATGCTCACCTACGGTCCCGACTGCGGGACCAGATACGTACCACTGCCGTTGTCCTCGTGCTTGCGGGGATGTATAGCGCGCACCGTGAATGGATTCAAAATGAGATTGAACTAGCAAACGAGTTCGACAAACCCATTATAGGGATTCGACCTCACGGTTCCGAGCAGACCCCGAACGTAGTGGAAGACGCAGCGGTCGAGATGGTCGGCTGGCGGCAGAAATCAATCGTGGGGGCGATTGTTGAGCACGCAGTTTAATGATTTATTCTGCTATAGATACAGTATTTGGTTTAGGAGTTTCACAAAGATCATATCAACCAGGTTCAGTCGCCCCTTCAAATTCAAATGTCGCTGGGTTAAATCTATATTCAGTACCACAATTCTCACAGTTCCAACTGATAATGTTGTTCTCCTCATATATCTTCCAGAGTTCCTCTTGGGACCTGTCGATTGAAAAGGTGTTTTCCCAGTTGCAGGTTCCATAATCGCACTGTAGTTTAAGATACCAATCTGGCATTAGAGGACCCAAGGCTAAGGGTTCAAAGTTCCGTCTAAGCATCGTAATGACCTCAAATGTTGCTCGGTCTGAATTATATTTGTCCCATTTTATCCCTTTGTAATCACCGATAAGACCCTTCAACATAGAATCATCCTCAAATAGAGGGATTATCGTGGGGCGCTGGCTCGTTGCATATCCTATTTCTTGATTCACCCATTGGCTATCTTTTGAATTATGGGTGAGGACAGGAATAAAGACATCTGAATTTGAAATTTGTTTCATTACAGTCGCGGGTATCCGTCCTGCTTCTGGTTCAGAAATCGCTATAGTTAGGTCAAATAGCAGATTTTGTATGGGTGATAGGACCCTCTTGACATCATCCAAATCAGCCTCAGCATGGGAGACAAACACTTGCTTGACCATTATCATCTATACCAAGTATGCGAAGGAACTGAAAGGTTAGGGGTAGTGTTCTCTCAATTACTCTCCCGTGTAGTCCCAATACTTCTGAGTCGGGCTTTTCCCCTTGAGAACGAGGAGAGCGTATATGACCCAGACGAAGGTGAGAATACCGACACCCCACCAGTAGTAACGTAACTCCTCTAGAAGCGAAAGCCCTCCATAGAGGAATAGAATTGCATAGAAGAATCCGAACACACGGGGCCACCAGACCTCGACGGTGGTGTGTTTGATATATACGTCTGGTTCATCGCCCTGCTTGAGACGGTCCCACTCCATTTGAAATGGGTCATATGGGAGGTCTTCGGCTATCTGCCAGAGAACGCGGTACTTTCCGCTATTCAACTGTTTGTACGAGAGGATGTGGAAGGTCCAGAGGACGCAGAAGGGGAGGCCAATCGCTCCGATGAAGAGGATTCCAATGGGCGTGATGAATCCGAGTTTGCCTCCAATTCCGGCAACTCCCAGAAGCGCAATAAGAAGACGCAGGTAGAAACGGTTGTTCTTAAGACGGCGATTACTTACTTGGTGAGTCGATTGTCCGTAGAACTTCCACTGTTCAAGAGCAGGATTTTGCCCAATATCGGGGCCTACCGTCTCGGCATTCTCGTCCGTCTCGTCACTGCTCATGGAGACATATCACGGATAGCTTCGACAATAGAATCCGTATTCCACCCGACCATCCGGTCTGCATGCCGCTCAACGTAATCGGAGGTACTGTCACTTCCCCAGGGTTCAACGCCAAGAATCGGCTTGTTCTCGTCTTCAGCAATCCGTATTTCTCTACCAATCCAGTCACTATAAGACGAATACAGGCCAGCAAGGGCGATGAAAACAGACGCAGGTTTAATCTGCCCCTCCCGAAGTTCTTCCTCTAGCTCCTCATCTGTATCTGCGTCAATCGAATCCTCTTCAGGAACGCTATAATTCGTATATTCGAAATGATTTGCCTCGTCAAGGAGGTCTGTCAAGTTCTCATATTCATCGCTGTAATCCCAGGAGTGGGAGACGAATAAACGGTATTCTGTTCGTCTGTCGTCGCTGCTAAGGGTTATCGTTTCTATGTTCAATGAATCGTCAGACATAATCCGAGCAAGACAGCCCACTTGTATAGTAGCTTCCCCACGGTTTGAGACCGTGAGTGAGGTCGTTCTGTCCGCGGTTTTAATTTAGAAGCCCACACTGGTTGTGGTTGATGAAACAGAACGTGTTCGTGAGCAAGCCAAATGGCTTGAATGACCGTCAGGAACGATTCTGGGAGGCTATTGAGGCAACCGTGGAAGCACGAAACATGAATATTCGGTCCATCGGCTATTCCGATTATTCATTCAAAACTCCGCTTCAGAAGGTCCGAGAGGTTATGAGAGAATGTGACGGCGCAATCATTCTGGGGTTTCAGCAGAAACGAGTGAAAGAAGGCGAAAATAGAGAGGGGGAACCTCTTGCCGAACATTACTTACCGACACCTTGGAACCAGCTGGAAGCCGGTATGGCGTATATGCTGGACCATCCGATGCTGATAATCCTTGAAACGGGCGTAACAGACGAAGGAATTTTTGATGCAGAGAGTAGCGATAGGTATATTCTCCAAACGGACTGTTCGGTGGAGTGGCTAGAATCGGATGAGTTTCTGGGCCCGCTCAATGAATGGCGGGAAGTCATGCTATCTCAGCGTGAATGAGACCCACGGCGAGTCTAAAGTACGTGCGAACCTTGATACTTCGAGGTTCGGAACAGTTCGGATAATATGGCTGAGCGAGCGTTCATGGTTCGCGCCGGGAATGACAACGAGTTAGTCGAGGAGTTCGAGTCTCGTTCCCTGGTCGCAGTCGGCTGGGAGGAGTTGGGAGACGTCTCTGATATCCGCTCCTACGAGGAGATGAAAGCTCGATTCAATTCGACCGACGAGTATTCCGAGCACAATAGTCGGCGTCTCGCCCAGAACGCGGGGCAAGTGAATCGATTCGCGCTTGAGATGGAGGAGGGGCATCTAGTTCTGAGCTACGACAAGACGGAGCGCGAGTATCTCATTGGTGAGGTCACGAGCGGGTACGAGTGGAAACCAGGCGACCACCCACCGGGATATCCACACGTCAGGCGTGTCGAATGGAAAGACACCGTTTCCCGCGACGAGTTCACTACCTCAACGAAGAACACGCTCGGAAGCACGCTCACGGTGTTCTCACTCGACGACTGCATTGACGAAATCGCGGGCGTTCTAAGCGGGGAGACACCCGAAGAGAGCGAGGACGAAGAGGACACTGTACCATTCGTCGACGAAGTGGAGAACCAGGCAGACGAACTCATCTCCGACATTCTAGCGAACATGGACCCGTTCGTCTTCGAGGAGTTGGTCGCCGCAGTCCTACGAGCGATGGGATATCACGCGAAGAAGACACGGGACAGTCAGGACCGCGGTATCGACGTAGTCGCTCATCCCGACTCGTTGGGGTTCGAATCGCCGTACATCAAGGCACAGGTCAAGCGCCAGCAGTCGAAGGTTGGTTCGCCGGATATGCGAGCGTTCACCGGAACCCTCGGGAATGGCGAACGGGGCCTGTTCGTCTCAACGGGTGGCTATACCAGCGAAGCGCAGGATGCAGCACGGAACGCTGAACAGAGGGTCACGCTCATTGACCGGGATGAGTTCATTGACCTCCTGATTCAGCACTACGACGACCTCGAATCCGAGTATCAAGCAACAGTCCCATTGAAGCGGGTCTATATTCCCTCGCAAGACCCTCCGCTTGAAGAGTAGAGGCGATGATTAGTGCATCAAGAAAAACGACTTGTTACAGGAATATAGCTTAGAGTACATATGGACTATAGAACGATACCAGAATTAGAGGATTATTTTGATGATGTAATTGAGACACGAAGGAGCGAGAAACTGAAAGTTCTCTTGGACTATCTACGCGAGGTCTCTGAACTGATTGAAAACAACCGTTTGTCAACAACTGACCCTGAATATATCGCTTACCTCGATAGGTACTGTTCGCAATCAAAACACGTATCGCGGATTCACAGAGACGACCTACTAGAATTATTGACACCTGAGAGGGCAACTTCGTCACCAATGGATTTGGGCGACCCACCAATGGGACCTTTCCGCAGGGAAGTCGTCTTTGGTGCGTTCTATATGTTAATCCGGGTTTCACTGGATGGTACGGCTGACTTCTTCACCCTCAGACAGTATCTAACTGAGTTCGAAAGAGAATTCTCTGATAGGCCGATGTATCAGTATCTACGTTCGGAAGTCTACCTTCGCGGGTTCAAGACCGACCATTACCGAACGGCGATATCCTCTGTTGACAGCATCATCGACGACTCTTGTACCAACCCACGATTCTACTCTAACTTCGCACAAGGGGTGGCATACTTCTACTACAGTGGTCCAACCGAATCCTTAAATATCGACACTCTACCAAATGAACGTAGCGAAGTGCTATCTGTTGCCGAGGCATATTCGCAGAAGGCTGTTACCCTCTCTCCTGATGACTCGGAGTTCCACGCAATCCGAAGTGAGATTCTAGAATTGATGGACGACTTTGAGACCGCAGAGAAGGAAATCAACAGGGCACTGGAATTGCACCCAGAGGAGGAGGATTCCGATGCCGGTGATGCGTACAACTACTATAAACAGTTGAATAGTCTGAGGGAGACGCGACGAAACGCCGAACGTGCAGACCGGGCTCTTGAAGAAGCGAAGAGTGAATTAGAGGAATTCAAGAGTTCAACTGAAGAACTCGAGAACGAACTCAAGAAGCGAATGGAACGGTTCCGAAATCAGACGCTTCGCTCAATCGGCTTCTTCGCGGGCCTCATTGCAGTGGTAGTTACATCGGCACAGGCAATCCTGAGTACGCTATCTGTTGCCGAAGCAAGTCGGGTGTCTCTTGTATTGACTGGTGGATTAGTGGTCGCATTTTCGGGACTCGGTGTTGTGTTATCGGAGGAAAGTAACGACTGGGTGCGACTACTCGTCGTCGCTATTCTTGGCATCTTACTCATCGGGGTGGGGCTTCTTACACCCCAATTGGTCAACGGGACGCTTTCGATTCTGAATTGAAATCCACGGCTTCAGCTCAACTACGGATTGAGAGCCGTCTATAGAGCCGCTAAACACATTCACTATGGATAGATTGTGAGTCGTGAGTGCCGAGGCCACGTTTTCGACTCGGGGTATGATTAGTCCCGAGTGCCTACTGTGCCGTAGATGGCCCGACTCACTCCCCGTACTGTCGGCTCGCTGATAGCCGTGTTCGGGGTCGTACTGGTCATGGTCCACTTCAACGGCGTGTTCATCCTCCACGAAACGGCCTCCCTCATCGCGCTCAGCACGGTCCCGTTCATCGCGTCGCTCGCGATCGTCGCAGTCGGTGTCGCCGTCGCCCGTGGATACCTCGTGCCGTCCAAGTTTGCCGCTCGCACGTTCGCGTGGACGGTGACCGGCGTCGTCTCCATCTCGGCGCTCGACGCGTGGATTTTCGCGGGGGTCGTCGTGCGTGGCTTCGCCCTGCCGGCGACAGTCCCCATCTTCGGCATCCCGGTGCCGGGTGTAGTCGCGCCACTCTTCGACGTCGTGCCGTTCGGCGTGCTCACCGGCTTCCTGATCGGCGTCTACGATGCCCGGCGGCTCGACCAACAGGAGTCGATTGCGCGGTTGAGCCGCATCAACGAGACGCTGCGCATCACGACACGGGAGATGGTCGAGGAGAACGACCGGGCGGTGCTCGAACAGGCCGTCTGTGACCGTCTCGCGGAGTCAGAGCCCTACGACGGCGTCTGGCTCGGTCACTACCATGACGACGAGGCGGTCATCCGTCCGGTGGCGTGGTCCGGCCTCCCCGACGAGTACGTCGAGTCCATCACCGTCACGGTCGACGAGCGCGCGACCGGTGGCGGTGCCGGCGGGCGCGCGATCCGGACGGGCGAGATACAGACCGTTCCGGACGTCTTTGCCGACCCGACGATGGAGCCGTGGTACGATCTGTTTGAGTCCCACGACGTCGCGTCGCTCGCGGTCGTGCCGATCGTCCACGAGGACACCGTCTACGGCTGCTTCAGTATCTACGCGGATCGACGGAACGTCTTCGACGAACGCGAGGCCGGGGTCCTCTCCGAGGTCGGGGAGTCGCTGGGCCACGCCATCGCGTCCATCGAGGCGCGCGACCTCTTGGAGACCCGGGAGCGTGAGCTCGCCGAGCAGAACGAGCGCCTCGAGGAGTTCGCGAGCGTCGTCTCCCACGACCTGCGGAACCCGCTGAACGTCGCCGAGGGCTACCTCGAGATGGCGCGCTCGACGGGCGATGACGACAACCTCGCGCGGGTCGCGGACGCACTCGACCGGATGGACGACCTCATCGAGGACCTGCTGTCGCTCGCGCGCGAGGGGTCGACCGTCGACGAGTTCGAGGCGGTCGCACTTGCGGACGTGGCCTCGGAGGCGTGGGAGACGGCCGGGTCGGAGTCCGCGACGCTCCACCTGGCAGACGACCTCGGGACGGTGGTCTGCGACGTGAGTCGGGTCCGCCAGCTTCTCGAGAACCTCTTCCGGAACGCGCGCCAGCACGGCGGCGCGGACGTGACGGTGACGGTCGGCAGACTCGACGACGGCTTCTACGTCGCCGACGACGGTCCCGGCATCCCCGAGGCGGAGCGCGACTCCGTCTTCGGGGCCGGGTACACAACCCACGAGACGGGGACGGGTCTCGGCCTCGACATCGTGCGGAGCATCGCGTCCGCTCACGGGTGGAAGGTGTCGTTGACCGAGAGCGACGCGGGTGGCGCGCGCTTCGAGTTCCGCGGCGTCGCGCGCGAGGAGACGGACCACACCCGCGACGACGCGTAGGGCGACGGGTCAGCGAGGTGCCGGTCAGGCGCTCCCCGGCGAGGCGGCGTCCGTCGGGAGGCGGCCGCCGACGTAGAGGGCGACGAGGACGGTGACGACGCCGGCGAGGACGAGCGCGTACACGCGAAAGACTGTCGCGTAGCCGACGCCGTACTCGACAAAGACGCCGACAGCGAGACTTCCGGGGGCCTGCATCAACATCATGACGGCGCTGTAGGCGGAGTAGGCGCTCGCGCGGCTGTCGTCCGGGAGCGACCCGAGGAGGAAGGCGTCCATCGTCGGGAAGAGGCTGTGGATGACGTAGCCGAGGACGGCGGAGACGACGGCGACGGCGAGCAGGCCCTCGACGACGGTCAGGGCGAGGAGACAGCAGACGAACGCCGAGACGATGGCGAGGACGAGCGGGACGCGACGCACCCGGTCGGCGAGACGCCCGGAGAGGAAGAACGCGGGGACGCCGGCGGCGAAGACGACGGTGAGGAGCGTGCGTGCCGTCCCGTCGTCGAACCCGCGTTCGCCGAGGTAGGGGATGTAGAAGTTGAACAGGCCCTGCCAGACGAAGCCGGTGACGCCGACGACGACGATGCCGGTGAGGACGAGGTGCCACTGTTCGCGGACAGCGCCCAGCAGGTCGCGGTCCTGGACGCCCGCGCTCGGCATCGTCGCGCGCCGACTCGTGAACGCGAAGACGGCGGTGAGGATGACGCCGACGAGGGCGACGCCCGCGAAGACGCCACGCCAACCGAACGCGACGACGACGAAGCCGACGAGGAGCGGCGCGCTCACCGCCGCGAGCTGCGAGCTCCCGCCGCGGATGCCGACGGCCCAGCCGACCCGCTCCGGGTAGAGTTCGGTGACGAGCGGGTTCGCGGCGATGTAGAAGACGCCGGTGGCACAGCCGATGAACAGCGCGCCCGCCGCGACGACGGTGATGGTCGGCGCGAGCGTGGTGAACGACGCGGCGACGACGAGGAGGACGCCCGTGCCGGCGATGGCGTGGTGGCGCTCGACGTGCGTCAGGAGGTAGCCGGTCGGCAGCCGCGTAAGCGCGCTCCCGAGCCAGACGAGCGTCGCGACGAGGCCCGCCGTCCCCGGTTGCACCCGGAAGACGTCCATGAAGGTGTCGACGAGCGGCGCGAACCCGACGCGGCTGAAGTTGACGAGGTAGGCGAAACAGCAGATGCTCACGAAGACGCCGCCCCGGCCGTACCGTTCGGTGTCGCCATCCACGCCTCGCTCAACCTCCGGCGGGCCGAACAAGCTTGCGTTTCCGGTCACCCGTGCGGTGTGCTCGCCCCCAGCCAGCCCTCGGCACCACCGGCGACGGCGGCACCGCCCGTGCCGTGGTGCCGTCAGCCCATTCGCTCCGTGTAGTCCCAGCTGTAGAGCTCCTCGGGCGTCACTTCGATGCGGACCTCCTCGCGGTCAGCGTCGAGGAGCTCGCGCGCGAGGTCCGACTCCGTCCCGCCAAGATAGCGTTCGAGCAGCGAGCGCAGCAGGCGCTTGTCCTCGTCGCGCGACACCGCGGCGGTACCGTTTCCCCGCACGCCCCGATACGGCGGGTCATTCACCGAGACGTCGAAGGAGACGCGCTCGTCGCGTCGGAGGAACCGCACGACGTCGGCGTCCGCACCCGTCGCGCACGCGAACGTCCCGTCCTCGTAGGCGTACCAGAGCGCGACAGTCCAGAGCGTCTCGTCGGGCCGGTGAGTCGTGAGACGCATCGGCACGGCGGCGTCCGTGAGGAAGTCGGCGACTCCAGATTCGTCCCACACGCCGCGGAACTCGGTCATACGCGGGGGGTTCACGTGCCGGGCCCGAAAAACCACGCCCCGGACTCGCCACCGTCGCCGTCACCGCGCTCCTCGTCGGCGCCATCGCGGTCTCCCTCTCCGCTGGCCTCTTCGTCGGCGTTCTCGTCGGTGTCGTCACCGCCGCCGTCGGCCTCGTCTTCGGCGGCGTCGCGGCGTTCGTCTGGGCGAACCGCGAGACGGCGGACGCACGTCTCGCCGTACGACTGGACGCGGAACGAACGGTTTTTCCCGTGTTTCGCCGAACGGGCGACATGGAACGTCTTCGCGAGTCGCTCCACGACGCCCCGATCATTGACAAGGACGGCTATCAGTACCTCGTCCACCCGATCAGCAACGGCGTGCCGATGCTCGAACCCGCGCTCCTCCGCGAGGTCGTCGTCGGCGTGACGCGCGCGGCCTCTCTCGACGTCGACAAAATCGTCGCCCCGGAGGCGATGGGCATCCACATCGCGACCGCCGTCTCGCTCCAGACGGACGTCCCGCTCGTCGTCATCCGCAAGCGCGAGTACGGCCTCGAGGGCGAAGTCGACCTCCACCAGACGACCGGCTACTCGGAGTCCGAGATGTACATCAACGACATCGAGGAGGGCGACCGCGTGCTCATTCTTGACGACCTGCTCTCGACCGGTGGTACGCTCGCGGCCATCTGTGACGCCCTGGACGGCATCGGCGCCGAGATTTCGGACATCGTCGTCGCCATCCGGAAGGTCGGTCCCTCGGCGCTCGACGACACCGACTACGAGGCCACCAGCCTCATCGACATCACCGTCGACGAGGACGGCGTCACCATCCACGACTAAGCACACCTATGCATACTTCCCCCGTCCACGACGGGAGAAATAATCGCGAACACGGAACCTTTATCGGCGCGAGCGGGTTCGTGGTGGACAAGATGGCGTCCGAGACGGACACCGAAATCGACCTCGAATACGGACTCGACGACCGCCCGCCGTGGCTGAAATCCCTCCTGCTCGGCCTCCAGCACGTCGCCGTGATGATCGTACCCGCGACCGCCGTCGCGTACCTCGTCGCCGGGAACGTCGGCCTCGACGCCGGGACCACCGCCTACATCGTCCAGATGGTCCTGCTCTTCTCGGGGCTGGCGACCGTCGTGCAGGCCTACACAGTCGGGCCGGTCGGCGCGAAACTCCCCATCGTGATGGGGACGAGCTTCACCTTCGTCGGCGCCGCCTCCACCATCGGCATCAACTACGGCCTCGGTGCCGTCTTCGGCGCGATTCTCGTCACCGGCTGGCTCGTCGAGGGCCTCATCGGCTGGCAGTTCAAGCGCATCCAGCAGTTCTTCCCGCCGCTCGTCACCGGCCTCGTCGTCGTCATCATCGGCCTCTACCTGATCCCGTCCGCGATGAACAACGTCGCGGGCGGCCTCGGCTCCGAGCACTACGGCGCGCTCTACAATCTCGCGCTCGCCGCGCTCGTCCTCGGCGTCGCCGTCGTCCTCAACATGTTCACCGGAGGCGTCACCCGCCTCCTCAGCACCCTCATCGCCATCGCCGTCGGCTACGTCGGTGCGCTCGCGCTCACCGTCACCGGCGTTGCACCCGGCCTCGTCAGCTTCGGGGCCGTCGACGCCGCCGCGTGGTTCGCGATTCCTCAGCCCGGCCGCTTCGGCTTCTCCGTCCAGCCGGTGCCCGTCATCACGTTCGCCTTCCTCTTCCTCGTCTCCGCGATGGAGACCGTCGGCGACATGTCCAGCGTCACGTCCGCAGAGGGCCGCACACCCCGCGATAATGAGTTCCGTGGCGGCCTCTTTACGGACGGCCTGATGAGCTCGCTGGGTGGTGTCTTCGGCGCGTTCCCCGTCACCTCCTTCTCGCAGAACGCCGGCGTCATCAACTTCACCGGCGTGATGAGCCGCCACGTCGTCGGCATCGCCGGCGTCATGCTCGCGGTGCTCGGCCTCAGCCCGAAAATCGGCGCGCTCGTCACGACGATTCCGAGCGCCGTCTTCGGCGGTGCCGTCCTCCTCATGGCCGGCATGGTCGCCGCCTCCGGCGCGCGCCTCATCACCATCCACACCACGCTCGACCGGCGCAACATGGTCATCCTCGCCGTCTCGCTCGGCCTCGGTCTCGGTATCGCCACCACGCCCGAAGCCCTCTCCGGGCTGCCGCGCGCCGCCGAGACGTTCTTCGGCGAACCTGTCATCGTCACCGCGCTCTCCGCGCTCCTCCTCAACACGTTCGTCCCCGGCGAGCAGAGCCCGCTCTTCGACGACCCCGCGACCCCCGTCCCCGACGACGAGAGCGACGCGGACCCCGTCTCCGCCGACTGAGGGCGCGAACGTCCTCGTCGTCGGTCACTCCCGCGGTGTGACGCGTCGTGCCGTCTCGGGCACGGCAGGTAACACACGACACGGAGGTGCTTTACGTCGGGCGCGCCTCAGTCACCTATGGACTACTCCATCGCGCTGGACCGGGCGTTCGACGCCCTCCCCGAGCGCCCCGCCGAAGCCGACGCCCGTCTCACCATCCCCGACCCCGAGGGGGAGACGGACGGCGCCTTCACCCGACTCACGAACGTCCGCGCCATCGCCGACGCGGTGTCGCGCGACGCCGAGCACGTCCACCGGAACGTCCAGCGCGAACTCGGGACGAACGGCCAGTTCGACGGCGACCGCGCCCGCTACAACGGCTCGTTCTCCATCTCGGACTTCCAGAACGCCATCGACGCTTACGTCGCCGAGTTCGTCACCTGCTCGGAGTGTGGCCTCCCCGACACCCGCCTCGTCACCGAGGACGGCGTCGACCGCCTCCGCTGTACGGCCTGCGGTGCGTTCCGCCCCGTCCAGAAGAAGACGAACACCACCCGCACCGTCCGCGAGACCGTCGAGACCGGCAAGACCTACGAGCTCGAGATTACGGGCACCGGCCGGAAGGGCGACGGCGTCGCCGAACGCGGCCGCTACACCGTCTTCGTCCCCGGCGCCCGCGAGGGCCAGACCGTTCGTGCGTACATCAAGAACACGAGCGGCGACCTCGCGTTCGCCCGCCTCGTCTAAGCGGCGAAACACTCGTATTTCCGTCTCTCTGATTCTCCGGCCGTGACTCCGCTCGAGGACGTCGGGTTCTGCCTCGACGTGGACGGTACTGTCCACCGCTCGGGGTCCGTCTTCGTCGAGACGCTCGCTGCGCTCCGCGCCGGCGACGCCCTTCCGCTCGACGCGCGCGAGCGAAACGACCTCGGCGTCGCCCTCGACGCCGTCGCCGCGTACCGCGGCGGGGCGCGCTCACAGCGCCGCTGGCGGCTCGCCTTCGGCGCGACCGACCTCCTCAGACGCGCGTTCGGCGGTGACGCCGCTCGTAGCGCCATCGCCGCCGTCATCGCCGCGAGCGCCAGCGACCACAGCACCGCCGCGCACGACGCCGCGGCCTACAACGAGATGCAGGCGCGCACGCTCGACGCCTACGGTCGCGTCCTCCGTGGGCGCGACGCCGACGCCGTCGAGCGTGCGCTCAGGACGACGATACCGACCATCCCCGTCGACTCGGCCGTCCGGCGAACGCTCCGCGAGTTCGTCGCGGACGGGGCCGCCGTCCACCTCGTCTCGGACGCGCCCGAGCACGTCGTCGAGGCCTACGCCGCCGGCCTCACCGGCCGCACCGGGTGGACGACCGGCACGCGCTTCGAGCGCGTCGACGGGACCTACACCGGCGACTACACGCTCCCCGCGAAGGGCGACGTGGTCGAACGCCGCCGGGAGCGCGGCGACTGGGATTTCACCGTCGCTGCCGGCGACTCCGAGTCCGACCGGGCGATGCGCGACGCTGCGGACGTCTTCCTCGCCGTCGGCGGACAGGGGTCGCTCGCCGCGCGCGTCGACGCCGACGCCACCCTCCCGGCGTCCGAGGCCGTCCTCGCCGACGTTCTCAACCGTTCACGGCCTGTCGTCGCCGTTCCGTCGGACGTCGGCCTCGACACGGCGCTCCGCGCCGTCCTCGAAGCGTCCGGCTACGCCGGATAGTCTACCGCGGGAAACAGTCACAATTATACCTCCCGAATTACCATGGGTTGGTATGGCTTCCCGCGAATCGGTCGACGCGTCCCACCTCTCTCTTCCGTTCGACGCGTCGGAGGCGAACCGGCTGAGCTGGGACCTCGGCGACGAAATAACGACTCGTGCACCGCGCACGCACACCCTCCGCGCGGACGACGCGCGCGTCACCGCGCACGTCCACGTCGTCGGCGCGCGCCGCGGCCCGCCCGACACACGGGACGCCGCGGGCGACACCGGCACCGGACGTGCCGTCGTCGTCGTCGTCCGCACGCCGGTGGGGCGCGAACGCCACTACGAACTCCCGAACGCCACGCCCCGCGAGGTCGTCGCCACCGCCGAGGCGCGCGGCTTCCGGCGCGTCGAGACGGCCGCCGAAGCCGCGTCCGCCTGACTGCGCCCCCTTGACGCGTCGGGGCAACTCTTAGGCACCCGCGCGTCCTCCCGTCGTGTATGGCAGACCGAAGTCCCCTCCTCAACGCCCTCCTCGGCGCCGTCGCGTCCGTCGTCCTCGCCTTCCTCCCGTTCTCGCCCGTCCTCGGCGGGGCGCTCGCCGGCTACCTGCAAGGCCCCGACGAGCGCGACGGCCTCCGCGTCGGCGCGCTCTCCGGACTCATCGCGTCCGTGCCCATCCTCTTCGTCGTCCTGCTCGCCGCCGTCTTCCTCCCGTTCGTCCCCCTCGAAGTCGCCGCCGTCGGCATCGTCCTCGTCGTCCTCGTGGTGTTCTTCGTCGTCGCCTACACCGTCCTCCTCAGCGCCGTCGGCGGCTGGCTCGGCGCGTACGCCTACCGCGAACTCTGAGGGGACTGCGACAGCGCCATCACGGACTGCCGGGAACCTGACGGGTAGTTGATTGAACGAGACGTCCTGCTCGCACAACCGGCGTTCACGGCTTCTCTCCTCGGCCTGCAGGCGGTGCTCGGACTCGCGGACGTCGTGGCGCCGGCGACGCCGTCGCTCCTCAGCATCGCGCTCGGCATTCCCGTGCTCCTCCTCTCGACGCTGTGCTACCTGTACACGGTGCCCTTCGTCGCCCTCCTGCTCTCCGAGGCCCGCTCGCTCGACGTCGTGGCCGCGCCCGCGAGCGCACTCGCCGCGACCGTCGCCGTCGTCGCGCAGGCGGGCTACCTCGTCTGGCCGGTCTACCGCGTCCTCGGCCCCGGCACCTTCGAGGAACTCCTCTTCGCGCCCGCCGACCTCGTGGTCCTCGTCGTGGCGAGTCTGGGGACGCTCGGCTACCGGTATCTCGGTGACGGTGCCGACGAGAACGTGAGAACGGCCTGAGTCGGTCGCGCCCGCGAGCGCGGCCGGGAAGAAGGATTAGTTCGTCGTGACGACTTCGACCACGTCGTTGTGCTCGAGAACGGTGTCCTTGCCGAGTTGGCGCTTCGAGCGACAGTCGATGCCGTGGAGGAAGCCCTCGCCGATGTCGGAGTGGATGTAGTAGGCGAAGTCCTCGGCGGTGGCGTCCTCGGGGAGGAGGAAGACGTCGGGGAAGGGGCCCTGCGTCCAGTTGAGGCTGGCGTCGCCCGTGAAAATCGCCTTCAGGCCGAGTTCGTCGAAGAGCGCGGTCTCGAGCGCGTCCTGCACGCCCGTCCCGTCGAACTCCGTGACGAACTCGCGAATCTGCTCGAGGCCCTCCTCCTGCTCCTCGCTGATGTCGGCGACGATGTCGAAGTCGCCGTCGCCCGCGGTGTAGTCGACGACGCCCTGCTCGGCGGCGTTCTTGAGGGCTTTCTCGGCGTGGACGCTACACGGGACGATGGTGACGTCCTCGTACTCGGGGTCGTTCGTGATCTCCTCGTAGTTCGCCTGCCCCTCGGGGGTGTCGAGTTTGTTCGCGGCGACGACCATCGGCTTCGTGCGCTCGCGGATGGCGCGCGCGAGTTCGAGTTCGTCGTCCTCGTCCCACGTCTCGGGGTCGAGGTCGAGACCGAGGCCGAGGATGATCTGCTTGATTTCGTCCTTGTTGGTGCCGAAGGCGCTCATCTGCTCGGCGAGCTCGACCTCCAGTTCGACCTCCTCCATGTGCTTGGACTCGAAGCGCTCGATGCCCTTCCGGAGGATGCCGAGGTACCACTGGTCGAGTTCCTCCTCGAGGAAGTCGATGTCCTCGCGGGGGTCGTGGCCCTCCGTGGGTTCGCCCTCGGCGTCGGTCTTCCCGGAGAAGTCGACGATGTGGACGAGGACGTCCGCCTCGTTCAGGTCGGTGAGGAACTGGTTGCCGAGGCCCTTCCCCTCGTGGGCGCCGGGGATGAGGCCGGCGACGTCGACGAGTTTCGTGGGGACGAAGCGTTTGCCGTCCTCACAGTAGCCGAGGTTGGGCGAGCACTCCTGATCGAACTCGGGGGCCGCACAGTCCGTGCGGACGTACGCTTCGCCGACCGCGGGGTCGATGGTCGTGAAGGGGTAGGCGCCCTCCGGGACGTCGTTCATCGTCGCCGCGTTGAAGAACGAGGACTTCCCGACGGAGGGTTTCCCGACAAGACCGATCTTGTAGCTCATTAGCCACTCGAAGGCTATCGCGGCCTAAATGGTCTTCTGAAGGACGGTGGCGCGGCACTCGATAGCACGCCACTCCCGCTACTCGGGGAAGACCTCGTTCTCGCGCTCGATGGCGTCGATGCGCGCGAGGTCGTCCCCGGAGAGGTCGAGGTCGGCGGCGGCGAGGTTTTCGCGCTGGTGGGCGCGACTCGTGCCCTTCGGGATGACGGCGTCCGCGCGTTCTAGACACCACGCGATCGCGACCTGTGCGACGGTGGCGTCGCGGTCGGCGGCGATGTCCTGCAGGACGGGGTCGTCGAAGACGTCGCCGTTCGCGAGCGGCGAGTAGCCCACGACCGCGTAGTCGTGCTCGCGCGCGTCCGCGATGGTCGCCTCCTCCACCCAGTAGGGATGGAGTTCGATCTGGTTCGCGAAGAGGTCGACATCGAGGTGTTGGCGCGCGAGTTCGAGGTCGCCCCGGAGGAAGTTCGAGACGCCGACGCGCTCGGTGAGGCCGTCGTCGTGGACGGCGTCGATTTCGGGGAGCGTTTCCGCGGGCTTGTAGTCGCCGCGCGGCCGGTGGACGTAGAGCAGGTCCACGGAATCGAGGCCGAGACGCTCCAGCGCCGCCTCGGTGGCGGGCCGGACGCGCTCCGGCGCGAGGTCGTCGATCCAGAGCTTCGTTGCGACGAACAACTCCTCGCGGGGCGTGTCGGCGCGCGCGATGCCCTCGCCGACGACGGCCTCGTTGTCGTAGACGCTCGCGGTGTCGAGGTGTCGGTAGCCGGCGTCGATGGCGGCCGCGACGCGGTTCGGGTCGTCGATGCCCATCGTGCCGAGGCCGACGGGCGGCAGGTCGTCCATGACCCGCGCTACCGCGCGCCGCGACTTCGTCCTTCCGCTCCGCGGCGAACCGTGACTCGCCGGCTGACTCGGCCACGGTGGTTTTCTCCGCGGCCGTTCACGTCCACGTATGGAGTCGAAATCGCTCGACGAGGCGTTCGCGTCGTTTGACGAGACGTGGAGCCCGCGCGTCCTCGCGGAATTGAACGGCCAGCACGTCAAGGTCGCGCGCCTCGAAGGCGCCTTCGTCTGGCACAGCCACGCCGATGCCGACGAACTCTTCTACCTCCTCGAGGGCGACCTCACCGTCGAGTACCGCGACGACGAGGGTGAGACGGACGCCGTCCACCTCACTCCCGGCGAGTTGACCGTCGCGCCCGCCGGCGTCGAACACCGGCCGGTCGCCGACGGCGAGGCGAAAGTCCTCCTCTTCGAGCCCGCGGGCACGCTGAACACCGGCGACGCGGCCGACGACGAGCGCACCGTCACCGACCCGGAGCGACTCTGAGGCGGCGATCGAGGGCGACACCGCCACGGGTGCCCTCGATTATTGCACGCCGAACGCGAGTCCAGAAACGGTTTCCCCCGCGTCCACGTAGTCCGGGTATGGACCGTCGCGACTTCATCGCCGCCCTCGGCGCCTCCGGCCTCGGTGCACTCTCCGGCTGCGGGGGTCTCCCCGGCAATCGCGTCATGAGCGACGACCCGCCGGAGGGCTGTGGTGTCCCCGACTCCTTCGGTGCGAACCGCGGGTCGCTCCCCGCCGACGAGACGCCGACCGATGGCATCCCCCCAGCAGTCTCCGAGACGCCGCCCTCGCGCGACGTCGACCCCACGTCGTTCGACACCTACACCGCCAACGGCACCGAGGTGCCGCTCGTCCCCGTCGAAGTCGCACGCTACTGGTGGCTCCGCGGCGCCGCGCGCTTCGCGGACGCCCGCGACCCCGCGCTCTACGACCGCTCGCACGTCTACGGCGCCGTCCTCAGTCCCGCGCCCGGCATCCCCTACGACGGTTGTGACCCCGCCACCTACTGGCCGGACGGCGACCGCATCATCTGCTACTGTGGCTGCCCCCACCACCTCTCCTCGCTGCGCGCCGCCGCGCTCATCGAGGAGGGCTTCGAGAAGGTGTACGCCATCGACGAGGGGTTCTGGGAGTGGCACCGCCGCGGGTTCCCCGTCGCCGGCGAACGCCCGGAGTGGGCGCCGACCCGCGAGTTCATCGTCAAGGGCACCACCGACCCGAAATACGCGAACCAGACGGCGTGGATTCGCGTCCCGGCCGAGAACCAGAGCGAGGCGACGAAAATCGGGCCGGACGGGAACTTCACGCTCGAACCGAAGTTCTCCGGCGTGTCGCCCGCGACGCCGGTCGTCATCGAGACGCCGGAATACACCGTGAACACGACGTTGCAGAACGCGACGTCCGGCGTCGTCGCCGCGGAGTCGTAGCGCCCGGACGCCCGCGAGACTTTTCCCACGCCCGGACGCACCTCCTGCCGTGCGCGAACACCGACCACCGGCGGGTGAGCGCGACGGCCGGCGCGCTGCGTCGGCGACATCCGTCGAGCGACACCGAAGCGCCGCACGGGACGCGAACGGACGAGCCGTGACACTGCAGTCCGCGTAGTCCGATGCTCGTCTCACTCGTTCTGCTCGTCGTCGGCCTCGTCGCCCTCGTCTACGGCGCGGACCGCGTCGTCGACGCCGCCAGCGGCCTCGCCGACCACTTCGGCGTCAGCGCGCTCTTCGTCGGCGTCACCGTCGTCGCCGTCGGCTCCAGCGTCCCCGAGATCGCGACGACCGCCTACGCCGGCCTCTACAACGCCGGCACACTCGCCGTCGGCCACGTCGTCGGCTCCGCCACCTCCCAGATTACCCTCGGCGTCGGCCTCGTCGCCGTCGTCTCGCCGCTCACCGTCCCCCGCGAGCGCCTCCCCGCCTACGGCGGCGGAATGCTCGCGGCGATGGCCGTCATGCTCTACGCCGCCTCCTCGGGCACCATCGGGCGCGCCGAGGGCGTGATCATGTGTGTGCTCTACGTCGGCTTCCTCGCGCTCGTCGTCGACCGCGCCGACTTCGCCGACCGCGCCACCGACCACGACGGCATCCACGACCCGCGGAAGGCCGCGGTCTGGCTCGCCTGCGGCCTCGCGCTCGTCCTCCTCGGCGGCCACCTCCTCGTCACCGAGGGCCGCGCGTTCGCGCTCGCCGTCGGCGTTCCGCCCTACCTCGTGGGCGTGGTCACCGGTCTCGGCACCACGATTCCCGAAATCGCCGTCGCCCTTCAGGCCGTCCGCGCCGACGAGGCCGGTATCGCCGTCGGCACACTCTTCGGGTCGAACGTCACTGACCCTCTCTTTAGCCTCGGGTTCGGCGCCGCCGTCGGCGTCCTCCACGTCGCGCACGTCCAGCGCGTCCTCCTCGCCGGCGGCTACATGTTCGCCGTCTCCGCCGGCGTCGTCGCCTTCTTCGCCGTCCACCCGACGATGGAGCGCCGCACCGGCCTCCTCGTCGCCGCGCTCTACCTCCCCGCGTTCATCTTGGTGTAATCGGCCTGCACGCTTTTCGCACCCCGGACACAACACCCGCGTATGACTGAGCGAGTCGTCGTGATGGGCGCCGCGGGCCGGGATTTCCACGACTACCTCACGACGCTGCGGGACGACCCGGAGCGCCGCGTCGTGGCGTTCACCCGCGCGCCCGGTCAGAACCTCGGCGTGACTGAGGGCGAGGACATCGACTTCCCTGCCGCCCTCACCCCTGAGGGCCGCGGTGACATCCCTATCGTCCCCGAGGCCGACCTGGAAGCGACCATCGCCGAGGCGGACGTCGACACGGTGTTCTTCTCCTACTCTGACGTCTCCCACGACCACGTGATGCACGCGGCGTCGCGGGCGCTCGCCGCCGGCGCCGACTTCGAGATCCTGGGCCCGGACAGCATCCAACTCGACGTGGACGCGCCCGTCGTCGCCGTGAACGCCGTGCGGACGGGCTGTGGGAAGTCGCAGGTCTCGGGCGCGTTCGCCGCCGAACTCGACGACCGGGGGCTGGACGTCGCCATCGTCCGCGAGCCGATGCCGTACGGTGACCTCGTGGAGAAGCGCGTCGAGCGCTTCGCCGACGAGTCCGACCTGGAGGGATTGACCGTCGAGGAACGCGAGGAGTACGAACAGCACGTCACGGCCGGCCACACCGTCTTCGCGGGCGTCGACTACCGCAAGGTGTTCGACGAGGCGAGCGCCGAGGCGGACGTCGTGCTCTGGGACGGCGGGAACAACGAACTTGCCTTCGCCCGCCCAGACTACCACGTCGTCCTCGTGGACGCCCTCCGACCCGACCACGGCGAGCACTACCATCCCGGCGAGACGAACCTCCGGCGCGCCGACGCCGTCGTCGTCACGAAGGAGAACGCCGCGAGCGACGACCAAATCGCCGAGGCGACCGACGTCGCCGAACGCCTCGCGCCCGACGCCCCGATACACCACGCCGACTCCGTCGTCACCGCCGAGGACCCCGAGCGCATCGCGGGCGCGGACGCCCTCGTCGTCGAGGACGGCCCGACGCTCACCCACGGCGGGACCGCGCACGGCGCGGGCTACGTCGCCGCCACGCAGTGTGGCGCGGCGTCGCTCGTCGACCCGAAACCCGGCGCCGTCGGCGAAATCAGGGACGTCCTCGAGCAGTACGACCACCTCGACACGGTGCTCCCGGCGATGGGGTACAGCGACGAGCAACTCGCACACCTCGAGGAGACCATCGACGCCGCCGACCCGGACGTCGTCGTCGCCGGGACGCCCATCGACCTCGGCGCCGTCGTGGACGTCGAGGCACCCGTGGTGCGCGCACACTATCGCGTCGAGTTCCACGACACGGACGCCGGCGCGCTCCTCGAGGCGGGCCTGGACATCGAGGGGCTTAGCGGGTAGCTTTATACACGGACCCTCACTACCTCTACCAGATGAGCGTCGTTCTGACGTTCACCGTTCCGGGGGGCCAGTTCGCACTCGGCCGAGCCATGCCGGAAGGGGGGATACGAGCCGAACTCGACCGCGCCGTACCGCTTGGAGGCCGCACGCCGCCGTTCCTCTGGGCCTACGCCGACGACCCCGCCCTCGACGCCTTCGAGGGGAACCTCGGCGAGGACGAGGGCGTCGCGGGCGCGAGCGTCGTCGACGCCTTCGACGACCGGCGCCTCTACCGCATCGACTGGGCCGACCCGCTGCGTGGCGTGCTCGCACACCTCGAGGAGGCGTCCGCGAGCCTGAGCGACGCCTCGGGCACTCGCGAGGCGTGGGAGTTCACCGCGCGCTTCCCGACGCAGGACGCCCTCTCGTCGTTCCACGGCGCCTGCCGCGACGACGACATCGACTTGACGGTGACGAGCGTCAACCGTCTCGACCCCGCAAACGATCAGACGTACGGACTCACCGCGAGCCAGCGCGAGACGCTTGTGCGAGCCCACGAAGCCGGTTTCTACAACATTCCGCGGGACACGACGACGGTCGAACTCGCCGAGGAACTCGGCATCTCCGACCAGTCCCTCTCCGAGCGCCTCCGTCGCGCCCACGCCGCGCTCGTCGAGCAGACGCTCCTATAGGTGCGCCGCGAACGCGGCGACCGCCCGACTGCCCGACTACGACCGCGGCACGCGCGTCGGCGCGTGTGCGGCCACCTCGACGCCGGGACTGTAGACGACGTGTGGGTCGTCGTCGGGTGTCTCGAAGCCGTTGACCGTGAACAGGTCGTTCTCGCGGATGTCGTAGGTGGCCTCCTGCAGCCGCCACGGGTCGTGCTCGACTTCGCCGCGGAGGAGCGTCCCCGACCCCTCGACGTAGAAGCGGTAGCGTTCGAGGAGGAACTCGCTCAGACTTCCCGGCTCGGCGGGCTCGGGGTCGCCGCGCGGCGTGTACTCGGCGTCGAACTCGCAGGGAGGAACGCCCTCGTGCGTGCGCTCGCTCTCGAACTCGACGGTGTCGCCGCGCCGGACGACGCGCTGGCTCGCGTTGTAGTAGGGGAGCTTGTAGGTGGCGCGGGCGACGGCGACGCCGAGGCGGTCGGTGGCGTCGAGGTTGTAGAAGTAGATGCCGGGGCCGGCGTCGCCGGTGACGTACGTGCGGAGGTTCAACTCGCCGAATGTCGGGCCGATGTCGCGCGGGAACCTGTAGGGCCGGACGTCGCCCATGACGAAGGGGACGACGGAGAGGTAGGCGTCGCCGTCGAAGGTGTCGACGCTCACACCATCCGGGAGCGTCCCGGCGACGACGGCCGGGTCGACGGCGTAGGAGGCGACGCAGACGTCCCGCCAGTCCATCGAGATGACGCGCATACGCCCCGCTTCGCCCGCCCGTCCCTTCCGTGTGCCGGCCCGCGTCGCGGACACCGACAGGGTTAATAACTATACAACCAGAGTTATTAACAGTGGCTCACACGCATTCCTCGAAACCAGGACGGCGCCTCGGCACGCTCATCGGCGCCGCCAGCGTCGCTCTCCTCGCAGGTCTCTCGCTGTACGCGCTCTCCGTCGGACGCGCGGAGAAAGTCGTCGGCATCGGGTGGGTCGCCTTTGCCGGGATGGGTCTCGGCGCGTACCTCGGTGCACGCGCCGACGCCGGCACCGCCCGCGGCCTCGTCTGGGGCTACGGCCTCGCCAGCGGCGCGATGGTCACCAGCGCCGCCGTCTTCCTCGTCCCGCAGGCCGTCGGCTACCACCCGAAACTCGCCGGGTTCGGCCTCGCCGCCGGCGTCATCACTGGGTTCGGCGCGCACACCATCGGCCACCGGCTCTCGCACCTCGAACTGCCGCTGGACCGCACCGCCGCACAGATCACCGCCCACGCGCTCTCCGCCGGCGTCATCATCGGCGCCGTCTACGCCGCGATGCCCGAACTCGGGCCCATTCTCGGCCTCGCCATCGTCTCCCACAAGGGTCCCGCCGGCTACGCCGCCGCGCGCCGCCTCCGCATCAGCGGCCGGCCCGTCCTCCCCCTCCTCCTGCCCGCCGCCGGCGTCGGCATCGCCGCCGTCACCGTCGGCCTCCTCAGCGTCCCGCCGAACCCCGCCCTCGACGCCGTCGTCTTCGGGTTCGCCGCCGGTGTCTTCCTCCACATCGCCATGGACTTCCTGCCCGACTGTGAGGTCGGCGGCGAAATCCACGAGGCCGTAACGCGCCACGACGACAGCCACGACCACGCGCTCCTCGACCGCCTCCGCCTACAGGCCGTCGCCAGCACCGTCATCGGCGCCCTGTGCGTGTTCGCCGCCAGCGTCGCGTTCGGCGTCGTCGGCTGAGTCGGCGCGGGCGTTCGTCCAGTTCGTGCCCGCGCGCGAGCACCCGACGCTACGTTCGACCACCCAGCGCCGTGTCGGCAGGGGTGACGGAAACCGGAGAATATCAGGTCATGACAATTCCTAATATATCCTTATTGGCGTTGGTCGCTGGCGATTTCGCGGCGCCCGGTGACACCGGAGTCGGTTTCGGGCGCGGTAAGATTGCAACCGATGGACACTCTTATATGGATGGCAGGTCTGGACGAACGTACACGATGTCATCTAACGACATTCCCGGTGCAAGTCCGGGGGAACGGGTTCTTCCAGGGCACGTTAGCCCACAATAACGACGAGATTGACGACGCACGGATCTTCGACACGACACTCCGCGACGGCGAGCAGACGCCACGCACGTCGTTCGACTACGACGACAAGCGCGAGATAGCGGCGCTGCTCGACCGCATGGGGGTCCACGTCATCGAGGCGGGCTTCCCCGCGAACTCCGAAGCGGAGTTCGAAGCCGTCCGCGACATCGCGGCCGACACCAGCGCCACGACCTGCGGACTGGCGCGCGTCGTCGAGTCCGACATCGACGCCGCACTCGACGCCGGCGTCGACATGGTGCACGTCTTCGCGTCCACCAGCGACGTGCAGATCGAGGACTCGATGCACGCGACGCGCGAGGAGGTCGTCGAGCGCTCCGTCGCGGCCGTCGAGCAGGTCAGCGACGCGGATGTCGAAGTCATGTACTCCCCGATGGACGCCACCCGGACGGATCCCGAGTATCTCCAGGAGATACTCGAGGCCGTCGACGAGGTTGGCGTCGATTGGGTGAACATCCCCGACACTGTCGGCGTCGCGACGCCGAGCCGGTTCGCGGACCTCGTTCGGTTCGTCCGCGAGCACACCGACGCGCGCGTGGACGTCCACGCCCACGACGACTTCGGGATGGCGACTGCGAACGCCGTCGAGGGGTTCGTCGCCGGCGCTCACCAGGCGCAGGTGAGCGTGAACGGTATCGGCGAGCGCGCCGGCAACGCCGCGCTCGAAGAGGTCGTGATGGCGGTCGAGAGCCTCTTCGGCGTCGACACCGGCATCGACACGACCTACATCGCCGAGCTCTCGCGGATGGTCTCCGAAAAGGCCGACGTGCCGGTGCCCGCGAACAAGCCCGTGGTCGGCGACAATGCCTTCAGCCACGAGTCCGGCATCCACGCGGCGGGCGTCATCGAGAACGCCGAGACGTTCGAGCCCGGCGTGATGACCCCCGAGATGATCGGCGCGGAGCGCTCGATCGTCCTCGGGAAGCACACCGGGACGAACGCGGTCCGCCAACACCTCGAGGAGGCCGGCTACGAGCCGACCGACGAGGAGGTCGTGGCGGTCACCAAGCGCGTGAAGGAGCACGCGGCTGGGAAGCGCCGCGTGACCACCGAGGACCTCCACGAGTTCGCGGAGGACGTCGGCATCGAGCGCGTCTCGACCGAAGTGAGGGCCTGAGAATGCCCTCGTTCGGCAACGTTTGCACGGCCGGAAAGCTTCAAATAGATGCATCTCGTGGTTCCGGCAACGATGCGACGAGCACCCACGCAGTCGATTCGACGCCGCGTGAGTGTCATCGCCCCGGTACGCACGCCCATCGTAGGGGCGTAAGCCCCCACTCTCCTCCTCCTCACCGTCCGTCCGCACCGGCCGTCGAACCGACCAGCAACGCAGCCACATACACGCACACACCATGAGCGAGAGCGAAACCGAACGAACGACCGCAGAGAAAGGCGACGACAGACTCCCCACGGGCGCCGCGTCTGTCGTGGCCGCGCTCGAGAACGCGGGCGTCACCTCCGCCTTCGGCGTTCAGGGCGGGGCGATCATGCCCATCTACGACGCACTCTACCAGAGCGACATCCAGCACATCACGATGGCCCACGAGCAGGGCGCCGCGCACGCTGCGGACGCCTACGGCGCCGTCACCGGCGACCCCGGCGTCTGCCTCGCGACGTCCGGTCCCGGGGCGACCAACCTCGTGACCGGCATCGCGGACGCCGACATGGACTCCGAGCCGATGTTGGCGCTCACCGGCCAGGTCCCGACCGACATGGTCGGCAACGACGCCTTCCAGGAGGCGGACACCACCGGCATCACCCGCCCCGTGACGAAGGCGAGCTACTTCGCGACGGACGCGGACAGCGTCGGCGACACCGTCGGCGAGGCGTTCGCGCTCGCCCGCGACGGTCGACAGGGCCCGGCGCTCGTCGACCTGCCGAAGGACGTCACGCAGGCCGAGGACGTCGCCCAGCCCGGCCCCGCGGAGGGCCCGGAGTCGCACGATGTCCCCGACGAAGCCGACCCGGACGAGGTGGACCGCGCCGCAAAAGCCATCGCGAACGCCGAGCGCCCCGTCATCCTCGCGGGTGGCGGCGTCATCAAGGGGAACGCCTCCGAGGAGCTCCGGCAGTTCGCCATCGACCACGGCATTCCCGTCGTCACGACGATGCCGGGCGTCGGCGCGTTCGACGAGACGCATGACCTCGCCATGGAGATGGCGGGCATGCACGGCACCGGCTACGCGAACATGGCCATCACGCACTGTGACGTGATGCTCGCCGTCGGGACGCGCTTCGACGACCGTCTCACTGGCGGCATCGACACGTTCGCGCCGGAAGCCGAAATCGCGCACGTCGACATCGACCCCTCGGAAATCTCGAAGAACGTCCACGCGGACTACCCGCTCGTCGGCGACGCGAGCACGGTGTTGCGCCAGCTCGACTCGGCGCTCCCGCGTTCGCCGGACGCCGAGGGGTGGCGCGACCGCTGTCTGCACTGGAAGGAGGAGTACCCGCTGGACTATAACGCCCCCGACGACGAACCGCTCAAGCCGCAGTTCGTCGTCGAGGCGTTCAGCGAGGCGACGCCGGACGACACCATCGTCACGACGGGCGTCGGCCAGCACCAGATGTGGGCCGTCCAGTACTGGGAGTTCACCGAGCCCCGGACGTGGATTTCGAGCCACGGCCTCGGGACGATGGGGTACGGCCTCCCCGCCGCCATCGGCGCGAAGGTCGCCGCCCCCGACCAGGAAGTCGTCTGCTTCGACGGCGACGGCTCCTTCCTGATGACCGCACAGGAACTCTCCGTCGCGGTCCGCGAGGACCTCGACATCACGGTCTGTATCCTGAACAACGAGGCGGTCGGCATGGTCCGGCAGTGGCAGGACGCCTTCTTCGAGGGTCGCCGGATGGCCTCCGAGTACCCGTGGGGCCCCGACTTCGCGACGCTCGCCGAGGCGTTCGGCGCCCAGGGCCTCACGCTGACCGACTACGACGACGTCGCGGACACCATCCAGGAGGCCCGCGACTACGACGGCCCGAGCGTCATCGACTGCCAGATCGACCCCCGCGAGGACGTCTACCCGATGGTCCCGAGCGGCGGTGCGAACGGACTCTTCGCGCTGCAGGAGGAACACTTATGACCACGCCACAGACGGACGCGACTACCGGAGGTGTCGGACGATGACCGGCGAACTCCCCGGCCCTGGCCCCGAGGAGCGCCCACACCCGACGGGGCGCCGGAACAAGCAGGGCATCCGCATCAACCCCGAGGCGGAGGCCGAACCCGAGGTTCGCCGCGAAGTGCTGTCGGCACTCGTCGACCACAAGCCCGGCGTCCTCGCGGAGGTCTCCGGGTTGTTCGCCCGCCGGCAGTTCAACATCGAGAGCCTGACCGTCGGCCCGACGGCCAACGACGGGCTCGCGCGCATGACCATCGTCGTTGAGGAGACCGACCCCGGCGTCGAGCAGGTCAAGCGCCAGCTCCGGAAGCTCGTCCCCGTCCACGCGGTCCGCGAACTCGACGACGCGACCGAGCGCGAGCTCGCGCTCATCAAGGTGGGCGACGACGACCCCGCAGGCGTCGCGGCCGTCGCCGAGATGTACGGCGGCGAGGCCGTCGAGGCCGGCCCGGAGGTCGTGACGGTCGAGCTGACCGGAACCGAAGCACAGATCGACGCCGCCATCGAGGCGTTCGAACGGTTCGGCGTGCGCGAAGTCGCCCGCACGGGTACGGCCGCGCTCGCCGGCGGCACCGAATTCACCGGACAAGACGACAACACAACCAATGAGTGACGAATCAGAGTTCACCCAGCCAGTGTATCACGAAGAAGATACGAACGCGGAGTTCATCGCGGACAAGACCGTCGCCGTCCTCGGCTACGGGAGTCAGGGCCACGCCCACGCGCAGAACCTCCACGAGTCCGGCGTCGACGTCGTCGTCGGCCTCCGCGAGGGCTCGGCCTCCCGGAAGGCGGCGAAGCAGGACGGCCTGCGCGTCGAGACGCCGGTCGACGCCGCCGCCGAGGCGGACGTCGTGAGCATCCTCGTCCCGGACACCGTTCAGCCGGACGTCTACGCCGCCATCGAGGACGAACTTGAGGCGGGCGACACGCTCCAGTTCGCACACGGCTTCAACATCCACTACGGCCAGATCGAGCCGAAGGACGGCATCGACGTGACGATGGTCGCCCCGAAGTCCCCCGGTCACCTCGTCCGCCGCAACTACGAGGCCGGCGAGGGCACGCCCGGTCTCGTCGCCGTCTACCAGGACGAGACGGGCGAGGCGAAACAGGAAGCCCTCGCGTACGCGAGCGCCATCGGCTGTGCGCGCGCCGGCGTCATCGAGACGACGTTCAAGGAGGAGACGGAGACCGACCTCTTCGGCGAGCAGGCCGTCCTCTGTGGCGGCGCCACCGCCCTCGTCAAGCAGGGCTACGAGGTGCTGGTCGATGCGGGATACAGCCCCGAGATGGCCTACTTCGAGGTCCTGAACGAGCTGAAGCTCATCGTCGACCTGATGTACGAGGGTGGGCTCACCGAGATGTGGGACTCCGTCTCCGACACCGCCGAATACGGCGGGCTGACGCAGGGCCCCGTCGTCGTCGACGACCAGGCGCGTGAGAACATGGAGGAGGTCCTCGAGAAGGTCCAGAACGGCGAGTTCGCCCAGGAGTGGATCACCGAGAACCAGGCGAACCGGCCGAAGTACAAGCAGCTCCGCGCCCGCGAGGAGAACCACGACATCGAGGAGGTCGGCGAGCGCCTCCGCGAGCTCTTTGCGTGGGCCGAAGAGGAGGAGACCGAAGACGAGGAAGTCGCCGAGGTGTCCGCAGATGACTGAGGCGACGACGACCGCCACCACGGAGGTGCAGGTATGAGCGAGGGCACGCTCTACGACAAGGTCTGGGACGAACACACGGTCACGACACTCCCGACGGGGCAGACCCAGCTGTTCGTCGGCCTCCACCTCATCCACGAGGTGACGAGCCCGCAGGCCTTCGGGATGCTGCGCGAGCGCGACATCGACGTCGCCTATCCCGAGCTGACGCACGCCACCGTCGACCACATCGTCCCGACGGACGACCGCTCGCGGCCGTTCAAGAATGACGCCGCGGAGCGGATGATGGAGGAACTCGAGGACAACGTCCGGGAGGCCGGCATCGAGTTCTCCGACCCGACGACGGGCGACCAGGGGATTGTCCACGTCATCGGACCGGAGCAGGGCCTCACGACCCCCGGCAAGACGATCGTCTGTGGCGACAGCCACACCTCGACGCACGGCGCGTTCGGCGCCATCGCGTTCGGTATCGGCACCTCGCAGATTCGCGACGTCCTCGCGACGCAGTGTATCGCGATGGAGAAGCAGAAGGTCCGGCGCATCGAGGTCGAGGGCGAACTCGGCCCCGGCGTCGAGGCGAAGGACATCATCCTCGAGATCATCCGCCGGCTCGGCACCGACGGCGGCGTCGGCTACGTCTACGAGTACGGCGGCGAGGCCATCGAGGACCTCGGGATGGAGGGCCGGATGAGCATCTGCAACATGTCCATTGAGGGCGGTGCTCGCGCCGGCTACGTCAACCCCGACGAGACCACCTACGAGTGGCTCGCGGAGACCGACGAGTACGCGGACGACCCCGAGAAGTTCGAGCGCCACAAGGAGTACTGGGAGTCCATCAAGACCGACGAGGACGCGGAGTACGACGATGTCGTCACCATCGACGCCTCCGAGCTCGAACCGGTCGTCACGTGGGGTACCACGCCCGGTCAGGGCATCGGCATCACCGACCCGATTCCGGATCCCGAGGAGATGGAGTCCGGGGACGCGGACGTCGCGCGACGCGCACAGGAGCACATGCGCGTCGAACCTGGCGAGACGATGGAGGGCTACGACATCGACGTCGCCTTCCTCGGCTCCTGTACGAACGCCCGCCTGCCCGACCTGCGCGCCGCCGCGAGGATCGTCGAGGGCCGCGAGGTCGCCGACGACGTGCGCGCGTTCGTCGTCCCCGGCAGCCAGCGCGTGAAGGCCGCCGCGGAGGAAGAGGGCCTCGACGAGATATTCACGGAGGCCGGCTTCGACTGGCGCGACGCCGGCTGTTCGATGTGTCTTGGGATGAACGACGACCAGCTGGAGGGCGACGAGGCGTGTGCGTCCTCCTCGAACCGGAACTTCATCGGCCGGCAGGGCTCGAAGGACGGCCGCACCGTCCTGATGAACCCGCGGATGGTCGCCGCCGCCGCCGTCACCGGGGAAGTGACTGACGTGCGCGACCTGAAGGAGGTGAGCCTCGCATGAGTGACTTGGAAGACGGACCTGCCGACACCGTTGAGGAAGTGACCGGGACCGGTATTCCCGTGCGCGGGAACGACATCGACACCGACCAGATCATCCCCGCGCGCTTCATGAAGGTCGTCACCTTCGACGGCCTCGGCGAGTACGCGTTCTTCGACCAGCGCTTCGACGACGAGGACAACCAGAAGGACCACCCCTTCAACGAGGAGCGCTTCCAGGACGCGAACGTCCTCGTGGTGAACTCGAACTTCGGCTGTGGCTCCTCGCGCGAGCACGCCCCGCAGGCGCTGATGCGCTGGGGCATCGACGCCATCATCGGCGAGTCGTTCGCCGAGATTTTCGCCGGCAACTGCCTCGCGCTCGGCATCCCGACGCTGACCGCCGACCACGAGTCCATCAACGCACTCCAGCAGTGGGTGGACGACCACCCCGACGAGGAACTCCACGTCGACGTCGTGCGCGAGGTCGTCGAGTACGACGACACCGAGCTGAGCGTGAACGTCGACAAGGCCCAGCACAAAGCCCTCGTGGAGGGCGTCTGGGACACGACGGCGCTGATGGAGGCCAACGCCGACGCGACTCGGCAGGTCGCGGAGTCCCTCCCGTACATCGAGTCCGAATCGCTCCCCCAGACCCAGGCCGATGACTGAGGAAATCGTCGTCATCCCCGGCGACGGCATCGGCCAGGAGGTCGTCCCGGCGGCCGTCGACGTGCTGGAGGCGACCGGCGTCGACTTCGAGTTCGTCGAGGCCGAGGCGGGCGACCACGTCGCCGAATCGGGCGACGACCCGCTCCCCGCGGAGACGCGCGAACTCGTCGAGGACGCGGACGCGACGCTCTTCGGCGCGGCGGGCGAGACCGCGGCGGACGTCATCCTGCCACTCCGGGACGCCGTCGACTCCTTCGTGAACGTCCGGCCCGCCCGGACCTACCCCGGCGTCGACGCCGTCAAGCCCGAGACGGACATCGTCTTCCTCCGCGAGAACACGGAGGGCGTCTACGCGGGCCACGAGGCCCGACTCACCGACGACGTCGCGACGCTGACCCGCGTCGTCTCGAAGGAGGCCAGCGAGCGCCTCGCCGAGTACGCCGTCGACTACGCCCCCGAGGGCTTCACCGTCGCGCACAAGGCGAACGTGATGCGCGAGACGGACGGCCTCTTCCGCGACACGGTCGTCGACGTCGCAGAGGAGCACGGCGTGGAGACGGAGACCGCGCTGATGGACGCCATCGCGATGCATCTCTGTCTGCGCCCCGAGGAGTACGACGTCATCGTCTGCCCGAACCTCGCGGGCGACGTGCTCTCGGACCTCGCCGCCGGCCTCGTGGGTGGCCTCGGCCTCCTGCCGTCGGCGAACATCGGCGAGGAGCGCGCGCTCTTCGAGCCTGTCCACGGTACCGCGCCGGACATCGCCGGGCAGGGCGTCGCGAACCCCTGTGCGACCGTCCTCTCCGCGGCGATGCTCCTCGACTACCTCGGCTACGAGGACGAAGGTGACGCGGTGCGCGACGCCGTCGAGGACGGCCTCGCACACGGCCCGCGCACGCCGGACCTCGGCGGCGACGCCGGCACCGAGGACGTGACGAGCGACATCATCGACCGGCTCTAAGGCCGTTTCATTCTCCCGCTTTCGAGCGCCATCCAGCGGTGCCGCTGGCGGAGGTCGAAACAGGACGGTGAGTGACTGACGGCCGACGCGTCAGAGGATTTCCGCACCGCTCCCGACCGAGGAGCGGTACGCGCGCGCGTCCACGCCGGCGTCCTCGAAGGCGTCGACCATCGCGGACGCGACGGCGCGCTGACGGGCGGGATAGCAAGCGGCGATAATCGCCGGGCCGGCGCCGCTGACTGTCACGCCCGTCGCGCCCGCGTCCTTCGCGGCCGCGCAGACGTCGTCGTAGCCGTCGATGAGCTCCGCGCGTGCGGGCGTGACGACGCGCTCGTCCATCCCGCGTCCGACGAGCGTCGGGTCGTCGCGCTGCATTCCTGCCGTCAAAGTCGCGGCGCTCCCGACGGTGTGGACGATGTCGTCCATGCTCGCGGAGTCGGGGACGACACCGCGCGCGTCGCGCGTCGAGACGGCGATGTCAGGGAGGCAGGCGACGAGTGGAACGTCAGCGTCGATGCTGACGACCCCATCGTCCCGAACGACCGTGAAGCCGCCGAGAATCGAGGGCGCGACGTTGTCAGCGTGCGCCTCGCCCGAGACGGCGGCCTCGCCCTCGGCGGCGACGCGGACGAGCTCCTCGCCGCTGAGGTCACGTTCGTAGAGCGCGTCGAGCGCGACGGCGGTGGCGGCGGCGGACGCCGCGCTGGAGCCGAGCCCCGAGGACGGACGCACGCCCTTGTCGATGACGATGCGCGCGGGCGCGTCGAGCTCCTCGGCGACGACCCCCGCGGTGTTCTTCCGGGGGTCCTCGGGGATGTACTGCGCGCCGGCGCCCGAGACCTCGATACTGGTCTCGTCGGCCCGTTCGACGCTGACGACGTCGGCGGGCCGGTCGAGCGCGACGCCGAACACGTCGAACCCGCTTCCGAGGTTCGCGCTCGTCGCGGGGGCACGGACCGTAAGCATGCGCGCTCGTACCGTACCGTGGGGGAAAAGAGTAGCGAACACGCGGCGTCGACCCGAACGCCACCGACCGTAACGCTAACCGGGACTGGGGACGCACTCTCGGCCATGATAGGTATCGTCGGCGGCGGTATCGCGGGGCTGGCGGCGGCCCGGCGACTCCAGCGCGCCGGTCACGAGGTCACGGTGTTCGAGGCGTCCGACTCGGTCGGCGGGTTGGCGGCGACGTACGAGACGGCCGGGGACAGGCTCGAGAAGTTCTATCACCACCTCTCGGGCTCCGAGGAGACCATCGTCGAGCTCATCGAGGAGCTCGGTCTCAAGGACGACCTGGAGTGGCCCATCGGCAAGAACGCCTACTACATCGACGGGACGGTCCACCCGATGGACAAGCCGTGGGAGATTCTCGCCTTCCCCTACTGGAGCCTCTACGACACCTTCCGGCTGGGGATGCTCGTCCTCGACATCGACGTCCGGGGCGGGATTCCGAAGTTCGACTCCTACGAGGACTTGCGGGACTACGAGGACGTCCCCGTCAAGGAGTTCTGCGTCGAGCACACCACCGAGAACGTCTACGAGACGTTCTTCGAGCCGCTCCTCGAGGCGAAGTTCGGCGAGCGCGCGGAGGACGTCTCGGCGGCGTGGCTCCTCGGGCGCATCAAGTTCCGCGGGGAGCGCGACCTCCTGAAGGGCGAGCCCCTCGGCTACCTGCGAGGTGGGTTCGGCCGGTTGCTCGACGAACTCCTCGCCGACGTCGGGAGCGACACTGTGGAGACGAACACGCGCGTGACGAACGTCGGCTACACCGAGGACGGCGTCGAGACGCTCACCACCGAGGACGCGAGCGGCGAGGTGGAGACCCACGACGTCGATGCCGTCGTCGTCGCGACGATGCCGAACGTCCTCGAGGAACTCACGGGCTACGAGTGTGACATCGAGTTCCAGGGGACGGTCTGCTCGGTGGTCTCGATGGAGGAGTCGCTGACCGACACCTACTGGCTGAACGTCGCGGACGACGCGCCCTTCGGCGCGCTCATCGAGCACACGAACTTCATCCACCAGTCGAACTACGGCGGCGAGCACCTCCTCTACGTCCCGAAGTACATCCAGAGCCCCGAGGACCCCGTCTGGCAGATGGACGACGACGAGGTCGCGGAGACGTGGCTGGACGGCATCGCGGACCTCTTCCCCGACTTCGACCGCTCGCAGGTGAACTGGGTGAAGACCGCGCGCAACCCCCGAACCGCGCCCATCTACGAGCGGGGGTACCTCGACATGGTGGTGCCCTACGACCTCGGCGAGGACGTCGCGGAGGGCGTCTACTACGCGGGGATGGCGAGCGAGGCCCAGTATCCCGAGCGCTCGCTGAACGGCGGCATCGTCGCGGGCTACGAGGTCGCGGACCGCATCGCGGAAAAACACTGAGATGGTCGAGGAACTGGTCGCGGGCTGCTGGTGGCTCGACCTCGGCGGGACGAACGCCTACCTCGTGGAGGACGGCAACGACCTCGTGCTGGTCGACGCGGGACTGCCGTGGCACGCCGACGACGTTCGTGCGGGCGTCGCGGAAGCGGGCTACGCGCTGGCGGACGTCGACCGCATCCTCCTGACGCACTACGACCTCGACCACGTCGGCGGCCTCGGTTGGCTTGACCTCGACGCGCCCGTCTACGCGGGCGCGCGGGACGCCGACTTCTTGACCGGCCGGCGCACGCCACCGCTTGCCAATCGGAAGGGTCTCTTCCAGCGCGTCACCGGCCTGTTCGCGCCGACGCTCGCTGACGTCGAGTACGTCGCTGACGGCGACGAAATCGGGAGTTTCACGGCGTACGCGACGCCCGGGCACACGCCCGGTCACGTCGCCTACGTCTCCCGGGACAGGGGTATCGCGTTCCTCGGCGACCTCGTCCGCGAGACTGACGGGCGACTCGAACCGTCGCCGTGGGCGTTGAGCTACGACACCGACGACGTCCGTGAGAGCATCGACTACCTCGTTCGTGACGGACGCGCGTTCGACGTGGCCTGTATGGGCCACGGGACGCCGCTCGTCACCGGCGGCAAACGGGCGCTCCGGGACGCGCTCGACTAATCAGGGCGCGCCGGGTGCGTCGCGAACGCTCACGTTGTCGGGTTCCTCGTCGCCGCCGCGTTTCGTCTCGCCGCCCTCGTCCTCGACGTAGACGTCGTCGGCGAATCCGCCCTCGGCGTGCGGGAAGTCGCTCGTCTCCAGGCGCTCGGGCGTTTCGGGTGCTTCCGGCAGGCCGCCTTCCGGCGCGAACTCGCCGAGCGGGTCGTCGGACGTGATACCGTGGCGCTCGAAGAACTCACGGTGGCGTTCGTAGTGGGCCGCGACTTCCTCGGGCGGGAACTCCATCATCTCCGCCCAGCCGTGGTTGTGGAAGTCGAAGGTGCCGACGATGTGCGTCATCTCGCGCGCCGTCGCCTCATCGAATCCCTCCTGGAGGGCGACGAGGTACATCTCGATGGCGGCGTCGAAGAACGCCTCCAGATGGGGTTCGCGTTCCTCGCGGTGGTCGGGGTCCGCCCACCCCGCGAAGATAGAGACGTGGAGGTCGACGAGCTTGTCGTGAACGACGTCGCCGACGACCGGAAGTTCCAGCGCCTTCTTGCTGGCGAAGTGCCGGACGTTCTGGCGCAGTTTCATGTGTGCTGATTCGGCTGCGAGATACAAAGACCTACTCGTGTCGGGGGATTTGTGCCACACTCCGGTAACGCGTGCCGGGAGCGTGGACGGATAGCAATCCACTTTAACCCGGAACGCACAGTGCCAGTATGAGCGAGTCGTTCGTGATAATCGGCGACGGGGTCGCGGGCAGTTCCGCAGCGGAGACACTCCGCGAGCGCGCCCCTGAGGCCGACGTCACCGTCGTCACAGACGAGGGCGAAGCCCTGTACAACCGCATCCTGATCAAGGAGTTCGCGAAGGGGAAGCTCCCCGAAGCGCCGATTTCCATCCACGACGAGTCGTGGTACGAGGAGCGCGACATCGACCTCCGACTCAACACGCTCGTCACGGGCGTCGACACGGACGCACACGTCGTCCACACGCACGACGGCGAGGACCTCGAGTACGACAAGCTCCTCGTCGCGACCGGCGGGACGCCGACCCAGCTGCCCGTCGAGAACTCCGACGCGGACGGCATCCACCACTTCTGGACGTTCGAGGACGCCCGTCGTATCCGCGAGGACGCCGAGGACGCCGACACCGGCGCCATCGTCGGCGCGGGGCTGCTCGGCATCGACCTCGCCGCCATCTGCGCCGCGCAGGGCATCGAGGCGAAATACCTGATGCGCGGGAACCGCTGGTGGCGCTACGCCCTCAGCGAGGACGGCGCCGAAATCATCCACGACGCCCTCGCCGAGAAGGGCGTCGAACCCGTCTTCGAGTCCGGCGCGTCGCGCTTCGAGACGGACGACGACGGGAACGTCGTCGCCACCATCGGCGGGGACGGCGAGCGCTACGAGTCCGACTTCGTCGGCGTCGCCATCGGCCTGAACTTCAACGTCGAGTTCCTCCAGGACACCGGCGTCGAGATGGACGACGGCATCGTCGTCGACGAGTACATGCGCACGAACGTCGAGGACGTCTTCGCCGCCGGCGACATCACCCGCTTCTACGACACCATCCGGGACACGCGCGCGCAGAACGGTTCGTGGGGCTCCGCGAAACAGCAGGGCTCGGTCGCGGGCCACGCGATGGTCGCCGACGACGTCGAGGAGGAAGTCGACGAGTTCCGCTGGGTGTCCTCCTACTCCATCACCCACTTCGACTTCCCGTTCCTCTCCTTCGGGTTCCCGACCGACGGCGACGAGCACGTCGAGCGCCGCTACTCCGAGACCGAGTGGCGCCGCCTCGCCTTCGAGGACGGCAAGCTCATCGGCGGCGTCCTCATCGGCAACCTCGCGCCGCAGTCGAAGTACAAGCAGCTCATCCGCGGTGAGGCGGAGGTCGCCGACCAGTCCGACGTCCTCCTGCAGGAGAACTTCGAGCTCGACGAGCTCGACGTTGACCTCTAAACGTCCGAGAGAACGGCGGAAATCGCCGGTACTTCGGCTTCACGCCGCTTTTCGCTCCTGAACACCCCTTTTTGTTGGCGGGTCCCATAGGCTGGACACCTATGCGTACGACACTCGTTGCCGAACCAGTCAGCGACGTGGGTGCGGACGCCCGCGTTCGTGACTACGACGAACTCGACGCCGGCGACGCGACGGGTTCCACGCGGCCCTCGAGGAGCGACGCGGCCGGCCGAGCACGCTCCAGGACGGGGACGTCGTGAAGTACACCGGCTACTACCGCGTGCGCGTGGAAAACTAAGTAGCGGTTTCTTCGTCACCGTCGCTCCGGGTGAGGTAGTTGACGGCGACGCCGAGTGCGACAAAGAGGAGTTCGAGGACGAGCCCGCCAGTTCGTGTCCACTCGGGAAGTTCGAGCCCGAGGACGGGGTCGCCGCTGGCGCTCGCGACGCAGAAGGAGAGCATCGCGAGCGTGAACAGCGTGCTCGTCGCGCGCTCGCGGGCGTCGAAGGAGTCGTCGACCCAGATGTAGGCGGCGAACGCCACCATCAGGACGGAGCCGGTGGCGGCGGTCACGAACAGCAGCGGCCACTCCATACGCTGAGTGCATCGGGCGACACGTAAGGCGTTGTGGCTTCGTGTCGCCCCGACCGAAGCCGTTTTCCACGCGAACGGCCCACCTGTAGGTATGAGCATGAGCGGCGGGAGCACGGACATGACGCTCGCCTTCGAGTTGTCCGCGCTCAAGCGACTCGCGAAGCCCGGGACGGCGTTCGCGGACGCCCGACAGTGGACGGAGTACGTCGGCGTCGTGAGCGACGAACCGACCTACGTCGTGACGAACTTCACGCGCAAGCGCCGCATCCGGCAGGACTTCTTCTCCGGCCCGAAGAGCAAGCGCGAGAGCCTCCAGAACGTGAAGGAGCAGTTCGACACGGAGCGCCATGTCCTCGTCGGCGACAGCGAGGAGGACGAGGAGCTCGCCGGCGAGACCGGCTGGGAGTACCTCGCAGTCGAGGACGCGGCGGAGGCCGCGGGCTGGGAACTCGGTGAGGACGCCGAGGACCCGATGGAGGCCCGCGAACCGGAGCGCGACGACTGGCCCTGACGATGGCCGGCCCGCGCGTCCCCGACGCCGGTGGGAACGACGACGAGTCGAACGCACCCGACGACGGCACGGTCACGCTCCCCTGCGGTGAGACGCTCCACCGTGGCGAGTTCGACCTCGGGATGCGCGAGTACGAGTGTGCGTGTGGCGAGCGCCACGCCGTCGTGATGGACATGCACCCGCCCTCCCGGTTCGTCCCGGAGGACGTCGTCGAGGTATTGCGCGCGAGCGTGTCGCCGAGCGACGACGACGCCTTCGAGGAGTTCGGCACGCCACACCTGATGGGGAGCGTCATGGAGGAGTTCCCCGACGAGGTGGTCGCCGTGGACGCGGGCGAGGACGGCACCGTCGGCTACGCGCTCCTCTGGGTGACGAGCTTCGACGCCCGGACGCTCCACGAGCACGTCGTCGAACTCGTCGTCGAGCTGATGGAGCACGCGGTGAGTCACACGCGCGACGACGGCGCGCAGGGCGCCTTCGAGGAGCAGATGCTCGACTTCGACGTCGAGGCGTTCGTCGACACCTACCGCGAGGAGCGAGACTGGGAACGTGGGGCTGAACGATAGGGAGGGCCCACGAAACGACGAGTGGTGGAGTGAACGGAATTCTCGCCCGAAACCGGAACGCGCCGCGTTCCGGTGACGGCGACGCCGCGAGTGGCGACGAGTACGACACGCCGGTCTGAGGCAGCGCGGGAGTTACCGCCTCGGACATCCTTTTCCGCGCGCGAATCTACCATCGGACGAATGAGTGGCGACGCCGACGCGGGGTACGACGCGCGCGCGAAGGAGGTCCTCGGGTTCTCGCGGTGGTGGCTCGTCGTCGCGGCGGCGGGAATGATGGCCGTCGTCGGCCCCTACCAGTACGTCTGGTCGAGTCTCCGCTCGCCGGTGGCGCGCCACCTCGGCATCGAGGCGGCGGCGCTCTCGACGGTGTTCACGCTGTTCGTCGTCGTGCAGGCTGGCTCACAGTTCCCGGTGGGGTGGTGGCGCGACCGCCACGGCGCGCGCGGCCTCTGCGTACTCGCGGCGGTGCTCGCGGGCGGCGGCTACGTCGCGCTCGCGTACGCGACTACTGTGTGGCAGGTTTATCTCGCCTACTCGCTGGGCGCGTTCGGCGTCGGCATCGTCTACACCGTCGCGGTGAACACGGCACTGAAATGGTTCCCGGACCGACGCGGCCTCACCGCCGGCATCGGGACGATGGCGTTCGCGGCGGGGCCGGCGGCGCTCGTGCCGTACGTTCGGGCGAACACCGGCTCGGCGCTCGCCGGCGACACCTACGTCGCCGTCCTGCGGAACATCGGGATACTCATCTTCCTCGTCGTGCTCGCCGGCGCGGTCGTCATCCGCGACCCGCCGGAGCGCTGGTTCCGCGAGCGAGCGGGGACGACGGACGGCGACGGGGGCGACGCGGAGACGGACGATGACGGCGATTCGTCGGCGTCCGGCGGCCCGAAGCAGTACACGTGGCGCGAGATGCTGCGGACGTGGCAGTTCTGGCTGCTGTACGCGATGTTCGTCGCCGTCTCCGGGTCGGGGCTGATGTTGACGGAGAAGGTCGTCGACTACGCCGTCTACCACGACCTCGCGCCGGTCGTCGCGACGCTCGCGGCGACGCTCCTCCCGCTGTCGAGCGCGGTGGGCCGGCTCGTCCTCGGGGAGGCCGCGGACCGCTTCGACCCGCTGCGGACGATGACGGGGTCCTTCCTCCTCTGTGGTCTCGGCCTCTTCGCCGTCGTCTACTTCGGGGTGCAGGGAATGCCGGCGGTGTTCGTCGCGGCCGTCGTCGTCGCGACGTTCTTCTGGAGCCCGAAGTACACGCTGTTCCCGACGCTGGTCGCGGACTACTACGGCGCGAAGCACTCCTCGGCGAACTACGCGCTGCTCTACTCGGGGAAGATGTGGGGCGGCGTCCTCGGCGGGACGGTGACGGGCCTGCTCGTCTCGTCGCTCGGCTGGGACCGGACGTTCCTCCTCGGCGGCGCGCTCGCGGTGGTCGCCGGCGTCGCCGCACTCGCCGTCCGCCCGCCAGCGGCGACGAACTGACCGCTCGCCGGTGTGTTACGATTTTCGTAATCCGACTACGAGATTTGCACTCTTTCGTTTCGTTTATTACGATGTACGCATTCCACTGATGTACACATGAGTGACGACCGGACCGTCCTCCTCATCGGGAGCGGCCCGATACAGATCGGCCAGGCGGCAGAGTTCGACTACTCCGGCGCGCAGGCGTGTCGCGCCCTCCAAGAGGAGGGTGCCCGAGTCGTCCTCGTCAACTCCAACCCCGCCACCATCATGACGGACCCCGAGATGGCGGACGAGGTCTACATCGAACCAATCACCACCGAAGCCATCGCGGAGGTCATCGCGAAGGAAGAGCCCGACGGCGTCATCGCCGGTCTCGGCGGGCAGACCGGCCTGAACGTCACCGCGGAACTCGCCGAGGAAGGCGTCCTCGACGAGTACGACGTCGAAATCATGGGAACGCCCCTCGATACGATTTACGCCACCGAGGACCGCGACCTCTTCCGCCAGCGCATGGAGAACCTCGGCCAGCCGGTGCCGCGCTCGACCACCATCTCGCTCGACGAGGGCGAATCCGTCCAGACGCTCAACGACGACGACATCGCCGAGCGCGTCGAGGACGCCGTCGACGAGGTCGGCGGCCTCCCCGTCATCTCCCGGACGACCTACACGCTCGGGGGGTCGGGCTCCGGCGTCGTCGAGGAGATGGACGAGTTGAAGTCCCGCGTCCGCAAGGGCCTGCGCCTCTCGCGCAACAGCGAGGTCCTCATCACCGAGTCCATCTCCGGGTGGGTCGAACTTGAGTACGAGGTCATGCGCGACGCCGGCGACTCCACGGTCATCATCTGCAACATGGAGAACATCGACCCGATGGGCATCCACACCGGGGAGTCCACGGTCGTCACGCCCTCGCAGGTCATCCCGGACGAGGGCCATCAGGAGATGCGCGACGCCGCGCTCGAAGTCATCCGCGACCTCGGCATCGAGGGCGGGTGTAACATCCAGTTCGCGTGGCACGACGACGGCACGCCCGGCGGCGAATACCGCGTCGTCGAGGTGAACCCGCGCGTCTCCCGCTCCTCCGCGCTCGCCTCCAAGGCGACCGGCTACCCCATCGCGCGCGTCACCGCGAAGGTCGCGCTCGGCAAGCGCCTCCACGAGATTACGAACGAGATTACGGGCGAGACGACGGCGGCCTTCGAGCCCGCCATCGACTACGTCGTCACGAAGGTGCCGCGCTGGCCCAAGGACAAGTTCGACGACGTCGACTTCACGCTCGGCACCGCGATGAAGTCGACGGGCGAGGCGATGGCCATCGGCCGCACCTTCGAGGAGTCGCTCCTGAAGGCGCTTCGCTCCAGCGAGTACGAACCCGACGTCGACTGGGCGAGTCTCAGCGACGCCGAACTCGAGGAGACCTACCTCGAGCGCCCGAGTCCCGACCGCCCCTACGGCCTCTTCGAGGCCTTCGACCGGGGCTACTCCGTCGAGGAAATCGTCGAGCTGACCGGCATCGAGGAGTGGTACGTCGAGCGCTTCGCGCGGGTCGCCGAGGCCGCCGACGGCGCGAAGCACGGCGAGTTCACGGACGCCGCCATCGAGGGCTTCACGAACCACGAAATCACGGCGCTCGCCGGCGGCGAGTTCGCGGACACCCACGAGTCGTGGCTACCGGCGGACGTCGACCACGGCCCCGAGGAGGACGAACCGACCGCGCGCCCCGACGGCGCGGGCGTCACCATCGACGACGTCGAGGCAGACGTCCCCGGCCGCACCTACAAGCAGGTCGACACCTGCGCGGGCGAGTTCGAGGCGCAGACGCCGTACTACTACTCCTCGCGCAAGCCCGAGTGGTTCAGCGGCCCCTTCGAGGGTGAGGCCGCGGGCGGCGAACTCCGTGTTGATCACGACACCGACTCCGTCGTCGTCGTCGGCGGCGGCCCCATCCGCATCGGGCAGGGCGTCGAGTTCGACTACTGCTCCGTCCACGCCGTGCGCGCGCTCCGCGAGGAGGGCGTCGAGGCCCACGTCGTCAACAACAACCCCGAAACCGTCTCCACGGACTACGACACGTCCGACGGCCTCTTCTTCGAGCCCATCACGGCCGAGGAGGTCGCCGACGTCGTCGAGGCGACGGGCGCCGACGGCGTGATGGTCCAGTTCGGCGGCCAGACGTCCGTGAACGTCGCGGACGAACTCGAGGCCGAAATCGACCGTCGCGGCCTCGACGCGGACATCCTCGGCACGAGCGTCGAGGCGATGGACCTCGCGGAGGACCGCGACCGCTTCAACGTCCTGATGGACGACCTCGGTATCAGCCAGCCGTCGGGCGGCACGGCGACGAGCGAGGCGGAAGCCCTCGAACTCGCCCACGACATCGGCTACCCGGTGCTCGTCCGGCCGTCCTACGTCCTCGGCGGGCGCGCAATGGAAGTCGTCCATGACGACGACGAACTGAAGGAGTACATCGAGGAGGCCGTTCGCGTCGCCCCCGACAAGCCCATCCTCGTCGACGAGTTCCTCGCCGACGCGGTGGAACTCGACGTTGACGCCGTCGCTGACGGCGAGGACGTCCTCATCGGCGGCGTGATGGAGCACGTCGAGGCCGCCGGCGTCCACTCCGGTGACTCCGCGTGCGTCATCCCGCCGCGCAGCCTCGATGAGGAGACGCTCGGCCGCGTTCGGGACGTCGTTGAGGACATCGCGCGCGCCCTCGAAACCGTCGGCCTCCTGAACGTCCAGCTCGCCGTGAAGGACGGCGAGGTCTACGTGCTGGAGGCGAACCCGCGCTCCTCGCGGACCGTCCCGTTCGTCTCGAAGGCGACGGGCGTCCCCATCGCGAAGCTCGCGGCGAAGGTCATGACCGGCCAGTCCATCGCCGACCTTGGCGTCGAGGAGGGCATCCCCGAGGAGTACAGCGTGAAGGAGGTCGTCCTGCCGTTCGACCGCCTCGAGGGTGCCGACCCGCGTCTCGGTCCCGAGATGAAGTCCACGGGCGAGGTCATGGGCACCGCGCGCTCCTTCGGGAAGGCCTACGAGAAGGCCCAGTCCGCCGCCGGCAACGAACTCCCCGAAGACGGCGTCGCCGTCGTCGACTTCGACCTCGAGGGCTTCGAGGAGTACTACGACGTCGAGGCGTTCGACGACGTCCCGGAGGCCATCCGCACCGACGAAATCGACCTCTACGTCGGCGACGACGTCGAAGCGCTCCGGACCGCCGTCGAGGAGGACTTCCCCTACATCTCGACGGTCGCAAGCGCGAAGGCGAGCCTCGAGGCGCTCTCGCATCGCGAGGACCCGCTCGACGTCGAGTCCGTGAGCTCACGCCCCATCACGAACGCGAAGTGGGGCGCGCGCGACGAGTAACCGCGACTCGCACGTCGCACGCAGACCGCGCGCTGACCGCGCTCTAGTTTTTCTCTCCCGTTCTCTTGCCGCCGAGCCTCGCGTCCGTCGTTCGTCAGGGCGTGGTGAGGAAGAGGACGAGGCCGCCGACGGCGACGAACCCGCCGAGGGCGTACCACGGTTCGCGCTGGAGGATCCGCTGGCCGTGCGAGAGCCGGCCGCCGAGGTCGACGCCGAGCGCGAGGCCGACGAACCCCGCGGCGAGTGCGACGCTGACGCCGTCGAATCCGCGGAACGCGACGTAGGCGGCGATTGCGCCGACGAGCACGCCGAGGAGCGTCGCGTGGAGCTCCGTGTACGTCAGGTGGTTTCCCGTCCCGAAGGCGCGATTCCCACTCGTGTCGCTGTCGTCGCTCACGCGTGTACCCTTGACGGGCGGCGGCAAAAACCTGTACCCGGGCCACATCGCTTAGTAGTCGGCCTCCCGATGTGCAGGGACGACGATGTCACTCCCACTCTGGGCGACGCACGTGACTGCGGCGCTCAACCTCCTCACGCTCGTCGCGTCCACCGTCGCGTGCACGTTCGCGACCATCGCGGCCCTCGGCTTCCGCGGCACCGAGTGGGGTCGCGCGCTCGCACCGCTTCCCGTCGTCTTCGCGGCGATGACGGCGTCGACAGCCATCGGGTTCCACCCGGCGACGTCGCGTGAGGGCGGGCCGATAACGCTCGGCCTCTGGGCACTCGCCGTCGCCGCCATCGCGCTCTCCGGGTGGCGTTTCGCGACGCTGATGACCGGACGGCGGGTGATGCGATGAGTTTCCACACGGCGCTTCCCGGGAGCGTGTGGCTGCTCGAAGTCGTGGTGCTCGTCCTCGTCTGCCTGCTGTTCGTCTATCCGGTGGTCGCCTACTCGCAGAACGTCCTCTACCGACGGGGCGTCCTCCTGCTCGTCGCGGCGCTCGTCCTCCTCGCCGTCGGGTCAGTCGCCGAACTCCTCGTGGACGCTCACTACGCTGGCCCGCTGGTCGCCGTGTTCGCCTACGTCGCCTACGCGGCGAGCGGCGTGGTGAGCGTCGCCGCGACGTGGCGCTTCGCGCGCGAGTTCGTGACCTTCGAGCGGGCGAGCGGCGTGGACGTCGAGACGGAGGAGTTCGTCGGGGGGTTCGAGGATGAACACTGAGCACGAGTCGCCGCTGGCGTCGCTTGAACCCGGCAGCGTCGTCCTCTACGAACACCCGAGCGGCGAGCGCGTCGTCGAATCGCTCCCGCGCGACGCCTTCGATAACCTCCTCGTGTTGACAACACGAGGCGACCTCGCGCGCCTCGAACGGACCGTGACGTCGCACGGCGGGACGCCCGGCCGTGTCGGCGTCGTCCCCATCACCGGCGCGACGGTTGACTACACGGGCCCGCTCTGGATCACCAAGCAGGTCGCGCCGAGCGACCTCACCGGTATCAGCATTCGCTTCTCGGAGGCGTTCCGACACGTCGAACCCGGCGCGGGTTGGGTGGTCGTCGACAACCTCGGCGTCCTCGCGATGTACGTCGAGGAGGAGCGACTCTACCGCCTCGTGGACTCCATCGCCAGCGCCGTCCGCAAGCGCGACGCGCGCTGCGTGCTCGCGACGACGACCGGCGTACTGGGCGAGCGGTCGCTCGCACGACTCCGCGACACCGCCGACGAGAAAATAACGCGATAGGGCTGTCAGTCCGCCGTGATCGTCGTCTTCGAGTCGGCGAGTTCGAGCACGTCGTCGAAGAAGTCGAGCGTGTCGTGCGGGCCGGGGTTCGCCTCGGGGTGGTACTGGCGCGTGAGGACGCCGTACTCCTCGCTGTCGAGGCCTTCGGGCGTGTCGTCGTTGACGTTCACCTGCGTGACCGTGAGGTCGCCGGGTTCGCCGACCGTGTAGCCGTGGTTCTGCGTCGTCATGACGACGCGGCCGGAGTCGTGGTCGAGGACCGGCTGGTTGACGCCCCGATGGCCGAAGTCCATCTTCTCCGTGGTGCCGCCGAACGCGCGGGCGACGACCTGCTGGCCGAGGCAGATGCCGGCGATGGGGAGCTCGCCCTTGAAGTGGTCGACGAGCGCTTCGGCGGCCTCGAAGTTCGCGGGGTCGCCGGGGCCGTTGGAGATGAAGAGGACGTCCGGGTCGAGGGCCTCGACGTCCTCGGCGGAGACGTCGTGGGGAAGGACGTGGATGTCCGCGCCGCGCGCGGCGAGCGAGTCGATGATGGAGCCCTTCGCGCCACAGTCGACGAGGGCGACGCGCGGGCCGGAGCCCTCGTAGTGGACGGGTTCGTCGACGCTGACGCGCTCGCCGATGTCCGTGATGTCGCTCATGTGCGGGCAGTCGTCGAGTTGGGCTTTCGCCTCCTCCGGAGAGGCGTCGGGGCCGGCGGAGACGCCGACCTTCATCGCGCCCCGGTCGCGGATGTCCGTCACGAGGTCGCGCGTGTCGACGTGGTCGACGGCGGGGACGCCCTCGGACTCGAGCCACTCGGCGACGTCGTCGGTCATCTCGCGGGCGACGACGGCGTGCGGGTGCACGCGCTCGGACTCGAAGCGTTCGCTTCGGACGCCGTAGTTCCCGATGAGCGGGTAGGCGAAGGTGAGTACCTGCGCTTCGTAGGAAGGGTCAGTGAGACTCTCCTCGTAGCCCGTGTACGCGGTTGTGAACACGAGTTCGCCCTGGGCGGCTCCCGGGGCGCGTGCGCGCGCTTCGACTACGTCCCCCGTTTCGAGGGCGAGGTAGGCGTCCGACATTACGAGAAACGAACGAACGGCCGTAACATAAGGCTTGCTTTCGTAGCATCGCTACGAATTTCGTAACTCCTTTCGTCGCCCCTCCCTAGACGTGAATATGGACGACCTCGACCGCCAGATTCTGGACGTCCTGCGACGGGACGCCAGGACGCCCTACACCGAAATCGGCGACGAACTCGGCGTCAGCGAGGGCACTATCCGGAACCGCGTCGAGCGCCTACAGGAGGAAGGGGTCATCGAGCGCTTCACCATCTCCACCAGCACCGGCAACGTCAAGGCCATGATCGAGGTGGACGTCGCCGTCGACGTCGACACGCACGCCGTCGGCGACGAAATCGCTGAGTGGCCCGAGGTCGACTTCGTCTGGCAGGTTTCCGGCGAACTCGACATCGTCGTCGTCGTCGATGCCAAGGACACCACGCGTGTCAACGAACTCATCACCAAGACCCGCGAACTCGACGACGTCACTACGACGAAGACCCGCCTGATCCTCGACGAGACCCTCTAGACGACCTTTTGCTGCGCTCGGCGCGCTCCGCGCGCCGTCGCTGGCAAAAGCTCGGCCAAAAGCCCTGCGCACCCCCCACGGGGGTGCTTGCGCCTCGCCTCCGGCGAGTGAACCGGCGGCCGTCACGCGAGCGAACGTCGTGAGCGAATGTGACTCAGCGAGAACGGAGTTCTCGCGAGATACCGGGTCCTGACGGACCGCTCGGTCGCCGGACGCTAGCCAGCGCAGAACGGTCGATAGAGCCAATTCACTTTTCTCCCTCTTCGGATACTATGCTGTCAACAGATGCCAAGACTTGTTCTGGAGACGGAGATTTC